>JAHJJX010000011.1 GCA_018822665.1 bacterium
GATACGGAGCAAAGAGATATTTGGGAATATGACCTCGATTTGGATGAAAAAGAGGTTCTTAACATGGTAAGGCATATTTGGGAGCTTAACGGCACCCAGTCACGCTATTATTTTTTCACGGAAAATTGTTCTTACAATATGCTATGGCTCATTGAGCTGGCAAGGCCGAGTATCCATTTAAGGGAGTATTTTAACTATCAGGTTATCCCTCTTGAGACTGTTCATGCAACAAAACTTGAGGGAATTATCAGCAATACGAATTATCGAGCCTCCAAAAGGTCTATTCTCTTAAAGTACGAAAAATTAATCCATCCGCTTTACCTCCACATGCCAAGAGAACTTGTCAATAAAAAAATTATCCTTGAAGATATTCTCAATAATGAGCACATGGATATACAGCAAAAAAGATATATTCTAGAAGCCGCAACCGAATTTTTGGAATATTCATTTAGTAAAAACGATATGAACAAAGAGGATTATCTTGAGCTCTTTTATACTATTTCCAAAAAAAGGGCAGAGCTTGGACAGGGTCAAAAGTTAAATATTGAGATTCCACACAACCCTATAAACAGCCACAGAGCTATAAAAACCACTCTGTCTTTGGGAGAGAGAAACAATGAAACTCTAGGCTTTTTAGGAATCAGGCCGGCATACCACGACCTAGAGGACAGCGGTTATGGGTTTTTAAGAGCAACGCAAATAGAATTTCTGAATCTGCTCTTTTCCTATAAAGAAAATGAAGTTAAAGTTGAAAATGCAACAATTATCTCTATCGTATCTTTGGCTCAAAGGTCAGAATTTTTTGACAGCTTTTCATGGAGAACAAAATTCGGATGGGATAATGACTATGTCAATAATAAAACCAACTTTATCTCCACAGTAGGATTTGGCTACAGCTGGGGAAATGAACTGGCATATCTCTACGGTATGGCTGAACCTCTTTTTTACGTAGAAGATAAACTTGTCTCAGCAATGGATGGAAGTATTGGTTTGGTGATTGACGCATACCCTTTTATGAGTACCAATTTCGAGGCCAAAAGAAGATATTACGATACGGGCGATGCACAATGGCTTATCAAAGTATCTCAAAATTTCAGACTTATGCAAAACTTGCAAATGCAATTCAAATACGACTACAAACAAAAATATTTTTTAGACAACTATGAAAAAGAAGAAACTTACAGAGCTTCTGTAAATTACTATTTTTAGCAAGCCCCAAAGACCTGCTTAATTGTAGTATTTCTTGATTCCATCCATGGATGAGCCCATGTTTAAAAGCAGCATATCTGCTATCACTAGCGCGGCCATGGCTTCACAAACGATACTTCCTCTGATTGCCACACACGGGTCGTGTCTTCCTTTTAAGGCAAAATCAACCTCTTCGTTTGCAGTCGTTAGGGTTTTTTGCTCTTTAAAAATAGAAGGGGTCGGTTTAAAATACACATTCACTACTATCTCATCGCCATTGCTGATTCCGCCTAGAATTCCTCCGGAATGATTTGTTACAAAACCACCCTTTCTTATCTCGTCATTATTTTGCGAACCAAGAAGCGATACACTGAGCACTCCATCCCCGATTTCCACAGCTTTAACAGCATTGATGCCCATCATTGCATCTGCCAAAACAGCATCCAATTTATAATAAAGCGGCTGTCCTAAACCTTTTGGCGCTCCTTTTATTAGAACTCTTGAAACACCTCCGACCGAATCATGCGCGTTTTTAGCTTTTAATATCACAGCTTTTTGCGCTTCTTCTTTATTTGCGTCAAGCGAATAAATAATGCTTTGTTTTGCATGGGCATAATCAAAAACTTCTGATTTGACTCCGGCAATATCACTGATTCCGCTGTAAATATTAATATTAAGAGTATGCAATATAAGCTTTGCAATTGCCCCGGCTGCAACTCTTGCCGCTGTTTCTCTGGCAGAAGAGCGCCCTCCGCCGCGATAATCACGAATACCATATTTGTGAAAATAGGTAAAATCGGCATGCCCCGGACGAAAAATATCTTTTATATTGGAATAATCTTTGGATTTTTGGTTTGTGTTATAAATTATCATAGCGATAGGGGTACCTGTGCTTTTTCCTTCAAAAACACCGCTTAA
>JAHJJX010000012.1 GCA_018822665.1 bacterium
AGTGTAGGAAAATTTGATTTATCCATCAAGGCAATCGTGCCAATTATTAAAAATGAAAAATTTATAGGTATTATCGAAGTTATTTCACACTTTAATTCCATCTCCAAGCAGCTGAGCGAATCCAATATCTATTCTCTTGTTCTCTTAAAAAAAGAATACAAAAAGCAGCTGGAATTTCCATTTACAAATTTATTTATAGACGACTATTATGTAGCGAATTTGGATGCGCCCAAAGTGCTTATGGATTATTTGCAAGCGAGAAAGATTGAAGAGTATTTTAATGATTCGTACAAGGTTGAAAACGGCTATATTATAGCGTCTTACGGATTGAGAAATAACAATTCCGAGCCGCTTGGATATTTTGTTATGTTTAAAAAGATAAAAGACCTCTCGAGTATGGATTTGGATTTTTTTATGTTTAAATGGTTTGCAATCTCGATTATCATTATACTCAGTATCATTATGATTGTAGTTGCCTTGTTGTTTTATGCAAATACAAAGCAAAAAAAATACTATAAAAATATTATAGACACGGCTTCAAATATTGTTATTTTAAATGACGGCAAAACAATACTGGACGTAAATAAAGCATTTTTCAAATATTTTATTCAATACAAAACGCTTGAAGAATTTAAAAAAGAACACACCTGCATATGTGATTATTTTATAGAAGAGAACGAATACCTGAAAAAAGATATGAACGGGCAATCTTGGGTTTTATATCTTGTAGAGAATAAAAATAAAAATATAAAAGTCGGAATGAACTTTTATGGGAAAATACAGTATTTTTTCATAAACGCATCCCTTGTTTCTGAAGAAAAACATCATTACAGTATCGTATTGTCAGATATAACAAAAGAAGAAAACTATAAAAACAAGCTTGAGCATTTAAGTATTACGGATGCTTTGACGGGGATAGGAAATCGCAGACAATTCAATCAAAAGATAAAAGATGAAACTGTCCGTGCTAACCGTTATAGCAATGAATTGTCCGTAATAATGTTTGATATAGATTTTTTCAAACAGGTAAACGATAGGCATGGACATAATATCGGCGATAATGTATTGGTTGAATATACCCTTTTAATCTCTTCCATGTTAAGAGAAAATGACGTTTTTTGTCGTACGGGCGGAGAAGAATTTGTGATAATACTGCCGCATGTCAATAAAGAAGACACAAGAAAAATAGCTGAAAAAATAAGAAAAAAAGTGCAAGAAAGCAGAATAATTGTTCCAATTACCATAAGTATGGGTGTGGTGGAATATATACACGGGGAAGATATAGAGTTTGTTCTCAAAAGAGTAGACGATGCTCTGTATGAGGCAAAAAATAGAGGAAGAAATAAAGTTGTAGTCGGATAGCTAAGATGTATTATGAAAATGAACTCAGGGCATTAAAGCGCTCAGGCAGATACAGAACCAGAGAAGTTGCGGATAACACGTTGCTGGATTTTGCTTCAAATGACTACTTGGGGCTCTCGCACAATAAAGAGCTTCACACTTGCACATGCCAAGAACTCTCCACTCTTGAGCTCAACAGCGCCAAGGCTTCGATGCTTGTAAACGGCTACCATCAAATCCATTATGATTTTGAGAGAGCCTTGTGCGGGGCGAACGGTTTTGAAGAGGGTGTAATTTTGGGGAGCGGTTTTAACGCAAATATTGCTTTGATTGAAACGCTTGTTAGAAAGGGTGACGTTCTTTTTATGGATGAAAAATATCATGCTTCGGGAGTTTTGGCATCGAATCTCAATAGCGTAGAAGTTTATTTTTTTGCCCATAATTCGATGTGTGCGCTGAAAGATTTATTTGTTAAATTTCCACATGCCAAAAGAGTTGTGGTCGCAGTGGAGGGAATTTACTCCATGGATGGAGATATTTTAAATCCGGAAGTGTTTGATATTTGTGATGAACATGATGCCATTTTGATTGTTGATGAAGCGCATAGCAGTGGCGTAATCGGAGAAAATCTTATGGGAGTGTATGATTATTACAACATTGCTATCAAACCAAACCATATTAAAATGGGAACACTTGGAAAAGCTTATGGGAGTTTCGGCGCTTATATTCTCGCTTCAAGCCACATCGTGGAATTTCTCATCAATCGTGCAAAACCTGTTATTTATGCAACTGCTTTATCTCTTTATGATACACTCTTGGCGCATAATGCCCTCCGATATATGCAAGAAAATAAAGAAGATATCAAAAGGGAGATAGAATTTCGCCAAACCGTCATTTACGAAGAGCTGGGCATAAAAATAGACGGCTTGATAGTTCCGATTGTGATAGATGATAATAAAAAAGTGATAGAGATAAAAAATGAGTTGCAAAATCTTGGATTTGGAGTCGGCGGAATAAGACAACCGACGGTGCCAAAAGCCATAATCAGACTCATAGCAAGACTGGGGCAAAGCAGTGATGAGTTAAGAGTTCTATGTAAAAAAATTGCTACATTTGTGATAAAATAAAAAATGAATATTTCTAAGCTGCATGTGTCTTTGGATGCCCAAGTATTGGTAGATATAAACTTAAGAATCACCTCTTCCCTTGCGCTTGTAGGTCAAAGCGGAAGCGGTAAGAGTTTGACGCTCAAAGCACTTTTGGGGATGTTGCCAAAAGCTATGAAGTGCGAGCTGGAGCATGACAGTGCGTATGCGTTGCGGGCGGGAGAGAGTGTCTCTTTTGTTCCCCAAAACCCTTTTACGGCGCTTTCTCCTTTAACAAAAATACGAAAACAGTTTTTCATTCCACATGCCGAGGTTTTAAAACTTTTTGCTCAGGTGGGCTTAGATATTTCACTTCTTGAGAGGTTCCCGCCGGAGCTCTCGGGAGGCCAGCTTCAAAGGGTTGTTATTGCCATGGCTTTAAGCAACACTCCAAAGTTGCTTATGCTCGATGAGCCGACAACGGCGCTTGACCCCCAAAACAGAACTTTGATTTTGAAGCTCTTAAAAGAGCTGCAAAAAGAGTTCGGATTTAAGATACTTTTTGTGACGCACGATATGAACTCTGCTTCATCTTTATGCGAGGATATATGTGTGATTAAAAATGGAAAAGTTATAGAAAGCGGAGTTATGACTGAAGTTTTACAAACTCCGCATGCCCAATATACAAAAACTTTAATACAGGCAAATTTTGCAAACAGGAAATTTCGAAAATGATTAAAAAAATATTTTTAACTATTGTATTTGTCGGGTTTATATCACCCTTTTTACTTCTTGCATATTACCTAACTCAGTTTGAATACGATGTCTCAACTTTGGTAGATTACAAACCTGCGATGACTACGAGAATTTATGACCAAAACGGAGATAAAATAGCAAATATTTTTGATGAAAAACATCGATATTATGCTTCTTTTAATGATATACCGCCAAGAATCATTGAGGCTTTGCTGGCTATAGAAGACACAAGCTTTTTTGAGCATCCGGGGATCAACGTGGATGCTATTTTTAGAGCAATCATCAAAGATGTAAAAGCAAGAAAGATGGTTGAAGGGGCAAGTACAATCACGCAACAGCTGGTTAAAAATAAACTTCTTACCCGTGAAAAGAAACTCTCAAGAAAAATAAAAGAGGTGATTTATTCTTTAAAAATAGAGCTGGAATTGACTAAAGAAGAAATTTTAGAGAGATACTTAAATGAGATTTATTTCGGACATGGATACTATGGGATTAAAACAGCTGCCGATGGATATTTTCATAAAGAGCTAAGCGAGTTATCCCTCAAAGAGATGGCTATTTTAGTTGGATTGCCAAAAGCACCTAGCACCTATGCGCCCACTAAAAATTATGAAATTTCTATGGGCAGAGCCAATCGCGTTGTTTCAAGAATGTATGATTTAGGCTGGATAGACGAATCTGCCTATAAAAAAGCTCTTGTTGAATTGCCTAAAGTGTATGATGATACGCTTACACAAAACAAAGCTCCTTTTATTGTGGATGAAGTTATCCGAACTGTGTCAAATCTTGGAATTCATGATGTGAAAACAGGCGGCTATGAAATATATACAACGGTCAATATAAGACTTCAAGAAGCAGCAGAAAAATCATTGAAGTTTGCTTATGAGGAATCTCTTAAGAGAATTGAAGGCTATAAAAACAAAAACCAATCTCTAGAGCAATCTGCAGACGATGAAGAAGAAATAGGAGCGGCAGAGGATGCCAACACCTCCCTTTTAAACGGTGCTTTAGTGAGTATTGACCCAAAAACAGGAGATATTCTAGCGCTTGTAGGGAGTGTTGACTATAAACAGAGTTCTTTCAACCGTGCTACCCAAGGCCGCCGTTTGCCGGGCTCTGCATTTAAACCGTTTATTTATCAGGTTGCAATTGATTTGGGATATTCCGGTGCAACACAACTCGTAGATATTTCTCGAACCTACACCTATGAGAAAAACGGCGAGGAGATGAAATGGCAGCCAAAAAATTATGAAGAAAATTATAAAGGACTTATAAGTCTGCGTGAAGCGCTTGTTCACTCAAGAAACCTTGCCACGATTAATCTTGTCAACGACATAGGTTTGAGTCAGTTATTAAGAGAATTTAAAAAGTTCGGTATAGCAAATCTTCCGCATGATTTATCTATATCGCTTGGTACGATTTCTCTTTCTCCTTTGGAGCTTGCAAAGTACTATACATCGTTTGCAAACGGCGGGATTCAGATGGAGCCAAACCTTATTAATTCCATCGATAAAAATGCAAACACAATTTACGTAAAAAATGAAAAGAGCCGTTTTATCACTACGCCTGAACAAGCTTTTATTATGACGACCATACTCAGAGACGTGGTGAAACGGGGAACAGGAAGAAAAGCGGCAGTGAGCGGGATAGAGCTTGCGGGAAAAACGGGAACCACCAATAATAATATTGACGGCTGGTTCGCAGGTTATTCACCTACGATAGAAACAGTTGTTTGGTTCGGAAATGACGATAATACGCCTATGCACAAAAAAGAAACGGGGGGAAAATTGGCCGGTCCCGCTTTTGCGCATTATTATAAAAACATACTTCAACTGTATCCGCAGATTCAAAGAAAATTTGATGTTCCCGAGGGGATAGTCGAAGTCAATCTTGGCGGAGAAAAAGAGTACTTCAGCGACACATCCAAACCGCCGAGAACCGATGTGAGTTCAGATCCGCAAGAGGAGTTAGTATTTTGATGAAAAAAGTTTTAGCAGTTTTGCTGTTGTTGAGTACTTTGAGTTATGCCCAAATGTTTGAAAAAGGAAATTTGGGCTTGGGAATAGCCATTGGGAGCGGTTCGGTTACTGTTGGAACCGATACACAAAACTATGTTTTGGCGGGTGTGAGTTTTGATTATTATATTGCAGATAATATGTCGGTGGGCTTAGGATATCTTGGTTGGTTTGGCGCTACGCCATCGCTTCATCAGGTCACGCTTCCCGTGCATTATTATATTCCCCTTGATGAGAAATTCCGCCCTTATGCGGGAGCTTTTCTTAGAGAAACTTTTGCGAGCGAGGGTTATGAAGATTATGAATCGTACGGGGTAAAAGCCGGATTGGCTGTTGCATTGTCAAAAAATGCATATTTAGGCGCCGCTTTGGTACAGGAGTATTACGGCAACTGTACGTGGCAAAAAGAGTGCTCTCAGTCGTATCCGGAGATTGTCATCTCTTTTATGTTCTAAGATTTTTGCTGTTTCACGCAGAGAAAAAAACTCTGCGTGACTTTTTTACTCTCTATATTGTTTTTTATGTTTAAATTTCACAACGGACGGATATTCATCCTCTTCCTCTTCTTCATCCCAACCGCCATAGCTGTCATACTTTTCATAATCAACCGTAAAGATTTTTTCATAATCTCTTTTGACGAGTTCTTCGTCAATAAGCTCACTTTTAAACCCTTTACTTTTGCAAAGCTCAATAATTTCAGCGATATCCGCCGAAGAAACTCCATTTAGTTCCATTTCTAATCTTAAATCAGAAATTTCCATGACATCCTCTATAAATATGATTATTAGCAACAGGTGCCGCTAAATAAAAAGTTTGACATCCTTGGCATCAAACACAGACAACAAAAACCGTAAATACCAAATGGTACCTTATGTAACTCAATGGATTTTATGTAAATAAAGTTACCATCATCTGAGTAGGAAATTATACTAATTTTTTGGATAAATTACAGATAAAAATGAGGGGCTGCAATGGAGATTTTTGACCTGTTTATTTGCTGAGGAGGGTAAATATTTCAGAGTATACTTTAGTATTTTTGTATATAATGAACCTTATAAACAGTATTAAAGCTAGAAGGAGGGAGTTATGGCGACAGTTACATCTTACGGAGCGGCACAGACAGTTACAGGCTCGTGCCACCTTGTAAAAATAGGTTCTATCCGAATTTTGGTGGATTGCGGGATGTTCCAAGGCACGGGCGGCAGTAAAAAAAACTATGAGCCTTTTGAGTTTGAGGTGCAAAAAATTGATTATTTGATATTGACGCATGCCCACCTTGACCATGTAGGCAGAGTTGCCAAGCTGGTTAAAGACGGGTTTCACGGAACCATCATTGCCACACAACCAACGAAAGAGATAGCAAAAATTATGCTTCTTGATAGTGCAAATATACTTGAAGAAGAGTATAAAACTATGCGAAGAAAAGCTCGCAGACGCGGTGAAGAAGAGAGCATAGAAGAGCCTTTATACACAGAAAAACATGTGCATGAAGTTTTTGCAAAAAAATGGCATACACTGGAGTATTTTCAGGATTTTAAACTCAAACAGCATATCAAAGTTTCTTTGGGAAACGCAGGACATATTATGGGAAGTGCTTTTGTTATGATTGATTATCAAGAAGACAATCAATCCAAGCGAATAGTATTCTCAGGCGACATAGGAAGCCCGCACAGGCTTATTATTGACTCTCCCGACACGATAGATGAAGCCGATACCGTGTTCATAGAATCGACCTATGGAGACCGCATTCACAAATTGCTTCAAGAGAGTGTTGAAGAGTTTAAAGAAGCGGTTCTTGCAACGCTCAAAAGAGATGGGAATATCCTTATTCCGTCTTTTGCACTCGAGAGAACCCAAGAGATACTTTGGCTGTTACACGAGATGCATGATGATGGAGAACTGCCTCCGTGTCGTATCTTTTTAGACAGCCCCTTGGCCGTAAAAGCAACCGAGTTATATAACAAGCACCCCGTGCATTTAAGTGATGAATTGGAGTGGAAAGCAGCCGGCGGAAAAGACCCGTTTTCTTTTAAATGGCTTGAAACTACCGTCGGCAGAGAGCAGTCGATTGCTATCAATAAGGTGAAGGAACATGCAATTATCATCGCCGGAAGCGGCATGTGCAACGGCGGACGGATTATGCACCATTTAAAACATAGACTTTGGAATCCTAAAAATTCTATTATATTTGTCGGTTTTCAAGTAGAGGGAACACTTGGACGTCGCATAGTAGATGGGGAAAAAACGGTAAAAATCTATGGAGAAGATATTATTGCAAAGGCAGAAGTATTTACAATTAACGGTTTTTCAGCACATGCGGACCAGCATGAATTAATTGAGTGGCTTCGTCATATAAAAACTCTCAAAAAACTTTGCCTGATTCATGGCGAAACAGACAAAATGGAAATTTTCGCAGCCGTGATTAAAAGCGAACTCGAACACAACGCACATATAATGCAATATGGTGTCCCTTTGACACTTTAAAAGGACGAATTGAATGACACAAGAAAAAAGAATGCAGGCATTGTTGCATCATCCAAACTACCGCATAGCGGATGAAGATCCGGATTTTTTGAGGGGGGATGACGTCCGCTGTATGAGGCTTCAGGCAGATTATCTTAAAACGGAATTGTTGCTCCAAGAGCATGGAATTAAGCATACAATAGCTGTTTTTGGCGGGACGAAAATTATAGAAGAGTCGCATGCAAAGCAAAATTTGCTTGAAGCCAAACAGCTTTTAGAGAAAGAGCCCCACAATGAAGAGTTTATTCGAAGATATAAAGTTTGTGAAAAGATTTTAAGCAAAAGTCATTTTTATGAGATGAGCAGAGAATTTGGAAAAATTGTGGGGATGTCGGGACAGAATGCGGAAGATTGTCGGGTAACCTTGATGACGGGCGGCGGACCCGGTGCCATGGAAGCTGCAAACCGCGGCGCATACGAGGCGGGTGCAAAATCGATTGGACTCAATATAAGTCTGCCGCGTGAGCAGTCTCCAAATTCATACATAACGCCTGAGCTTTGTTTTCAGTTTCATTATTTTAGTATGCGAAAACTCCATTTTTTTAAAAGAGCAAGAGCGCTGGTCGCATTTCCGGGGGGCTATGGGACAATGGATGAGTTTATAGAAGCCTTGACGCTTGTGCAAACAAAAAAGATAGACCCTTTTCCTATAATCTTAGTCGGAAAAGAGTTTTGGAATAAAGTAATAGATTTTGATTTTTTGCTTGAAGAGGGAGTAATAGCTCCGCAGGACGTAGAGCTTTTTTCTTATGCGCAGAGCGCGCAAGAGATATGGGATTGCATATTGATGTGGCACCTGAAAAACGGCGCTCCTTTGGTGTAGGTGAAAAAATGAAAATATTTTTAAGTTTATTTTTCTTTTTTTTAACAGCACCGTCTTTTTTATGGAGTGATGTTCGAGGCGATGCCTTGGAAGAAAATTCACATGCCGCCGTAATTCTTATGTATCACCGTTTTGGAGAGAGTCGGTATCCTTCTACAAATATTCGTCTTGAGCAGTTTGAACAGCACCTTGAATATTTGGCAAAAAACGATTATGTTGTCTGGCCTCTCTCAAAGATTGTCAGCTATCGCATCGAGGGCAGAAAAATGCCTTCAAAAACAGTGGCTTTAACTATTGACGATGCTTTTGAGAGCATTTATACCGAGGCCTATCCAAGGCTAAAAGAGAAAAATTTCCCTTTTACTGTTTTTGTAAACACATCCGCCATCGGTAGGACATCCAAACATTATATGAATTGGGAGCAGATGCGGGAGATGCGTCTGCATGGGGCAGAGTTTGCAAACCATTCATTAACGCATGATGTTTTACTGCCTAAGAAATCCGAGAACACAGAAGCCTGGCAAAAACGCTTGAAAAATGAAATTGAGGGTGCACAAAAAAAATTGCAGGAGGAGCTTGGAGCGAATACAAATGAGAATCCTAAGCTTTTTTCTTATCCTTTTGGAGAATATAGCGAACAAACAGCGGATTTTGTGAAAAGCCTTGGTTATGTCGGCATCTCTCAAACTTCCGGGGCGCTTGGCATGTGGAATGATTTCAGGGCTTTGCCCCGTTTTGCGATGTCAGAAGCGTATGCAAATCCCGAGGGATTTATTTTGAAACTAAACGCGCTTGCTTTGCCTTTGCAATCGGTTTCTGCTTTTGAACCGATAATAGCCGAGACAAATCCGCCAAAATTACGCTTAAAGCTGGAAAAACCGATGAAAAATATGGGTTGTTATAGCTCGAGCGGTAAAGCACTCAAGATGTCGTGGATATCTAAAACAGAAGTGGAGATAGAAGCGTATGTTCCCCTGAAGGCTCCTAGAGACCGTTATACCTGTACCGCTCCTGCAAAAGAGGGAAGATGGTATTGGTATAGTCATTTGTGGATTGTGGATTAGATAAGTTTTAGCAGGAAGCTAAAAACAAAATCATTAAACATAATAGTGTATAGTTATAAAAAAATAATTATGACGGAACGTAGATGGTAGAATACAATTTAAGTCAACGACAATACTACGAAGCGATTCAAAGTTACGGGGAGAGCCTTGCGCTTGAACCTTATCAGGCAGAACTCGTAAAGTTGCAACAACACCTCGAGAGACATAAACTCAAACTTATGATTTTGTTTGAGGGGCGTGATGCGGCGGGCAAAGGAAGCGTTATCGGGAGCGTGAGCAGATACATGAACCCTAAACATTACCGCATTGTTGCGCTTGGAAAACCGACTGAACAAGAGAAAACGCAGTGGTATTTTCAGCGTTACATCAAACACTTTCCACATGGCGGGGAAATCATTCTTTTTGACAGAAGCTGGTATAACAGAGCGATGGTGGAGCATGTATTTGGTTTTTGTTCTCAAGAAGAGTATCAACTTTTTATGAAACATGTTGTTCCTTTTGAAGAGTCCTTGGTTGAGCACGGCACGCTGATTGTCAAGCTGTATTTTAGTGTAAACAAAGATAAGCAGGCGATGCGGTTTGAGCAAAGAAGAACAGACCCTCTTCGTCAATGGAAACTGAGTGAAATTGATTTGCAGGCGCAAAGCATGTGGGACCAGTTTTCAGATACTAAATACAAAATGCTCCAGCAGACAAGCCATGCAAAAGCACCTTGGTATATCATCCGCTCAGGGGATAAACATAAAGCACGCATGGAAACAATGAAGCTCATTTTGAATCAAATTGACTATGAGGGAAGATGCCGCTCTTTAGATTTCACCCCTGATTCAAAAATAGTTTTTAGCTCACAAACGGAGTTGAAAATTATGGAAAAAGCACTGCGATAAACATAGTTATCGTACATCGTCATTTCGGTATCCAGAATTTATTCCGGGTTGAGAGGGTCAGTCAAGACACGCTGCCCCGAACAAGATAAAGCGTATTCAAAGTTTGAATCGTGTACTATTTCGCAATTTTAATTAACACTAGGAAACAATCTTGACGCACGAAGAGCTAGAACTCGCTATACTTAAAAACGCACATGCCATCTCCTCTCAAAAATCTTTGGCAGATGAGATAGGTTTTAGTGTGGGAAAAATCAACCATGTTCTTAAAGCCCTTGTAGACAAAGGCTTCATAAAAGCAGAACGATTCCTTACTTCTGATAATAAAACAAAATACAAATACCTCCTTACAGACAATGGCATACAAGAGAAAATAGCACTTACTAAAAAGTTTATTGCAAGAAAAAAAGCAGAGTACGAAGAACTTCAAAAAGATCTTGAAGCAGATATTTTAAAATGGGGACAAAACTAAAACATGAAAATAGCAATCGCAGGAACAGGATACGTAGGACTCTCAAACGGAATCCTACTCTCACAACACAACGAAGTAGTAGCACTTGATATCATCCCTGAAAAAGTGGAGATGATTAACAATAAAATCTCACCTATTGAAGATAAAGAGATAGAAGAGTATCTTCAAAGAGATGACTTAAACTTCAAAGCAACACTTGACAAAGTGGAAGCATACACAAATGCCGACTATGTCATCATTGCAACACCTACAGATTATGATGAAGAAACAAACTACTTTAACACAAAAACTATAGAGTATGTCGTAGCAGATGTTTTGAGAATCAATCCACATGCCACGATGGTTATTAAATCTACCGTGCCCGTAGGTTATGTAAAAAGCATCAGAGAAAAGTTCAATACCCAAAACATCATCTTTTCACCAGAGTTTTTAAGAGAGGGTTTGGCACTGCACGACAACCTTTACCCAAGCCGTATCATTGTGGGTGAAAAAAGTGAACGCGCGTCTATCTTTGCCAATCTTTTAGCCCATGGCGCCATCAAAAAAGATATTGCAATTTTATTTACAGACTCTACGGAAGCCGAAGCTATCAAACTTTTTGCCAACACATATTTGGCAATGCGCGTAGCATACTTCAACGAGTTGGATTCCTACGCAGAGAGCCACGGACTTAACAGCCGTCAAATCATAGAAGGGGTAGGACTCGACCCGCGCATAGGCATGCATTATAATAATCCAAGTTTTGGTTATGGCGGATACTGCCTGCCAAAAGACACAAAACAGCTTTTAGCAAACTACGCAGACGTGCCGAGCAACATGGTAAGAGCCATCGTAGATGCCAACTCTACTAGAAAAGATTTTATAGCAAATGCCATTTTAAAGAAAAACCCAAAAGTAGTCGGAATCTACAGACTTGTCATGAAAGCCGGCTCTGACAACTTCAGAAGTTCAGCCATCCAAGGAATCATGAAACGCATCAAAGCCAAAGGTGTAGAAGTAGTAGTTTACGAGCCTGTAATGGAAGAAGAGGAATTCTACCACTCAAAAATCATCAAAGATTTAGAAGAATTTAAAAAGATAAGTGATGTAATCGTAGCAAACAGATTAAGCGAAAACCTTCTTGATGTCAAAGAAAAAGTCTACACCAGAGATATTTTTAATAGCGATAGCTAGACATATTGTCCCGAACAAGTTCGCGGTACCGAAGAATGAAGAGAGTGCATTGACGGGCATTGTCTTTTTGGTACCGAAAAAAGTATTTATTAACAGAGAGCATTATACTAAACCTTATATGCTTAATGAAAAAAAGAAAATAACCTCTAAAAATAATACCCCACTCTCAAACTAGCAAAATTATCACTTGCCGTTTTACTCAAACCATACGCGTAGTTCGCGCTTGTAAACCAATGGGTGTCGATGTTGTAGAGGGCATAAAAAGAGGCTGTTTCGAGTTTTGCCACCCCTTTGTAAATACTGTCGCTATTAGTGTACGAGCCGCTTACATACAATGCATCAGTAGGGTAAAACCCTACGCCTGCATGCACGGAGTCTGTATTTTGGTAAATGATTCTTTCCGTATTTGTTCTAATATCGGTGTCGTTTACGATGGTTAAAGCGTATCCGCAAAAGAGGTTCATGTTGTCTATTAAATAAGAAAAACTGACAGATGCCGTATAGTCTGCATTGTTATTGTTAAGACCTGATTCATAGGTAGGAATAATCACTCCGACACCCAGGCGGATACTCATCTTTTCATTTTCCGGGTTTAGTTTATAGTACGCACCTAAAAATGAGTCATTCATTCCGCTGTTGTTGTAGGTAACACTGTCAGAATTATAATAAGCGCTACTTGCTTGGAGTGAAAAGTTTTTGTAGTAGTAGTCTAGCTGTAAGTTTTGTGTAATATTGTTTGCGTTTTCGGTGATTTCGTAGCTGTCCTGCGAATAACTAAGACCGTAGATGATGTCAAAATGATGGGGGCTTTGCAAGTCCTTAACGGTACATCCGTCTGTGCCAACGAGTTCACTCATCATCGTATTGGGACATTTGTCATGCTTGTCTTCGACACCATCCATATCGTAATCACTATATGCAGATAAACTCACAGACGACACTATAAAAATAAACAAAGCTATTTTATACATACATACCCTCTTTTTGTACCGCCAAAGAGGCGATACTTATTATTTTTGGCCAGTTCTTCCTGTTTGCATTACATTGGATGCAGTTTGATGCTGGTTCATCTGCTGCGTTCTTTGCATAGAGCTTGTTTGCTCCATTTGGTTAACACGATTTCTTTCTCTTGTCTGCGTTTTTGTCTGTGTTTGCGTTTGTGTCTGCGTCATAGTTTTGAGCTCTTTGCCATTTGCCTGCATAGAAGCTTTAAATTGCTCAATAGCCGCCGCTCTGTCTTCTGCGCTTAAAGTAGACAAAGTTTGTTTAAACTCATTCACAAGTCCTACTCTTGTTTGGGGAGTTGCGTTTTGAATCGCATCAATCTCCGTATCTACACTTACTTCTGCCATACCTAAAGTTAAAGTTCCTAGCAACATTAAAGTTGCGCTTAGTTTTAAAGCTTTCATTTCTTGTCCTTTTGTTTTGATGGCATAATTGTTACATAAGAGTGTTAGTCGAGTGTAAGTCTAGAGAGATTGAGGGTAAATGTGGTTCCCTTGCTTATTTCACTTTGAACATCTATCTTTACCCCTATCTCATCACATAGCTTTTTGACTATATGAAGACCAATCCCTATTCCTCTTTCTTGCTCTTTGTAAAATCTCTCAAAAATTCTTTGGGGAGCTTTTATCCCTTTGCCCGTATCTATGATGCGCAGATTTTTATTGCGCGCATCATAAACAGCGCTGACAGAGCCCTGTGTTTTGTTATATTTTGCCGCATTGGTTAAAATATTGTCAATTATACGACTAAAAGCTTTTTTATTTGTTAAAAGTTTCGTGCTTTGTATCTCTGTTGTAAAATGTATCTTAGGATAGTTTTTTTCTAAGAGATAGATGTGTTGTTCAAGTAGTGTTTGAAGGTCAAACTCCTCTTTTTGCATGGTGTGGTTGTGCAAGTAGGAGCGCAGGTGCTGTTGAAGGTTGAGTATGTTCTCAATACTTTGCTCCATTCGGTTGATTTTTTCATTTTCTCCGATTTCTCTTTTGAGCATAGAAGAGTTCAGACGAAGAGAAGCCAGAGGGGTGTTGAAGTCGTGAAGAATATCTTTGATAAACTCTTGTGTTAAAAGCAAGGCATTTCTAAGCGGGTACAGCGCATACACCGAAAATAAGACGGAAAGAACAATGACAATAATCAAAATGGCAGAAAAATCCCATATCGCTTTGTTTTGCAGCTTTTTGAGCTGTTGGTTGTATTTGTCTGCGTTTAAATGCAAAAGTAAAATGTACTTTTGAGAATTAGGAATCGGGTAATAACTGCTAAGCCCCTCTTCATTTTTATACAAAGTATATAATTCTTTATGGGATTTTTCTAAAAAATCTATTTTAAACTGCTCGCACTTTAAATCAAAACTACACACCCGCATTTGTGAAAAAATTCTCTCATCGAGAGTTTGAATCTCTTTTGTGTAGTTGATGTAAAAAAGGCTCGCTATTAAAATGCCAAGAGAGCTGAAAAAAAGTATGAAACTTTTTAAGAAAGATTCCAGTTCTACTCTACTCAAGTATGTATCCTATGCCCCGTATGTTTTTTATATCTAAGCCGGTTGTTTGTTTTAGTTTTGTAAGAGCGACTCTCAGTGCGGTTGGAGAAGGTTTTTCCAAGCATTCAAGAAGTATCTCGTTGTCTAAGATTTGTCCTTTGTTTTGCAGGAAAATTTCAAATAATTTCTCTTGAACTTCACCCAAAACAAGAATTTGTCCATTTTTTCTCAGCAGTTTTTTTGCCTTGTCGTATTCTAAATCTTTATATGCCAAGAGAGAGTTTTTTTTGTCTAGTTTCGCATTCACGCGCAACAACAGTTCTTCGGGGAAAAACGGTTTTTTAATATAGTCTTCTCCTCCAACCTCAAAGGCTTTTGTGATGGAGTTTAAATCGACAAGGGCGCTTATGAATATAGTAGGGGTTTTATCGTCCGCATCTCGGAGACTTTTTAAAAGCTCAAGACCGTTGATATCGGGAACATTGATGTCAAAGATATACAAATCAAAGGCATAGTCATACGACGCATCGACAGCTTCATCTCCACATGCCGCAAGCGTCACCTCGTAACCCTCGGACGTTAAGAGTTCTTCCAAGGTTTGTGCCAAAAGAATGTCATCTTCCAAAAGTAATATTTTTTTGCTCATGTTTAATTATAGTCAATAATTGTTAGATATGTGTTAAAGGATGAGAAAGTATCTGCATGATAAAAGGGAGTTGTTGCTTTGTTGTCTCATACGCTTGCAATTCATGCTATAATTGCGAAACTTCAGTGTGCTTCGGTTCACAACTGACTTCGTTTTTGTCATCCTTCGATAACTTTAACTACACCCATTGATTAGCCTAAACCGACACAAGCCTTCAGGCTTTGGCAGGCTGCTACACCCAAAGGTACATATTTATGTCATTTTCTACATTAGGATTATCGGCTCCTTTACTAAAAGCGATACAAGAGCAAGGATACAGTGAACCAACACCTATCCAAAAACAGGCGATACCCGTCATATTGAGCAAACGTGATGTTTTGGCAGGCGCTCAAACAGGAACCGGCAAAACAGCAGGTTTTACTTTGCCTCTTTTACAATTGTTGAGCGAAAAAGCTCCTTTAAAATCATCGAACCATATTCGTGCGCTTATCCTCACTCCGACACGAGAGCTCGCGGCTCAAGTCGGTGAGAGCGTAGCGGTGTACGGAAAATATCTTCCCTTTAAATCTACCGTGATTTTTGGAGGGGTAAAAATCAACCCTCAAATTGCAAACCTGAAAAAAGGTATGGATATCGTTATTGCAACTCCGGGGCGATTGTTGGACCATGTGGGACAAAAAACAATCGACCTCTCCAAAGTTGAATGTCTTATTCTCGATGAAGCCGACAGAATGCTAGATATGGGTTTTATAAACGATATCAAGAAAATTTTGGCTGTTTTACCTCGCAGCAGACAAAACCTGCTTTTTTCGGCTACATTTTCAGATGAGATAAAAAAACTCTCAGACGGCTTGTTGAATTCTCCCGCGCTTATAGAAGTTGCCCGTCGCAACACTGCTTCTGAAAAAGTGGGACAGATTGTGCATCCCGTAGACAGAGAAAGAAAAAGAGAGCTTCTGAGTCATCTCATTACAACCGGAAACTGGGCGCAGGTTCTTGTTTTTACGAGAACAAAACATGGTGCAAACCGTTTGACGGGTCAGCTTGAAAAAGATGGCATTACAGCCGTTGCCATCCATGGAAACAAGAGCCAAAATGCAAGAACAAAAGCCTTGGCGGACTTTAAAAAAGGTGAAGTGCGCGTTTTGGTTGCGACAGATATCGCGGCACGCGGAATCGACATCGACCAGCTTCCCCACGTAGTCAATTTTGAACTTCCGAATATAGCTGAAGATTATGTTCACCGCATCGGAAGAACAGGCCGTGCAGGAAATAACGGCGAAGCTGTTTCTTTGGTATGTATCGATGAGCATGAGTATCTTAAAAATATTGAAAAATTAATAAAAAGAGATATTCCTAAAACGACATTGCAAGGATTTAAGCCCGACCCGTCTATTCAAGCTGAACCAATCCAACAAAAAAGTGCTTCGCACCAGAGAAACGGTGCAAGACCTTCAAGAGGTGCAGGTAATCCTGTAAATAAACCTGCGAGCAACACAGGTAAGCCCTCTAATAATTCAAATAAACATGCAGGCAATGCAAGTCGTGCAAGCAAACCCCAAAGTGCATCTCATGCCTCTTCTGGACGCGGAAGATAACACTGTTTGTGTTGTCTTGCCTCTTGGCATGTGGAATAATTTATACTAAAGACAATAAATAGTAGAATAGTTCCAGTTCAAAAGAGGGGGATGCGTGAGCAAAACCATACTGTTTCTTTTCCTATCTGCTTCGCTTTTATTTTCGGACGAAGCGCATGACATCATGAATAAATTAGACGAAAACATGCGCGGGCAAAATATTTATATTCAGATGAGTATGAAAATCGTTTCTTTTGGACATGAAAGAACCATGAAGATGCAAAGCTACTCCCAAGGCACAAAAAAAAGTTTTGTCAAAGTGATTTACCCTCCAAAAGATAAAGGGATAACTTTTTTAAGTCTCGATAATCAAATGTGGCAGTATGTTCCCCGCATAGAAAGAATCATAAAAATACCGCCCTCTATGATGCTCCAAAACTGGATGGGAAGCAATATAACAAACGATGACATAGTAAAACAAAGTTCCGTCGTGGAAGATTATGAGCCAAAAATCATTAAAAAAGAGGGTGTTGTCGTAACCATAGAACTGACACCCAAAGAAGATGCCGCAGTCGTATGGGGAAAAATAATCACCAACATAAACACCTCCACCTACACCTCCGATAAAGATATTTTTTATGATGAAGAGGGGCAGGAAGTGAGGGTGTTTTTGTATGATAAAGTAAAAAAATTTGGAAAGTACCACATCCCTACATATTGGAAAATCCAGCCCTCGGATAAAAAAGAGAATTATACGGAAATCATTCTTGAAGATGTTGAGTATGATATGAACATCTCCGAACAGTACTTTCAAAAAAGTGCCCTGAAGAGGTTTTCGAGATAGATGTTTAAACTCGCAATCAAAAACATTCTTTTTTACAAAGGACGTTCTATCACCACGAGCGTTTTGACTTTTGTATCGACTATGCTTTTTGTGGTTTTTGTGTCTATGCAAGACGGTTCCCATAACGCAATGCTTGAAAATTCGCTTAAGATTTATACGGGCGCAATAGAGATTTACCATAAAGAGTATCGGGACGTAGGGGGAAACGAGTACCTGATTCAAGACGTTAAAACCATCATAGACAAACTCTCGCAAATCGATGCGATTGAAGCTGTGAGTGCTAGATATGAAACTTATGGTCTGCTCTCAAGCAAAGGGCAGTCGGCGGCTTCTATGGTTGCGGGGATAGAACCTTCCAAAGAGAGGGTTTTAAGCTCTCTTTACGCAGCTCTTCGAGAGGGCGAATTTTTGTCTGATACTTCGGGAAACTGTCTTTATATGGGCGCAGAGCTGGTTAAAAAACTTCGCCTTAAAATGGGTGAAGAACTTGCCTTTGTAGGTTCGGCGAGCGACAACTCTTTTGCGGCAGATATTTTTAAGCTCTGCGGGGTTTTTAAAACGGGTTCCTTTGAGTTTGACAGCAGCAGTTCTTTTATTAGCAGAAGCTATTTTGACAAATTGATGAATGGGGAGAATAAAGCTTCTTATATCCCTGTGAAGATAAAAAATCTCGATGAAGTGGATGCGCTCAACAGTAAAATTGTAGAAGTTCTCAATGATGAAGAGCTTGAGAGCCTGACGTGGAAAACTTTGATGAAGACTTTGGTGGAGGCGATGGAAGTTGACAACATTTTTGGATATATCTCCTTGTCTTTATTTTTTGTTGTCATCTTTTTTGTGATTATGATTTACGGGTTTGTCAATGTAAGCTCCCGCATCAAAGAGTTTGGAGTGCTTCGGTGCATCGGTTTGTCAAAATCAAATATTTTTTTGCTTCTTTTTTATGAGATATTTATACTCTCAAGTGCAGCTATCGTTTTGGCCGCACCTCTAGCGGCTTCAATCTGTTATTATTATAGTATAAACCCTATCGTGATTGAGGGGATAGCGGAGATGTATAAAGATTATGGAATAGTCTCAGATGAGGTTCCCTTTGATTTTAATATTTTTACAATCTCCTGGAATCTCGGAGTTATCTATGTGCTTAATTTTTTGAGTGTGATTTACCCTTATATGTACATCAATTCTTTCAAACCCATAGAGGCAAGCCGACATGTTTAAGCTTCTTGTGAAGATGGCTTGGAAGAACTCCTTTTTAAGGCTTTCGCGCACACTTCTTGTCATTATGATGATTGGTGTAAGCATGAGTATGATGTTGGGAATTCAGGGTCTTTATGATGGAATGACCGTAAATATGATAGACAAAAATAAAAGAAGCGACAGCGGAGATATAAGTATCTATGCAAAAGAGTATAGAATTGAAAAAGATTTAAAACATACGATAAAAAATGCCGCGCAGATAAAAGAGCAGTTGCAAAAAAGAGAGGGTATAGAAGCCGTTGTTTTAAGACTTCGGGCAGAGGGGCTGGCTTCTACTGCCAGAAAATCAACTTTTACGACGATAAACGCAATAGATTTAGCGGAGGAAGAATCTTTTGGAAAGTTTAGCGCGTTTTTAAAAGAGGGGGAACTCGATTTGGACAAAAGAGGCGCGCTTGTCGGGATAGAACTCGCCAAAACACTTAAAATCCGCATAGGCTCCAAGGTGATTTTTTCCACGCAAGATGTCTCGGGAGAGATAAACTCCATAGCGCTCAAAGTAACCGGCATCGTTCAAACAACAAACATTGTTCTTGATAAAAGTGCTATTTTTGTGCAGAGCAAAAAGTTGTATACGTTTTTGGGTGTCGGGGCGGATGAAGCGACTCAAATCGCCATAAAGTCTCATGATGAAAAACTCTATGCAAGCCTAAAAGAAACATACCCAAATCTGGATGTAAAAAGCTTTTTAGAGTTGCAACCGATGATGAAAATGATGCAGGAGATGATGCGCATCTTTAACTCTATCACTTTTTTTATCGTTATGAGTGTTGTGTTTATCGGGATTTTGGGTGTGATGTATGTTTCTGTTCTTGATAGAATTCGTGAATTCGGAATAATGCTTGGCATAGGGATGCACTACAAATATATTAGATTGCAGATATTTTTAGAGGCTTTGTTTGTAGGCTTCATCGGGTATGCAAGCGGAGCGATTTTAGGAATAATTTTGCTTGTTTATCTGCGGGATTATGGACTGGATTTGAGTGCTTTTGCGGATGCGATGCAGAGTTTTGGTTATGAAACAACGGTGCACGGAACGATTAAATTTTCCTACTTCAGCACCACTTTTTTAGCGATTATGAGCGCCTCGGTTTTAAGTGTTTTGATTCCTCTAAGAAAGATAAAAACACTCAAACCCATAGAAGTTATCAAGGCGGAGAAATAATAAAGCGCTCTTTTTTCTCTTTTTGCAGGGAAGCTACATTAATATTTCATTAGCTTTGCTTGAATACACTTATACAATACAAAGGAGATTCCCGATGAGTAAAAAAATTATTATTATTTCCGTTTTTCTAAGCAATATCGTTTTTGCTTCTGTTTTACCCCTCAATATATCGCAAAACAATGCCAATACCAATCAGCTCAATACATTGTCCAATATGGCCGGTTTAAATCTTTACAAAAGAGGCTTGGATAAAAAAATAGCACAGCAAAAGATTTCTAAATCTTTGCAAGGCGATGAATATACAAATGATTTAATGGCGCAAAATATAACAGAAAATTTTGCTGAAATTACAAAAGAGGACATAGTTACGCACATCAGCAATTCTGCTTTATATGAAAAGAGTGTTGATTTGAGTTCTTATTCAAACATTATCTCTCTTGTGCAAAAAAGTAACAAACTTGTATTGGACAAAGAAAATTTAGAAAAAATACAAAAAATTAGTTTAGAAAATACAAAAATAAAATCTTCGTACAGAGCTTTTTTACTCCCTTGCTCTTACGTTTAGATTTGAAACACTTAGCAATATTTTTTGCTAAGTTCCTTCTCCTTGCTCTTCGTTCTTTGCAAAAAATCCGGCATGTGGAACATCTGTTTACATAAGATATTTCATGTTATACTCTTTGTTGATTTTAAAAATAAATAGAATATTTTGGAAGCTAAAATGATACAACTGCAAAATGTAAACAAATATTTTTATAAAGGCGAACCAAGAGAGGTTCATGCGCTCATCGACATTACTTTGACTATACAAGACGGAGAGTTTACGCTCTTTAGCGGGCCTTCGGGGTGCGGTAAAACTACACTTTTAAATGCGATAGGCGCACTCGATAGCATTGACAGCGGAGAGATTTATCTTGATGAAAAAGAGATAGGCTCTTTGAGCGAAGACGCAAGAACAAGCATAAGACTCAATGCGATGGGTTTCGTTTTTCAGGCCTACAATCTTGTTCCGGTTTTGAGTGTGGAGGAGAATATAGGTTTCATAATGAAGCTTCGCGGATTTTCGGATGCACAGATAAAACAAAGAGTTTTGGAAGTGGCTTCCATGCTTGAGATAGACAATAAACTCTCTTCACTTCCACATGCCCTCAGCGGCGGACAACAACAGCGCGTTGCGGTTGCAAGGGCAGTTGCCGCAAAACCTAAATTTATTTTAGCCGATGAGCCAACCGCCAATCTGGATTCTAAAAATTCAAAAGCGCTTATGGACATGATGAGGGAACTCAATGAGAAAGAGGGTGTGAGTATATTATTTGCTTCGCATGATGATTACATTCACGAGAATGTACGACGCATCATCAAGATGAATGACGGTGCCATTGTAGATGCTTAAATGGTTTCTTCTTTTTGTGCTTATATTTCCACATGCCGTGACGGCAGAGTTTGACTACAAAATAAGCAACACCAACTTTATGCTTTCTCAAGGCTCAGAAGTTCCACATGCCGACACAAGCTACCTTTACAACTATGACAGACTAAGAGTTCAGGCGGATTACAAAGAGGAGAGTTTCTTTGCCACCGCTATTGCGGATGGTGTGAATTATTTGGGTTATGCTTATGTTCATTCTGTTTCATTTGCGTATCTGAAACAAATACATTCCGATACCCCTTTTAAAACACAGACGGAGTTTAGCGATTACCGTGAGGGTAGTGCGTATGCAAAACTTTACAGACTCTACGGCGGTTATGAAGATAACCAAAACAGAGTAGTTTTAGGGGTGCAAAATATTCAAATGGGAGTGGGGCGCATCTGGACACCGACAAATCTTTTTAATCCTAAAAATATTTATGCCTTAGAGCCTGATGAGGTTTTTGGGGTTGCAGCTCTTTCTTATACGAGACATCTCAATGAAACATCGCATCTCAGTGTTCTTATGAGTCAAAAGGCAGACAACAGTTTCAAGTACGGTGCAAGATACAAAACATTTTTAGATTTTGCAGATTTTGCGCTGGATGTCATGAGTTCGGATGATACAAAGATGCTGGGGTATGAGGTCGAAGGAAATCTAGCCGATACGGGAGTGGAGCTGAGAAGTGAGGGCGCATATATCAAAAATACCCTTCTCACAGGTTTGAGTACCAATAAGGAGAGAGAATTTTTTCAAGGGATAATCGGAGCCGATTACGGCTTTGTAAACGGGGTGACTTTGGCGGCAGAAGCACTTTACAGCTCTGAGAAATTTTCTTATGCAGAGATGCTGCTCAATCTTGAGTCTGAAATCTTGCCCAATCTCGTGTATTCAAGATTGTATACCGCACTTAATCTTTCTTATAGTTTCAATATATTTTTGGATGGTTCTCTTGTTTACATAGAGAGTTTTAACGACAAAAATTCCCGTTTTATCTCCCCGAATATTACCTACACGCTCAATGATTATCATTCCTTTTCTTTGGGAGCTATGATACAAAACGGAGCAAAAGAGAGTGAGTTTGGAAGTTTTTCCAATACATATTATTTTAAATGGGCTTTATCGTTTTAGAAGTTTAAGAGGTGTTTTTTGCAAAACCGAAGAAAGTTTATTTCTTCGGTTTTGCATTTTAATGAAAAGCTCTGTTGAGTGCACAAAACAGTGCAAGGATGGACGCAGTCGCTATATCATTGTCTTCACCCACTCCAAAACATGAAAGAATGTCATCGCTTTGAATTTCAATGTAGGCGATAGCTTTTGCAGAACTTTTGTCCCCATGCGAGTGCTCATAGTATGAATGGATTGTAAATTCATTTTTATAATCTTTCATCAGTGCATTTTTGCAAGCATCAATAGGACCGTTTCCTTCCCCTTTCGCTGTAATCTCTTTGCCGTTATAGTTATATACCAGCGTGCAAGTAGAAACCTTTTTATCGGAAGATAAGGTTAAATCAACTAAAGATATATGCTCTTTCGCATTAAAATAACTTTCTTTGAAAATTTCCAAGATTTCCTGAGGCTCCAGCTCTCTTCCTTTTTCATCGGTCACCATCTGAACAGTGCGGCCGATTTCAGGATGCATTGCCTTTGGCAATTGGTACCCGTAATTTTTCTCCAGTATATAAGCGATGCCGCCTTTTCCGGATTGAGAGTTAATTCTGATGATGCTCTCATAAGTTCTTCCCACGTCTTTGGGGTCTATGGGCAGGTAAGGAACTTCCCAAAACTTGTCGCTTTTTTTCTTTTGATATGCTAAACCTTTGTTGATGGCATCTTGGTGTGAGCCTGAAAAAGCGGTATATACCAACTCTCCGACATAAGGATGGCGGCAATGTGTTAGTATTTCCGTACATTTTTCCACAACTTCCAAAACTTCATTGATATTTGAGAAATCAAGCTTGGAATCGACACCCTGCGTTGTCATATTGAGCGCGAGCGTGATGATGTCTACATTGCCTGTTCTCTCTCCATTGCTCAAAAGTGTTCCCTCGACTCTGTCCGCACCCGCTAAAAGAGCCAGCTCAGTTGCGGCAACAGATGTTCCTCTGTCGTTGTGTGTGTGCGTGGAGATGATGACATTTTCTCTGTTGTCAAGATGCTCACTCATCCATTCTATTTGGTCGGCATAAATATTCGGAGTAGCCATCTCTACGGTTGCGGGTAAATTAATGATAACTTTTCTTGTAGGGTTGATTCCCCAGCGGGCGGTGACGGCATTACAAATCTTCGCCGCATACTCCAATTCTGTTCCTGTAAAACTCTCAGGAGAATACTCTAAGAAAATTTCTCCATCATGCATCTTTTCATATTTTTTTACCAAATCGACACCTTCAAGTGCAAGGGCGATAATCTCATCTTGAGATTTGTTAAATACAATCTTTCTTTGCGCAACCGAAGTGGAGTTGTATAAATGCACGGTGGCTTTTTTCACACCCTTGAGTGCTTCAAAAGTTTTAGCAATCAGGTGTTCCCTTGCTTGAACAAGAACCTGTACGGTTACGTCATCAGGGATAAGTTTGTCATCTACCAAGCGACGTAAAAAGTCAAATTCTACTTTAGAAGCAGAAGGGAAACCGATTTCTATTTCTTTAAATCCGAGTTTTAATAAGAGTGTAAAAAGTTCAAGTTTTTTCTTCATATCCATAGGGTTTATAAGTGCTTGATTTCCGTCGCGTAAATCAACACTGCACCACGCAGGAGCTTTGACTATTGTATTAGCAGGCCATTTTCTATTTGGCAAATCTATTTGCGGGTAAGGACGATACTTACCGTTATTTATATGATTCATGTGAATCCTTTAAACTTGAAATTTGATAGTACACTCTTACATAACTATCTTGAGCGCAATTATATCAAATTTATAATTACGGAAATAGTATATGTTCGATGATAGTCGGTAATTATAAAGTTATTGTAAAAAAATACTTTAATGAAGCGGGTAAAAGAATTATTTTCTTATCGGGCTTGGCATGTGGAAGCGGAGTTTGGAGTATCTTTTCCCGCAACAGCGGGAAAGAAAATAAAGCTTAAAAGCTTATTAGCACTGGTAAGTAGTTTTAAACTCGTACGCAGTTGGACGACCTTCATCCGGCCATACATCACGCTCAAATCTGTAATGTCTGTAAGCATCTAAAAATTCTTTAGTAAATACAGGGCTTAGGTACTCGTTGTCACGGATAAGTGCTTCTAGTGAACCACGAAGCGTGTGAGGCATTTGAGGAATACCTTTTTCACGAATTTCATCTAAAGAAAGTTCATATAAATCTTCATCCATCGGACCGATTGGAATCTCTTTATTTTTGATACCGTCAAGTCCAGCCATCATCATTACGGCAAATGCCAAGTAAGGACAAGCAGTCGAATCTGGGAATCTCATCTCAACTCTTGTCGCTTTTTCACCTGCACCGTAAGGGATACGGCAAGATGCTGAACGATTTTGAGAAGAATATGTTAATACGCTTGGAGCTTCAAATCCAGGTAAAAGTCTTTTGTATGAGTTTGTTGTAGGATTCGTAAACGCTGCAACTGAACGCGCATGTTTAAAAATTCCACCAACATAATGAAGACCCATTTCAGAGATGTTCGCATAGTTACCTTGTTTATAGAAAAGGTTTTTACCGTCTTTCCATAAAGATTGGTGAACGTGCATACCGTTTCCGTTGTCGCCAAACATTGGTTTTGGCATAAATGTAGCTGTTTTACCGTTAAGGTGAGCAACCATTTTTACAACATATTTATATTTTTGAACATTGTCGGCAGCACCGATGATGTCAGAGAAAACAATACCGATTTCGTGTTGCCCTTGCGCAACTTCGTGGTGACCAAGAACAACTTCAAGACCGATTTGTTCCATAATCAGCATCATCTCAGCACGCATATCTACGCCTGTGTCTGTTGGAGCAACAGGAAAGTATCCACCCTTTGTTCCCGGACGGTGTGCATTGTTGTAAGAATCAGGGTACGAAGTGTTTGAATTCCAGCCACCCTCTTCAGTATCGATTTTGTAGCCGGCTTCGTTCATATTGTCAATAAATTTTACATCATCAAAAACAAAAAATTCATTTTCCGGTCCAAAGTATGCAGTATCCGCAATCCCCAAAGATTCTGCATGTTTAAGTGCCGCTTTTGCGATTGAACGAGGACATCTTTCATACGCTTGATTTTTGTAAATATCGTAAACATCACAGAAAATAATGATGGTCGGGTCAGCAGTAAAAGGGTCTAAAAACGAAGATGCTACATCAGGTTTTAAAAGCATATCCGATTTATTAATCGGCTGCCACGCATCTACTGAAGAACCGTCAAACGGTAAACCATTTTCAAACAATCCGGCTGAAACCGCACTCATTCTGTAAGTAACATGGTGCCATGTTCCTTTAATGTCCGTAAATCTAAAGTCTACAAACTGAACATCATTATCTTCACAAAAAGTAAAAAACTCTTCTACACTGTTAACAAATTTTCCCATATAATTTCTCCCGAGTAATAATTCTGCTGTTAGTATAGCTTATTTATTTTTAATACAATCCCTGAGGGTGATTAAAAATTCATCATCTTCCCTCTTTTTTATAAACTTCTACAAATTTACAAATAAATATTTTCTAACTGTAGAGCTGAATTTGCCCGCCTTGCTTTGCGTAGAGCATTAAATTTGCTATATTTACAGAGCGGTCGCAAGAGCGCTCAAGTTTTCTTAAAGTTCCTAAAATTTTCACATATTCAATAGATAATTCTTTTTCATTTATAATAATTGTCATAATTTCTTTCTCAAGTACAGAAAATAAATCATCATTTTTACTCTCTTCAACCATCACTTTTCTGAAGAAATCTTCGACATTGCAGCCATTTAAATTTTTAAAACATTCTAAAATATAAGACAAGGCATTTGCGGTACTTTTATGCAGTTGAATTATGGTATTTTTTAAAGGTTCAAAATTTAATTCACTTTGCGTATGTTCTTTCATGCGGCGCGTGTATTTTTTAATTCCTATGCCTATTTGGATAATTTCATTTGTCATCTTAAGGTAGGAAACCAAAGAGCGAAGTTCGTTCGCTTCAGGGCCAAAAAGGGCAAATGTTTTGATAATTTCATTATCAATGATATCGCCCTGCGTTTCAATATTGCTCAGTCTGTCTTGCACTTCCTGAAAGCTTTTGAGGTCGTTTTTTTCAAAAGCAGTTAATGATATTTGACTGGCTTGTGTAATGTTTTCCAATAAAGCAGACATCTGTTCTCTGATTTGCTCTATTTTATTGCTATAACGAGTTGACATTTTTTCTCCCAAATGTTAAATATTTTTTTATGATTGCAGTGTAGAAATCAACCAAATTTTCCGGTGATATATTCTTCTGTTAGCTTTTCTTTAGGTGTTACAAACATCTCTTCCGTAAGCCCCAATTCTATAAGTTCGCCAAGGTACATAAAACCTGTGTAATCGCTTACTCTTGCGGCTTGTTGCATATTATGTGTCACTATGATGATAGAAACCCTGTTTTTGAGTTCTACAATCAGTTCTTCGATTCCTGCGGTTGAAATGGGGTCAAGTGCGGAAGTGGGCTCATCAAAAAGTAAAACCTCAGGCTCGACGGCAACTGCACGTGCTATACAAAGTCTTTGTTGCTGTCCGCCTGAGAGGCCGTTTGCATCATGTTTTAATCTGTCTTTAACTTCATTCCATAGAGCTGCGTCTTGCAATGCTTTTTCAACGCGCCCTTGGAGTTCTGTTTTATTTTTAATACCTTGAAGTCTCATTCCGTAGGCAACATTATCAAAGATGCTCATCGGAAATGCCGTCGGTTTTTGAAAAATCATTCCTATTTGTATTCGAAGACTAATCAAATCTTCTTTAGCAGTTAAAATATTTCTGCCTTTAAAGATAATTTCTCCGGAGTATTGATTTCCGGAGTACAAATCATGCATACGGTTAAAACTTCTAAGAAGCGTTGTTTTGCCGCATCCCGATGGTCCGATAAGCGCCGTAATGCTATTCTTTGCTACGGGCATAGTCAGTTTCTTTATGCTTGGTGCATCAGCAGACGCATACGTGAACTCAAAATCTTTAACTTCGAGCGCTTTTTCTTCAGTGATAGTAACGATAGTTGCCATTATTTGCCTTTTTTCTTGAGTAAAAATAGTCGTCCGATTATATTAAGACTTAAAATAAACATAGATAAAATGAATGCAGCGGCCCAGCCGAGTTTTTGCCAATCTTCGTAGGGCGAAGTTGCATAGTTATACATAGTTACGGTGAGTGAAGCCATCGGCTCGCTCATATCCGTATTTAAAAAGTTATCATTAAATGAGGTAAAAAGGAGTGGAGCTGTTTCTCCTGCGACACGGGCTACTCCGAGTAGCACCCCTGTTAAAATACCTGCTTTTGCTCCGCGATAAACGATTTGTGTGATGACCTTATACTTTGAAGCGCCAAGAGCAAAGGCGGCCTCACGCAAAGTTGAAGGAACAAGCTGAAGCATATCATCGGTCGTTCTTAAAATAATAGGCAACATAATAATTGTCAGGGCAATCGAACCTGCCCAGCCGCTAAAATGTCCCATCGGAGCTACGACGATAGCGTAAACAAATGCTCCGATGACAATACTCGGAGCACTCATCATGATATCGGATATATCACGAACAGTTTGTGCAAGTTTAGACATTTGTCCATATTCGCTCAAATAGGTTCCCGCTAAAATGCCAAGAGGCACTCCGACAACAGTTGCAATGCCAACGATAAAAAGTTGACCGATAAGAGCGTGTTTCAGCCCGCTCTCTTCATACCCCGGAGGCGCTCCCTCTTGCGTAAAGATGGTCCAGCTTAGTGCATCGATTCCGTTTAAAACCAATACTCCTAAAATCCAAAATAAAAATCCTATTCCAATGATGGCAGATAAAGCGGATAAAATCATTACTATATTATTTGTAATTATTCTTTTTTGCGTATGCGTCATTATGCTGCCCTTTGTCTACGTAAAAAGTAAAATTTCGCTATGGAAATAATGGTAAAACTAATCACCAATAAAAATAAAGAAAGCTCAAATAGAGATGAATAATAGAGTGACGTATCTGCTTCTGTAAACTCATTTGCCAAAGTCACGGGTATAGAGGTTGCAGGTTCTGTCAAATCAAATGATATTTTATGCACATTCCCCATAACAAAAGTAACAGCCATCGTTTCCCCTATAGCACGTCCAAGAGCTAAAATAAATGAACCGATAATCCCTGCTTTTGCATAAGGAATAATAATATCTTTAATGACATCCCATTTTGTTCCCCCAAGCGCATACGCTGATTCTTTGAGTATATCGGGTGTCGTATTCATAGCATCTCTTGTTACTGCCGCCATAAAAGGCAATATCATGATAGATAAAACAATGCCGGCGGTGAGCATGCTTATTCCGATGCCGCCAAAGATATCGCGAACAATGGGAACAAAATAAAATAAACCCCACATGCCGTAAATAACAGAAGGGATTGCCGCTAAAAGTTCTATGGAAACTCCAACGGGAGATTTCAGTTTGGCAGGGGCGAGTTCACTTAAAAAGATTGCAACTCCGATGGCCAAAGGAACAGCCAAAACCATTGCCAAAAAGGTGGACACGACAGAACCGTAGATGGCTGGAAGTGCTCCAAATTTTTCCAAGTTCGGAGCCCATTTTGTTTCTGTAAGAAAATCAAATCCAAAAGCTTCGATAGAGTCAATGGAATTTTGAAAAAGTATAGTAAAAATCCAAGCGACCAATAATAATACAGCTATGGCTACAAACTTTGTTGCGTATGAAAAGAGCTTGTCTATTAGAATGCTCAAAGTGCGTCTCCCATTAAAAAAGTTCGCAATTGTAAAAAAGTTTGGTTACATAAAGGTTACTAAATGCGTGTGAAATTTTTACATGTATTGCACTACGTTTGCCGCTAAAATGAAGTGTTACATTTCGTATCTGAGCAGGAGATATTAAATAACAAATTAAGAAAGATAAGACTATAGTTTACGATTAACATGGAACTATTTTTTTTAAAGAGGTAGATATGGAAATGATACAGACACTGAAGAAGATGGAAAAAGAAGCCTTAAAGAGTAGCGGGATTGATTTTATAAGGCTTGGTTTTGCACTTTTTTTTATGGTTGCTGTTTTGACATACAGCTTTTTAAATTCCGGGGGAGTGCCTAATAATGTGTTCTTAGCTATTGCGGCACTCTTTGGTGCCTACATGGCGATGAATATAGGGGCGAACGATGTTGCAAACAATGTCGGGCCTGCAGTCGGTTCAAAAGCGCTTACGATGGGGGGAGCGATTGTTATTGCGGCTATATTTGAAGCAGGCGGCGCTTTTATAGCAGGGGGTGACGTTGTTGAAACAATAAAAAAAGGGATTATCGATATCAATGCATTTGACGGCAATGTCAACTCCTTCATCTGGGCGATGATGGCGGCCCTTTTGGCCGCTGCCTTGTGGCTGAATTTTGCAACGGCTACTAAATCTCCTGTTTCTACCACACATTCCATAGTCGGCGGTGTTATGGGTGCGGGTATTGCCGCAGCCGGATTTGAAATTGTCGCATGGGGAACAATGGGAAAAATTGCGGCTTCGTGGATTATCTCTCCGATTTTAGGCGGAATTATAGCCGCAGCCTTTCTTTTTGCAATAAAAAAAACAATCATATATAAAGAAAATAAAACACAAGCGGCTATACAATGGGTGCCTATTTATGTCGCCGTAATGTCATGGGCATTTGTTACCTACCTAACACTTAAGGGTCTTAAAAAGGTTTGGCCTTCGATAGTCAAGGTCTTAGTTTTCCTCCCTGATGAAAAAAAACCCTCTTTTATGGTGGCGGCAATTTTTGGACTCATAGCGGCAATTTTTATTTATTGGATAGTGAGAGCCTCTGTGAGAAAAAAAGGCAACACAATCCAAAACAGCAGGAGCGGGGTTAATCTACTTTTTACAGTTCCTTTGATTTTTTCGGCAGCTCTTTTGAGTTTTGCGCATGGGGCAAACGATGTTGCCAACGCAATCGGACCTTTAGCCGCAATTAACGATGCCGTGATGAGCGGCGGTATTTCGGAAAAAGCGGGCATACCGATATGGGTTATGGGAGTGGGAGCGATAGGGATAGCAATAGGGCTTGCACTTTATGGACCAAAGCTGATTAAAACGGTGGGAGGGGAGATTACGGAGCTCGATCAGATGAGAGCATTTTCTGTCGCCATGGCTGCTTCGGTTACGGTTATCATCGCTTCTCAGCTGGGACTTCCCGTTTCTTCCACGCATATAGCGATAGGGGGAATTTTCGGTATAGGTTTTTTAAGGGAGTATCTTCAGGCAAATCATGAAAAAGATATCGTAGTGCACGAGCAGGGGGTGCTTAGAGATGAGAAAAAATTACTCAAAGCCTTTGGCGGCGAACTCAGAACGCTAGAAGCCAAAGCAGGCAAACAAAAAGAGGATTATGAAAGAATCGTGAGTCTCTATAAGATGATTGATGAAGAAGAAGAGAAGGTAAAAGAATCTAAAAAACATTTAAAAAGTGCAGAAAAAGTGAGATATGTCAAAAGAGATGCAGTGAAAAAAATTGTTGCGGCATGGGTTGTCACGGTTCCTGCCGCGGCGCTCTTGTCTGCAATGATTTATTTTATGATACGCGGCATTGTGCTTTGAGACAAGATACAATAACTACAAAAAAGGGGCAGGGATGAAAGGGAAAAAAAAGAACAATAAAGATGCAAAAGTTCAAGTCTGGGTTAAAAAAGAGAAATTGGCGTATGACAATGAATTAACAAAACTGCAGGTCGAACTTTTAAAATTTCAATACCATGTAAAAGATAAAGGTCTTAAAATTTTAATGATATTTGAGGGTCGTGATGCCGCAGGCAAGGGTGGTACGATTAAAAGAATCACAGAATATTTAAACCCAAGGGGTGCTCGGGTGGTGGCTCTTGAAAAGCCAAGCGACAAAGAAACAACGCAATGGTATTTTCAACGCTACGTATCACATTTACCGGCTGCGGGGGAGATAGTTTTATTTGACAGAAGTTGGTACAACAGGGCAATGGTTGAACCTGTTATGGGTTTTTGTACAGAAAGACAACATCATAAATTTCTAAAAGATGCTCCTGAATTTGAAAAGATGATTGTGGATGAAGATATAAAAATTTTTAAATTTTATTTTTCAGTTTCTAAAAAAGAGCAGGCAAAAAGGTTTAAAGCAAGAGAAACCAATCCTTTGAAACAGTATAAGCTCTCTTGGGTAGATAAAGAGTCGCAAAAGTTGTGGGATGAATACACGCTAGCAAAATTTATGATGTTAAGCGCAACGCATACCGAGTCTGCTCCTTGGACAATTGTTAAAAGCGATGACAAAAAAAAGGCGAGGCTCAATGCGATAAGACACATTTTAAATTTTGTGGATTATCCGGATAAGATTGGTGATGATGAGATACTTGTCGATAAAGGGGTGATTGTATTTGGTCGGGATGAGGCTATCGAGATGGAGAAAAATTTTAAGTTTTTAAGTAAATAAACTTCGGTAAAAAAAGTTTTATTACAAAACGGTTACAAAATAATTCTTTATCCTCTTTTATTGTAATCATATTGTTACATTGTCCATTTATAATTTTGCCATCTTAAATTTAGACAAGGACATCAATATGTTAAAGAGAATAGCCTCTGTTGCACTTATTGCAGCTGTAACTTTTAGTTCATCATTTGCAGGTGATAAAATCAACGGTGCGGGTGCATCTTTTCCTGCTCCATTATATTATGATTGGGCATTTAACTATAAAAAAGACACTAAAAACAGTGTAAATTACCAATCTATCGGTTCAGGCGGCGGAATCAAGCAAATCACTGAGCGTATCGTAGATTTTGGAGCATCCGACAAACCTTTAAAAACAAAAAATTTGACAGAAGCTAAACTTTTACAGTTTCCTGCGGTCATCGGTTCTATCGTTATTGCCTTTAATGTTGAAGGAATTGCGGATGAGACTTTAAAATTAAGTAACAGCGTTGTTGCGGATATCTTTGCAGGCAAAATCACAAAATGGAACGATGCGGCAATCGCAGCGGACAATAAAGGTCTGAAGCTTCCAAATCAAGAAATTATTGTAGTGCACCGTTCAGACGGAAGCGGTACGACGTATAACTTCACGTACTATTTAAGCGGAAGTTCTGAAAATTGGAAAAACAGCTATGGTACAGGTAAAGCAGTGGACTGGGCATGTGGAATCGGCGGAAAAGGTAACGAGGGTGTTGCAAACTTAGTAAAACAAACTCCGTTTTCTATCGGTTACATAGAAAATGCTTATAAAGAGAAAAACAATCTTTCGGCTGCCGTGCTTAAAACAGCAAGCGGGAAATGGGTTGTTGCAAATGAAGAAAACTTCAAAGCTGCCGCAAAATATGCAAACTGGACGAAAGAAGATAATTTTTATGCAATGTTAGCGCTTCAGCCGGGTGACAATTCATACCCAATCGTTGCGGCAACTTTTATCTTGCTTCCTGTTGAAAAGGCAGACACAAACAAACAAATCATTGCCTTTTACGACTATGCATTTAAGACAGGTGACGAATCAGCGAAAAAACTGGGTTATATAGCACTTCCTGAAGATACAAAAAAAATGATTCGCGAGTATTGGACAGCCAATATAAAATAATTTTTCTTTTACACCCCTTTCATTCATTCTCCCTTTCAAGCCCTCTTGCGTATGCGGGGGCTTTTTTTATTCCACCACATTGTACTTTCCACATGCCACGCTTTCTTGCAGAGAAATATGGCATGTGCAAAGGGAAACAATAATGTAATGTGATGTAATCATTATGTAACCTAAGTGATTTATAATTTCCTCAACAATAAAGAATAAGGAAGTCATAAATGAAAAAAATCGTTCTTTCAGCTGTTGCTGCTTTGACAATAGGTTCAGTTGCTGCTTTGGCAAGTGAGGTACAATTTTATACAGATGCCAATGGACAGGTTTTCACACAAGAGGGTGAAGGACGTACTGCGTTAGAAAATAAATCCACTTCATGGTACGCACATGCCGACAAGTTAAAATTTAATGCTTTGGCATATTTAGGATATGTGAATACCGATTTAAGAAACGACAATCAAGTTGGCGGCAATACAAGTGAATTTGAACTGCGCCGTATGTATTTTCAAGTAAAAGCACACCTTTTAGAAGACCCAAAAAGCTACTTTCGTGTAACGATGGATGCGACTACAAAGGCTAATGATACATCTCCTGATACTTCAAAAGAGGAATACCAGGCTGTAATCATTAAATATGCTTATTTATATTTAAATGAAGTATTGCCTTTTACGGGTGTTGAGATAGGGGTTGTTCACCGTCCTTGGATAGATTATGAAGAGCATAACGCATGGTTTTACCGTAACATAGCTAAAGTTTTTGTTGAAGCTGACAACTCTGCTCACCTTACAAATTCAGCAGACCTTGGTGTGAACTTTAAAACAAGCACTCCGTATTTCTCAAGCGAAATTGGTATGTTTAACGGCGAAGGATACCACAATGCAGAAGACGGTGCGGGTAACTCTTTAGAGTGGAGAGCAACAGCACACATTTTAGGAACGGGTAAAAAGCAAAAAGATAAATTTGCAAGCGTGACGTACTGGGATGCATCTTTCTTTGGACAGTACAATGTGGCAAGTGCCAAACATCAGGATTCTGCTACTCCAAACACAGATGATTTAGTATGGGGCGGTTTGCATACAGTGTTTAATATGCCTGCATTTATGCTTTCAGGACAGTATATAAAATCTCAAGACACTTCAGACAATGCGACACCTTATAAATATTCCGGTTCAGGATACAGTGTTCATACCGTAGCACGTTTTGGCGCAGGAAAAGATTATGCTGCTTTTGGCCGTTATGATTCATTTACTTCTGATTTAAAAGTAAATACTAAAGAGCAGGAAAAAAGAACTTATATTGTTGGTGCATCATGGCAGCAAAATAAAAATATTCAGTGGATTGCGAATATTACAACAACAGACATAGACCAAGATTCAAGCAAAAACGGCAATGCGTATATGCTTAGTGCACAAGTAGAATTTTAGAAAAAAGATTAGATTTCATTTTCCCCTCCCCTGTTTTCGTAAAGCCTTTTTAGGCTTTACAAATTCTTTTTCCACATGCCTGATATATTTGAAATAATTTTTAAGATTTACGGATGTTAATTATGAAGAAGAGGTTTTTTAGGCTAAGAGATAGCCCACCCCTCTTATGGTTTTAATGTACTCTTTTTTTCTTGTAGGGTCGATTTTTTCTTTTAATCTTTTGATGGCTACATTGACCGTTTTTTGGTGAATATTTTGTGAGTCCGTCCATATATTTTTGAGTAAAAAATCTCTGTCTAAAACTCTTCCCTTATTGGAAATCATAATCTTTAAAAGAGCAGTTTCGAGTTTTGTCAAGTCTATTTCCTGCGTATCAATCTTCACTTTATGCTGATTCAAATCCAAAACGATATCTCTGTATTTCATAGAATGTGCGCTCTGTGCCGAGCCTTTGGATGACCTTTTGAGTACGGCTTTGATTCTGAGTATGAATTCTTCGAGATTAAAAGGTTTTGTGATGTAATCATCGGCACCTCTTAAAAAACCGTCTTTTATGTCTTCTGCGCTGTCTTTGGCAGATAAAAAGATGACGGGAGTGTTGATGTTTTTGCTTCGGAGCATCTCTATGTACAAACTGCCTTCTATGTCAGGAAGATTTCTGTCCATAATAATGAGGTCTATGCTTTCTTCAGATAAAACCTGTCTCACATGTTTCGTGTTTAAAAAGCCAAGCACATCATAACCGGCATTTGTAAGATTATATTCTAGCAGTTCTAAGATATCATTGTCGTCATCTACTACCAATATATGCTCTTTCATGTAAACCTCTCAAAAGAATTATTATTTTATTTTAAAGTATATATATATCATTAGGGTTACAAAAATCTCTCTCTCAAGACATCCGTGTAACCATTGTGTGATTCTAAATTTTGGCACTCAAAGAAAGAGAGTAAGAGCGTCCGGTTTTGTATTGCAAAGTAGTGTTGTCACCCTGTTTCCATGTTGTTTCACCGTCTAAAATATTATGTATTTTAAATGTGAGTTCTATATCTGAGTTTATTGTTTCTGATTTGAATTTTTCTATCCAAGTAAAATCAAGAAGGTGTGGCGGTATTTCATAATCATCCAATGCGTAAACCACATCACCGTTTTTGAGTGCGACACGCATAAGTCTCTCAGACATTTTGTTGTAAGAGATATTTACACTTCTGTCATTCTCTTGATAGGTAAGCGATAGGTTGATAACTTCAGGAGATAAGCCTTGCAAAGCTCTCTCTTGTGTAACAAACTTCTCTTTTTGTGCATCTGTTAGTTCAACTTTGGAATAAATATACGTGTAGTTTCCGGAAAATATAAAGTTGTCCAAATCATCATATAAAAATCCAAGGTTCTTGTACCAGCTAAGCTCAAAACCCGCCAAATCTGCCGATGCAGAGTTTTCGAATGAGTATCGCTCAAGCGTGGAAGTTGTAAATGTCTGCACATCTTCTATGGGATTTTGCATATTTTTATAAAAAAGCGATGCTGTAATGTTGTCGATGGCATCAAAATAAAATCCATACTGAAAATCTAAACTCTTGATATCTGTTTCAACCAAGTTAGGGTTTCCTGCAACGGTCGCAAGAAATTCGGGGTGGGTAAATTCAGCATTGACAAATTCTCTAAAGTCAGGGTAGATAAATGTTTGCGAGTATGCAACTTTAAATTGATTTGCATCATCAAGCACATACTTTAGGCTTAAACTTGGCAATGTTTTTTGAAAATCAAGCGTATTGTTCTGTGTCGTTACGATGTTGTTTACTATCGCCCATTGGTCAATCGATTCACTCAAGTTCACCTGTCTTACACCAAAAGTTATATCCATATTTTGGCTGGGTTTTATCATCGATTTGAAATAGACTGCGTTTCTCTCAAGTGAAGCATCATACTGGTCTTTTGGTCTTGAAAGAAGGTCATACGTCAAAGCGCTTGCGTCAGCGTATGAAAGCACCCCATCAATCGGCCCTGTCGTTATCGCCGTATCTGTAATGGTGCTTTGAACTCGCAGTCTGTTGATTCTCCCTTGTCTCTCTTTTTGTTCAACCATAGCTCCAAGTTCAACATAATCCTCATCGCTGAGCATAGGAATAAGGGAACGATTTTTAAGGTAGGCGCTAAAAAGATTATCGTTCGTTGTTCTGTTGGTAAAGGTAAGCTCGCTTTGTCTGGCAATAAATGCGTAAGGGTCCTGGACTCTTAACTTTTTATAGTTGTAGTAAACGTCATTTGGAACATACTCGTTGGCAGTCGCAAACTCCAAGCCGAAATCAAATCTATTTTGCACAAATAAACTATAATCAAGCCCGCCGTTGAGCTGGTCAATATTGAGCTCTCTTTCTTGCCATTCAAGATAATTTTGCTGTTCGATAGAGTTGTTCTCACCAAATGTTCCCTCAATAAATCTTGTTTGATTTGTGGTGTTGAGTACATAAAGTTTCGTATATTTCGCATCAAAATTTTGATATTTATAAGAAACGTTTACTAAGCCTCCATGCTTAATGCTCTCTTTATAAATATCGTTTGTAGCTGTATTGTCAGGAGTTGGATTTTGAACCCCGCTGCTTGAAATAAGATAATCATACGAGGTGTACTGTCTGGATTCTGCTTCACTTTTATACCCGTAACTCGCAAGCACACTTACTTCATGCGCATCGGCAACGGTAAAACTTCTGGATGCTTCGAGCGCTACTTCTCCACCCATAGGAATAGAGGTTGATTTTTGGTTCAATTCTCTTGTTGTGGTGATGGCTTGCATCTCTTGATTTGTGTAGTTTAGACTAGGCTGTCTTTCTCCGATGACAGGCGTGAGGGATTGGATGAAATTACTTGAAAAGGGTCTGTATGAACTGTCATAACCGCTCCAGTCACTGCTTGAACCCTGATAGGATGTAGCATTTTTCCCCGTAGTGCTATGCGCGTTCATTCCAAGCTTGATTTTTGCATAATCCTCTTCACTCTCTTGTTTTGTTCTTACATTCACATAACCGCCGCCAAAAGCACCCGTTATATCGGATGAGAAAGTTTTTTGTACCTGTAAACTGCCTATAACTCCACTTGGAAACATATCCAAAGGGACTGTTCTTTTGATAGGGTTGGGTGAGGGCAAAGGCATTGCGTTGAGCTCCGTACTGGAGTATCTGTCTCCAAGACCGCGAACATAAATATATTTTCCTCCCATAATGGTAATTCCCGCAACTCTTTTTAAAGCACTGGCTGCGGTGGAGTCCCCTTGCTTGGACATCTGCTGGGAACCTATGACATTTGCAATAGAATCGCTGTTTTTTTCTTCCGCAATCATTGCGGCAACGCTTCCTTCAATCTGGGGAGCAAGAACTATAAACTCTTCTAGTTCCATAGATGCGGGTGTCATCTCAATATATTTATTGATGCTGTCTTTTGCGATTACACTTACTTTTATTGTCTGGGAACTGAAATCGCTGTGAATAATCGAGATAGTCTGCTCACCCTCGGGAAGTGTAAGCTGGGCAAAACCTTTATCGCTACTTTGGATATCCACATGCAGCCCTTTTACAAATATGCGTGCATTTTGGATAGGCGCTTGATTGTCTGTTGAGAGCAAAGAGAGAAGCACCACCCCGTTTTCTTTACGCTCTTTTTGCGTAATTTTATTCTCAGCCACCGCCGATACAGGCACTTCAGCGTCCATAAAAGCAAAAGTATTGTCTTGATTGAGAGATAAAATCAATTGTGATTCTTTACCCTCTTTGATAATAAAATTTTTTCTTGCAAAGGCTTGGGGTATATTTTTATCTTTTGCAAGGAGTTGCAGCTGGTATGTACCCACTGGCAAAACGGTATAGGAGTAGCCGTCTTTGTCTGTTTCAAATTCTAAATGTTTTTTAAAACTTTCATTATTGTTTTTTTTAAAGAGAAGCACTTCTTGCTTGCTGAGGGGTTTACCGTCTTTCATTACAAACAAAGACAATTCTCCTGTTGGCGCGGCGAAGAGAGAGATTGCCCATGCCATCAATATAATTATGAGTTTCATAGTTCACACTCCCAACGGTTATTTTTACATTTTTGCATGTTTTTTCTAAGTTCAGTCGATTTTTTAAACAGGTCCGTATGGGTAATTTTTTTAAGCTCAGTTTCGCAGTTTTCATAATCACCGTTCATGTAATACGCATATGCCAAGGCATAACGGATATTTTCATCTTCAATGAGCTCGCTTCTGTAGATGGCACCTTTGCTTGCAACAATTCTTTCATACGCTTCATATTCTATAAAAATAGCAATACGCTGTTTGAGTTTCTCTTTTGTATCTAACATCTGAGCGTTTTTATAGAGAGCCAGATTGAACTCTTTTGCACGACGCATCATCTCTGCTGCTTCTTTTGTGTATTTGTTATCTTCTATGGAAGCTTCATCAAACAAATCTGCAGCCGCTTGAATCATCCCCTTGTCTAAATATAAATGTGCGAGAAGCACCGTTGCTTCAGCACTCTGTATAAAACGTAGATTTACCTGTTCGGCCAAAGCGATAGCCTTGTCCACGGCTCCCCCTTTTCTGAGTGCCGAGACAAAGGATAAAGATGTTTTTTCATTAGGTTTGGCATTTGCCAGATAGATGTTGGCATTTTCCAAGGCACTCTGATAGAGTTGAAGCGCTATGAGATAATTAAATCTTTGTTTATAAAAATCATATTCATGAGGAAATCTCTTGTTTGCTTCATTTAATGTACTCAGAGCATTGTCAATCTGCTCCAATCTCCAGTAGCATTCTGCTTGAAGTGCAAAAAGAGAGGGCTTGTCATCCACTAAAGTACCGGCATTAGAAATCGCCTGCAAAGCGGCTTTATAGTCTTGAAGCTTAAAACTATTTTGTGCCATATAAAGATAAATGGATTTATCTTCTTGACCCGCAGCGATGGATTGAAGAAAAAAATCATTTGCTTGGGAATAATTTTCCTGTTTCGTGGATACCAAACCTTTTAGGGTGTAATATTTGATTGTATCTATAGCTTTATCTTCAAGGTTGACCTGATTTAATTCATCATTTGCACGCAGTATATGTCCATCTTTAAAAAGAAGTGCCGCGAGCGAAATATGGTCTATTTCATCTGTGTTTTTTTTCTTATCGGCAGCAACGAGCGTTAAGCTGAGTATTAAACATAAAATTAAAATTTTTTTCATTACTATTCCTACTGCAAATCAAATCTGATTTTTTGTTTGGCCCAAACTTTTACTGCTTCGCCCTTGTATTGAGCCGGTTTGAACTGCCAACTTTTAACACCTTCTATGGCCGCTTCATCAAAAATACCCTCGGGCTCCGATTCAAGCACTTTTACTTTTTCAACTTCGCCCTCTTTGTTCACGAGTAAATTCATGAGGACATAACCTGACACACCCATCTTGCGAGCTTGTTTTGGGTACTCCATGGCGGAGCGTTGTGTCGGCTGCGGAGCAGAGTCCACAGAATCTTCACTCATAACCATATTTTTGCTTACGTCACCCAACAAGCTTTCATCCATATTCAATTCATTACTCATAAAAGCATCTAAACCGGTATCGATACCGCTTAAAGAAGAGCTGAGTGTCGGTGCCGGAGCAGTTCTTTTTGGTTTGGAAGGCTCAGGTTTCTTTTTTGGTTCAGGTTTTGGCTTAGGCTTAGGTTTTACAAGCTTTTGCACATTAAGCTCACTGCTCTCTTTTGTAGTATTTTGCTTTAAATCTGTACCTTCGTGATTCATAAGTATCACGGTGAAAAAGACAAAAAAGATTCCAAAAAGCATCCATACTATTGCTTTAAGGTGGTTTTTTAGCTGATTCACTTTAGCCAACCTCTTTTTGTGTCGCAACTGCTACATCTTTGGCACCGCTAAGGCGGCACTGATCCACTACGTTTATAAGTTTCTCAACTGCGATAGTCTCATCAGCAACAACTAAAACCGAGCCCTCCGTAGAAGCTCTTAACATATCTCTGAGTTTTCCTTGTATAGCCCATACTTTTACAGGCTGTCCATCTACGTATGTTTCACCGACATTGTCTATGTACACACGAATAACTTTGCTTGAAGCTTTTGAAGCGGATGAAGCCCCGGGGCGGTTCAGGTCTAGTTTCATATCTTTAACAAAGGTAGAACTCACCATAAAAAAGATTAACAGGATAAATACCATATCAATCAATGGCGACATATCTACGCTACTTTCGGCAGATCTTCTTGGTCTAAAACGCATTTACACTCCTTCTGAACACAATATGTCTTTTACTTGCTCTAATTCAAGCTCCATGACATTTGCTTTTTTATCTAAAATACGACCTATTATCAGCCCCGGAACAGCTACAATCAGTCCAAGTTGCGTTGTGAAAAGCGCTTGAGAAATTCCACCTGCAATACCACCGCTTTGACTAAAAAGTTCCGCACTAGCTAAGGAGTCAAAAGTTTCAATCATCCCTATAACGGTTCCAAGCAATCCTATCAAAGGAGCTGCGGCTACAATCGTTCTTACAATTGTCTCAAACTGATGAAGTTCAACAAGATATTTACCAAATGCATCATCAAGATATCTTCTTGTTGATGCGGTATGCCCGTAGGTATCTACAATGGCGATTGCTTCAACAATAGCTCCATCTATCAAACCTCTCGGCTTTGTTCTAATACCTTCGCTAAATTTTCTGACAAGGTTGCGAACGTTAGCGTTTGAGCCGCGGTTTAATGCATGAAAACGAAAACCGATTGCATACCAAAGTACGACTACTGAAGCTGCAAGCGGCCACATGACGAAGCCGCCGCTTTGCATATACTCCAAAAATTGTGTTAATAGTTCCATGGTTAGCGTTGCTTATTGTACTCGTTAATCAAATGCAGTGCTGAATGCTCCATATGATCTTTGACTCTCTCTGCCCAACCGCTTAATAAATTACCAACCATTAATACAGGAATAGCCACAATCAGACCTAACTCCGTAGTAACCAGTGCTATGGATATACCGCCTGAAAGTAGTTTCGGGTCACCCGTACCAAATTCCGTAATGATGTCAAAAGTAGCTATCATCCCCGTAACGGTACCAAGAAGACCAAGGAGCGGGGCAACGGCGGCAATTACTAAAATAGCTGAACCATAGCTGTCAAGGCGACCGCTTTCATGCAGGATAGATTCAGCAACGATATCTTCTATATGTTCACGGTCCCTATCGAGATTACGAAGCGTTGCTTTGAGAACACGAGCAGTTGAGCCTTTTTTATCTTTAAGATACTCCAGCGCACTCTCAACATTGCCCTCAAGCAATTTCGTTAAAGTTGATTTTGCGAGGTTTTCGGCTGTAGAGCTTGCACTTATTAAAAAAACGGATCTTAAAATCGCCAGCAATAAACCAACCAGACCAAGAACAACAATGACCCATCCGATAATACCGCCGGAGTTAATAATGTCAAAAGTTGTTTTTTCTAAAACGTCGTCAATCTCTTTGGCATCATTTTCATAAATAAAAATATTTAAAGGTTTAGACAAATCATTTTTCAACAAAGCGCTTGCAGTTGCTGTCGCTTCGGGTGCATTGTAAACTTTGAATTTACCGCTTCCGGCTGGAACCAAAGCTCCCGATGCATCGGGAGATATACCAAAGTTTGCAATATTTCCAACATGAATAATCGTTCCCTCTTTTTCACTGCCATCAGCGACATAAAATTTACCGCTCTCGCTTCTTAGCGTGCTAAGACGGGAGATAAGCGTATTGGTATTTTCAAATATATTTGCCAAAGCATCTTGATAATTATCGGGATTAACCTCTACATCAATGCCGTAAGGTTTTAATGCGGATGTTGACTGCATCATAACAGATTCGATTAATGCCGTGTCATCGGTTATGAGCTGTGAATTTTGATGTGCGCGGAAAAGGTCATCAGAGAGTTTTTCGCTTTGTGCATTTTTTTGCAACACAATATTTTGTAATGCAGAAAGTTCTGTTTTTATTTGAGACAAATTTTTATTTTGGCTTTCTTTGATGGTTTGCAGACGCTGTGTCAACATTGTTTTTTGTGCTTTAAGGTAAGCAAATTCTTTTGCATAAGCACGTTCGAGTTCCGTTTCGGTTGCTGCAAAAAGAGTGATGCTTAGTGCAATAAAAATGGCGATAATAGCTTTCATTATTTAACCTCCGTCATAACAATGGCATTTGGCAAAGTAAAATATCCTGTGCGGATTTGTTTTTTAAATGCATCAAATAGATTTAAAATCTGACTTTTTTCTTCTTTTGAAAGAGCCTCTTTATAGAACCAGCCCTGAGAATCTTTGCTCACATAACCGACACTCTCATCGGGTGTTTTAAAATACATCATCATCGTACCGATACGCGCTACTTCAGCTAAACGCTCTTTGCCATCAAGGGTAATCGTTTGTTTAAAAAGACCATTTTCTTTTGTCATACGAATAGCATCGCTATAAGTGTTCCATGTCAATGCCAAGGCTTTTTGCGGTGTGATTAAATCATTTTGAATCTGTTCTTTGATTTTTGCAATATCATTGAGACGCTCGGCAGTTTTAAAAGGCAGAGAAGTTTGAATATTTTCTTCTAACAAATCAAGCGCACTCAGTAACAGAGGCTTTAAACCCTCAGAGTTTTTGCCGGCTTCCTTAATCTCTTTGTGAACTTTTGAAAGTTCTTGTTGAATCTGTTTTATTTTAAGATCTTCTCTTGCAATAACCGACTCCAAGTCGTCTTTTTGACGAAGAAAAGATTTCATAGATGCTTTGTAAGTATCTTTTTCATCACTGATTGAACTATCAAGCTGTTCTACATCCGCGCGTAATTTCATTAAAGACTCTGCCATATTTTCAGAGTTGGCCGTGAGTGCCGTTACTGACAGCAGCAGGCTTAAGGCGATACTAATAGTTGTATTAGACATGGGCTCCCCATATAGATTAAGATGGTGGAATAGTATAAAACGGGGGTTACTCGAAAGATACTTTTTGGAAACATTTTGGGAACATTGTCGGCATGTGGAAAGTTTAGAAGAGGAAGAAAAGAATCTAAGAGACAATAAGAAGAGAATTTCTCTTCTTATTGTTGAATGTATGTAATTATTTTGTTGTCAGCGCATCATCCGCATCAAGTCTAGTTTGCGCATCCGTTGCACCTGCACCATCAGCTATAAGAGCGGCAGTTACAGAAACATCTTTGAAAGCGATAGCGGCTTTTTGGTCAACACTAAATGCAAGTTTCGTATGAATACCGGC
>JAHJJX010000013.1 GCA_018822665.1 bacterium
ATCAGTTACGTGAGTTTCAGGCCCATAAACTTCTATATAAAGACCCAATCTATCCGCTGCCTCTTTAATGTCTTTTAAACCTTTTTCATAGTTTGGTCCGCCACGTCTTACATATGTCTTAACTTTATGCTCTTTCATTTTATCAGCATACGTTTCAAACGACTGGATAATACCTGTAAATGTTTTTGCAACATCTGTAAAGTTAGCAATAGCTCCGCCAATGATTAATATTTTTTCTCTTCCCTCAGAGTCCTTATGTCTTGTCATAAGGTCAATTAAAGTATCTGCATAAAACTTTGTTTCACTTGTAGTTGGTCCGCCAGAATACTCACCATAATTAGCAAGATCTTCAATACCTGCCAAATCAGCAATAGTATCAGCATAAACAACTGAAGCACCACCACCGGCAACCATAGTCCAAATTCTAGCCTCTGGCTTTAAGATTGTAAGCTTTAATGAAGCACCTGATTTACTGTCAGCATCTTCAATTGCTAAAACTTCAGGAGATTTTTCTTCCATACCGAAAGAAGTTGGGTATTCTACATCACCCCACTGTTCTCTCATCATGAAACCAGCAGTATCATCAAGTTTCGCAACCATATCGAGTAACTCAATTTTGTTCCCCTGCATTACAAACGGATTAATTTCTAAATATGCAAAATTTAATTCTCTGTATGCTCTAAAAAAGCCGATAGCAAATTCTGCAAAAGCCGCTTTATCTGCATCTGCTACATCAGCAGGTATATTTGCTTTAATTCTATCCGCAATTTCTTCTTCTGTGTCAGTAATTTTAAAAGCTACTTCTGTAACTTTTTCATCCCAACCTTCTTCTACTTCCATTCCGCCCTCAGCAGACATGTAAAGCATGTCATCGTCACCGACGCATGTAGCAGAAATGTAGTATTCTTCTTCTTGAGAGTGCGGAGCAAATGGCTCAACAATAAAGTGAGTAAGCATATCTGTTTTAGCTTCACCCGTCGGAGTATCCCCATTAAATGAAAAATAAACATTTTGAACAGCACTAGACTTTTCATTAATCCATGATGTTGCTTTTTCTAAAGAAACATCACCCGGTTTTTGATCTTTAAACAGAACAAGACCGTTTTTACCTCTTTTACCAAACAGCATATCTGGCTTTGCAACTAAAGGCTTTTCTTTCAGCCAACTTTTAGAAGCTGAAGCTTCTTTTAATTGTGTTCCATTTTCTACCATTACAGTTTCATATGCATATGTAAAATTTGGAAAATACTTATCCCAATGCTTAGCCAAAATTGACTTTGCGTCAAATTCTCTTATCGCTTTTTGAGCCATTGCAACTCCCTATTTTTATGATTAGGGCTCATTTTATCACATCTTATCTGATTTATATCCTCTGTTTATGCAAACCTAAGTCGATACTCTCATAAATTGTTAATTTTTGTAACATTATAAATATATACTATTTTATTTTTGTAACTAATTGTAGCATATTGGGCATCTGGATTATTCATATCTTTTTCTGTTAAGATATTTTCATTACATTCTGTTACACCATAGAACTTTAATCTTTTTAACATTTGATCATTCGTATGAACGCAAGTTATACCACTCTTCTTGAGTTTATCTGCCAATTCTTTGGCAATATGCATTTTGTATGCAAAATGTTTTCTTGGATTTTCGAGTACATTATATAAATACTTATTAAAAAAAACTAAAAAACTATTGAGTAATAAAAAAATTAATGATACTGTGAATAAAATTTTATATTTTTTCCTAAATATTTTTAATCTGATTCTATATGAACTGTAAAAAGTTTGAGCGGCTAAGGGTAATGCAATAATTAAATACGGTGCGAAATGTTCGACATCTACTCTTTGTCTAAAAGATAATAAAAGTGAAAATATTAATGGAACAAAAGAGATAAACCATAATAAATCAATATTTTTGGTTAAAAGTCTTCTATATAAAATATAAAAAATATAAATAAATAAAATAGGTGTAAAAATTGCAGCAAATATCCCAATAAAATCTAAAAAATGTCCCTCTGGAAGTCCTTCGGTATTAAATCCATACAAATAGACGGAAATTAACAAAGCTAAAATATTAACAATGAAAAGAATTTTATCTTTTATATAAAGAGAATACGCGGCCAAAGCTAAAAATAAATAGGTAAAACCTCCATCTACAAATGCATAAATACCCAATAGAACATACAAAAAAATTCTTGAATTGTTTTCATATACATATACAAACAGTAATAATCCAAAAACAACTAATCCTGCGCTGTCTACTAAAAGCGCAGAACTAATAACACCGGGTATTAATACAAATACTAAAATCAACCACAACCTGTTTTTTTCATTTGTAATATATTTTTTCGATATAGTATAAAGCAGTAAAGCACTAAGTAGATGAAAAATAATCATCGGTAATCGAAGAGCAAAATCATTTTGACCAAAAAAATAAAGTGATGTTTTTATGATACCCTGCAAAAAAGAAAACTTATCATAGAGCATAGACGCTTCATGATAGGATATAGAGAGTTGTGTTGTTTGTGTTAATAAGACAAATGCATCTATCCCCAATAAGAAGAATAAGATGTATTTGTAATTCATAGTTTTAAAAAGTTCCCAATAATTTCATGTCCATATTCACTCATAATGGATTCAGGATGAAATTGTACCCCGTAGATATCTTTGTCTTTGATTTTCAACGCCATAATCTCGTTGTCATCCGCACTATATGCAGTTGGTTCTATAATTATTGGCAGGGAATCTTTTTTAACTATCAGGGAATGATATCTTGTCGCTATAAATTCTTCCGGCAAATCTTTAAAAATTGCACAGTCATGCACTATTTTCATTTTAGAGGTTTTTCCATGCATCATATTTGTCGCACGAACAACATCGCCGCCAAAAACTTGAGCAATACTTTGATGTCCCAGACAAATTCCAAGAATTGGAAGTTTATCTTTGAAATAATCTATTACGGCAAGTGTAATTCCAGCTTCATCTGGAGTTGCAGGACCCGGAGAGATGATAATCTTTTCAGGATTTAGAGCTTCTATCTCTTCTATACTCATCTCATCATTTCTAATAATTTTTAAATCCGCCCCCAACTCTCTACAATATTGAACAATATTATATGTAAAACTATCATAATTATCTATCATCAATACCATCGTTTATCCTAAATTATTATTTCAATAGCAATAGAGATTTATTCCACATGCCAAGTATCTCTTTATAAAATTTATTTTTTATAAAAATAATTTGTAGCTTCAACAAATCCATCAACACTGCCGCAATCAAATCTTTTACCTTTGAACTTGTAAGCAATAACATTTCCTTGTTTTGCCTGAATCAAAAGAGCATCGGTTATTTGTATTTCACCGCCCTTGCCTGGTTTAGTCTCACCAAGGATATCAAAGATATCGGGGGTCAGTATATATCTGCCAATGATTGCTAAATTAGACGGGGCATCTTGAGGATCTGGTTTTTCCACCATGTTATTTACCCTAAAAATTCCATCTTCTTCTTCATTTCCTGCTATAACGCCATATTTATTACTGTCTTTAAGGGGTATCTCTTCTACTGCGACTACGGAACATTTATATTTTTCATAGACCTCTATCATTTGGGACAAGACGGATTCGCCATCTTCATTATCACATAAATCATCCGCTAAAACTACTGCAAACGGCTCATCCCCTATGAGAGTTTCACCGCTCAGTATTGCATGACCTAAACCCTTCATCTCAATTTGTCTTGTATATGAGAATGTACATTTAGAAATAACGTCTCTTATTCCTGTCATATAATGTTCTTTGCTTGTGCCTTTTATTTGGTGTTCAAGCTCATAAGAAACATCAAAATGGTCCTCTATAGCTCTTTTTCCCCTTCCTGTTACAATAGCCATAGTAGTAAGACCTGCGCCTAGCGCTTCTTCCACTCCATACTGCAAAAGCGGTTTCGTCAACACCGGCAACATCTCTTTTGGAATTGCTTTAGTTGCCGGCAAAAATCTTGTACCATAACCTGCTGCAGGGAAAAGGCATTTTCTTATTTTATTGTTTTTTTGCATTTTTATACCTTTAAAATTATTAAGTAGCAAGTATATCGGTTTTGCTCTTTTATTTTACTTACTGGCATTAACTTTGAATCTGTTTTTGATTTGTCAACTGTTGTAAATAATTTGAAATATTTATGAGCGAAAATGTTACTAAAAAAATCATGAGTCCAGGGAAAAAACTAACCCACCATGCAATCTCTACAACATCTTTTCCGCCGCTTAGTATGGTACCCCAACTCATTTGCGGAGCAACAATGCCAAGACCTAAAAAACTAAGTCCTGATTCTGCCAAAATTGCGCCCCCAACACCAAAAGTAAAACTTACGAAATATATCGGTGCCAAAATAGGTGCATAATATTTAAATAATATTTTTATTTTACTGACATTTGCTATATTTAAAATTTTTATGTAAGGTTGAGAGGTAATAGTAAAGCTCTCAGAACGAATTAATCTAGCCGTTGTCATCCAGCCCGTTATGGATATGATAATAATTAAAACTAAAGAAGAAGCATTCACATAACTCACAAGCGCTAAGAGCAAAAAGAAAGTTGGAAATGTTAAAAATAAATCTATGATTGCTATGATACTTTTATCGACTCCACCTCTAAAGTATCCAGCCATTGAACCGACCATAAGTCCAACAACAGAAGCGATAAAAGCACTTCCCACTCCAATAATAAGTGAAACTTTGCCCCCTTCCATCAATCTGGCTAATAAATCCCTGCCCAGTCTATCTGTTCCTAAGAAATTCTCTAAAGAGGGAGGCAACAATATGGAGCTGCTATCTAAAGAATATGCATCTACTCCATATATAAAAGAACCAAGAAATGAAAAGACAAAAACAAAAATCAGTATTACAATGCTAAAGACGGGCAAATTCATTAGACAGCCTTGAATGTCTCAACGCTATTGTTTGATGCCAAGAAGTGTCTGCATCATTTGATCTATTGTCGTAATTATTTTTGCTGCGGCGCCATAAGATGTTTGATATTTAATTAAATTAGTCATCTCTTCATCTATGCTCACTTTTGAAACTGAAAAAAATTCCAATTCCGTTGCATTATACTGCGTAGATACTGTTTCATTTTTAAGTACGGAAGCGTTGGTCGCAGTACCCACATTCGTAGCGATTGTATCAAACATCCCATAAGCCGTTGTATTAAAAGTACTATTTCCAATTTTAAAATCAAACTTTTCAAATTGATGCTGAATCATATTAAGAGCAATTGTGTTATCTCCGGCAACCGGACTAGAACCTGCACCAATTAATGTTGAATTTGTGCTTAATTCATGATTTAATTTAATATTTTGGGCACTGTCTCCATCAAAAAATCTATTAAGCCCAAGCGCACCTGCAAAATTAGAACCTGACCCAAAGGTAGCATCTTTAAGCACGTCTTCTATAGCAAAAGTATAGCCTTTAGATTCTGACAAAGGATCCATTGCCAGCTCCAGAGCCTTATTTCCGTTGGGGTAAGTTGCCCAATTAAAATTGATAAAATCATCTATATCATTATTTGCATTCCCGTCACCGTTATCATCTTTTTGTGATTTAATTTGACCTTCAATGGAATTTGAACCGATAATCCCTGTCATAGAAGTTGAAACATTTATATCTATTTTTCTTTTCCCTGCAACATTTCCATCAATATCATAAACAATTATATTAAAAGAACCCTCTTTTACATTAAGCGCTGAATTAACAAGAGAATTTTCCGGATTCAATTCTAAAACATTCGAGTTTATTCTCGTTGTTGCATTAGAAGCATAAACATTATTTGTCGATTCGATAAGACCTTTTGCGAATCCGTTAAACTGTGTTATTACATTTTGAATAATACCGTTTGTCGGCATTCCGCTTGTAGTATCGAGAGATGAGCCCCTGAGATTGAGTATGGAACCGATTCTACCGCCATTAATTTTTTCGGCCATAGGAATAAGGGTACCGTCTTGTCTCTCGTAAGAAACTTCATAAAAACCAACTTTATTATTCTCTTTAGATACATGTACAGGATGATAAGTTCCCCCATCTACTATGTTAAAGCCATTCACGCTAATTGTATAGCTTCCCGATCTCGTATTGGAAGAGCTATCAATTTTAATATCAGATTGTAAATTTTCAGAACTTACTTCAGCACCTATAAGCATTGCAAGACTTTTTTCTATAAAATTTCTTTTGTCTCTTAAATCATTTGCACTATACAAACCATCCAGTTCCGCAACATCAATAGCCTTATTTAACTCTGCTACTTCTTTAATTAAAACATTTACTTCATTAATATTGACAGCCAATTGTTCATTGAGCTGAGCTTGCAAAGATGCTACTTTATTTTGTGAATAAGAAATATGCTGAGACAAAACATCCGTTTGTTTAGCTAAAGCCAATTTAATTGAACTATTCTCTGGGTTATCGGCAAATGTTTGCCACATGTTGTAATACTCTTGCAAATCTGCTTTAATGCCGACATTCTCTATTTCGGGGAAATATGTTGAGAGTTCTTCAAGTGTTTTTTTTTCAAAATCACTGTATTCTTTATCGGATGAAATTTTCGCATATCTTTCATAAACAAAATTATCAAAAACTCTTTTTATCTCCAATATTTGCACACCGTTGCCGACTTGCCCCGGCATTGACGAAATAGGTGTTGCAGCAGCAGTCATCACTCTTTGTCTTGTATAGCCGTCACTCTCCGCATTGGCGATATTGTGACCGGTAGTCTCAATACCCACCTGAGCAACACTTAGAGCTGAATATCCGATATTAAGTGAATTAAATATTGATGCCATTTTATACTCTCACTTCCAAAATAGAAGGATTTTTTGATGCAACTTTATTATAGCCCTGCATCTCTGTAGGAACCAATCTTTCTAAAAATGAATTATATAAATTACTTACACTCAAAACTAATCTTGCATAATGCTTATTCACTTCTCTTAAGGTTGAAAGTTCTGCTTTGAGTTCAGAGAGCGCCTGATGCTGCTGTTCATTTAAAAGTTCTGGTAACTCTTTATCGGGATTTCTGGTCATTAAAGATGATATTTCATGGTCAATCATAGCTTTTTTACTCTCAAAGCTCTTAATCTTTTCATCTTTGAGCGATAATCTATCAAACTGGGAATCATGCTTCGCTTCTCTAATATCCGCAATATCCGACTCAGTTATTTTAATTATATCCCTTAAATCTCTCAAAGCACTTTGTAAATGGTGAGACAACATTCTAAACCCCTCTTCTAAAATTTCTACAACAACTCTTGAGCTATTTTCTCAGACAGAGCTTGTAAATTTATTTTATATTCGCCAGATTCAAGAGATTCTCTAATCTTCTCAACCTTGCTCATATCACCTTGTTTTGAAATACTCCCGCTACTCTTCACGGCTTCTCTTGGTTCACCAAAATTGCTGGCATAAGCACTCCGTACCGCCGCACTATTAGTCTGTGAAATCATAATTTATCCTTTTAACTCTCATATCGTTATTTGTATTTTAAACATACAACCATATCGGCTAATTGTAAAAAAAATCAATGCGAATTTAACACTTAAGCTAAACTTTCCGGCTCAAATAATCATATAACATTTGGGAAAAACCAAATCCCCCGGCACTCACTTTTGCAAGTTCATCTCTGTACATTGATTTATATATTTTATCTCCCGGGTCATTTTGCTGTGAAAAAAGATTCTTTTCATCCTTCATGGCATTATCCATAAGCATCTTGAGTATCACCGATTCAAAAGCATCCGTTTGCTCTCTTAACTCAGCATCTGTGGTTTTTTCATCTATTTTTGGAACTGTATGCTGTTGCGCCATGTATTGTGATTGAATATTTAAAGAATTGATACCATAAGAATTCATTAGATTATCTCCAAATCGGCAGATATACTGCCTGCACTTTTCATCGCTTCTAAAATAGAAATGATATCTTTTGGAGTAGCTCCTAGTTTTTGAAGTGAACGCACGACGTTCGCAACAGTTGTTGTTCCCGTTTGGGTATAGAGTTCATTTTCATTGAGACCAATCACCAGACTGCTGTCTATGACCATGGCTCCCGCCGGTCTGTCGGGTGTATTTTGCTCTTTTATTTTAATAGTTATATCCCCGTGAGTCAATACTATAGGCTTGACTTCTATTCCTATACCGGCAACGATGGTTCCAGTTCTTTCATTAATTATTATTTTATTTTTAGGCTGATAATCCATATTCATATCTTGAATCTCGGCTAAAAACTCTACCATTGATTTATTTTCAGGTTTTTTAAGCTTAATCGTTCTTGGATCCATGGCGACTGCCACTTGTGTGCTGTAAAAAGCATTTACAGCTTTTTGAATAGCAATACTATTTTTAAAGTTTGATTCTTTTAACGACAATGTCGCATACTCTTGGTGGTATAAATCAATATTTATTTCTCTCTCCACAAATCCACCTTTAAATACAAGTCCTGTTGTAGGATGCGATTCGCCTGCACCTCTTTCATTTCTTCCGCCAATACTGAGTGCTCCCTGTGCAAGCGCATAAATCTTGCCATCAACCCCTTTTAAAGGAGTCATCAGAAGTGTTCCTCCCTCAAGCGACTTGGCATCGCCTATGGAAGATACCGTTACATCAAATTTATCGCCTTGCCTGGAGAATGCTCCAAGATTTGCCGTTACAACAACCGCTGCAACATTTTTTGATTTAATATCTGCGGGGTTCATATCAATATTCATAGCTTTTAACATGTTGGAGATAGATTGAAGAGTAAATTTAGAGGTAGTTCCGTCGCCGGTTTTTTTAAGGCCGACAACAAGAGAATACCCAATAAGCTGATTGTCTCGAACGCCTACTATATTTGCTACATCAGTGATTTTGGTTGCATAAACCGCTGTAAGCGTAAGTAAAAATAAAATAATTTTTTTCATAACCTAATCCTTCATTGAACTAAAGGAACAGCAATAATTATTCCAGTTTATTCATTTTGAAAATAAGTTAAAGTTGTGTTTCCAAATTTTTTAGATTTTTTCTTTTGGAATTCCCCAAGTGTCTCCGGAATTTCTAAACCGCTCATGTGTTCTATAATAATCATTTTCACACACTCTTTTGGCAAAGAAGCAATAAGGTCAATTGTCTTATCGTAAATATCTTCCATCCCTTCTCGTATGTTAAACGGTGGGTCAACATAGAAAAAAGCGTTTTCCTTATTTCGTTTGAGTCTTGATACAACAGCGGTTATATTTGTAAAGCTGTCCCCGCTAAAAACTTCACATGCGCTTTCATCGGTTTGAGAGATATTTTCTCTTAAAATCTTTATCGCATCTCTGTCTTTTTCCATAAAAATTATCTCTTTTGCCCCACGGCTAAGGGCTTCAAGACCGATAGAACCGCTTCCTGAAAAAACCTCAACAAAAACAGCATCCACAATATCAAACTGCAAAGTATTAAAAAAAGATTCCAACACTATGGATTTTGAACTTCTTGTCGTATCTTTGGAGGGAAGTTTTAAAGTCTTGCCTTTAAACTTTCCGGTGATAATTTTTTTGCTTATTGTTTTACTTTTCATAAAATGCTCTCACAGCTTTCAAAATATTTTCTTGATACTCTTTTGTTAAAGATTCAATCCGTTTTTCTAAAATGCTAAAATCCAAAGATTCTTCTTTTTGCTCTTGTAGCTGCACTTTTTCAGATTCCGCACTCTTATCTTGTTTCATTATTTTATATTTTTTTTCCAATGCCAAAATGAGCTGGGATTTAGAAAACGGTTTCACCAAATCTGAATCATTATTTTTAGAAATATAAAAACATCTCCCATCTTCCATGCACTTAACATCACGAACGACTATGTCACAATGCTTTGCGGAGCTTAAGTATTTAGATAAAAAAAGTTCTAATGATTTTTGAAGCAAAGGGGATTTACACTCAACGGCAACTTTCATAACTATCCTTGTAAATGATAACCGATACTATATCGCAAATCTTCATCTAAATCCAAAATATTCTCTAACATCCAGTGCAAATAGCCCCTGTCGTTCATCGCGATATCTTCTATATATCTGCCTATATATTTCCCAAATAACAATTTTTGAAGCAGAACATTTTTAAAACTAAGTTCCACCATCTCTTCTTTGCCTGCAATTTGCAAAAGATTCTCATATAAAAGTTTTACTATAAAAGCATCACTCAGAGCATGATGAGACACAAGTTCATTTTTGATTCCACATGCCAAAGCCTTCTCTTTTTCATTCTTATACAGTTTTAACTCATATCTCAAAAACTGTAAAGAAAACTGCTCACATTCAGGAATAAGGTGTTTGGTTACTCTGAGTGTGTCGACAATTTCACCTCTCCACTGCATTCCACATGCCAGAAGTTTTTCTAAATCAAATTTTATATTATGCGCTATAAGCGTTGTACCCTGCTTATTGTGCTCTTGTAAAAATTGATACGCCCTGCTCTGTTTTATATTTGCTTTATTTAAGAGCATCTCATTTGTTATATGGTGGATGCTTGAAGCTTTTGGTGAAATCTTTTTACCCTCATTAACGAGGTCGTACAAAGTTGTAATCTTTTGATTATCCAGCACAATAAAGCCAATGGAGCAGATTTTATCTTCGGCCTCCAAACCGGTTGTTTCCAAATCAAGAAAAATCAGCATTGCACTACCTTTACTTTTTTACATCGTGAACCCAATAAAATAAATGAAAAATAACCGCTTATTAAGATAAAAGAAAAGAGCCAGTAAATATCAAACCACTCAAACACACCCTCATAGGAGGTAAACAATGATGTAAAAGTTAAAGAGAGAATCATCAGAGCTCCGACAAGCCAAATGATAAGCATAAACCATTTTCTCCAAACTTTTACCAAATCACCGTATCCTATCGTTTGTATTGTATGAGCACTTCCACATGCCGTAAGTTTTAATGTATATCCTGCAATACAATTGTTAAAAATATATTTCAATCCTCTAAATAAGGAAATTAAAAGGGTAACACTCCAGGCGATTGGAAACCAAAATCTAAAAATATCCAAAAGTGCTTTCAATATTTCAATATTTAAACTTGCTGCACCCTGATTCATATACAAAAAAAGAGTTACAAGCAAAGAGATTCCACATGCCAGCAAAATACTGCATACGGTGAGTCTCACAGCCCATCGAAGCCATAATAAAAAGTAAAATTTATACATTTTTTGTATTGTAAGGGGCCAGCATATCGTGGTAATGTTCAAGCGTTATAAAACTTTTCTCAAATCTGTATCTGATGATAAATTCAACTATTTTTTCTTTAAGCTCTGCATCTATATTTTCTGCTCTGCCAAAATAGCCCAAAGAGATATTTTTGCTCTTAACAAGCGCGTCTTTGTCGTAGCCGATAGCCAGAATTTGCAGATATTTTCCTTTTTTTATCTCACCCAAACTTTCGCTTAAAAGTGATGCGCCGGAGAGATTGATAGCCTTAAAATCAAAAAGTTCGTTAAATTCTTCCACTTTTTTATCTATGCCAATCTCACTATACAACTCTCTTAAAAATTTTAAATTTTCCTTTCTTGCCATCTCATAACCGGAGATTTTATTTGTTAAACTTTTTAATCTATCCAAGGCTGAACTCATAACAATCTCCTTTTCCTCTAAGTATATCAAAAAAACGAATTCTTTTTTCCAACTTTATATTCGATTCATTCTGAATGACTTAGAAAAACAGCTATAATAACAAACTTAAAAATAATTATTAATTTACTAAAGAGAATAAAAGAACAATGGATTACTTAAAAATAAACGGAATTAAATCACTCAGCGGAGAGATTCAAATATCGGGTGCAAAAAATGCGTCTCTGCCTCTTATTGCTATGACAATACTTGCTAAAAATAAAGTAAGCATTAAAAACTTGCCGCATGTTGTCGACATTAATACATTACTGAAACTTCTCTCAAACCTTGGTGCAAGCTGTGAATTTAATGATCACAACATTACAGTGGACACTTCATCACTCAACCAGACTAAAGCAACTTACGACATCGTAAAAACGATGCGAGCTTCCATCTTGGTTTTAGGACCGATTTTAACGAGATTCGGCCACTGTGAAGTTTCACTTCCAGGTGGATGCGCAATAGGACAAAGACCAATCGACCTCCATTTAAAAGCCCTCGAACATATGGGTGCAAAAATAAATATAGAAGCCGGTTATGTACAGGCAACTGCGCCCGATGGGCTTAAAGGCTGCAATATCATCTTTGATAAAATCACCGTGACAGGAACGGCAAATATCGTTATGGCAGCAGCCTTGGCCAAAGGAATCACAACAATAACAAATGCGGCAAGAGAGCCCGAAGTTGTGCAACTTTGCGAAATACTCAACAAGAGCGGAGTCAGCATCGAGGGTATAGGAACGGCGGTATTGACCATACATGGAACATCCGGTAAATTACTCGATATTGATGAATTTACTATCATTCCCGATCGCATAGAAGCAGGAACATATCTTTGTGCCGGTGCAATTACAAATTCAGAATTGACACTCAAAAATGTAAACGCAAAACATCTTGGTGCGGTCTTGGCAAAACTTGAAGAGATGGGAAACAGCTTTACAATCACCCCCGATACAATCACTCTGCATCCTACCGCAGAACTTAAACCAGTTAGAATCATCACACAGGAATATCCGGCATTCCCAACAGATATGCAAGCACAATTTCTAGCACTTGCTACGCAGGCCAATGGAACTTCAGTTGTTGAAGAAAGATTATTTGAAAATAGATTTATGCATGTCAGCGAGCTTCAAAGAATGGGTGCCAACATCACGCTCAACGGACATGTTGCAACCGTAAACGGAAAAACAAAACTCAGCGGTACAGATGTGATGGCAACAGATCTCAGAGCTTCGAGCGCTTTGGTTTTGGCGGCACTTGTCGCTGAGGGAGAGACAAATATACATCGTATCTATCATCTTGACCGCGGATACGACAATTTAGAAAAGAAACTAGAACTCGTTGGAGCAAAGATTCAAAGACTCAAAGAGTAAATCAATCTTTTTGCTCAAATATAATCATTTCATAAATACTTTTTTTAGTTACAAGAGCCTTATCCGGAGAAACTGAATGCGTGTTCTTGGCTTTTGAGACTTCATGCCTTAAGCCTGCTATCTCTTGCTCCATACCATCTACATTATCTTTTAATCGTATGATGATATCTACACCGGCAAGATTTACCCCGAGTTCACGAGTAAGTCTTAGAATCAGTTTGATTTTATCTATATCTCTTTGAGAATAAAGTCTTATTCTGCCGTTGGACCTTGATGGGCAGATAAGATTTTCTCTTTCGTATTGTCGCAAAGTTTGTGGATGTATACTTAATATTTTTGCGACTACGCTTATAAGATATACTGGTTCATCATACTGATGTATCATAATAATTCCTTACTCTTTTGGTAATTTTTCTTTCATAGTTTTTACTAAATCCTCATCTAGTTCATCTACTTTAGGTAAAACAATATTGGCTTTAAGATACAAATCTCCCCTTACTTTGGTTTTTCTGTTCATTGCACCCATCTCTTTTACCCGAAATCTTTGTCCGTTTTTAGTATTTTGCGGAACCTTAAGCTTAATCTCTTTTTCTAAAGTTTCTATGCTGATTTTCTCACCGAATAAAGCCGCATAAAGGGGAACATCAAAACTCTTTACGATATCATCGCCTTCTCTTGTATAATCAGGATTTGAAGCAACGGCAATATTTAAAAAAAGATCTCCGGCAATGCCGCCTTGTGCATGCCCTTTGCCTTTTACTCTCATCTTTTCTCCGCTCTTTACACCTGCAGGAATTTTGATATCAAATCTTTCTCCGTTTACCGAAACAGAATAAGAACCGCCCAGAATTGAAATATTAAAAGGGATGGTAACATTTGATTCTATGTCAAGATTTGGTTTGTGCTGTGAAAAACCTCCCCCTCCAAAACCTGAACTGCCGCCGCCGAATCCACCGAATCCGCCACCGCCGCCGGAGAACATGCTTCTTAAAATCTCATCCAAGTCGGAATTTCCTCCGCGAGAGTGTGAGCGCGAAAAATCATGGAAGTTTTGCCCGCCGAACATACTGTCCCCATGCATATCATACTTCGATTTTTTTTCTTTATCGCTCAAAATCTCATAAGCTGAATTTATCTCCTTAAATTTTTCTTCGGCTTTTGGGTCTTTATTTATATCTGGGTGATACTGTCGTGCAAGTTTTCTATATGCTTTTTTTATCTCTGATTCACTTGCATTTTCAGAAATCTCAAGTGTTTCGTACAAGGATTTAGCCATTTGTTTTGTCCTAAAATTTTATATTGTAATATTTATTTATTAAGCGGAATTATATCATAAGGGTTGAGTGGATGTCAATCAACTCTTGGCATGTGGAAATAAATTCCCACATGCCAAGAGTTATAGAGAAATTTTAATGTAAAAAATGGCGTACTTCAGAGAAATAAAGACTCATTCCAAATTCATTGGCAGCTTCTATAATCTCCGCATCTCTTATGCTCCCCCCCGGTTCTATTACAGACTTGACCCCTGCAGCAGCGGCAGCATCAATACTGTCACGAAATGGAAAAAATGCTTCTGAGGCAAGGGCCGCACCGGTTACATCCAGCCCCATCTCTTTAGCTTTTTTCAAAGCACATTGAGAAGCGTCCACACGGCTTGTCATACCCATACCAACAGCTACCATTGCAGAATTTTTTACATATACAACACAATTGGACTTTGTCAGAGAAGCAACTTTATACGCTATCTCCATGTCTTTTAACTCTTGCTCCGTTGCAGAGTTTGTAGTCATTAGTTTTGCATTTTTAACCTCATCCACGCCCACTTTATCGGCATCTTGGAAAACAAAACCGCCATCAATATGTTTAAAATCTTTGATATCATCTGCAAGAATAAGCTTCTCCGCTCCCATCTCAAATAGCTTGATACGCTTTTTCGTAGCAAATACTTCCTGTGCTTCTTCAGTGATACGCCCGGCAATGATTACTTCTAAAAAGATTTCATTCATCTTAAGAGCTAATTCTTTGTTTACTACACCATTCACAGCAACAACTCCGCCAAAAGCAGAAACCGGGTCACATTTCAATGCCTCTTCATACGCTTCTAAAAGAGTGTCTTTAATGGCAAATCCGCATGGATTTCCATGCTTCGTAATACACACGGCATTTTCTTCTCCAAAGGCAGATGCGATTTTCACGGCTCCGCTTAAGTCATTAAGGTTATTAAAACTCGCTTCACCTTTTAATGTTTTAAAGTTGTTTGAATAATGTTTATCAAACTCATAGAGAGCTCCGGCTTGGTGAGGATTTTCACCATATCTTGTAGCCATTACTTTACTTCCTACGATAAATTGTTTCTCACCAAATCCGCCATTAAAACGTGTATTCATATAATTTGCTATCATAGAATCATAGGCGGCAGTATGTTCATACGCTTTTATCATTAAATTACGACGAAATTCAACTGTATTTTTTTCATTTTCTATCGCGTCTATTATAGATACATAATCATTTACATCCGTCACTATCATAACGCTCTCAAAGTTTTTTGCAGCTGAACGAACCATCGCCGGTCCGCCAATATCGATGTTTTCTATAATCTCTTCAAAATCATCAGTTTTTTGGATTGTTTCTTTAAAAGGATAAAGATTAACACACACCAAATCAATTGCTTCAACACCCAGCTCTTTTGCTTGGTCTAGGTGAGATTGCTTATCTCTTCTGTGAAGTATTCCGCCATGGACATAAGGATTTAAAGTTTTAACACGCCCTTCAAAACACTCTGGAAATTTTGTAACTTCATCAATCTCAACGGCATACACACCATTCTCAACTAATATCTTATAAGTTCCGCCGGTAGAGATTATCTCAAACCCATTACTAACAAGCTTTTTACAAAAATCTACTATGCCATTTTTGTCGCTAACACTCACTAATGCTCTTTTCATTATAGCCCTTGATATAAATAAATTGCGTAATTTTATCTAATTTGAGTTGAGATGATGGTAAACTACAAAAAATTAAAATGAGAAACTAAAAATGAAAAATATAGCTATTTTATGTTCGGGCGGAGATGTCTCCGGCATGAATCCTGCATTAAAACACTTTGTAGAGTACTCATTAAAAAAGGGCTTGCAGCCTTATTTTATATATGACGGGTATGAAGGGCTTATAGATAATAATATTACAAAAGCGGGTTATGAAGATGTTGCGGGCATCATCAATCGCGGCGGTACAAAAATTGGTTCCGCGAGGTCTAAAAGATTTACACTTGCGCAATATAGAAAAATCGCTAAAACAAATCTTGACAATCTCAATATAGATATGCTTATTGTTCTGGGAGGGGACGGTTCATTTAGAGGACTCGATGTGTTTTACAAAGAGCACGGCATAAAATTTTGCGGCATTCCCTCAACCATCGATAATGACATAAGCGGAACAACATACTGCTTAGGCGTTGATACGGCTTTAAATATAATCAAGGTTTCCATTGATGCCATCAGAGATACAGCTGCTTCTTTTAAAAGGGCTTTTGTTATCGAGACGATGGGGCGTGATTGCGGCTACTTAGCGCTTATATCTTCTCTTACCTCGGGAGCAGAGCTTTGCCTTATTCCTGAAATAGAATATGATTTACAATCGTATGAAGAAGAATTTAAAAAACAGATAAAAAATGGCAGAAGATACTTTTTAGCCGTCGTTTCGGAGGGGATACAACAAGATTCTCATGATATCGCCGATTGGTTTGAAAATAAAATCGGCATTGAATCTAGAGTCAGTATTTTAGGGCATATTCAAAGAGGTGGAAATCCAACTATTTATGACAGACTCATGGCATACAAATTTATAACACATGCTATCAACGGTCTTTTAAATGGAACTGATGAAAGTGTAGTTTGTTATACAAAAAGTGGATTTGAGCTAAAAAGCATAGATGAAGTGGCAAATGTAAAACATGTTTTAGACAAAGAGCTTTTATCTTATTTATAAGTAATCCCTTATGGGGAAGCACTTATAAGCTCATTAAGGTGGAATAGTTTTAGTTTCCACATGCCATAGAAATTGTGCTTTTTTTGCTAAAAAAATACAGGCTTAAGCACTTGAGCAAAAACTCAAGTTCTAAATTGTGAGAGCCTGTCGCTGAGAGTTAAAGCATTTTCTTCAAGTCTTTTAATCTCTTCCGACATTATATTGCTGCTTTTAACATTTTTTTCAACTTCTTTGCTTATTTGCGATATTTTATTAATAATATAGTGTGTGCTTTGCCCCGTTTTATGCAAAGCATCTAAAGACACGTTCATTGCTATAGTTGTGTCATTCATAGTATTTACGGTAAGTTCGATCTGGTCTTTAGCGTTTGATGATACTTCTGTAAGGTTTTGTATATTATTTGCATTTGCATTCATTTTTTCACTTACATCATTGATGGATTGCACTATGACGCTGACGGTCGCATTGATTTCGCTTAAACTTTTTTGTGTTCTCTCCGCAAGCTTTCTAACTTCATCGGCAACGACGGCAAATCCACGGCCATGCTCACCGGCACGGGCTGCTTCTATGGCTGCATTTAAGGCTAAAAGATTGGTCTGGTCTGCTATATCGCTTATAACACTGAGCACACCTTTAATCTGCTGTGCATCGGTACTAAGACGGGCTAAATCATCCACTAAACTCATCTCCACCTCTGCGCTGTTATGCACCTCTTCAATCATTTCCACAATATGTTTACTTGCCACGTCTAATATTTCACTTACCTTAGATATATCTCTTCTCACTACGTCTGCATCGTCCGTAGCTTCTTTTATCATTAGGATAGTTTCTTCACCATACTTTGTAGTCTGCATAATTATATTGGAAGTTTCTTCCATGCTTTTAGACATATCTACAAAATGCTTATCTACTTCCTGAACTATATTTTTATTGTTTTGAGCACTATTTTTTGAATCATCTATTGCTTCTCTTGTAGATGAAATCAGCAGATTGAGACTGGAGAATATACTAGATATTTCATCTGTTCCTAATGATTCTTGATGAAAAGTAAAATTTCTTTGGGTATTAATGGTATTCATACTGTGCTGAAGTTTTTCAATTGATTTATGAATTACAGAAATTAACAAGCCACTGATTACCATTAAAAATATTAAAGCAAAAATAGCTGTATACCATATCTGATTTTCATAACCGGATAATTTTTCATCAAATGAAGCAATATTTTCATTTAAAGATTTTTTTGTGAAATCAACCAGTGCTTCCAATTCTTCTTTTGTTTTAACGGCTACGGAATTATACGAAGCGATGGCATCTACTTTGTCTTCATTATCAGCATCTTCATCCGTAAACTCATTCACCATGCCAAGTCCAATTATACTTAATGCCTTTGTTCTTAATGAAATATTTTTCACTATCGTTTTAAGTTCATTAAACTCCTCTAGCGAAGACATAAGCTCTAGTTCTGCGATAGATTTACTCAAATCTTCCTGTATTTTAATATTTTTATTTTTATAGTCGCTTTGTAACTTCAGCTGAGACGCTGCTGATGTCAAAAATATATTTTGCAAAGTGGCAATTGAATCAGATATATCCCCTGATAAAGATATAAGATGAAGCTGTTTTGATTTAAAATCATCAAAACTATTTTTTGAAACACTAAAAGCGCTAAAACTTATGATGCTTGTTATACCAAGAGAAATGAGACCTATGGCTACTATAAACCATATTTTTGCTTTTATACTTAAATGTTCTATTGCATTCATCTTTTTACCTGTCTGTTGAAAATATTAATACGCTACGTTAAATAGTAAATAATAGTTATTTAATTTGTCTAGGGTCGTTGGAGCCAAGCTGGCTACATCTGCTACTTTCATTGGAGCACCAATCTGGTATCCGCTTCCTGTATATTCATAATCAATCATCTGCGCACCAAGACGAAGGTGTGCATAACGGTTAATCGGCTGGATATAATATACTTCATAGGCACTTCCGCGAGTAGCTAGTTTATTTGTCAAATCGTTTGAACCCTGCGTAAAACTAAACCAGTTTTCGCTTCCTTTATTGTATTCAACACCGAATCTAGGATTATTCATACTCTCGATTTGCATTGTATATCTCGCACCTACCCAAAAAGCACTACCGTTTTTTTGGTCTGTACTGACAGTCGTTCCAATCATATTTGTGCTTAACAAACCGACATTCATGCCATTATATAAACTTGTGTCACCATTTGGTTTCGCTTGAGAAACAGCATAATGAGCAAATATATCCAATCCGCTATTGGCAAGATTTGTAAACTCTAACATAGCCGTGTAGAGCATAATATCACCGATGTTCTTATTGTCCCCCGGAACATTCGAAACAACATCTCTCGCCTGAACCGCGCTCAATTGTAAAAGTGAACCGTTTATTCCTAAGCCGCTATCCAAAAATACCCCAAGAACATTTGAATCTGCTATTCCTCCTGGGTTTCCTACATAACTCTGCGCTGATTGGTCTTGGTACCCTTTACCGTATCCGACTCTTAGTGCCAAACCATCTACATTACTTGCTTTTTGAAGATTTGCAGTAGCTACGATACCGTCTGCCGCACCATCAAAACTAAGAGCTGAATACGTTGCTTTACGAACAGTATTATCTTTAAACTGATGAGAAGGACCATCTGAACTCGGCTGACGGCCCAAAGTTAAGACAACAGGCACTTCGCCTTTTAAAACAGTCCAGTCAACGTATGCTCTTTCTACAAAAAGACCGCTATCCGAAGGACGTCTTCCCTGCATAGGATCTGCCCCTGCAAAAACATTAATATTTGAATCCGCCCAATTTTTATACATAACCAGACGACCTGTAAACTTCATATCATCCGTAATTTCAGAATCCATATTTAATCTCAAGCGATTAGACCAAATATTGTTATCAGTTGCTTGAGTACCCGCAGCGTCCTGACTTTCAAAACTATCCACACGGGCACGAAACTCTAAACCAAAATTGATTTTATCAACCATAGTAGAAGTTTCAACACTGTCGATGCGTTCTTCTAGAGCGTCATTCGAGTCCGACTGAGATGCTTTTAGTTCATTGATTTGCTTTTGCAAACCGTTAATTTTATCCATCAACTCGGTGTTTGATTCTGCAGCAGTTAAAGACAATGCAACGAGTGATGTTGCTAAACTTAATTTTATAATTTTCTTCATTGATATTCCCTTTTTCTTACACACCTGCCGCTTCTGGATGATCAGAATCCGCAGCATGATTTGTTAAATATTTTTTTAAATCGCTTTTGTCGGCATCAGATAATTTATCGATTCCCAACTTTTCCATTTTGTCATCTTTTTCAAATACTTTTTCCCACTGTTTTATAGCTTTAGAACTCGCATCTAAACCCAACTTAACCGCGATTTCCTTACCGCCTGCAGATGCAATGCTTGCAACAACAGATAAGGATAAGAGCAAACGAAATAATTTCATGTCAATACCTTTAATCTAATTTACGAGCCATGTTATCCTAAGTAAAATAAACTTTAACTTATTTAACCGAATATCGCTATTATGTTTAAAATAATATTTTTTTTTATTTGTATATTTAGTGTAAATATTTAATTATTTAAAAAGATAAAAATATTCGAGGAATAATTGAAGAATGAAACTTAGTGCGATTACAGCACTAAGTTAAAGAAAATAGTTTGTTTTATAAATCTCTTTCGATAACTCTTTTAAAAGTATTAAAATAATTATCTTGCAGTTCTGACATACTCATTATTACATCGTTTACTTTGATTGTATCTCCGCCGATGGTTCCTATCTGCTCGCAAGCCAAGCCACCTAGCATGTCTTCAAAATCCGCACAGTTCTCCGGCTTCACTTCGATAATTGCTCGAGACATACTTTCAGCAAAAATATCTCTCTCATCAGCTACAAGCATCGTAACATCACAGCCAAGTCCAGAAGTAGCGGACATTTTAGCCAAAGCGATTGCAACACCGCCGCTGCTTGCATCTTTTGCACAGGAGAGCAAACCTTTTTTATTTGCTTCAATCACTAAAGCCCAAAGAGCAAGTTCATTTTTATAGTTTATCTCAGGTAAAGTTCCTGCGACAGTTCCGCAAATCTCTTTCATGTATAAAGATCCGCCGAATTCGCTTTTTGATTCACCCACAAGGTAAAGCACACTTCCGGCATTTTGAAAACTTGACATTAAAACCTTGTTTTCATCATCATTTACACCCACAGTCGCGATAGATGGAGTTGGAAAAACAGATATGCCGTTTGTTTCATTATAAAGGGAAACGTTTCCGCCGATTACAGGAGTAGTAAGTTCTGCACAAGCTTCTTTGATGCCCAAACACCCTTCGGCAAACTGCCACATAACTTCTGGGTTTTCCGGATTCCCATAGTTTAAGCAGTCCGTAATTGCAAGTGGTCTCGCACCGCTCATCGCAACATTTCTGCCACTCTCAATTACTGCCGCAGCAGCCCCTCTGCGAGGGTCTATATAGCAGTAGCGAACATTACAATCCGCGGACATTGCTAAGGCTTTTTTATTCTCTTTGATACGAATAACCGAAGCATCTAACATTCCGCCTTTTTTGATTGTGTTTGTTTGCACCATAGAATCATATTGCGTATATATCCAAGATTTATCTACAACTTCCATAGATTTTGTAAGTTTAGCAAAAGCGTCTTGGTTAGATACTTTGGTAAAATCATTAATTGTTACATTTGCGATTGCATCTAAATATTTAGGACGAGAAACCGGGCGCTTAAGCACCGGAGCTTCTTCACTTACAGGGTTTACAGGAACTTCAGCGCACTTCTCTCCGTGCCAAAAAAGCTCCATATTTCCCGTTGCCGTAACTTCACCGATAACCGCAGCATCCAAATCCCATTTTTCAAAGATTTTAATAATCTCGGCTTCACTTCCTTTTTTAGCGCAAAGAAGCATACGCTCTTGCGATTCACTCAGCATAAAATCATACGGAGTCATATTCTCTTCACGAGCAGGAACACGGTCTAAGTGCATTGTCATTCCTGAACCCGAACGCCCTGCCATCTCAAAAGATGAAGAGGTAAGCCCGGCAGCACCCATATCCTGAATACCGATAACATGGTCTGTTTTGAAAAGTTCCAAACATGCCTCAAGCAAAAGTTTTTCAGTAAAAGGGTCACCGACTTGAACAGTCGGACGAAGAGATTTTGACTCTTCTGTAAAACTGTCAGATGACATAACAGCTCCCCCAAGACCATCTCTACCTGTTTTTGCGCCAACATAAATTACAGGATTGCCAATTCCGTCCGCACGACCATAAAAAATTTCATCCGATTTTGCAAGACCTAGAGTAAAAGCATTTACTAAAATATTCCCATTGTAGCACTCATCAAAGCTTGTTTCTCCGCCGATAGTCGGAACACCCATACAGTTTCCATAACCACCGATTCCCTCAACAACACCGCGAACTAAATATCTTTGATGCGCAGATATCTTATCATCATTTAAAACATTACCAAATCTTAAAGCATTGAGATTTGCAATAGGGCGGGCACCCATTGTAAAAACGTCACGCATAATCCCGCCTACACCCGTAGCAGCACCTTGGTAAGGCTCGATAAAACTTGGGTGATTGTGTGATTCCATCTTAAATACAGCTGCATACCCTTCACCGATATCGATAACACCTGCATTCTCACCAGGACCCTGGATAACCCATGGAGCTTTTGTCGGAAATCCGCTCAAGTGAATTTTAGATGATTTATAACTACAGTGCTCACTCCACATAGCAGAAAAAATTCCTATCTCCACCAAGTTTGGTTCACGGTTTAAAATCTTTTTAATATGCGCATAGTCTTCGCTTGAAAGTTTGTGTGATGCAAGTACTTTTTCTATGTTATCTAGTTGTTGGCTCACGGATGATTCCTAAAATTTTGGTTTTTAAAGAGGGATTATATCTAATTAGATGTAAAAAGTGTTTTAATGGAAAGAAAAGTCGGTTTTCGTGCGAATATTTTTCTTTAATGAAAAAATATTTTTATAATAAATCTCTAAAATTTCATACTCTTTTTTAGCAAGTGGAAGCTTGATTTTAAACGCATCGGACACCTCTTTTCCTAACATAACCTTCGCCAAAGGAGAGTGAATGGAAATAAGTCCATTTTCCGGTTCGGATTCTAAAACTCCACAAAGAGTATATATCTCCTCTTCATCCGTGTCGAGATTCAGTATTTTAACACTGCTACCAAAACGAACTCTTTCATGCGGAAACTGTGAAGGGTCTATAATTTGTGATTTTTGGATCATTGCATTAAGATAAAAAAGCCTTTTGTCTATAAAGCGGAGTTTTTCTTTCGCTGCATGATAATCTGCATTTTCGCTTCTATCGCCCTGAGCAGCTGCAACCAATTTTTCATGAGCAACTTCAGGTTTTTCCACTTCTAGCAAGAATCTAAATTCTTCAACTAAAAGGTCATAACCCTCTATGCTCATAGGCTCTTTCAATTCAAGGCCTTAATGGTTAAACCCTATGATGTAATATGTTTCTTTATTTTCTAATTTTCTCACCGTCACTTTATACTTATCGCTAAAATGTTGAATTTTTTCATGTGCTTCTACTGCAATCTCCGGACTTGGAGCTTCTATTTTTATTTTAAAACAATCATTTGTATTAGACAGCGCTACAAAAGAGCCGTCAACTCTGAGCGCATCATGCAAATCCATAATATGCTTTTGGATTTTTTCGTACCCCTGCGTATTTTTCTCTATCTTCTCCAACTGCTTGATTAAAGCGTCATTTGGCGCATATCCGAGCTGTGTCAGCATTGCATCTCTTTGCATATTATTCCTTATAATAGATTTTCCAAAAAATAATAACACTTTTTTGTAAATATTCAGTATTAATTTATGTGCATGCACTATAATTATAGAAAAAAAGATACTAAAAAGAGAGTGCTATGACTGAAGAGATACTAAAACAGATTAAACAACTTCCCCCGCTTCCGGAATCTGCTATGCAAATTGAGGCAGTTTATCAGAATCCAAACAGCAGCTTTAATGATATGGTTAAAATTTTAGAAAAAGATCCTCTTTTAACTGCGGATATATTAAAAGCCGCGAATTCTCCGCTTTACGGCTTTAGTCGTGAAATTAATGCCATTAGTCAGGCTGTCGGTTTATTTGGCATGGGAACAGTGAGAGGTTTTGCACTAGCGTCCATTGTTAAAAAAAGCTTTTCACTCGATTTATCTCCCTATGGAATCAATAATGATATGTTCTCCGCATTGTCTAAAAAACAGCACGGATTGATGACTGCTTGGTGCTTAAGAAAAGAGAATAAGCTTCTGGGAGTACTTTCTCCGGCAGCTTTTTTAGTTGAGATTGGGAAAGTACTTATTTCTCAACAAATTATGGCAGAAAAAAAACAGGATGTTTTTCGCGATGCCCTTAAAGATCTTCAAGACGTGGAAGAAGCTGAGAGAAAAATCGTTGGCACAAACACACCTGAAGTAAGTGCGAGAATCTTTGAACATTGGAGATTTGAATCGTCACTTGTGGATGTTATCAAACATTGTCAAGAACCTCAAAATGCAGAACCTCAAAATCAAAGAGCAGCAAGTATTTTACACGTTGTTCGTGTTGCTGTTCCTATAAACGGCGTCATCACTGATCAAAGCATAAAAGAAGCGAAAGAGCTCATCGCTCGATACTCCCTTGATCTTGAAAGCTTTGAAAAAGCTTTAGAAAACGCTAGATAACGTCCTTTTGAAATCTTTACTTATTCATCTCACTCTTGGTCTTTGTGACCAAGATATCACCGCTGAAGATATGGTTTATATTAATAATTGGATGGCAAAAAAATACCTAACCAAAAATGGCACCATTTATAAATTTAATTCCAAGTACCGTGCCGGGACTTTGGGTTTAGTTCAAAAGAATACAGCGTACCTGAATGTTATAGGTGAAAATGTTAGGGATTTATTTATTGGCGAGGGTGATTTGGGAAGTGCTAAAGAGGGTGATCTCATCATTGCCCAAAGGCTTTTAGGCGTAAGAGGAACTCCAAGTGCAAAAGTTGTAGAAATTGTAGGACGTGCCATAAGCTACAGCGTTGCTTATGTTGTTCAAAAAGATTCTATGAAATCTTTGCTGGATTTAAAAACAGACTATCCCATCGGGGTGGAAATAGACAAAGAAAGTTTCGACGCTTACAAAAACGGCGATGTATTCAAAATAGACAACCAAAATAATGTCATCATGGAAAAACTTGGAAATCTTCAAGACCCTCTTGTGGATGAAAAAATTGTTCTTGCACAATTTAACAAACATGATGAATTCAGTGAAGAAGTTTTACAAATTGCCACATCTTTTGAGTCGGTGGATGCTTCTAAGCACCCGCATCGTGTTGATTTAAGAAATTTGCCTTTTTGTACCATTGACCCCGTCACTGCTAAAGATTTCGATGACGCTATTTACTGGGATGATACAAATACAACTTTATATGTAGCCATAGCAGATGTAAGCGAGTACGTCACCCCCTTTGGTGCCATCGATAATGAAGCGATATACAGAAGTTTTTCTATCTATCTTCCTCATCGCTCCATTCCCATGCTTCCTCGTCAACTAAGTGAAACTCTGTGCTCACTCCAAGCAAACGTTGACAGACTCTCCTATGTTTTTGAGATGAAACTGGACATGGATGCTTTAGAAGTGAGTAAATCTAAAGTGTATGAAGCAATAATTCATTCTCAAAGAAGATTTAACTATGAAGAGATAGATGAGTTTTTTGAAGGAAAATTAAAAGCTAAAAACAGCAGTGAAGAGATAATTTTCAAATATATCAAAAAGTTACGCATCGTAACAGATGCCCTCAAAAGAAAAAGGTTAAAAGTAGGTTATGATTTTCGCTCCAATGAACTGGAAATGTTCATAGATGAAAATTCAAATCTCACACATACAACCTATGCGCAAGAAACCCCTTCGCACGCGCTTATTGAAGACTGTATGCTTTTAGCGAATAAAGAAGCGGCGGCCAGATTTGACAGAGGGATATTCAGAATACATGAACCGCCGAGTCAGGTAAAACTGCAGATTTTGTATCAGGAACTCGCCGGAATTGGTATGTTTATAGATATAAAAAATTCTATTAAAGAAACCATTTCAGACATACAAAGACAAGCAAAAGAGATGGGGCTTGAATCAGAGGTGGATACTTTGATTATCCGTTCACAGATGCAAGCGAGATATTCACCGCTGAACGCAGGTCACTTTGGTCTTGGTTTTGAAGCATACACACACTTCACTTCACCGATTCGTAGATATTCCGACTTGATAGTACACCGTCTTTTAAAGGCTATAAACAACAACGATACGCTTGAAGGCTCTTATGTTCTAAGAAATATAGAAGCACTCAGCATGAGCGTAAGTGAAAAAGAAAGAGAAGCAAGCACTATAGAAGTTGAATTTATGGCCAGAAAATTTGCCAGATGGGCTGTGTTAAACATGGACAAAGAGCTCAAAGCGCGCATTAGTGCAACGGAACCTGAAGTAAGAGCGGAACTGCATGATGAAATTATGGGAGCAAAATTTTACATAACTTCAGACAGCAATGTCGTTCTTTTTGAAGACGTAGTCGTTCAAATAGAGCGTGTTGATATAGCAAAAGCTAAAATATTTGCAAGAGTATTAAGAAAACAAAGTGATGAAGCATAGTGTATAAAAGCGAATTAGATAAACATATACAAAACTCTAGTTTATCCAATAGCTTTGTTCTATTTGGGGAAAGCAGTTTTCTCATAGATAGATATACAAAGCTCTTGAGTAATATTGCAGATACCTCTGCCCTTCTTTTTTACCATGATGAGTATAACTACAATAGCGCAAAAGCGCATTTGTCACAAGCTTCACTTTTTGGAGACAGAAGTGTCCTTGTTATAAAAAGTGAGAAAAAAGTTGCCAAAAATGAACTTGATATCCTTATAGATTTATGCCAAAAAAACAAAGACAATGTTTTTGTTTATGCGTATTACGGAAGCGATCATAAAACTTATGCCAATGCATTTGCAAAAAAAAATACAATGAGTGTCAGATTTTTTCATCCGAACCATCATGATGCTCTGGGTATCATTCTCCAAGAAGCACAAGATAAAAATGTTAAAATAGATAAATATTCAATAACGCATCTCTTAAATATACACAACGGAGATGTAGCCCTCTCTTGCAATGAGATAGATAAATTTAGAGTATATGACAAAGAGATTACAACAAAAGATATTGACAATCTTGTTTTTGGATTAGCAGAAATAAATATAGAAGACCTTATAAAAAAGATTCTTCACAAAAAAGATTTTAAGAGTGACTTACATAATATTTTAGAGCACGCTGAAGATGAGATAAGAGTAGTAACAGCTCTTACGACTTATCTTACACAACTGTATATGTTTAATATCTATATAAGAGTCAATGGCACTGCAAACGCTTTGGAAATTTTGGGATACCCAGCTCCAAAGTTTGTCGTAGATGAGAAAGCGGCATTGTCACTCAAATTCAAACCCCATACGTATTATAAACTTCACGAGCTGCTTTTGGATGCCGAGTTGAAAATGAAATCTTCAGGCATAGACAAATACTCTATTTTAATTTCTACACTTATCCGAGCTCAAAAACTTTTATAACAAAACACATAACATACTTCAAAGATGCTTGGCATGTGGAACTTTCCACATGCCAAGCAAATTACAATGAAAAGTGTTCACTCTAAGAACTAATAACTCATTGAGCCTGCATTGAGAAGTCCTATGCAAACTGATAAAAATGCCATTAAAATTCCAACTGAAACTGCTCCTTTTTCAATCTGTTTTTCAAATGAAAACTTCACATTGATACGGATTATTATAAAAGCAAAAAGCAATTGAATACCCATTGCAACACAAGCCCAAATCAAAAAATCAATATATGAAACTGAGCTCACAAGCGCACTGTAAAGGGGAATACAAAGACCCAGTATTGCGCCGCCAAAGCCAATAGCCGCAGCTGTATTATTTTCTTGGAAAATAAGTTTATAATCATCGTATGGAGTTACTAAAGCATACAGATACAGAAATAAACCAACAATAAGCATTGCGCTTAAGAAAAAAAGTCCGAAAGATAGAAACGAGTTTATAAACATGAAAATCCTTTGGTGGAATCATATCTAAGAAATATTAATGCTTTGAAAAAAATGACATAAAATTGAAAAAGTAAAAAATTTTATAAGGGAAATAACGAAGAAGCATATCGATGGAGAGCACAAGGGGAGGTGCACGCAAAAACGTGCATTGCTCTTTTAGTTTTTAGAAGTGTCTACGATTTTATTTTTTGAAATCCACGGCATCATCTCACGAAGTGAAACACCTGTTTTTTCAATTAAAGAAGCTCTGGCATTTGCACGCTCAGCGTTCATACGAGGGTAGCCTGCTTGACCTTCAAGAATAAAGTCTTTTGCAAATCTACCGTCTTGAATCTCTTTTAAGATTTCTTTCATTGCAGCTTTTGACTCAGCATTGATAACACGTTTACCCGAAACATAGTCACCGTATTCAGCAGTGTTGGAGATAGAGTATCTCATATCAGCAATACCGCCCTCAAACATTAAATCAACTATAAGTTTAAGTTCATGCAAACACTCAAAATACGCAAGTTCAGGAGCATAACCAGCTTCAGTTAATGTTTCAAATCCAGCTTGAACCAAAGAAACAGCACCGCCGCAAAGAACAGCCTGCTCTCCAAAAAGGTCAGTTTCTGTTTCATCTTTGAAAGTTGTTTCAATAATAGCAGTTCTTCCGCCGCCGATAGCCGATGCGTAAGAAAGAGCCAGCTCTCTCGTTTTACCACTTGGATTTTGTCCAACAGCGATTAAATCGGGGATACCGCCGCCACGAACAAATTCAGAACGAACAGTGTGTCCCGGTGCTTTTGGAGCAATCATTGTAACATTGATATCTGCTGCCGGCTGAATTCTGCCATAGTGGATAGAAAAACCGTGTCCAAAAGCGATTGTTGCACCAGATTTTAAGTTTGGAGCAATTTCATTTTTATAAATTTCTGCTTGATTTTCATCTGGAAGAAGAATCATTACAAGATCAGCAGCAGCAGATGCCTCGGCAACTGTCATAACTTTGAAGTTTTTAGCTTCAGCTTTTTTCCAAGAAGAGCCGCCTTTACGAAGACCGATGATAACTTCAACACCGCTATCTCTTAAGTTTTCAGCGTGTGCGTGGCCTTGAGAACCAAAACCAATCATCGCAACTTTTGTACTTTTTATAATATCTAAATTACAATCTTTGTCATAATAAACAGTTAATGCCATTATATATCCTTGCATAATATAAGCTCAAAGGCTCAAAAATTTTGTGGCATTATACTCAATTAAAGTATAAACTTTTATTAGTCCAAGCTTATACTTTATTAAAAAATTTTTCATTTAATATCAGAGTATGTATAATATCAAAAAAATTACGAGGTTACTATGAAAAAGTTCAATCTATTTAAAGAGATAATTGTTGTCTCTAAGTCTTCTTTACTCCAAGCAATAAATTCATCAAAACAATTTGGTATTACGCTAAGAGGAGAGATAAAACACGAGCCTTTTTCTGATAATGATATTTTAATTTATCAAGGAGTTCCTGCCAGCCAGCCTACAAATGCCCTCATGCCAAGCAGCAGACCATCACTGCAGGCTCTGCTTGGGAAAAACTATCAAATTGTTGAAGACGATGATAGAGTTTTAATCAAAGCATTTTCCAACTGGCAGGCAATTATAGGTTTTAATACACCAAGAGCTTCTTATGATGACACAACAGGTGACGGTGTTGCGGAGTTTGCTTCTAAAGATCTTGAAGATATTGGCTGGAATGCTACAGAGTTCAATATCTCTTATAGAAGCTTAGTGGATGTACTTGAAGAAAACTGCGAAGGAACTTTAATATGCATTGAGCAAGAAGAGCCGTATCAGTTTAGCGGACTCGGATTTTTAAGCGATAATCCACATGCCAAAAAAGTACTCTTAGAGTATTGTCAAAATACTATCAAAGAGCTTATTGAGACGGATGATGACTATAAAAGAGAAAACTTAACCGATGATGAGATTGAAGCTACAGAATTCTTTCAATTGTCCTAATCATTCGCAATGTATAAGCAAAAGATAACAATAGAGTACAAGTATAGAGGAAGCGTGGAACTCCCCGATACAAAGGATGCGAAAAATATTTTTTTTCGCACTAAACAAGTGTATGCGAATCATGAAAAGATGAGTGTTAAAATTCTTTTTTCAGAATCTAACTTTAATAGACTGCAAACCTACCAAAAAGGGGGAGCGTCCCAAGAGCTTGAAAATTTAGACCTTTATATAGAACTTGGAAAAATTTTAAATTTTGACACAAAAGATGCGCAAGATTTAAAAAACTCAATTATTCTCACAAATGACAATGCCCATTCAAACTATAATATCAGCAAAAGAATAAAGCTAATCAATAAAAAACAAAAAAGTAACTCTAAAATAGCGTATCTGTTTTGGGATATAGAAAATTTTTCAAACATATCTTCTATTTTTAGAGATATCATTGAGCCTTACGGCATTTTAGATTCTGATATCTACTTAGCAGCTAATCCTGATTCACTTTATCTTAAACGTGCCGAGTGGGAAGCGAATCTATATGATTATTCTAAAACGTTACATTCATTTAATTTTATCAAATGCGACCACGGAAAGAATGTAGCAGATGATGTACTCCTCGAAGAGTTTAAAAAATTGAATCTTAAAAGTAGTGACATTTACATTTTAACATTTGACAGAGAATTGAAAGAAAAGTTTGTAGATACCGCACACATCAGCAATAATCTTTTTATAATGGTAAATTAATAAAGAGCGTTTCCTTAAGAGAATACGAACTTTTGAGCTTGTACAAAATTCTGATTTTTAAATCGTTCGCAGGAATCTTTGTAAAATAATCATAGCAGAGAGAGAATCTATACGTCCGTCACGAATATACTTTATCTCGCCTTTCATTATATTTTCAGCTTCAAGAGAGGAGTGGCTTTCATCTTGATAAAAAATCTCACCTTTAAAATCAACAAGATTCATAAAATGGGCGATACGCCGCTTCATCTCATCTTCACTGCTTCCACCAAGAGGAATTCCGACAACAACAGCATCCGCTTCCCACTCTTTTAACACCTGTTTTACTTCAGCGGAGGCTTGATCTCTATTTTTTCTTTGCACAGCTTTAAGAGGCGTTGCAAAATCTTTATGTGCAGAGTACGCGAGTCCTATTCTTTTTAGCCCTAAATCTATTGCTATGTATTTCAACTATTTACCTAAACAAAAAGAGCCAAACATTTTGTCAAGCATCTCATCATTTTCAAAAGGTCTTGTAATAGAAGCCATCTCTTTAACTGCTTCATTGAGATGAAAAGAAAAAATTTCAAGCTCTTGTGATTCCAAGGGCTCAAACGCTTCATCAATATTATCTAAGGTATTCTCAACGGCAGAAATCTGTCTTTGAGATATCAGCATTATTTCATCTGAAATATTGCTTGTGTCCATAATGTTTTTTAGAATTTCAACCAATGCATTCACGCTTTGTTTAGAATTTATTTCTATATCAAATTGTATTTCCACATGCCGGAATTTTGGCTCTAAATCTATCTTATTTTTTACATAGACAAGGTGTTTATCTCTTGCATGTGATGCTATCAAAGATAATATCTGCATATCTTCACCATCTGCTTCTCGGCTTGAATCAAACAATGCAACTACGATGTCACTCTGATCTATTGCTTCAAGCGAACGCTCGATTCCGATGCGTTCAATTTCATCATTTGCCTCACGTATGCCGGCGGTGTCAACTATGCGAATTAAATGGGTGCCGATTTTCACCTGCTCTTCTATGGTATCTCTAGTAGTTCCAGCAATTGGACTCACTATGGCACGGTTATAATGGAGAAGCGCGTTAAGCAAAGAACTTTTACCGACATTTGGTTTGCCTACTATGGCTACTTTAAACCCTTGCATCAGTCCTTCTCTTTCCCTGCTTGCTCTAAGAGTTGCTTGAAGTGATTTTTTAAGTTCCGTGAGTTTTGCTTGTATTTGCAACACTAAATCTTCTGGTAAATCCTCTTCCGCATAATCAATACTCACCTCTGAATAAGCAAGTATATGAATAATTTCATCCCGAATATTTTCTATGAATTCTTTTAGTTCGCCTTTCATTTGACGGGCAAGTATTTTAGCGGCATCTTCACTTTTTGCTTCAATGAGTTGTGCAATCGCTTCTGCTTCACTTAAATCAATCCGTCCATTAAAGAAAGCTCTTTTACTAAATTCTCCGGCATTAGCGAGTCTAGCCCCTGCTTTAAGAGTAGCTTTTAATATACTCTGTGCAACTATAAAACCGCCGTGACACTGTATCTCCACTACGTCTTCAGCAGTGAAAGAAAAAGGAGCATTAAAATAGATAACGATTGCTTCATCTATGAGTTGATTCTCTTGATTATATATATTGGTTAAAGTTGCGTATCTTGGGGAAAAATCTTTGTTATTTGTAAGCTGTTTTACTATTTGGAGTGCTCTAGTGCCACTTATTCTTATGATAGCGATAGAGCCTATACCATTGGCTGTCGCAATAGCGGAAATTGTATCATTCATCTCTAGTTTGCGTGATAATCATTTATAATGATATATTTCATCCCATCTCTTGTAGAGCGAATTGCTACATATTTATCCGGGTATTTGTTACGAAGTTCTTTAAGGGCAATCTGTACCAAAACCCCGTCAAGTATCTTAGTTTGTGCTCTAGCGTCTCTATTTACACTTTCACAAACACCTACTAAATATCGAGAAACTGATTCTTCTTGATTTTTCAAAAATTCTGCTATTTCCAAACGAAGCTGAATTTGATATTTAGTATTTATCCAATTAAATATCATATAGGAAAGTGCTTTATATCTGTAGCCTTCTTTTCCAATTAAAAGAGCAGCATCTTCACCATTGAATTCTATAAGTAAAGTATTCTCATCATACACACTTACTTCAATTTCATCAATATTAAAACATGTCAAATCAAAAAGTACATTTATCTCTTTCTTCACATCTTTTGCAATGTCTGAAATGGATTGTTTTATTTGAGAATATTCTTCATCATCATAAAAATCATCCTCATACGTTGACATATAGTTTGTTATCTCTTCTGCCAATTCGTATTCTTCATCATCTTGCGTGCTAACGAACGACTGAGGCATAATAGTATCGTTAAATATTGTATGATGATTTTCGCTAGGAGTTTCTACTTCTTTTTTAAAAATTTCTTTTTTTATCTCTTGCTTTACTTCTCTTGCAGCTTCTTTTTTTATCTCTTGCCTTACTTCTCTAACAGTTTCTTTTTTTATCTCTTTCTTTTCTTCTCTAACAGTTTCTTTTTTTATCTCTACTTTTGGCTCTTGAGGCAAGACTTGCTTGCTTTGCTTTATCGGCTGAATTACTTCAGCTTTTTCTATTACCGCAACAATAATTGCACTTTTTTTAAAAAGACCTAAAATACCCTTGCTAGGATACTGAATAACTTCAATCTTTAACTGTGTAACAGAACAGTTGAGTGAAGATGCCGCATTTTTATAAGCATCTTCGAGTGTAACAGCCTCAATCTTAATCATTCTTATGTCCTGCATTTTCAGCAATTACTTTTTTTGCATCCTCTGCATTTTTAAACTGCTGGTTTACAATAAACTGTTGTGCAATCGAGAATAGGTTATTTACGAACCAATAAAGAACTAGCCCGGCAGGGAAAGTAACAAAGAAAAATGTAAAAATTATAGGCAAAAATTTAAAAATCTTTTCTTGCATTGGGTCAGTAAAATTATTTGGAGTAAGCTTTTGCTGATAATACATAGAAGCACCCATAAGTACAGGTAAAATAAATGTAGGGTCCATGCGAGAAAGGTCATTAATCCAAAAAATCCACTCAGCACCCTGAAGTTCAACCGCATTTAAAAGAACACGATAGATTGCAAAAAATACAGGAATTTGTAAAAGCATCGGCAGACATCCACCAAGAGGATTTGCCCCATGCTTTTTATACATTTCCATAACTGCAGCGTTCATACGCTGTGGGTCACCTTTGTATTTGGCTTGAACTTCTTTCACTTTCGGTGCAATAGCTTTGAGCTTTTGCATGGAAACCATACCTTTGTATGTCAACGGATAAAGCACAGCTCTTACAATGAGCGTAAGTACAACAATCGACCAACCCCAGTTACCCAATATTCCATGCAGCCAAGATAAGAGTGCAAAGAGTGGTTTAGCCGCAAAAGTAAACCAACCGTATTCTATTGCGTTCACTAGAACAGGATTGATAGATTCTAAAACTTTATACTCTTTTGGACCAATATATCCATGAAAACTCATAGTCCTCGATGCATCAAAATAGATAACAGGGTTATCATCTCTATCTCTCTCAACCATTATATTGGTGTCTTTATTAAATCCATACATTATTGTCGCGGCATATTGGTCAAAAGCAGAGATAAGCTTAACTCCGTTAAATGTTTTTCTCCCCTCCGCATCACCGTCTTCAACAATAGTAACAATATCATCGTCCGTATAGACCATAGCACCGGAGACCGTCATCATCTGCTCGGTAATCTGTGGTCTTTGTCCTAAATAAAGAAAATACCTTCTATCTTCTGATAAATTCACAACTGCATCATAATGTCCATCTGCATAAAACGTAATCTCTTTGGTTACAACTAAATCTGATAACTTTTGAGTAAGCGTAACTTTTAAAGGTTCATTTTCTAGATTTAATTCTTTAATACTTGCGCTATATGCAACTTTTGTAGCTTCTTCATTCAGCTTTTCATCTAAAAATCTTACATACAAAGGTTTTGTTCCAAAAGATGGAATCATTTGAGCGTGAATGTCTTCTTTGTCATTAAACTTCTCTTGAAGCAGTTCTTTTGAAGATATACGACCGAGAGTGTCTATCCTTAAAATAAAATTTTTATTTTTAACTGTAACAAGTGTGTTTGAAACACCGGTAGCTGCTTTCTCATCAGTAGCAATAACATGCCCTGCTTCTTTTTCTGCAACTAAATTACTATTTTGTGTAGGTTTCCCATCTTGAATGGATGTAACGTTTTGAGTTTTTGCAACGTTCGCCTGTTCTTCTTGCTCTGGTGGAAAAATTGCTGTATAAGCTACGAAAAAAACTATTGACAATACTACAGCTAGTATGAGTCTTTGATTTGGTGTCATTTTATCTAACACGATTACCCTTTGTAAAAAAAATTTTTTATAATATAAAAACGGTTCTCTTTATTTGGAACCAACCAATATTTTATCGAATCAATCCCGAGTTTTTTGGGCTTACATGACAGCTTATTAAGTATTGGATACTCTATTCCGCCATCAAATAATTGATTGCAACGCAGTATTCTAGTAAAAGAGTGGTAAAAAGCACTTGAAAGTGAGTTGTTTTCAAAATTAATTTTTGCATATTCACTACAAGATGGGTAATATCTGCAACTTCCATAACCAATAAGTGTAAAAAATTTCTGATAAAGCCACAAAAGCTTCAATAAAATTTTTCTAATCATTGATTGCTTTTGCTTTGTGAAGCACTATTTCAAAATCTTTTTTTAATTGTTCGTAGGGAGCTTCATACGTTAATTGTTTTGCAACAAATATATATGTGCCATCGATTAATAATGTGGAGTATTCACAAAACAAAGCTCTGAGTCTTCTTTTAGCTCTGTTTCTTTTTACAGCGTTACCTATTTTTTTGGTGGCTGTAAATCCTATTTTGTGAATTCCATTTTGAGGAAGAAAAAAAAGAACAACACTGTTCGAGTGACTGCTTTTTCCCCTTTTATATATAGACTGAAACTCTCTATGTTGCTTCAGTGTGAAAAATTCGCCTAAACGGACAATTTTTTACGACCTTTGGCACGACGTCTATTAATAACTCTACGGCCATTCTTAGTTGCCATACGAGTTCTAAAACCATGTGTACGCTTTCTTGGCGTATTGTGAGGCTGGTATGTTCTTTTCATGACATATCCTTGTTTAATTTTAAGAGTGAAATACTACAAAAATCTTACTTAAAGCGCGGTTAAGTTTATTATTTGCAATATTTAAAAGATTTAAAAGTGATGCTGCAGAAATATTATTGAAGCAAAAAATCCTTTAAAGACTCTTTATTTGATTGATTAAATGTGTTAGAGATATCAAAAAGCTTTTCATCTGCACCAACATGACAATCACGACATCCCTGAATGACATCATGCTCTTTAACACCGGCTCCATTTATTTTTTTCATCGAATGGCAGGCAAAACAATCAGCCCCGCAGTCCGCCATTTTATTTGGATCAGCAGAGTGGCAGCTTATACATGTAAGCATGGGTCTGTGCCTGTCATCTTCATTAATAGTAGGGACCAAATCCGGATGACACGACAAACAGTCACCCGTACAGGCAAAAAGTGAAAAACAAAAAAGGGCTACAGCTATTATATGTTTCATGAATAGCATTATATCTCTCTTTTATTTACGATACAATAACTTTTATCTCATTGTTTTCTAAGGTAAATGCGACTTTAGAACCTTCAATAACTTTGCCCTCAAGTATCAAATCGGCAAGACGGTCTTCAACTATTTCATACAAAGCACGTTTAAGCGGTCTGGCACCGTACACAGGGTCAAAGCCGGCTTCTGCTATATAAGCCTTTGCTTCAGGGCTAAGAATAAGTTCTATGTCTCTTTGTTCAACTTTTTTTGCTATATCCGCAAAAAAGATATCAACAATACCTACTATCTGTTCATGTCCAAGTGCATTAAAGATAACTACATCATCTAAGCGGTTTAAAAATTCTGGCTTAAAAGCTTGTTTCAATTCTGCCATAACCATGGCATCAAGCTCTTTTGAAGCGGCATTATTTATAATTTTATCGCTTGCTATATTTGATGTCAAAATGATAATAGTATTTGTAAAATCAACTGTCACCCCTTTGTTGTCCGTCAATCTTCCATCATCCAAAACCTGAAGCAACATGTTAAAAACGTCAGGATGTGCTTTTTCCACCTCATCAAAAAGTATAACACTATAAGGTTTTCTTCGCACCGCTTCTGTAAGTTGTCCACCCTCTTCGTATCCGACATACCCGGGAGCAGCTCCTACTAGGCGTGAAACTGCGTGTTTTTCCATATATTCGCTCATATCTATTCGTATAAGTGCATCTTGGCTGTCAAAAAGAAATTTTGCCAAGCTTTTAGCGGTTTGAGTTTTACCGACACCTGTCGGCCCAAGAAATAAAAAACTTCCTATTGGAGAAGATGCATCAGAAAGACCTGCTTTATTTCTCTTAATAGCGCGGGCTACGGCATGTGTTGCTTTACTTTGGCCTACGACATCTTTATTTAATTCTTCTTCAACATTTAAGATTTTATCTTTCTCGCCTTGAAGCATTTTATTGACGGGAATATGTGTCCATCTCGATACAATGGATGCGATCGCTTCTTCATCTACGCTATTTTTAAGAAGAGTTCCCTCTTTTTGAAGTTTTTCCCAATTCTCATTTATTTTTTTCTCTTCTTGTATGAGCGCAGGAATTTCGCCATACTCTATCTCTGCGGCACGATTGTATTCGGAACTGTTTTTTGCATTTTGAGCTTCTCTTCTTTTAGACTCAATATCATTTTTAATTGATGAAATTTTCTCAAACACCTCTTTTTCAGATGCAAACTGTGCTTCAAGAGAACGAACATTTTCTTCTACATCTGCCAACTCTTTTTTTATTTCTTCAACTCTTTTTTCATTTGATGGAGTTTTTTCCATATTCAAGGCTTCTCTTTCTACATGAAGCTCTGAGCTTTTTCTTTTTGCCGCACTCAAAGCATTCGGCTCTGATTCTATCTGCATTTTGAGTTCAGCCGCTGCTTCATCAATAAGGTCTATCGCTTTATCCGGTAAAAATCTGTCCGCGATGTATCTGTCTGAAAGTCTTGCCGCAGCTACTAAGGCAGAATCTGTAATCGTTACATTGTGGTGCGTCTCAAGTCTACCCTTAATGCCCCTTAAAATTTGCAGAGATTGATTAACCGTCGGTTCATTGAGGTTAATAGGTAAAAATCTTCTCTGAAGTGCCGCATCTTTTTCAAAATATTTTCTATACTCTTTGAGCGTTGTTGCTCCAATCGTATGAAGCTCCCCGCGCGCAAGTGCCGGCTTTAAGATATTTGCAGCATCCATACTGCCTTCACTCGCTCCTGCTCCGACAATAGTGTGAATTTCATCTATAAACAGAATGATATTTCCGCTTTTCTTAACCTCGTCTATTACCGCTTTTAATCTGTCTTCAAATTCCCCTCTATATTTTGCCCCGGCAATTAAAGCGCTCATATCAAGAGCAACCACTCTTTTATTTTTAAGTGAAGTCGGTACATCGCCATTATAAATTTTTTGAGCCAATCCTTCAACTAAAGCTGTTTTACCGACCCCCGGTTCTCCAAGCAAAATAGGGTTATTCTTAGTTTTTCGTATAAGAATCTGCATCATACGGCTAATCTCTTCATCACGGCCAATGACAGGGGAAAGTTTTCCTTCTGCTGCTTCTTTTGTTAAATCTATACCGTATTTTTCCAAGCTCTCTAATGTTTCATCGGAGCTTTGTGAGTCTATCTTTGCTCCAGCGCGAGATGCTTGAATATTTTTCTCCAAATCCATTACATTGATGTACTTGGACAATATGCTCGCGTAAGGCTCTTTTTTTAAGTTTGCCAATATATAGGTATCCACAGCCAAATAAGAATCGCCATTTTTTGTCATAAGCCCAACACCGGCTTCTAAAGTTCCCACAAAATTTTTAGATAGTTTAATATTTTCTTTTGATACGGTGGAAGACTTAGACAGTTTTTGCGCCAGACTTTTTAAATCCAGTTCGATGGCAGCCTTATCTATTTTCATCTTAATAAACATCTGGTTCAACACAGAATTTGAATTTGCAAGAAGAGCCCATAAAAAGTGCAAAGGCTCCACTTCCTGATTTTGATTATGCAGAGCCAAAGATACAGACGATTCTATTGCCTCCGTCATATTATGTGTTAGTTTTTCAAAAATATTGTTCATCTACAATCCTTTTATTTTATATGAAATAATTATATCAAATTGAGTCACTTAATGTCAAGTTCTTTTAGTCACTATTGGAAACTAGTAACTTTTATCTATCTTATATTATAATTTCAAAATAATGTATCAAGGATTCCACATGCCAACTATTTTAGAAGCTATTACAACTCGTTCTTCAAAAAGAGCGTATCTTTCAAAACCGATTTCAAGAGAGATTCAAGAGAAAATTTTAAATGCTGCCAACATGACTCCAAGCGGAGCAAATATGCAACCTTGGATTGTGTATGCTATCAGCAATGAAGATGTACTTACAAATATAGGTGATGCGATTATTCAAAAAATGAACGATGGAGTAGCCCACGACCAGTTTATACAATACTACCCTATAAAGTGGTCCAATCCTTACAAAAAACGCAGACTTGAAACTGGAATCGGTCTGTATACCCTTATGGAAGTTGACCGAAAAGATACACAAACTAGAACAAAGATGTGGCATGACAATTTTAGATGGTTTGGTGCAAAAACAGTATTTTTTGTATTTACCGATAAAGCGCTTATCGATGGTGCGCAAGGTGCTTTAATCGATTGCGGTGCTTATATGCAAAGCATTATGCTGGCTGCCGGAGAATTTGGCATAGACAGCTGTCCACAGGGTTCTACCACAGAGTATGGAAAAGTGGTAGCAGATATCTTGAACGCTCCTGAGCACTTAGCACTTTTATACAGCGTAGTTTTAGGTTATGCGGATGAAACTGCTAAGATAAATACCTATCAGCCCAAAAGAGTTGAAATGGAAGATATCGTTACCTTTATTGAGTAAAAAGGCTATAAACCTTTTTTCTTATATCTTGCCAACATGCTTTCATTTCCGGTTATTCCGCCGCTGTGAATATACAGAACTTCTTCATTTGTTTGCTCCAACAAAGACTTCCACATGCCGGGGGCATACAGTAAATCAAACTCAATTCCGCCGGCTAAAAGCTTTTTATAAATCTCTAGGAACTCCGAATACGGCTTTGCAAAATGATATTTTTTACTCGGATTTAAGATAATCAAGTTTTTAGGAATTGGGTGAAGCGCACCCATTTGTTCTCTTAGGTAGCCAACATCCCCCACGCAGGGGGTTGTATATACCTTATATTCCGGTAATGCAAGTGCTAAATAAAGTGCCGTTGTTCCGGTTCCGGAGGGAGTTGCAAGAGACTTTATTTTTAAAGTAGACTCTTTTATCTCTTTTGCTAAAACTTGTAAACCTTCTTGAGCACTTTTATCTGCTCCGCCTTGGTCTATTATGTAGGATTTTTCATTTAAATTAAATCTTAATGAAGAGATAAAACCTTTATAGTTTTTCTCTTCAATTTCCACATGCTGCATACCTAAACAAAGCGCATGAAAATAATTTCCATCCTTTTGCTCTTTTAAAAATATACTTAATTTTTTTGTATAGTAAATAAACTCCCACCCTTTACTTTTACACATGGCAGCAATTGCCAACATAGCATTAGATTGTGTTCCGCCATAAGAGATTATTCTGTTATATGTATTATTTGAGGTTTGTAAAAGTGCATAAAGTTTGCGGTATTTGTTTCCCGCTAAAAAAGGATCGATTAAATCATCTCTTTTAACATAGAAAATTCTCCCATCCAAATTTATTTCAGAAATGGGAGAGTAAATCATCTATTTGATGGTAGCTTTTTTTCTCAAGTCTTCCATCTTCGCCTGCATAATAGTTTTGAATTTTTCCATCTTTAATCTTTGGTCTATAAAAGATTTGACCTCCGTAAATGTTCTTGTAGTCTTATCTTTTTTGTCTTCCAAATAAATAACATGAAATCCAAATTGTGTTTTTACAGGTTCAGGTGTAATTGTTCCGACCTGCATACTAAATACTTTATCATTAAACTCCGGCACCATTTGACCCTGCGCAAAATAACCAAGATCTCCACCTTTTGGCCCGCTAGGTCCCGTTGATTTTGCTATTGCCAAGTCTATGAACTTAGATTTTAAAGCATCGCCTTTTAAAGATTTTAAATCAGAAATAATATCCTTCGCTTCTTCTTCTGTTTTTAAAAGAATATGACGTGCATGAACGCTCTCTTTTTCATCAAATTCTTCTTTATTTTTATTGTAATAGTCTTTGAGTTCCGCATCAGAAACCTGAACATTGTCAAGTTCTTTTTTTTGCCATACTTGGATAGCTAATTCTTTTTTAATTCTCTCTTGAACTTCTTTGTATTCGTCTTTAAACTCTTTAGACTCCAATATGCCTGTTTTTTTCGCATCTCCATAAACAAGCTCTTTAGCAACTAGTTGCTCTAATACCTGCTTTCTAAACTCTGCTTGTTTATCAGCAGGAACTTGGTTAAATCTGCCTTGTGTTGCATTCATAAGGGCAGAGTCGACATCTGCTTGCGTAATAGCCGAGCCATTTACAGTCACTAAAGTGTTTGCACTTACTAGAGTCGATGCTACTAAAAGAGAAGCTACTATTTTTGTTACTTTTTTCATCCAATTATTCCTCAGGTATATTTGTCTTTTATAAACAGATTTTATTAATTTAATACTAATAGTTATTAAACGAACTCCCAAATACATATCACAGTTTTTTTAAACTGTCACTTTTAAATATTTGCTTAGTATATTTTCTAATTTTTCTCGCGTTAGCGGTTTTGAGATGTAATCATCTAAACCTTCATTTAAAAGCATCTCTTTATCGCCTTGCATAGCCATAGCTGTTAATGCCACAATCGGTGTTTTCCCATTTAGATTTATTCTGTCTTTTATCTCCTGAGTTGCAAGTATTCCGTTTTTTTCCGGCATGTCTATATCCATGAAAACTATATCATACTTATTTTTTTCACACATTTTGACAGCTTCATTGCCGTTGGACGCTGTTGTTACAACTATTCTGTATTCTTGAAGTAATATTTTAATTAATCTCTGATTGATTAAATTGTCTTCAACAACCAAGGCAGCTAAACTGTCTTTTAAATGAACCTTCTTCTCATTTTTTTCATCTGCATTATGCTTAAACATACTGTTTAAATGTTTCGCAATAAAACTCGGCAAGAGTGGTTTTCTAAGCACTTTGTCCGTTATATGCGTAAGCCTTGTTTGAAGTTTTTCTGTTTCATCTAAAAATATTACAACCGGTACTTTTTTAGTGTATGTGCCGAGTTTTAACATCCAAGATGAATCATTTTGATTAGCAATAATATAAAGAGCATCGATTTCGTCATAAACTTTTTCATCTAAAATATTGGCTTTAATAACATCGATTGCGAAAGAGCGAAGATAAATAGTCAGAAAGTTTGCTTCATCAACTTGAGTCTGATCCAAAAGTAACACTTTAACTCTTTTTTTTGGAATCATATTATAAGTTTGTCCGCGGGAAGCTTTAAAATCTAGCACAAAATTAAAATAGCTTCCGTGCCCTTCTTCACTTTGAATTCGCAGCTCACCCCCCATAAGATTTACTAAGCCGTGTGACAAACTTAGACCTACTCCAAGTCGCTCATCAGCATGATTTCCGGCATTAAACGGTTCGGTTATTAACGCAATCTGCTCGTTTGCTATCCCTTTACCGTTGTCTTTGACACTAAAACCTATGCTGCAATCGCCGTTTACGCTTCGCTTTAGCAATTTTACTTCTACAATTACTTTCCCGCCTCTTGGTGTAAATTTAATTGCATTTTGTATCAAAGAGTTCATAACCTGCTTAATCTTTCTAAAATCACCGTTTAACTCTTGGGGAAGTTTTGGATCGATAAACGTCAAAATTTTTATCCCTTTATCTCTTCCTTCAATACAGGCATTATATGCAAGATACTCTATTTCCGACAAAATCTCAAACATCGAATTGTCCAGCTTTAATCTTCCCCCCTGCATTTGAGAAAGGTCCAGCAATGTTTCTATATTTGCCATCAAATTCCTTGATGATCGGCTAATCATTTGCACATAATCTGTTTGCGTTTTATCTATGTTTGTTTGAGACAACAACTCCACAAATCCAAGAACCCCATTCATCGGTGTTCTAAATTCATGTCCGATATTGGCTAAAAATTTTGATTTTAATTTTTCAGCTTCTTTGCTTTTTAGCTCTGCTTGATGAAGCTGTGTGATATCTTCCAATTCTAAAACATAAAATTCCTGCTCATGGAATAAAGTGTGACATTTCGCGTTAATACTTAATATTTCACCGTTATTTGCCGGGATTGTTAAGTAGTAGCCATCCTTTTTATATTTCTTAATATAGTCCATCCAGTTTTTATCATCTTCGGTAAAAACCTCTTCACTTTCGCTTAAAAAAAGTTCTCTTACGCTCTCATGTTTTTTATTAAATTCTTCAATATTACTCAATGAAAAAGTATTAAAAAACAATTTATTAGCACCTATCCAGCCATCTTTTTTTGTAAAGAACAGCATCATAGAGCTACTGCCATCTACTATTTTCCAAATTAAATCTTTTGTAAAATATTCCCCAAAGTCAGCCTTCTTTTCTATCCCTTTTCCTTGCTTGGAAAAAAACGAAAAAAAATTCATGCTTAAAACTCCCCCTCCAATATGTGATTTTGATTATAGCACAGAAGTAGGTAAAATACCATTTATACAAAAGTCACAACTGAGAGTAATGAAAAAAGCAACAAAAAAAGAGATACTTGTTATCCATCAAAGATTTATAGAAAGATATAGCGAAGCCGTGACTGAGTTAGATTACAAGAATGCGTATGAACTTGTAATAGCCGTCGCATTATCAGCACAATGCACAGACAAAAGAGTAAATCTTATAACGCCTGCGCTTTTCAAAAAATATCCCACTCTACAAACTCTGGCTTGCGCAAACATAGATGATGTAAAGGCACTTATTAACAGCTGTTCATTTTTTAACAACAAAGCAAAAAATATCATTTTGATGGCGCAGCGAGTTGTTGAAGTATACAATGGAGAGATTCCTCTTCATCCAAAAGATTTAATCACACTTGCCGGCGTTGGGCAAAAAACAGCGAATGTTGTAATGATAGAATATACAGGTGCAAATCTGATGGCAGTAGACACGCATGTTTTTCGAGTATCGCACAGACTCGGGCTGAGTGATGATGATACGGCACTCAAAACAGAAGCAACCTTGGTTAAGAAATTTAAAAACAATTTGCATGCGCTTCATCAAGGTATGGTTTTATTTGGCCGCTATATTTGCACTGCAAAAAATCCAAAATGTGATGAATGCTTTTTAACAGAGTTTTGTAAAACAAAAGAGAGTTTTAAAGCTGGATAATTTTGGATATAATTTGCCCATGGCAAAGACTACATTGATTATTTTAACTGCAATACTTTTGAGCGGCTGCTTCAATAAACACGGTATTTCCGCAAAATACTATAGTGAATGCGAGGAGTATTACGATCTTCAGGGCTATTACCACAAAAAATGCGGAGAGGACGACATCATCACGTATAAAAAAATCGGAGACGCTTTTAAAGAAAAAGAGCCCGAACAAAAAGCGAATGTCTGGTAAGCTCTTGGCATGTGGAAATCTAAAATTTATTTCACTTTATAGCTATAAATGTCGCAAAATTTGCCCACCTAAAAACCACCTCGCAATGAGAGAATCCGCAATTCAGTGCCATTTTAATATTTTCATTTTCGCTATAAGGGACTAATACATTCTCTAAAGCTTCTCTTTTTTGCATTATTTCGTATTCAGAATATCCCTGCGTTTTTTTAAAGTCATAATAGCACTCAATCAAATCTTTATTGAGTTTTGAATGATGACTAATAACTTTTTCGCTGAATATAAAAACACCCTCTTTCTTTAAAGCATTTGATATTTTTTTAACAAGCTTTTCTCGAACCAAAGGGCGGATAAACTGCAAGGTATAGTTACTCACAAAAACATCAGCCGCCCTATAATTGTACTCTAAAATATCGGCATACTCTACTTTTACATCGGCTCCAAAGGCTTCACACTTTTTTCTGGCTCTCTCTAGCATGGCTTGAGAATTGTCCAGACCGATTAAAGTTGCATCCGTTTTCAATTTTCTTTTAATGCTGATAAGCAAGGATGCTGTTGAACATCCAAGATCATACATAAGACTGCCCTCTTCTAATTTTTTGAGCGCAAAATATTCCGTAATCTTTTGAGATTCACTGTAAAATGGAACACTTCTTTGAAGCATATCATCAAAAACAGCGGCAACCTCTTCATCAAATTCAAACTGTTTTGTTATCGGCTTTGTAAAAACTTTATCATTCATATTTATTCCTAATGCGTAATTTTAACCAAAATCTTATGATACAATCTCTATTATTACAGAAAATTCGAAGGAATAAGATGAAGTTTGAAACCTCCACTTTAATGATGCTATTTTTTATTATTTTTCTCATTATCAGTATTTGGAAAATCTATGCTTTTCTACCAAATAAACAATTAGCAGATGATGATACAACCAATGATTCGCAGCAGCAATTACAAAACTTAATGTTAAACATCATAAAAAAAAGGAACGGTAATATCGATGGGATTGAGTTATTTGAACTGATGAAAAATGATAAAGATTTTGATAAAAAGCATTTTTGGAGATTCAATCAAAATAAACTCAATCAATTGCTTGTCCACTACTACATGCAAAATCCACATGCCAAGAGTATCGAAGATATTTACAAAAATATTAAGTAGTGAACCGGGCATGTGGAAGTTTCCACATGCCATGAATATAAAATTAGTTTCTGCCTATCGCGTTTAAATCAGAAAATGCTTGTTCTACACGTGCGACCAAAGTTTTTTGTCCGTCTCTTAACCATTTTCTAGGGTCGTAATATTTTTTATTCGGCTTATCTTCACCCTCTGGATTTCCAATTTGGCCTTGAAGATAATCTCTATGTTTTTCATAATAATCTTTCACGCCAACCCAAGTTGCCCACTGAGTATCTGTGTCTATATTCATTTTGATAACGCCGTAACTGATAGCTTCACGAATCTCTTCAAGAGAGGAACCTGAACCACCGTGGAAAACAAAATTCACAGGTTTTTCATTTGTATTATATTTTTTTTGAATATATTGCTGAGAATTATCCAAAATTATTGGAGTAAGCATTACATTTCCAGGCTTATACACGCCATGAACATTTCCAAATGAAGCGGCAATTGTAAAATTTGGAGAAACCTTGCTGAGCTCTTCATAAGCGTATGCAACTTCTTCGGGCTGTGTATACAAAAGGGCATTATCTATATTTGTATTATCTACACCATCTTCTTCTCCGCCCGTCACACCGAGCTCTATCTCAATGCTCATACCGATTTTACTCATTCGCTCAAGATATTTTTTTGAAATTGCTATATTTTCTTCTAAAGGTTCTTCTGAGAGGTCAAGCATGTGTGAAGAAAAGAGTGGTTTTGCGTGAGTTTTATAGTAAGTTTCGCCGGCTTCAAGCAAAGCATCTATCCAAGGAAGCAATTCTTTAGCGGCATGATCAGTATGAAGAATAACAGGCACACCATAACTCTCAGCCATCATGTGCACATGCATAGCACCTGAAATCGCACCCGCTATGGCCGCTTTTTCATTTTCATTGCTTAAGCCTTTGCCTGCATAATATGCAGCTCCACCGTTGCTAAACTGAATAATTACGGGAGATTTCACTTTAGCCGCTGCTTCTAGAACTGCATTGATAGAGTCTGTTCCAACAACATTAACAGCAGGGAGAGCAAATCCGGCCTCTTTCGCTGCCGCATACACTTTTGTTACATCTTCTCCAAAAAGAACACCAGGTTTTACAATATCTAAAATGCCTTTATTCATAACTTTTCCTAAAAAATTTAATTTTTGTATTATATTATAAGCTTTATTCAAAATAACTTTTTTTTTAAAAATCACCATCATAAGCAAATAAAATTCTTACCTGTTTCTCTTCTCCATACTAGCTCTAAAAAAATAAAAAAGTTTTTTATGCTAGAATATCTTAAAATAACAATGCAGAGTATAAATGATTAATAAAAAGAAGAATCAGTGGATTACGGATGTCATACTTGTCGACGTCATCAACTTTTCTAAATTACAATCAGAGGAACAATTGGAAATCATAAACTTTTTGACAAAAAGTTACACCAAGATGGTTGAAAAGATGCTCGCTAATTCGAATATGCCCCTTAGTAAGCTGATAATTGGATTTATCTCTACGGGTGATGGTTTTTTTTGTATTTTGAACCCTAGACTCAAGGGATTCGGGACAATACTGGGTCTGAGTTTTAACTATTTTTCAGAACATATTGCAAAAAAATATCCCTATTTTGAAGGAATTAGAATTGCTGTTCATACCGGACAAGTTTATGAGTTTATAGATATCTTAGGCAACAAAAACTACATTGGGGATGGATTAAATGACTGCTCGAGATATTTGGAGTTAAAAAGCTATACAATTTCGACAGTTATGATTTCTGATACAGCTTTTGAGAGTCTGAAAAAATTTTTAGATTTGTATAAGGATTTTAATACACTCTTGCTACAAAGAGAATTTAAATACACATCTCAATACACTTTCAAAGATAAACATGACAATGAAAAAAAAGGTCGTTTGGTTTGGTTAAGAAAGGCAGGTATAATTAACCCGCCAAATATAAATTTTAATTCTATAATTTAAGGAAGATAAATGAGACTGACGCTGGATGAGTATGCAAAGCATTTTAAAATGTCCAAAGAGATGATACATTCAAAGCTCAGAAGCAAGAGGTTGAATTATATTATAGAAAATGGGGTTACTTATATCATAGTAACAAAAAATTCTGCTGCTGAAGAAAAAATAATACAAATTAATCAGGAAAAAAAAGAACCGCAAAAAATCCCTGTTTCTGTTAAACCGACTGTTGCAACCGTAATATCTTTGTATCAGAGAGAAAATAAACAACTTAAAGATAAAATTACTCAACTTGAATCGAAAATAGATAAGCTTATTGATGACAAAGAACAAATGCTTCGTAGCGAAATGGAAAAAATTGAGCAGGTTTACAGCACAAAAGATGCGCAGCTGAAAAATATCTTGGAACTGATTCATACAAAACTGATGATAGAACAAAAAACCCAGACTATTCACGAAGTTGAAAGCTATCAAACAAAATCAGAAGAACATTCAGAACAAACTATTCAACTAGTTGAGTTGAAAGAATATTTAAAAACACTTGACTTGGAATCGTATCAAAGAAAAATAATAAAAAAAAGATTTTTAGCTGTTTATGATAATGATGTTAGAATTATTCAGCAAAATGGCAAGCTCTATTTAGATTTTTCAAAGTACGACTATAGTGATTTACTTCAACTGTATTAGGTTTTCATTCAATTTTTTCTTTCTAGCACAACCTAGTATAGTACGCTTTTCAAATAAGATACTCTCCGCAATTAACTTACCGACATAATGCGCAAGCAGTCCTATTATAAACAAAAAAAAACGCCTCTTTAAAACTTAAAATAAATTTATTTCAATTTCTGTATTCTAAAAACCTGTCATTAAGAATACCTATATTTCCTTTCAATAGTAAAAATAATAATTCAAGAATACATAATCCCATATAAAATACGATATCTCGTATATAAAATATTATTTAACATATATGATACAATTTATTTAATATA
>JAHJJX010000014.1 GCA_018822665.1 bacterium
GGTAATAAATATGCTTGTTGTCTGTTAGAACTAAGGTACTCTTTTGCCATATAAAAATCTTTTTGTAATTGTATTTAGGAGTTGGTATTTTACTGTTTAGTTGCTTATTGTTGGATGATTGGAGTCCGACAGACTCCTAGAAAAATCAAAAGGAGATGTAATGGATTACGAATTAACAAAAAAAGAGTTACTCAAACATGCCAGAAATGCTTTTGAGACAGCTTCTACTCTAAATAATAATCAGCGCATAGAGGTTTATTTACAAAACGGTGAAGTTAAATCTACCGAGATATTAGATGAAAACGATGCAATGGTATATTCTCAAAATAAAATTTTGTGTTACCAAATAGATGGATATGAATACTTGGAAGATGAAATCAAAACGTGGATTGATTATGCAAGGGTGATTCAACAGCCGACAAATGAAACTCCCCTGCACGAGCCGACAGATATAGAAACTGCCATTCGTGAATTAATTCATGAAATAGCAAAAAGAAACACTATGCAAAAAGATATGGTCAGCTCGTATGAAGTTTTTGCGAATCTTCCGATGGATTTACTAGGAACAATAGAGCAACAGATTATTGAATACTGGTGGAACGCGGAGAAAAAAGAAAACGGTAAAAAACTTGCATCTGCCCAAATTGACGCTGCACTGCGAAGACTTTAAAAGAACCCATTTATTTGAAAATATTTCTTTACTTTTCATATACAAAACTTTGATATAATTCCACGCATGGGGCTGACCAGGTTTCGACGGGATCAGGTAGCTTCTAATTGCATGTCGGACTGAGCACTTCCGTTACGCGGCTCAACTTGCTTAAATGCAAACAATACAAATTACCGCCCAGCTTACGCAGTAGCTTAAGTTTCACCCCTCCGCAAGGAGACGGGCTGCTTCACCTGTTGACTCTAGATAGGCAGGATTCGAAGTATCACCCTTATGTAGATATATTTTGTGTTTGTCTCATGCACAAAAAGAACCTTAGAGGCTCGTCTTGCGTAGCTTTGCAAGTTGTGTGAAGCAAGATTAAAACCCAAACGACTTTTCTAAACATGTAGACGTTAGGAGTAGCGTGGTTTCGGACTGGAGTTCGATTCTCCACAGCTCCACCATCACTCATTCTATACAAATCTAATTCGCTTCTTTCATCTAAACTGGTTTTGATTGCATCAGCACTTTATAAAAACGTGCAAAAAAACAAGCAGTATGCTGAATAGAATCCACACGTATCCATTGGCGGGTGAACTTAAATCGAAAACTTCCAATACTGTTCGCAGGTATTTTATGCGCGTATGTATTTTCATAAGAATTATACGTATACATGAGATTCAAAGCCGCATCCATCATTGCTGATTTATACAAGTTTGCTTTGTCTGTGCGTCCTAGATATAGAGCTGTCTCATAAGCGGCAATAAGTCCTTCACAGCGTGAACCGTCTGGTAAAATATGTTCCCCGAATTTGTAAAAAAAGCCGCCGATATAATCAGGATAGGGGCTGTTTTCTTTTCTATACATGTGTGAAATCATTGCATCTGCATCATGAAAAATAAAATCTGTATAGGCAGGAAGATTCATAACTTCAACTTTTATCCACTCTTCTATCGCCTGCATCAGCCATGCATCCGCAGGAAGTGACAGAAAAAGGTCTTTATAACGTTGTGGGCGCTTGAAAACAAGAAAATCCATTGCTTTTTTTGCTCCTGTAAGCACCTTCTCTTTTAATTCGCTATTCCCCTCTGTAAAATGACGGTAATACAAGGCCAGCCCAAAAAGTGCCTCCCCTGGATAATAAAAGGAAAAGAGTGCACGTTTCGTTTTATTATCCGCTTCTCTGATTTCTTCCCCCTTATTAAAAAGGGGATGGATAAAATAACCAATCATCTCCCCTCTTTCATCAATGCGGGAAAGTATATGCCGCGCAAGCCCTTCTATCTGCTTAACATATATTTTGCTACTTGTTAAAATATGATGATGCATCAGGCTAACTAATGCTATGCCGGCTCCTCCAAGTTTCGATTTAGCATTATAAAAAGGGTAGCATGCGTATTCGCCATCAACAGAGTGCTCACGCAGTTGTAAAAGTAAAAATTTTATCGATACCTCTGCATGTTGCAGATACGTAATATTTTTTCTAAGCTCATACGCTCGCAATAACGTAATTGTACCGCCAGAATGACGAAGAATATTATAATAATTTGGATTTTTTGGATGATTAAAATCAATTGTCGAATCTTTACTGCCATCATAGAAATATAGAAACCTTCCATCATTGCGCATATTCCGCACCAGCCAGTCGCAGGAATTTAACATGGTTTCTTTGAGACGCTGCGCATTGATTTGTGGCTGGAGTGTATTTCCGCGATAAAGCGCCAAAACATTCTTCTTGGACGTAATAAAAGCAAATGAACGTATTTTATAAAAATCAGTTTGAAGCGCACGGACAAGCGAAGCACGCCGTGTTTTGCTATCGGTCTGTTGTGCCAATCCGGTGCGCTTTGCCAAAAACTCGTAAATTTGTTTCATGGTCATTAAACTGTAAACATAAGCATCCGTTGGCATAAAAAAAATTGTTCTGCCTTTGTGGCTAAACATCAGTCCGTCAATACCCGGTTCAAAGCGATCTTTTCCAAGACGAAGAATTGTCGTACGCTTAGGATTACATAATTCTCTTTCGACAATTATTTCAAACATAATGCGACATTGTTCCTCATCTTCTATTGCAAAGTCTTTAAATCTATCGCATAAAGAAAGTTTTTTTACTGCATCTGTAATGCTTTCATGCAAGGTAGTTTTACGGCTTCCCCAGCGCAAGGGTTTTTGATTCGTCTGAAATAAAGTAATATATAATTGTGAGATTTCAGGATGAAATGAAAAGCAATAATTTTCTTCAACATCCATTTGTACCTGCGAATTAGAATCTGTACACCGACTTACTAATGCACAACGTATAGCATGAAGCAGACGTTTTTCCGGAGCAAATTCCTGCTCAAAAAAGCGCAAATCATCTTGTTTGTTCTTAGGTATCGCACTGTACATATCAATGTTTTTGAAGAAAAAGCGCTAATGAAAGTCGATCACGAAGATGAAACTTTTCAAACATAGAATGCAAGTGTGCCTTGACGGTTCGCGGAGTTATTTCAAGTTTTTTCGCTATCTCTTTATTATTGTAACCCTTCACTATACAGTTCGCCACCTCTCGTTCACGATACGTGAGCGCTGTAAAAGGATTGCTATTTTGTTCTAATTTTTCTTGCTGTAATTGATTTGAATTTTTTGTTAGGGCTATATTAATAAGTCCAAGCATCTCTGACATATAGTTTTCCGGCAAGTATATGTTATTGGAAATAGCAACTTCAACGGCCAAACGAAGGTTGGTTTTTGAAGCCAATGCATTGCTATATCCATTTGCACCCCATTTAAGTATGTAAATTGCCATTGCCAGCGATGGTTCGGAGTCAAGTATTAATGTATTTAAATATACAGGATTCATTTGATTTAATATTTCTATATCTTCTACATTAAACAAGTGCATCAAAAGCAAATCGTACTCCAAAAAATCTTTTTGTCGCATTGCCAAAAGTTCTTCTTGTGATATGACGGATACACTATACCCATCAGCGCTCAATGCCATAGATATACGCTCGGAGACAGAAAGTCGTTTACTGCAAAGTAAGAGATGTTTCATTGGAGTTCCTTTAATTTATCTTGTAGTATTTTTACATCATCGTTCATGAAAAGCATTTTTTTGTGCTTTAAGAATTGGTTTGAAAATATAATCGAGCACTGTCTTTTTCCCTGTGACTATATCCACATTCGCAATCATACCGGGAATAATATAGTGCTTTTGAGCATCTTTTTCAAGATAGCTTGTTTTTGCTTCCAACTTAATAAGATAATAACTTTCTCCCTTGTCATTCACCATTGAGTCGGCACTGATATGTTTAACATTTCCCTCAATATAACCATAAATGGTGTAATCGTATGCTGTAAATCTGATTGTAGCCTTTTGGTCTGGATGAATAAAAGCAATGTCTGATGGGGTAATTTTTGCTTCGATAAGAAGGGTTTCATCTGTTGGAACTATCTCTAAGAGATTCATACCCGGTTTAATAACACCGCCGATAGTATTCACAAAAATCTGCTTAATCGTACCATTTACCGGGGAACGTACTTCAGTACGGGTAACTTGGTCTTGAAATGAATGTTGCACACTCTTCGTTCGTTCGAGTTGTGCAATAACTTTGGTATATTCTTGTTGTGCATTTTGCTGGTTATTAAGCCGTTCTTCGTTAATTTTATTTTCAATTTCTATAATAGCATTTGCCAATCTAGGCAAACTCGCTTCCGTACTTTGATACTCTCCAAGGAGTGTGCTCGCTTCACGTTTGAGTTTTAGAAAAGCTGTTTCAGGTTCAATCCCTTTTTTAACCAAAGGTTCTTTAATTTTAATTTCCTGAGAGATGAGAGCATGGCTATCTTTTAATGCACTTATTTTGTAACGGGCTTCATTCAATTCGCTTGCTCTTTGTTTTTTCTGCGAGATATAAATGTCAATACGATTTTTAAGCTGTTTCTGATTCGCCTGATAAAGCTCCAGTTCATTAAGCAGATATACTTTTGGAACTCCTTTATTATTTAAATCGATGCTAAAAGGCTTGTCCTGAGCTTCACTTTTAAGTCTAAGTGAACGCACATAAAGTTCATTGTATGTTGTTTGCGCTTCTTCAAGGGAACTAAAAGACTGTTTATTATCCAGCTTAATTAAAATATCATCATATCGGACTGTAGAGCCCTCGTTGACTAAAATTTCTTTAATAATTCCGCCTTCATAATTTTGAATAATTTGGGTTTTCCCAGAAGGAATAACTTTGCCCTGTCCTTGCACCAATTCATCAATTTGAGTTACATTCGCCCAGAATAAAAAGAAGATGGTGACACCAAAGATAATCCACAGCAGTAATTTTTCCAAGGTGGAGGTTTTGAGCAAAAAGGCAGAAGCCTTGCTCGACATGAATTCAATTTCATTTGAGTTAAAATTTGTACTCATGTGCTTACTCCATCATCTTTAAAATTTCTTCTTTAGGCCCATCCGCATAGACTTTTCCATTATTAAATACAATAATTCTCTCTACGAGCGAAAGAATCGCTTTACGATGTGTTATAACAACTACGGTGCTTTTGGATGTTGCACTCTGAAGACTTTCAATCAGATGCTTTTCATGCGTAGAATCAATTGAACTTGTCGGTTCATCAAAAAGATAGATTGGGTAATCACTTAATAACACCCTTGCGATACCTATGCTTTGCCTTTGTCCGCTCGAAAGATTGCTGCCTCGCTCATGGATAAGCATATCTAATCCCATCGGATGCTGCTTGATAATTTTATCTACACCACTATACTCACAGGCGCGAATAATCTGAGAAGATGTAGCATTTGGATTTTTTGCTAAAATATTTTCTTTCAGCGTACCGCTTAATAAGACTATTTCCTGAGAAACATAGCCAATATTATTGCGAAGATTACTAGGGTTGATTTGGTTTATGTCCAAATCATCAATGTAGACTGCCCCTGAAGTAGGCGCATAAAGATTAAGAATAAGTTTCAAAGCTGTTGTTTTACCCGAGCCCATTTCACCGAGAAAAGCTACTTTTTCACCTGGATGGATTGTAAAAGAAACATTTGAGAGTGCCTCTTTATTGTCATTTTGGTAGTGAAAGTTTACATCGCGAAATTCTATTTTACCTTCAAACTGCTCTTTTTGTATAAACTCTCTATTCTCTGGATGCTCTATGTCTATTCCCATCAGCCTGTCTATAAGAGCATAAGATGTTTTGGCCTGATAATATCCCTGCGCAATACCGGATAATTTACCTAATGGTGCAATGGAACGTCTCGACAGTAATATAAAAGCGATTAATCCGCCCGTTGTCATTTCATTAATACTGATAAGATAAACCCCTGCAATAATAATAGCAACGGTATTTATATGCGTCAAAGCTTTAATTATCGTTTCCATGGAAGCAATCATTGTCTTATATGCATACGATTGCTGTGCGCCTTCCCCCGTCGCTTCTTCCCACTCAAACTGTGCATTTTTTTGAAGATTTAAGGACTTAACTGTTTCAAGAGCATTAATATTTTCAACTAATATACCCTGCTTGTAAGCATTTGCGTTGCGTGTTTGAGAAATCAATGATTTAAGAGAACGGCGCTTAAAAAAAATGTATACAGCCATTATCATAAGTGTTACAATCGGTACAAACACAACATTGCCGGCAATAAAATACATAACAAATAAAAATAAAAATAAAAAAGGCAAATCTACCAATACAATCATTGAAGTATTGGCTAAAAAATTACGAAGATAATCAAAATCTTTGATTGTACTTGAAAAAGCTCCTGTGGATTTTGGCAAATCAATCATTCGCATGTCAAGTATTTGCTGAAAAATTTCAGATGAAATAATGACATCTGTTTTTTTTGCGGAAAGTTCTAAAAAACTCGTGCGTAACATAGCTACAATTGCTTCAAAGAAATAAATAACTAAAAGTCCTATAGAAAACATCCAAAGAGTATCAAATGAATTATTTGGAATAACCCGATCATAAACATTCATAATGAACAATGGTGTTGCCAATACAAAAATATTAATAAGTAAAGAAGCAATGACGGCATCCACATAAATTGAGCGCGAAAGCATAAAAATATCCCAAAACCAGTGCCCTCGGTCTGTTTTTTCTTTAATAGGGATAAATTTATTCATAATTGATTTTTTGATTAAAAACAACTTTCCAGTATATGCACGTTCAAGAGATTCAAGTTTAACAACTTGCGTTTTTCCATTAGGAAAGATTATCTCAGCCATTGCACTTTTATTGTCGATTTCAGTTAATATACAAGCCTGCTTCTTTTTTAAAATCAATATAACGGGTAAAACCAGCTGAGAAACGCTTTGTAAATCTTTGATAATAAGTTTTGACTTCAATCCCGCTTGATGTGCAGCACGAAAAAAAAGTGATTTCGGATTAGATTCGGAATAAAGCTCAGGATACATTTTATCCGGCGAGGCAGGAAGACCGTTAACGAGGTGCTCTTTTGTAAAAGGTTTGTGATAATTACGAGTAAAAAGTACAAGTATTTCAAGCAACGGATTTTCTATCGCCTTGCGTTTCATACCCTATCCTTTATAAAAGAGAACACGAAGGAAAAAACCCAATTCGGGTTTCCTCCTTCAAAATCAAGTCAAATGCTATTGTTTTAATGGTTGGCAGGAACTGAAACATTTTCATTATTATTCATAATTTTAATTTCCACGCGGCGATTAAGGGGCTCACGTATTCCATCTCCTGTCTTAATAATTTGGTCTTGCGCACCAATCGGCTTAAGGATAATATTACCAGCTTGAACCCCTCCCGATACTAGAATCTTCTTCACTTCTTTACAACGCTTCGCGGCCAACTTCGCACTTTCATCATTGCTTAATGCCGTATCTGTATAGCCATAAACAATAATTTTATCTTGTTTACTGAGCGTCTCAATAAAAGACTCTACTCGCTTCTGCTCGCCGCCTGTAAAGTTGAAACTACTCTTGTCAAAATAAAAAACCGCATTGCCGTTACGATAAGCAGGTGCTTCTACGTAAGGAAGTGTCGTTTCTTGTTTCTTACCAAAGAGTTTAGGTTTTTGAACTTTTGCTTTTTTCTCAAGAGTATCTTCTTTATATTCAATATCTTTTGTAACGCTTGATGGCACATCAAAGCTTATATCATCAAGTTTAACCATATTGGCACAACCGACATAATCTCTCCAGGAACCTTTTGGTGTATTAGAGCAGACATCTTCCTTTGCCGTAACATTATCTTCATCGGAATCGGTCACAATTTTTTCCGAATCTTCTATCTCATCAGTTTTTACATGTGCCGATAAACCTACATATTGGCGCATATTAATATTAAGCGCATCCGTGAGTTCACCCATTGCATCCAAAATGCGTATCTTAGCTATTTGAAGATCAATCTCATTTTCAACAAGTTTTTTTTGAGACGAAACATAGTCATCATGCACAATCAGTAAATCTAAAAGCGTACGGTATCCAAGATTGAAATCTTCTTTGTAAGAATCAAGACGCTGCGTATTCAATTCTGCATGACGTTGAATAAACGGAATAATAACATTCAAGTTTTCAAATGAACTCCAAGCGAGCTGCGTTCCTTCAATTGTTTCACGTTTCAACTTTTCCATTCTTGAACTCTGTTCCTGAATTGCACTGCGATTTTTTTGCAATAATGCACTGTCTCGCGTACCGTTAAAGAGATTATATTTTAAAGAGACCAATGCAAGTGTTTCATGAAATTCCCCATCATAAAGACTACTGTTCACATTGTAACTATGACGCAAACTGGCATCAATTTGAGGATAAAAATTTTCTTTATTAATTTCATATTCTTCTTGATGTGCTTGTATTTCATAATTCATTACAAGAAGTGTCGGATTACGTCTAAGAGCAATCTTGCTTACTTCACGGATAGATTGTGGCATCTGGAGATTTAAGTCCGGCATCAAGAACTCTTCTGCCGGTATATATTCGCCAAAGACACGATGAAACTTAATCAAAGCGTCTTGAAGATTATTTTGTTGAATACGAACATTCGCATAAGCTAGCGCTAATTTTGAACGTATCTCATCCATATCTGATTTTCTGGACACTCCAGCTTCTTCCTGCTCCGCCATGTCATTAAAAAGCTGTTCGTGTTTTGCAAGGGAGCTTTGCTCAATATTTAGTAATTCTTTTTGCTTCAGAACTTCTAAGTATTTTGTTCCTGTTTCAAGGGCATGGTCATTGGCCATTTCCATAAAATACCATGCAGCCGAAGCTATACGAGCTTTTTCTTGTGCTGTTGCATTTATTGTTGAAAATCCTGCGAACAGGTTTTGCTTGAGTTCTACATAGTATTGCTCAATATGCTTAGACCTGTCGGTATATATAGAAGATTCATTCCAGTTGCGGTCACTATATCCTATATCTGCGCCAACATTAAGAACAGGATAATACCCACCATAAGCATTTTCATAATCTTGTATTGTCTGTCTATAAGCATGCAGGCGCTCTTCCACCACTGGGCTAGTTTTCATTGTCGTCTCAATTGCTTCGCGAAACTCCAACGCTCCCAAATTACCTGCAGAGACAACCATAAGTGCACATGCAACAATGGAGTGTTTAAAATATTTAGTGTACACAGATAACATTTGTTTTCTCCCATTCATTAATTGCATAGTCTAGTCCTTGAGTATTTTTTACTCCCATAATCCAGTATTTATTTTTCTCATAAGCCGTTGGCGTAGAACTCCAAAGCCTCTCATACTCATTGCTTGTTTTTGGACGATCTAAGGTAATGTGGTTTTCATGGATAAAGACAAGAGAGTGAAGGTCGTCAATAGTTGGCAATCTCCATGGATTTTCAATCGGATTGGTGTTTTGCGCAAACTCGATTTCTACTCGTCTGTTTGCCGGTTCATTCATATCATCCTCAGTAGCAATTAAAGGCTGCGATTCACCCATTGGAATAAATACGATACGATCTCTAGAAATACCATGCTTTACAAAGATAGAAGCTGTTGCTTCACAGCGGCGCTTAGAGAGGTCAATATTATATTCCGATGTATATTTTCTATCCGTATGGCAATATAATGTTACTTTAGAAGTTTCTGGGATAATACTTGCAATATATACCAGTTTGGAATGCTCACTTTTGCTAGGACTATCAATATTAAGATCAAAATAGACTGTTGGGCGGTTACCGACTATATCTGGAGTATTTCCCAAGTTGTTATTATGATTCCAATCGTCCAAAATACCTTTATTGTAAGGCAATTTTTCACAATACTGTTTTGCCTCTTTATAAACCATTTTGTTAGGTTTTTTAGATTGATGCCATGTTAAACCAAGTGTGGATGATGTGAAACGCTCATAGTCTTGCGTATTTTGAGTAACGTTATATGAGGAGTTTAAATCGCTGTAAAGATAACGCTCATCCCCTTTTACACAGATACGATACGCTTTATCATCATCAAGCCTCCAGAATTTATTTCCGGTTGCGAAGTTAAGAATCAGCTTGCTGTACTCCACATCGGCATAATCGGTACTGCTCCAATAAAATTCATTAGAAAGCTTAACAAAATCTTGTTTTTGCGCTGTATAAGCGACTTCTGCACTGGAAAGTTCTGCTATCTCTTTAATATTTGGAAGTCGCCACTGCTCACCCTTGTTTATATCATTGCGTTCATTCGTATGAATATTTAAAGATTCACAACTTTGAACCGCCTCTTTGTGTGTGTAAAAGCGCGGCTGTTCCTCTACTTGCCAATATAAACCTTTATATGCAACGACACCGTCTTTGGTATCATTTGCAAATAAAAAACTGCCAAGACTCAGAAGCAACAACGGCATAAATGTTGTGACATAACGCATAACACACCCCCTTTTATAATTCCTACGGTCATTCTAACTTAAAGATATTTAATCAAATATAAAAGGAATAAAAACCTAAGATTAAATTCAACCAAGCACTAAAGTAATTTAATTAGATTTCGACGTCCGTATCGATTTCAAAATCTAAATCTTCAATACCGCCCTCTTCAAAGCCACCTTCATTGTATTCTGGGTTAATACTCTCATTGCCACTCTGGGCTGGGCTTTGTGATGCTTCACCGACTGAGCCTGTGTCAATTATTTCATCATCGTCACTGAGTCCGAGTGAAACTTTTTCATCACCTGCATCCGAAGTATCTCTATCATCTACTTGATCATTTTCCCCTCTGCTATCATCATGTTCACCATCACGACCCTCATCACCATCATTTCCATTATCATCTTCACCATGCTGATGTTGATTCCCCTGCCCATTGTTGTCATCATCATTGTCGTTGTCGTTGTCGTTGTCAGAATCCGTGTCAGTGTCAGTGTCTGAATCTGTATCGGAATCCGTGTCTGTGTCGGAATCATTGTCATTGTCATTGTCATTGTCGTTGTCATTGTCGTTGTCATTGTCATTGTCATTGTCGTTGTCGTTGTCATTGTCGTTGTCATTGTCATTGTCATTGTCATTGTCATTGTCATTGTCATTGTCATTGTCAGTGTCTGAATCCGTGTCTGAGTCTGAGTCAGAATCCGTGTCCGTGTCCGTGTCCGTGTCAGTGTCTGTGTCTGTGTCAGAATCTGTGTCCGTGTCCGTGTCCGTGTCAGTGTCTGTGTCTGTGTCAGAATCTGAATCTGAATCTATATCGGAATCAGTGTCAGTGTCAGTGTCTGTGTCGGAGTCAGTGTCAGTGTCTGTGTCGGAATCTGTATCGGAATCATTGTCATTGTCATTGTCATTGTCATTGTCATTGTCATTGTCATTGTCATTGTCATTGTCTGTGTCTGAGTCTGAATCTGTGTCTGTGTCGGAATCTGAGTCAGAATCCGTGTCAGAATCTGTGTCTGTGTCTGTGTCTGTGTCTGAATCCGTGTCTGAATCCGTGTCTGTGTCAGTATCAGTATCAGTGTCAGTGTCGGAATCCGTATCTGTGTCAGTGTCTGAGTCTGAGTCTGAGTCTGAATCTGTGTCTGTGTCTGAGTCTGAATCAGTGTCTGTGTCGGAATCTGAGTCTGAATCCGTGTCAGTGTCTGAATCCGTGTCTGTGTCTGTGTCAGAATCTGTATCGGAATCCGTATCTGTGTCAGTGTCTGAGTCTGAGTCTGAATCCGTGTCAGTGTCGGAATCTGAGTCAGAATCCGTGTCAGAATCTGTGTCAGTGTCAGTGTCGGAATCAGTGTCTGTGTCGGAATCTGAGTCTGAATCCGTGTCAGTGTCTGAATCCGTGTCTGTGTCTGTGTCGGAATCCGTATCTGTGTCTGAGTCTGAGTCTGAATCTGTGTCGGAATCCGTATCTGTGTCAGTGTCTGAGTCTGAGTCTGAATCTGAGTCTGAGTCTGAATCCGTGTCAGTGTCTGAGTCTGAGTCTGAATCCGTGTCTGTGTCGGAATCTGAGTCAGAATCCGTGTCAGTGTCTGTGTCTGAATCTGTATCGGAATCCGTGTCAGCGTCTGTGTCAGTGTCTGAGTCAGAATCCGTGTCAGTGTCAGTGTCTGTATCCGTATCACTGTCGGAATCTGAATCACCTACTTCCCCAGATACTTCCTCTATATTTGTGATATCCGAATCCGTGCCATGCTCAAAATCACTTTGTGTTGCCCAAATATTGGTATCATCGGCAGCTCTCGTTCGGCTTGTGAAATGTCCCCCTACAGCACCGGCGCCCCCTGAAGCTTCACCGGCAGCCGTAGCGGCAAGATCATCTAAGTTACCGCCGTTCATCAAAAATTGCTCAAGTGAATCAGAATTCATGGTGACATCTTCAACCAAAAATGCATTTTGAACGCTTTCGTCAAGCGTAAGCACATCACCAGCCTGCAACACTAAAAGATTAGCTTCAACCACACTTCCTGGCGTTTGCACTAAAATATGTACATCACCATCAATCACAACTACTTTTTCACCTTCTTGAATAACATCACCTTGACTCAATACCCTCTTATTTCCATCCGAATCGATTACGATTGCGTGTCCGGTAAGTACCTGAACAATACTTGTCGCTGCCATGAGAAATCCTTTTGTAGCTAATTTTCATATTTTTAAATTATATAACAATCGAAAATATATGTATAGTGTACTTTTGGACAGATTTATAAAGGAAACTGCTCTTGCAACAGCTCAGGTTTGTGAATATAAAAACCTTGCATATAGATAATACCGAATTTCTCCAACTGAGTGTATTCTTCTTTAGTTTCCACATTGCTGACAATCATTTTTATTCCTATGCTTAACGTAAGATTGTAAATAGAGTTGAATATTCTGGAGTTGATATCTTTTTCAAAAAGTTCACAAAGATACTGTGCATTCATTTTAATATAATCAGGGCGAATTTTTTTAAGTAACTCTGCTTCTTGCATGTCAAAAATAAATCCATCTATTCCAAAAGTAAAATTCATTAGATGAAGATTTTCTACGAAATGTTCTACTGCATCCGGATTCGCTTGAACAATTGCTAAGGTTGTTTCAAACTGCAACATTGGTGAAATTTTTTTGCCACGATAGAGCGTAGTCAATTCTTGTAAAAAACGAGTTTTCTCAAAAGTTGGTGCCGAAAGATTCATTGCACACTTAGGTGTAGCCTTGCAAATTTTATGCAGCAAGTATAAATCTATTTCATCAAGAAGACCTGCGGAGTAAACAACAGGCAAAAAGTGTCGTGCAGGAATTAACTCACCCTCAGATGTATAAAAACGCGCAAACAGTTCATGATGAAAGGTCTGCTGATTACTTACATCTAAACATTGCTGAGATGCCAATTGAATATGATTATGGGTCATTGCATCACGTATACGCGTAATAAGTTCATCTTTCCCATGATTTTGAAAATTAGCAATAGAAGAATCATAACAAAAGGTATGACAGCTAAAGGAATCTTCCATTTTTGCCTTCATAAGAGCATGATCAATATGACTCAAAGTTGTTACAATACTTTGATTAGGCTCGTAGGCACCTATCCCCATGTAAAGCCGAATGGATTCAGTATCGTCAATGAAATGTTTTTGAGAAATCAATTTAGCTGTCTGCATTATTTCATTTCCAAGTTCACTATACCCGTTTTGTTCATGTATGCCTGGACACATTACGGCAAAATCACTCACATTCATGCGAGCGATGAGAGTTTTACTTCTAGCAACTATTGGTATTATCGGGATAGCGTCAAGCAGTTCATGTAAAAAATTATTAAATTCATAATACCCATAACGGGATTTGAGTGCTTCATAGTTTTCAATTGTCATAATACCCAATGCACCGTATGCATGCTGATTATGCTCTTTAATACTATTGTGCAGTGTCATCATCAGAAACTTACGATTAGGAATTTGAAATTCTTCATCCGTATATAGAAGATCGTGGTAATTTTTAATAGCAACGGCCTCGCGCTCGTATATTTCTTTAATACGCAATACTATTAGATTCATAGCTTCCGTAATACCGCGAAGTTCAGTTGTAAAAGGGACATCATCTGTGATAATAAAATTATTTTTCAAAATTGAGTCGGCTTGTTGTTGTACTTTTTTTACAGGACGAAGTACCAAATGAAGCAATAAATACAGAAGAAGAAAAAGAATAATTACAATAGCGACAAACCAAGCAACAAGACCAAAAAGCGTAGTCCATAACTGATAATAGGCATGTCCGTTATGATTATATACATCGATTGTACCGAATTGTCTCCAACCAGCCATAATTTGAGACGTGCCAACAGCATTTTGTAATTTTATGACATTCATAAACCATTGAGGAACTGTTTTGACTTTTTTTGGATTATGTTTTTCAATCATAACTTTACCATCCCTATCTTTGAGAACGATGGACTGATAGTATCCGCTATCAAATATAGCATTGATTATGGTATCCATCTTAGAATTGGATTGCGCATCATCGGCAACCATGCTAATAGACAACCCTAATGAAGTTGCTGTGTCCTGTGCATCAGAATAAAGTTGGTTTTGAATGAATTCATTGGTGCTTTTAAAACTAAGAAAGAAAACGACTACAAGCGTGCTCACTATAAAAATAGTAAAAAGCGATGCGATTTGTTTAAATAGGCTCATACAATTCCTTTTCATACCTACTGAGAAAATTTTCCCATTTTTTATTCTTATTGATTGCTCCCGGTATACGCTTACCAAGACCTCGCTCTTTAGCTAAAAACAACGATTCAGCATTAAAACTGTATATGGGGCTCAAATCGCTGCGTTTGTCACCCGGAAGCACTTCATAATTAGTATTGTCTAAAATAAGCGGGATAGATTTAGGAGTGTCGTAGTAGGATAATATCATATGCCCCTGAGGGTATTTTATAGACTTTGCATAAGTAATAAAAAGCTTTTTATCGGGTATACCAAGCCGCTTTAGCGTGGCATATTTGGCAATAACGAAATCTTCACAGTCTCCTTTGTTGCGCCCCAAAAACTCCAAGGGAGTTGCCCAATGGTCTTCTTCTCCCCAAACAGCCTGATCTGACATCCACGGCACTTTATTGAAAAAGTCATTGACCGCTACGAGCTTCTCATATTCTGAAAGATTTACAGCATAATTGAGCAGTTTTTCCAAAGCCTCGAAACGATGCATGGCCAATACCCCATATCGTTTTTTAATCTCCTGAAAATTTGCTTTAGATATGGTGTAGGCAGACGAATTCGAAGCCATTGTGACAGCGCAAAACATCCAGCAAGCAAATAAAACTTTTATCATACCCATCCCAATCTAATACATAACATCTCACGAATATACAAAAATATCGCTCACAGTATATCGGAAAATATTAGTATTAATTGTAAATAAACACTCTATTCAAATTTTGACTTTAATCTATTTTTTAGAATTGAGTCTCGATTGGTATTCCTCTGGATGTTTGCACACCGGACATACTTTCAAAGCTTTTTTTCCATAATGAATATGTCCACAAACCTCACATATCCAAGCTTCTTCCCCATCTTCACTTAAAAACTCCGCACCTGCATTCAATCTATCTAAAAGCATTTGAAACATTTTTTCATGTTCAACTTCAATTTTTCCTATTCCGGAGAAGAGCTTGGCTGCTTCGCCGAATCCTTCTTCTTTCGCAATTTTTGCAAAATCCGGGTACATAGTGATATTTTCATAATTCTCACCGTCTATAGCCATTTGAAGGTTTTCTTTTGTATCTCCAAAGTTATCTTCACTGTTATTTAACATTCTGTTATGAAGCGCTAATTCAAGTTTTGCATGCGTTTTTTCATTATTTGCAGCTCTTTGAAAATGTTCGGCAATATCTCTAAAACCCTCTTTTTGAGCAACTTTTGCAAAATATTCATACTTATTTCTCGCTTGGGATTCACCTGCAAAAGCTTTGAGTAGATTTACTAGAGTAAGATTAGTTGTGACGCATTCCATATCCTCGCCGCAACAAACAAGCGTTCCACCGCCAACGCTCTGAACTTCAACCACATTTCCACACTTGTTACATCTATATGTTTCATATTGTCTCATAATAAACTCCTAAAGGATAATTTTTATCTATTGATAAATTATAGTATTATTAAACTTAAAGAATAATTTTTATCCATTAAGATTCAATACTGTATAATTGTATCATGAATGATTATACAAATATACTAAGAGAACATAATTTAAAAGCCACCCCCCAAAGATTGGCTATTGCGAATGCCCTTTGTACGAATGGGCATATGAGCATAGAAACTCTTTATGGGATTATGCTAAAAAAATTCAGTTCTATATCGCTGGCGACAATATACAAAAATATTAATTTAATGCTTGAGAATACTTTTATTCAAGAAGTTAAACTTCCAAATGCAAAATCCGTATACGAACTTACCAAAACTCCTCATTCGCATCTTTTATGCGAGGCATGTGGAAATGTTGAAGATATCTTGCTAAATCTCAATAGCATCATCGAAGATGCATTAAAAGCAAGTGAGTTTCAAATAGAAAAAACGGATTTAGTACTCTCAGGAGTTTGCAAAAAGTGCAGAAAATAAAAACATTATTTTTAATTTTCTGCTTGGCATGTGGAACTATAAATCTTTATGCCTATGAGGCTGTTATCATCCCCTTTGTAGCCAACTCAGAGTATCAGGATTCAGAAAAAGACAGTGCTCTTCATGGCGGTTTTTATTCAAAACTTTCAGATTCCAAAAACTCCGTTGAGCTTAGTTATGAAAGATTAAATTTAAATTATTCAACGCCAAAAAAGATGTTACTGCAGGATGATGTCACATTTAATTATTCGCATATACTCTCCAAAAATTATACTCTCAATGGCGGATTCCACTACATACACACAAATGAACGCCAAAGTAACAAGGTTCAGTCTTACTTTTTAGGCTTAAAATATTTCAATAAAAATAATTTTGACATAGGTGCCGATGTATGCTATTCGCTTTATAATTCATACTCTTTGGCAGAATCCATCTTACAATTAAAACCCTATTTCGGCTTTCATTTTGGTGAGAATTCTTCCATAATGGGACACTTTTACACAAAGATAAGTTACTATCTTATGCATCCAAAAAATACGACAACATCTCTTGAACACAATTATAATTCTTATGAAATAGATATTCAACACTCTTTAGGTAACTTTACAAATAATCTGCAGGCATGGAGCGGGAAACAGCTTTATGCGGTGAAAGATAGCGGCTTTACTCTGTATAATCTTAATGAAGAGCATAATGGCGGATACAGCTTTTCAAGCAAATATCGTTTATCGAAAAAACTTGGGATAAAAGCTGCTTATGTTTATGAAGATTTTAGCGAATTCGGGACTAATGGAAGTTCCACAATGAGCCGTTATATACTCTCTTGTGAGTATAATTTTTAAAATTAAATAAAACTATTGCCAAATACTGCTTACTTTTAATAACTCCTCAGAACAATTTTTGTATAATCACGAACTTAATTTTTCCAAAAAGGAACCCCATGCGCGGTTATAAGATTTTTGCCGGTTCTTCAAGTATTAATTTTGCAAAAGAAGTTTGTAAAATTCTCGATGTTCCACTTGCTAAAGCTGATATCAAGAGATTCAGTGATGGAGAAATTTCAATTCAAATTTCTGAAAGTGTTCGTGGCCGTGATGTATTTATAGTTCAGTCTACCGGCGTGCCATCCAACGATAATTTAATGGAACTTTTAATTATGACAGATGCTCTTCGTCGCTCATCTGCCTCTACTATTACTGCTGTTGTTCCATACTATGGTTATGCAAGACAAGATAGAAAAGCCGCACCTCGTGTTCCTATTACGGCGCGACTCGTTGCTGACATGTATGAAACAGCCGGTATCAACAGAGTAGTTACGATTGATTTGCATGCCGGACAAATTCAAGGATTTTTCAATATTCCTGTTGACAACCTTTATGGTTCTGTAACATTTGAGACCTACATCAAAAGCAAAAATCTTAAAAATCCTATCATCGCTTCTCCGGATATAGGCGGGGTTGCTCGTGCGCGTTACTTTGCATCGAGAATGGGTTTAGAGATGGTTATCGTTGACAAACGCCGTGAACAGGCGAATGAGAGCGAAGTTATGAATATTATTGGCGATGTTGAAGGCAAAGATGTTATTATGATTGACGATATGGTAGACACTGCCGGAACGATGGTCAAGGCTGCAAGTGCTTTAAAAGCCAAGGGCGCTACATCGGTTATGGCATGTGCAACACATGGCGTTCTTAGCGGAAAAGCGTATGAAAACCTTGAAAAAGGCGAACTTGATGAGCTCATTATTACAAACACTTTAACTTCACAACCACATAAGAAAATCAAGGTCTTATCGGTGGCACCGCTATTTGCAGAAGTTATCCGAAGAGTGTATCACAACGAGAGTGTTAATTCACTCTTTTTATAATTTTTTTGCTATAAGGGAATTCATTGAAAAACATTAGAAACTTTTCTATTATCGCACATATCGATCATGGTAAAAGTACATTGGCAGACCGTATTATTCAAGAGTGCGGTGCAGTAAGCGATAGAGAACTTACAAAACAGATGATGGACACGATGGACATCGAACAAGAACGCGGAATTACCATCAAAGCGCAAAGTGTTCGACTTGATTATGTCAAAGACGGGCAGCACTATATCTTAAATCTTATCGACACTCCGGGGCATGTGGACTTTTCTTATGAAGTAAGCAAATCTTTAGCTTCAAGCGACGGTGCACTTTTAATAGTGGATGCTGCACAGGGTGTTGAAGCACAAACAATCGCAAATGTTTATTTGGCTCTTGAAAATAATCTTGAAATTATTCCGGTCATAAACAAGATTGACCTTCCCGCAGCAGATCCGATAAAAGTGGCTGAAGAGATAGAAACAAGTATCGGCATAGATGCGACGGATGCGCTTTTAATTTCTGCAAAAACAGGAGTGGGCATTCGCGCGCTTATAGATGCGATAGTTGAACGTGTTCCAGCTCCAGTCGGCGATGAAAACGCAACTACAAAAGCAATTATTTACGACTCTTGGTTTGACCAATATTTGGGGGCGCTCGCTCTTGTGCGTGTTTTTGACGGTTCTATAAAAAAAGGACAGCTTGTAAGACTCATGAGTAACCATGAGGAACATCATGTACTTGATTTGATGTATCCGCATCCGCTGAGACGTCAAAAAACGAATTCCATTAACAGTGGTGAAATCGGTATTGTTGTGCTTGGTCTTAAAGATGTCGGCATTATCAATGTCGGTGATACTATCACAGACGCTAAAAATCCTGCCAGCGAGCCTGTCGGTACCTATGAGCCTGCTAAACCATTCGTTTTTGCAGGAATTTATCCGATAGATACGGATATGTTTGAAGAACTTCGAGATGCCCTCAATAAACTTAAAATGAATGACAGCTCACTCTCTTTTGAACCTGAAACTTCCATAGCACTCGGCTTTGGCTTTCGTGTAGGTTTTCTCGGCATGCTTCACATGGAAGTTGTAAAAGAAAGACTCGAGCGTGAATTCGGGCTTGATTTAATTGCAACTGCTCCATCTGTTGTTTATCATGTTTACCTAAACAATGGAACAATGGTGCAAGTGCAAAATCCTTCCGAGCTTCCTGATGGAACATATATAGACAGAATCGAAGAACCCTATGTAAAAGCGACAGTGATAACTCCTGTTGATTATCTTGGAAATATTATAACCCTTCTTATTAACAAAAGGGGGACTCAAGAGAAGATGACTTATCTTAATCAAGAGAGAGTCATGCTTGAATATTCACTTCCTATGAATGAGATAGTTACAGGTTTCTACGATACTCTCAAATCTATCTCCAAAGGGTATGCAAGTTTTGATTACGAACCTATCGCTTTTAAAGAGGGTCATCTAGTTAAACTTGATGTAAGAGTTGCAGGAGATGTTGTTGATGCGTTAAGTGTAATTGTTCCAATTACACAAGCAGAATCTCGCGGTCGCGCACTTGTAAAAAACATGAAAGAGATAGTTCCTCGTCAACTTTTCGAAGTTGCTATCCAAGCATCTTTGGGCAACAAGGTTATCGCAAGGGAAACAGTGAAAAGTATGGGCAAAAATGTTACTGCCAAATGTTACGGCGGAGACATTACGCGAAAAAGAAAACTGCTGGAAAAACAAAAAGCCGGCAAAAAAAGAATGAAATCCATAGGAAAAGTACAGCTTCCCCAAGAAGCGTTTATGTCTGTTTTAAAAATGGATTAAACAATGCGTTGCATGATGTGTGAGAGCCTATCGCTTCAACACATCTGTAATACATGCCAAGAAGTTTTCCTCGCTCCATCCCTCTATAAACGAAAAATCCTTAATAATATCGAAGTTATCTCTTTTTATAAATACTCCGAAATAAAAGATTTACTCCATACCAAACATACAGATTTAGGATTTTACATCTACTCCATTCTGGCAGACAAAAGCTTAAAACTATTTGCAAAAAATTTTGAATTACCCCTTCCTGTCGTTTCCGTTCCCGTAGATGATAATGTAAACAGTTCCTATTCGCACACAGCTATTTTAAATAAAAAACTCAAAAGCAACTCTATACATCCTCTTTACAGCAAACTAAGAGCAAAAAATAAAATTACATATTCCGGCAAAAGTAGAGAGTTCAGACTGTTGAATCCAAGAGAATTTGAGTTAAAATACTTCAAAGCAAAGGATGTGATTTTAGTTGATGATATAATTACAACAGGATTAACCCTTTCACAAGCAGTTCAGGTTATGCACAAGGGTGGTAAGAATGTACTTTTTTGCCTCACTCTGGCGGATGCCGACTTGCACGTGTAAGACACCTTTGCAATAGTATCTTTAAATGGTTCGAGGATATTTTATGAATAAATTATTTTTACTCATCATGCCGCTTTTCTTATTTGCCCAAATGCTGCAAATCGGTGACGATATAATTCCAATTACACTAAAGTCTCAACATGACAAAAAACAGACTCTGACAGAAAACGGAATATGGATTATTGCCTGGGATAAAGAGAGCACGAAAGTGGCAAATAAATTTTTTGACACTAAAATAATGCCAAAAAATATAAATTTACTCATTGATATTTCGCAGGTTCCCTCCGGTATTTTTAATCTTTTTGTACTTCCGAACATGAAAATATTTAAACATCAGATACTTCTGAGTTTTGATGAAAAATATAATATCACCCTTCCCTACAAAGAAGGAAGTTTAACTATTTTGCATATTGAAGATAAAACAATTACACAAATCCAATTTGCGCAAAATCAAGCCCAATTAAAAGAGGCTCTTAAATAATTTCGTAGCTTCTTTCTTAATAACTTCACCTGTTTTTGATTCCATCAACTCTTTTACATCAACCCCTATTTTAGGAGATGCGGCATCTCCTTTAAGGGTTAAAGTTAAAGGATATTTATTTGCAACAACCGTTACTGTAGAATCTATTGTTTTAGTTTTTGAATTTAACTTCGTATTTTGCGTTTTAATAGAGGAGGTGTTAGATTTTAAATCCATTGAAGCTACAATATTTTCTTTATTTATATTTGCTCGCACCTCTCCTGTAAATTTCTCAATATACAAATTAACCTTGGCATATTGTTTTACCAAATCCAACATCTGGTTTTTGGTAAATGTACCCTCAAGTAAATTACCTCTAAATTCACCTTTGCTCTCAGCTAAATTATAGTTGAGAGCACCCACAAGAGTCGATTTAAACATCTCAGGATAAATCAGTATATGCAAAATATCAAGTGTCTGAAGTGATTGAAGTTCAGCTGTAAAGTCATCATTATGAAGTTTTGCATCCACAACTCCCCCTGCAACTTTTGAATGGATTGTCAAATCCAAATCTTTCCCTTTTTTTAACTCTCCGTTTGCACTCAGCCCGCCTTTTAGATGTCTTTGAGATGCGAAATAAAGCTTATCCAAATCTGGGATATGCACTCTATAATCACTCAGCAAAGCCCCCTCTTTGATGTCAAATCTTGCTCTTTTTATATCAAAATTTGCAAGCGTAGAAGCAAAGTTTACCTGAGTATCAAGCAAATTTCCATTCAAAGCAGTATTTGAGTTTAATTTAAATTCAGTTTTAGGCATGGAAGTTTTAAATGCATACGTCTTACTTAAGTAGCCAGAATCAAGTAATCCGTTTTTTATACTTGAGACAACATTGCCCTTTAAATTACCGCCTCGTGCATCGCTAATATCAACATTCAAAGTAAAAATTCCATCTGCATAATGGGGCTGATTTAGCATATAAAAAACTTTAGCGAGCTCCAAGTTGTTCATATTTGCACGGATACTTGCCAAAGCAAACTCTTTTAAAATAGCTTCAAAACTTGTATCAGAAGATGCAAAATCACTTTTTCCATCCACTATCAATTTTGTTTTATTCCCAATAACCTTGCCCTTTAGTCTCAGAGCACCTCTCACATCTGCCCCCGTGAGAGGCTTAAACATAGCTAATTCTTTTATATTGAGTGCATACGCAATATCTGCTTGAAACGGTTGCGGGACAACCTTGCCTGATGAAGTAATCTCGGCCAGATTGGAGCTTAAAATATAGTTATAGTCTATGTCATCTCCATGGAGTTTAGCATCCAGATTCATAGCAAAAGCCGTGTCTGGAAGATTCACTCCGAAATCTTTTCGCATAAGGTCCACATCCATTTTACCTTTTTTAGTTTCAAGTAAAATATTTCCGTCTAAGGCATGTGGAGTTATATTTTTAAATTGAATATCAAGATTTATCTCTGCATTTGCATAAGCACTTTGCCCGGCTAAATTCAAAAGTAAAGCCAAATTTGCATCTTTTACTTTAGCGATTATGGAAGTCGGGTTCAAATCCGTTAATTCTATATGGTAAGTAGTGTCGCTGTTTGCAACATTGCTTTTTCCATTCACTTGCATAAAAGATAAATCACCCTTGAGTGTTCCATCCGTATGAAAAGAGCCTTGAAGAGGTGCTTGTGTTAACTCTTTTAAATTTTGCAACTCATCAAATTTCACACGGTAGGCTATATCAAAAGTTTGTGAAAACAGAGAATAATTTCCTTTTACATGAATACTGTTTTTAGCATTGAGTTGTAAAAATATCTCAAATTCACTAAGATTCAATGAAAAAACACTAAGACTACTCTCTAATTTTGTTTGTTCTTGTATTTTTGACTCTATTATAGGCTGAAGCATAGAATTACCAAAAGGGGTAAACAACACCGCATATAACAAAGTAAGCGCTACTGCCACAACGCCTGCAAACCATGCAAAATACTTCATAATAATCCTCCATTGTTTAATAGGTACAATCTTACTCAAATAATCTTTAAAATTATTTTTACATTTCAGAAGCGCTCAATCCCAGCAAAAATCTAAGCAAAAAATGTACTTGATACTAAGTGACTAAACTTTATTTACTATATTAACTAAGGTTTTACTTGACATTATTACACTCAATATGTATAATACCCTCAACTTTTATAAAAAGGAGTAATTTAATCATTATGTCTAAACAATCTGAAGAAGAATTAGTAAACGAGCCTCTGCTCAATGAAGAGGGTGCGATAGAAATTAAGGTATCAAATTCTGATGAAGCAGATGCGGAAGCAGAAGCTGTGGAGAATGAATTTAATCTCTTGCAAAATGAGTTGGCGTCATTAAAAGATAAATACGCCCGTGTTCATGCAGATTTTGATAATATAAAAAAAAGACTTGAACGAGAAAAATATTCGGCTGTTGATTATGCAAACGAAAAATTTGCCAAAGATATGATTCCTGTTATGGATTCGCTTCAAATGGCAATTGCATCCGCCTCAGCCGATGCCCTGCCAAATGAACTTTTGGCAAAACTCAAAGAGGGAATGGAGCTAACGCTTAAACAGCTTACGACCTCTTTAGAAAAACACGGGGTTACAATGGTTTCTCATGATGAGCCTTTTGATCCAAATATTCATAATGCCATCCAAAGTGTGGACAATGATACAGTACAAAGTGGTCAAATTGTTCAAACATTTCAAACCGGATACAAATATAAAGGAAGACCGCTGCGTGAAGCAATGGTAGTCGTCGCGAATTAATTCGTAAAAAACAAACAAATATGTAAAAAAGATGCGAAGCATCTAACTTTAGTCGTCATAGCGGCGCAAGCGGAGTAAAAGGGGCACGCTCCTTTTACAGATTAATAAATGGAGCGAATGAATTTGCTTCATTTTATAAAATAAAATTAAGGAAATACAATGAGCAAAGTAATAGGTATAGATTTAGGAACAACAAATTCATGTGTAGCAGTATATGAAGGGGGAGAAGCAAAAATTATCCCAAATAAAGAGGGTAAAAATACAACTCCTTCAGTAGTTGCGTTTACAGACAAGGGTGATGTTCTTGTTGGTGATCCGGCTAAGCGTCAGGCAATAACAAATCCGAACAAGACAATCTCTTCTATTAAGAGAATTATGGGTCTTATGATGAGTGAAGAAAATGCTAAAGCGGCACACGATAAAGTAACGTATAACATCGTAGACAAAGACGGAATGGCAGCGGTTGACGTAGCCGGAAAAATTTATACTCCACAAGAAATTTCGGCAAAAATTCTTTCAAAATTAAAAGAAGATGCGGAAGCTTACTTAGGTTCAAGCGTAACTGACGCAGTAATTACCGTTCCGGCATACTTTAACGATGCGCAAAGAAAAGCTACAAAAGATGCAGGTACAATCGCAGGTCTTAATGTTCTTCGTATTATTAATGAGCCGACGGCTTCTGCTTTGGCGTATGGACTAGACAGTAAAAATGATGAGAATGTAATTGTCTATGACTTGGGCGGCGGGACATTTGACGTTACTGTTTTAGAAATCAGCGATGGCACTTTTGAAGTTCTTTCGACGGATGGTAATGCATTTTTAGGTGGAGATGATTTTGACAATAAAATCGTTGATTATCTAAACGCAGAGTTCAAAAGCACACACGGGATAGACCTTAAAAATGATAAAATGGCTCTTCAACGTCTTAAAGATGCTGCTGAAAACGCTAAAAAAGAGCTTTCAAGCTCAACAGAAACAGAGATTAACTTACCGTTCATTACGATGACAGAAGCTGGTCCACAGCACTTGGTAATTAAACTTACTCGTGCAAAATTTGAGGGGATGATAGAGTCTTTAATCAAAGAAACTATTGACCATATCAAAACGGCAATGAAAGAATCAGGTTTATCAAACAACGATATCAAAGAGATTATCATGGTTGGAGGTTCTATCCGCGTTCCAAAAGCTCAAGAGATGGTTTCTGCTTATTTTGGCGGAAAAACACTAAACAAAAGCGTAAATCCAGATGAAGTTGTTGCTGCCGGCGCTGCTATTCAAGGTGGTGTTTTAAGAGGAGATGTTAAAGATGTTCTTCTTTTAGACGTTACTCCATTGTCTCTTGGAATTGAAACTTTAGGCGGAGTTGCTACAAAAATCATCGAAAAAGGCACAACAATTCCTGTTAAGAAATCTCAAATCTTTTCAACTGCAGAAGACAACCAGCCGGCTGTTAGCATTTCAGTTGTTCAAGGTGAAAGAGAATTTGCAAAAGACAATAAATCTTTAGGTCTGTTTGAACTTGGAAATATTGCAGCGGCTCCAAGAGGTGTACCTCAAATTGAAGTAACTTTTGATATTGATGCCAACGGAATCTTAACTGTCAGCTCAACCGACAAAGGTACAGGCAAATCTCAGTCAATCACAATTAGCGGTTCGTCAGGCCTAAGCGAAGAAGAGATTAACAAAATGGTTCAAGATGCTGAGGCACACAAAGCCGAAGATGGCAAAAGAAAGGCCTTAGTTGACCTTAAAAACCAAGCAGATGCACTTATAGCTCAAACAGAAAAATCTTTAACGGAGATGGGCGATAAAATCGAAGCGGATGAAAAAGCGAAAATTGAAGCTGCTATCTCTGATTTAAAAGCAACACTCAAAGATGCAAATGCAACAAAAGAACAAATTGAAGCGAAAGTAAAAACTTTAACAGAAGCCTCTCATAAAATGGCAGAGCAGATGTACAAAAAAGAAGAAGGCGGCGAAGCCGGCCAAGCAGATACTAAAAAGAAAAAAGAAGAAGACGACGTAATAGATGCCGAAATAGAGTAATCTTCTGCCTTGCTGACGTGCGCGGCAAGCGTAGCGCGGCAAACATTCTTTGGCATGTGGAAAAATTCCACATGCCAAAGAATTTACAAGTTATTTATAATGTTTAAAATCTTCTTTAGCTTTTTCCAAAGCTCCATTAAAATCCATTATTTCTCCGCCGTTTTTAGTTTGAAACTTCTTTGCATCTTCTAAATTTAAAAATGCATATTTACTCACTCTGCTCATAGTACCGCGAATTTTACTGCCTACTACATAATGCGCATCAGATACAGGGATAAGCTTCAAAGATACCACATCCACTACTTTTGGATTTTTAAGGGTAATTTCATTTCCTAAATGTTCTTCCAAACAATGGATAGAACAATACTGAAAATGGGTTCCTTCATGTTCTGCAATATGAGAAGTTTTATAAAATTTTACTAAATCCATTCCACATCTGCTACAAGAGCCTTTATTCTTACCTTTTTGAACCAAGGTAGCATCTTTTTCTTCAACAGACTGAAAAATTTTTGATGAACTCATTTCTTTATTCGATTGCATAGCACAACCGCCTATAAGCAAACTCAGCACAATCACACTGATTATTTTCAACATTTAATTTCCTTTATTATTATATTCTTGTATTTTAACGATAGAGTATTACAAAAGTATTAAAAATTTCTCATTCATAAAAGAAGTACTTAATTTTCTCCAAAAAAGGGTTTCCACCCTCACCGCTTCACCAAGAGCTATCTACAAAAATTATCATCATAAGTTCTCTGATTTATTGTATTTATAATATGATTATACAAAATAAAAGACAGGTATACTTATGAAGGAAAAAATCAAACATTATATAAAAGAGATTATTCTTTTTTTTATATTTATTACAGTTGTTGCAAATCTTATAAGTTTTTATAAAAGCACTGATTTAAACAAAGTAACTCTCCGTCCGATTCATGTCACTTTAGTAGATAAGCAAAAATATATACTTCCACATGCCAAGCCTGTACTTATTCACTTTTGGGCGACATGGTGCCCTACTTGTAAGCTAGAAGCATCCAATATACAAACAATTTCAAAGCATTATGAAGTTTTAACGATAGCTGTTAAATCTGGCACAGATGATGAAATTAAAAAATATCTGAATGCAAGCGGTTACGACTTTAAAGTGTTCAATGATTCGAGCGGTTTTTTAGCAAGTGAATTTAAGATATCTGCCTACCCCACAACATTCATATACGACAAAGACAAAAAATTTACTTTTGCTGAAGTCGGCTATACAAGTACATTGGGCTTATGGCTTAGAATGTGGTGGGCTAGTTTTTAGACCCAGCCACCAACAAAGCTTTCAATTCTCTAATCTCATCTCTAAGCTGCCCAATTTCAACTTTTGTATTATCATCCTTTGAATGTATCTCATCTATGATGATACCTTCATCATGTTTATTCATCTCATTCATAGCATCAACCACCACTGCTACTATTAGATTAATCATAATAAAAGTAACTACAAAAATGAATGGGACAAAAAAGATCCATGCATACGGATGTACTTCCATGATAGGTCTCACAATTCCCATAGACCAAGATTCCAAGGTCATAACTTGGAATAAAGTATAAAAAGATTCTCCTAAATCTCCAAACCATTGAGGAAAGCTCTGTGAATACAATTGAACCGACATAATTGCAAATATATAAAAAAAGAGCATCAGCAATCCTGCTATGGATATCATTCCGGGAATAACACTGATTAATGCCATAACAATTTTTCTCATTTGCGGAACGACTGTTATAAGTCTAAATAATCTAAGCACTCTGAGTATTCTCAATATCTCAAATCCGCTACTTGCAGGGACTAATGAAATTGCTACAATTATAAAATCAAATACGCTCCATGGATCTTTAAAAAAAGAAAACTTATGTACGTATACTCTTAATATAATCTCAATAGTAAATATTGTAATTACAAAAATATCAAAAACATGTAATAAATTTCCATACGCGTACATTATGGACTTAGATGTTTCAAGCCCCATAGTTATACCATTGATTATAATGAGCGCAATGATAAAATTTTGAAATGACTTACTTTGAACGAACTCTCTTATTTTACTATACATAAATACCCCGGATTTTCATTTTAAAATTTCCGAAATTCTATCTAACAAGGATAAACACTTTAGTAACTCAAAGAAGTTTTGAAGGGAAAGAAGATAAAAGTTACATATTATGTGTAACTTTTATCTCTGATTATTGAAGTTATTTAATTTTAACCGCGTAAGCTTTATCTGAAAGAGGTACCCAAGGGCGTTTTATATGTTGTGGTCTACGTAAAGTAGAATTTTCATCTAAACCGCGTGTAAGCTGATCTCTCCATGCTTGATATACCTTGAAATTATTTTCATAATTTACAAAGATATCTCCTATCTTATCACCCTTTTGAGAAGGCTCTAAGATAACTTTCTGGTGCCAACAATGCATACCTGAAATAGGGTCCGGGTGAGCAGCAGCAACTGCATTTTGCCATGAGCCGCTTAAGCCATCCCACCAAATATTTCCGCTATCTCTGTTGTAATCGGCAAATCTGTCCGTATGGAAAGGTTTAATACCCTCAACATATTTAAGTTTACCCTCTTTCCCATCCATCTGAATTTCAGCTGTCGGAACACCAAAGCTGTTTACTCCGCTTGTTCCTTTATAGTCTTCAATCTTAATTTGAGCACCGTCACGACCTGCATTTGCAGGTGAATGTGCCATAAATTTAGGGTCATTCATATTTCTTGCAACAGGCTGTGAATCCACTTTTCCATCAGTAACACCGTTTGGAATACTCACAGAATTCACAAGTTTCCATCTGCCTCCATGGTGAGAACAAGCCAAAGTACCCGGTAATACGCCCTCAGTCGGAACTGCCATAGCTACAAAATACCCAGATTCTAAACCAGAAACACTGTCTACAATCCTTACACGAATTGCATCACCACGCTTAAACCCTTGACGAGCCGCATCCGGAGTTGAAATCCAAATAGGGTCGTGATTTTGAGAAATTTCCATCAAATGCTTGCTGTTTGCAGAACGTGTATGGATATTATACGGCAAGCGGAAAACCGTATTTAAAGCATAGGAGTTCTCTTCTGTCATATAAGAATGATTGACATGAGACACGATATGTTTCATCTCTATTTTTTCTTTTTCATTTCTTGGATAAAAAGGAATAGAATATTCCGGCCATTTCCAATCATCAGCCAACCATTCGCAGAAAAAGTCAAGTTTTTTATCTAAAGTAGCGAAACCTTCCATTTTCTTGCCGTCTATCTCTATTCCCATTGCTGTTTTTTTGCCATTGTGTTCAGCAGTCATAACTCCGGTTCGTTTATCAATATGAACATGTTTTTTCTCATATTTGTGTCCGTGGGAAATATAGTTTTCACCGTCATCTTTAATTTCACGCTCTTGCGCAGAATAAATGTTGTTCTCTTCCATCCAAGCACCATAATCTCGCATGTATTCATATACAGGGAACTCTGCATTTTTGTATCTTGCATCCGCAGTCGCAGTTGCTTTAAGATTTGGCAGGTTATCCCCAAATGCCGCATCATACCACTCAGCGATAGTAACTGGTTTGCCAGGATTTTTCTTAGATTCCCACATTTTTTTGATGCCAAGCTTACCGGATGGATCGATGTAGTTCACACACATATCAAACCAGAATTCATTTTCTTCCCAAACTTCACCAAGACCTGCTTTGATATGTGCTTCGAGTGTAGCACGGTTAGGATTATTAGGTTTCCATCCCGCTTTTTCAAGAGCAACTCTCATAACAGGCTGACGAAATGATGTCCAACGAGCCGGCATGGTAGCTTCAGAGTGTTGATCGTGTCTTTCACCCGCAAGACCAACAGGTAAAATGTAGTCGACATACCAGTTTGTTTCAGACCATGCTGGAGACAAATTAAATGTTAACTCCATCTTCGTTTCATCTTTGATTGTCTCTATCCATCTGAATCCATCCGGGTTAATCCAAACAGGGTTATACATACGCGGAATCCAAACAGAAAGCTTTTCAGGCACATTAAGCCCTTTGTCTTTCCATTTTTTCTGCCACTCTTTGTCACTTAATAAGTGAGGTAAAAGATAAGACAGTTCATACGTTGACAGAGGCCATTCCGGCGGCCATGTAAGTTCATTATAAACATCTACTTTAGGAATGTCGGAACCGCGTTTTCCTTGGCCGACAGTTGAACTACCCCCTTTCCCGCCAACAGAAATAACATGCCAGTGATGAAAGAAAGTACCCCCTTCTGGTCCGATTGCACCACGAAGAGCAATTGGCAGATAACCTGTACGTCCACTCATCCATCCACCACGATTTCCAGCAGCAGTTGCTCTCCAGAAATACGAAGACACAGATGTTCCGGCCCAGATAAACATATCATAAAGAGCCTCTAGCTTATACGCAGGAACATGTGTTTCCTTCACTGCATAATCAAGCGTATAAGGAGAATAAAGCTCACGAATAACTTCTAAAAATGTATTAAAATCATTACCTTGCGGTATTTGAGAGATATACCCTTTTTCTACCATAAATTGTAGATATTTTTTGTTATCTAAGAATGTTTCCCAGTTTAACCATTTTTTTACGAAATCTTTATCTACTTTTTCTTCATTTAAAATTCTTTGCGCTAAATAAAGGTAAATAACAGGCTCTGTACCAGGCCATGCTGCTATCCAAAGGTCTGCCATACCGGCAGAGTTTGACATACGAGGATCCATAACTACAAGTTTTGCACCTTTTTGTCTAGCATCTGCAATAAATGAAGCCGATTGTTGAAAATAGTGACCCGCATCTGCAGCGTGAGATGAATTAAGGAAAATCAATTTCGCATTCGCCCAATCTGGTGATGTTCTATCGTCATTTGCCCACTGGATAGTAGGTGTACGTCCATTTGAAGAACAAATGTTCGTATGTGAGTTAAACGCATCTACACCAAGCGTGTGCCAAACCTTACCTGTAAATCCATTTTCATTTGGACGACCAACATGAAACATTACTGATTTTTTAGATAATTCATCACCCTTTTCAAGCGTATCTCCCATCTTTTTACCGATAGTAGTCATCGCCTCATCCCAGGTTGTACGAACCCATTTTCCTTCACCGCGGGCAGAACCTGCCGCACGTTTAAGTGGGAATGCTATACGGTCTGGATCGTACATTTGACTCTGTGTTGCATAACCTTTTGCACAGTTTCGACCTCTTGAAGCCGGATGTAAAGGGTTACCCATATACTTTTTGACGGTAAAAGTTTTTTTATCAATCCACGCAGTCAAACCACACGATGCTTCACAGTTTGAACATGCGGTAGGAACAATCATATAATCATTAACTTCTATACCATCAGGATTAGATTCGCTTCTAACACCTTTGCGGTTTATGCCGCCTCTTTTCCAGTCATCCCCGTCTAATTCTTTAAAATCAGCCCACTCCTCCATCGGAGGGTAAAACGATAATGAGTCTGGAGTGTTGGTAAACTTGCTCTCATTCACCGAATCGGCAATAGCATCTGTTGTAAATACACCCTTAACTATTGCAGCGCCGGCAATACTGAATGCAGCACCTTTTAAAAATGTTCTTCTACTTTGTAAATACATATAAATTTCTCCCTAGCTCATTGGTAATAATTGTGGAATAATCAGCCAAACATGTTTAACTAACCATAGACCTGCTAATGCTAAAATAGCCGCAAGCTTTAAAATATTTTCACTTTTACTAGTTCTGCTTAATACAATAAGCAACATTGGTAGAAGATATGCTATCCATTGACCCAACCAGAACATAACCGTATACGGTCCATCACCTTTGATGTACTCTAAAACTGCTGCAACTTCTTCTGCTTTCATCGGACCAAACACATACTCTGACATATATAAAATAAATGACATCATCGCGCTTAAACCAAGAACTACGCCTAAAGTTTTTTTGGCTTCATAATCAAGTTTTGAACCGCCGAGCAAAATCATTGCAGCTGATCCCGAAAGAAGTGCGGCAAAAATCATTTGAGCTGATTCAGTCGGCATTTGCCATAATTCTCGAGCCGTACACTGAGACATAAGTCCAGCGGTATAAAGCGTCACGGGAATAGCTAAAATAACAACCCAAGTAAGTGTTTTGTCAAACGCAGCATTATCTTTTTTAATAAAACTAAGAAACGCGAGTAAAAACAATAAACCGACAAAAGCAGTAGCCATCCAAGCACCAACTGTAATAGCTGAAGTCAAATGAGGATAGAAAAAGATATGCCACATTTTAAACGGCTGGTGCAGGTCTGCTAATGTAAATAATAAGAAAATATGAATAAAGATAATTGACACTACTGTTGTAGGAAATCTTAAACTTCCGGCAGCTTCAGGATGTTTTCTGAGTAATAAAAACAACATAAAGATAACACCCGTACCAATACTTTTTGCCCACATGTTTACCGTAACAAGCCACGGCCAAACAATACCGGGTAAAGCTACATCCAAAGTTACTACGGCATTCGTAGCTGCTAATATTTCATGTGCCGCCATTAGTGGTGCCCTCCTACAGGAAGTGTTGTAATTTTATTAAACAGTTGATGTCCGTCTACTCTATGTGATGCAAGTGGATTAAGTGTCACATTGCCGCCACCCACATAATAATGATGAGGATTTGTACCTTTTTCAGGCTTACGCACTTGAACATTTCCTTGATTATGCTGAATATATTTTGATATATTTGAAGTCGGATCATCTAAATCGCCAAAAATATTTGCCTGAACAGGGCAGGCAACGACACAAGCCGGCATCATGCTTGAAGCTATACGGTGTGCGCAATAAGTACACTTATCGGCGGTTTGTGTTTGAGGGTCTATATATATTGCACCATAAGGACATGCCATAACACAGCCCGCACAACCTATACATCTCTCTTTATCAATATTTACAATACCATTTTCAAGATAGTGAAGCGCACTCACCGGACAAATTTTCTCACAAGGAGCATTTTCACAATGGTTACATCTAAGAGGCGTAAATGTTCTTCTTGTCTCCGGAAAACTACCTACATCTACGTATTTAACACGGAGTCTCCATGTACTTAGCGGAACTTCATTCTCCACTTTACATGCGATCTCACACCCTTTACATCCCATACATAGATGTAAATCAACTAGGAAACCTAATTGCATATATTCTCCTTCAGGCCTTTATAATGGCAAATTTAAGATTTATAACTAAGACTAATCTGTTTAAAAAGAAGCTCTTATTCGTAAACAAGGGGTCCCTTCACTGTAAAAATATTATCTAAGTAACCTTAAAATTGTTATAAACAAGTGATAAGTTTTTGATAAGTCTTTAAAGTTGTGTAAATTTGAAAAAGTTATATTTAGTCAATGATTTTTAAGCATAACCGCAAGCGGTTGATTATTAAAATCTGCATGTACTCTAAGTAAAATGAAAAGAAACTTTTGTGTAATGCAGATTAAATAATTATTTTTCTTCTATCTCTTCTAAAAAATCTGAAGGATCAGCTAAACAGTCAATGCCGTCTGAATGATTTAAAACATTTGCTCCATGGACATAAGTAAGCTCTCCGCCCATTTTCCCCTGATACAAAACACCGCCTGAGATTATAGCCACAAGAATAACTGCGAAGATTTCAGCCTTTATAAACTTTTTAAAACAGCCAAAAAACTTTGCAACCGCTGCAATGCCCATTGCGAGTAATAAATATAATCCAAAAGCTTTATGTTCTTTCAAAATCTCTTGACCTTCTGAAGATAAAAGCGGGTAAGCTTCTGGTCCTTCGCTGGAGCCGGTAAAAAACGCAATTGCCATAAAAATAGTGGCAAAAACCATAAAACGAGTTGAAATTTTAGACATAAGCTCACTTGGCTTAATTAAATAAGCCATACCTATGACCAAAGCAACGATTGGTAAAACCACCGCAAAATGTGCTGCTGCTGGATGTAACATGTAAATACCCCTTCTCTTAAATTAATTACGAGGGTATTTTACACTTAAATTTAAAGTTCTATCTTATAAAATAAAATTACTGTTTCATCCTTACTCTCACTGATTGCTCGTGAGCCGTAAGCCCTTCTGTATTTGCAATAAGAGCACACTCGTCACCGATTTCATTGATAGCTTGAGAGGAAAAATAAATAATTGAACTTTTTTTCATAAAGTTCTCAACCCCTAAAGGGGAGTAAAATTTAGCTGTTCCCCCTGTTGGAAGAGTATGGTTTGGTCCAGCCACATAATCACCTATAGCCTCCGGCGTGTTGTGCCCCAAAAAGATAGCTCCGGCATGCTTAATTTGAGGCAATAGCTCAAAAGGGGAGTTCGTACACACTTCCAAGTGTTCCGGAGCTATTTGATTCATTAATCGTATGGCTTCATCCATATCTTTTGAAACTATTATAGCTCCGCGCTCTTGAATCGATTTTCTTGCTATCTCATGGCGAGGCAACTTCAATAGCCATTGTTCAATCTCAATCTTAACTTCATCCGCCAACTTTTGTGATGGAGTAATTAAAATGGAACTTGCCATCTCATCATGTTCTGCCTGAGAAAGTAAATCTACAGATAAATGATTGGCATTGGCACTCTCATCGGCTAATATGCCTATCTCGCTAGGCCCTGCAATCATATCAATATTAACATCTCCAAAAACCATTTTTTTTGCAGTAGCAACAAAAATATTTCCCGGACCGGTAATGACATCAACCTTAGGAATATTTTCAGTTCCGTATGCCATTGCAGCGATTGCACTGGCACCGCCAACCTTAAAAACATGTTTAACGCCACACAAATGACATGCGGCGAGCAAAAGTTCATTTGGTTCATTATCCGGGGTTGGAGTACAAACCACAATATTTTCAACTCCCGCAACCTGAGCCGGAATAACGTTCATCAGCAATGAAGATGGATAGGCCGCTTTGCCTCCGGGGATATAGAGTCCGGCACTATCAACCGGTGTCACTTTTTGACCTAAAATTATTCCATTTTCTTCTGTGTCAAACCAAGACTTTGGTTTTTGTTTTTCATGATAAGCTTTGATTCTGTTATAAGATAAGTGCAAAGCATTTTTCAGTTTTTCATCAATATTTTCATAAGCTTTTTTCATAGAATCAGTTGATATTTTCAAATCTTCATCATGAGAAGGGGTCCAATTATCAAACTTTGATATATGACGCTTAAGTGCTTCATTTTTATCTTTTTTGATCTCATCAATTATATTTGCGACTATAGCACTCACATGGGCTATATCCATTTTTCCTCTTTGAAGCAACTCGTCAAACTTCGATTCAAAACTAGCATCGTCTGTGTTTATAAAAATCATATCTATTTTCCCGAACCTTTACTCTTATCAAACTCTTGTTTGACTATAGCCAGAGCTTTTAAAAAATTCTCCGCATCAACAGCTCCCATTAGTGGTTCATACATAGGCTCGGAACTAGGCATTAAAAACCAGATAGCCGGTGTTCCAGGTCTCCATAATATTTCAGGAGTGTAATCTTTCTCATCAGAATAAGATATTATGGAGACGAAATCTTTATTGAGAGCTTTAATAACTCTTTTGTCTTTAAAAGTTGTCTCATCCAAAATAACACAATATTTGCAGGTATGGCGAGAAGATACAAACAGTACGGGTTTATTTTGCTCTTTTGCCTGTTTGATTCCGGCATGGAAATCCTTCGCCCACTGTACATCCGAAGCAAAGACGGATGTACTCATCACAAACATTAAATATATCAATAATTTACGCATATTTTTTTACCTTTTTCAAAAGTTCTTTTGCACAATCATGTGCACTTTTATTTGTCACATCTATCACAACGTCAGCCAATTTTAAATACTCCGACCTTCTGCCGTCGTATAAGGCTTTTGCCTTCTCCAAATCACTCAACAACGGTCTTTTTTGAAGCTTTTTATCTGCATTTGGATGCTCAACAATTCTTTTTATTATCTCTTCAAACGGTGAATCCAAGAGAACTATTGTACCTATTTTTTTTAAATTTTTAACCTTATAGAATCCGCCGCCGGTAGAAATCAAAGTATTTTTTATATTTTTTTCAAGCCAGAGCGAGATATCTTTTTCAAGTTTTCTAAAATATTCTTCCCCCTCCTCTTCAAAAATTGTTTTTACTTTTCTGTTTTGCATGCTCTCTATCAAATCATCCGTATCAATAGCAATATAACTAGAATTTTTGATAATCTCACGAGCGATACTACCCTTTCCCACTCCCATAAATCCAATCAAAACAATGTTTTTCACTACTTATTTCCTTCATGTATTGTAAACGCACTCATATCAAAGTCCGGTTTCATTTTTTTTATTTTCACGTATATTAAAACAGGTGCCGCTACATTGTACTGCAAAATTATCATACTCAGAATAAAACTAAAAGCAAATATTTCCAAGAGTGCCGGAATAAAAAAGGAGAGGCTCAATCCAATCAGAGCAACAATAAAAAAAATAAATTGGGCATAACTTAACTTTTTATTTATCATTTCATTCATAGTTGGAATACTCATATATCCGGAACCATTTAAATGAAACCAAACTAAGAATGGAATTATTTTATAGAGCATGCCAATCATGATAGAAAAAATAAAACCTCCTCCTATAAAAAGAGCAACGAGAACCGTATAATTATTACCAAAATATTCATCTGCTACCCACATAATTGTGCCCATAGCTAAGAACACGCTCGAGCTTCTCCAGTACCAAACAGTCACATCGCTGATAGGACGGCGGCGTGCATCGAGTTTTTTCCATACGGTTGTTGCAAAGGCCAAAAAAAAGAGTGCTACCCACAGTTTTGCTATGACTGCAAATGCATCATAAAAAATATTGGATACAAGCCATAAAAGAAGCCCAAAAACAATAAGCCACATCACTTTTTGCTTACAGAACTGCTTAAATCTGGGTGCCACATAAAACATAGGCAATACTTGAAAAGAAACACCTATTATCAGAATCCCTGCAAATCCAAATATACCCCAAACACTATGAATGTTTGAGATTATGAGATGAAACTCTGAAATATCTTTAGCAATATGCGAGTACAGTAAAACAAGCCCCATAAGAAGAACAAAAAATGCAAAAATTAAGCTTGTTGCCATAGCTTTAACGGTAGGAGTAAAATTCTTTACTTTCATTATTCCATAAGCAATGGCGATTATCATCATTAAAAAGCCACATCCCAACCCCACAAATGCAAATGTAGTCAAAAGCGTGTTTCCCGTATACAAGCCCGACAATAAACATAAAGTTCCAAATACCAAAAGAAAATGTGAAATTTTTGCCACCAGCTCCACTTTTGGTATTTTCGCACCCGCCAATACAGGAAGCATTTGAGTTAAAGCGCCAAGCATCACAAAGGAAAAGAATCCTATTGTTATTGCGTGCGCAATGAGTATTGATTCTATGGAAAATCTACTTTGCAGCGAATTCACATCCGTAAATAAAATCAAAATTCCCGCAATAAGCCCAAAAACAGGAGCCGTTAAGAAAAATCTTAGCGGTGCCGATATGGGTGGAGCTTGGTCAATTGAAAGTCCATTAAAGTCCACATGCCACCCCCGCGCTATTCAACAATCATAGACTCCATCATCTCAACAATTCTAGATGATTCTGCACTTAAGTGTTGCTGTGCCATCGTATAAAGCATCTGCTCTTCTTTCATATTGTGCTGTTGAAGCAAAATCATTAATGTTTCGCTCAGTCCAAAAAATTTATCTTTATTTTGTGTCTCAAGTGCTTCACCCATCTGCTTCATTAACGATCTCATTTGCGTATGCTCATGTCGCATCATCGCCGTTGGTCCCTGAGTCATTCCTGTTTTTGTTTCAAATTCTAAAAACATAACTCTTTCTTCCATTTGAAAGTGTCTCTCTGTTTCACCTGCAAATTTCAGATAATCCTCTTTTGCACTTTCAAGTGATGAAGTTGCCAAATTTTCCATGCTCGCAAAAAGTTCATCGCATCTATGATGATCATTCGTTAAATATTCTTTTATCGTACTCATAATTTTTACCTTTAAAAATAATATCCGCATTATATTTAAATAATATAAATTTGTTATTTAAACCACTTTTAACTATAATTACCTCTTTAAAAAAAACTCTATGGATTTCCTATGAAAAACAAAAAATTTATTACACTTGGCTTTATCTCTGTGGGGTTTGCAATAACTCTACTTTTTTCTACTACTCTTTTTGCAAAGACTGAAGAGAAAAAAGAGAGCAAAGAGGCTTCCAGACTCGAATCACTGGCAAAATTCACAAAAGTCATCAGCATTGTAGAACAATATAACGTAGATGATGTAACTATTGAAGAGTTAATGGACAAGGCCCTTCAGGGGATGATGAGCAACCTTGACGCCCATTCCAACTATCTCACTCAAAAAGATTATAAATCACTTAAAGTACAAACAAATGGCGAATTCGGCGGTCTGGGTATTACTGTTGGCGTAAAAGATGGAGCATTAACCGTCATAGCCCCTATCGAAGGAACTCCGGCAGATAAAGCCGGGTTAAAATCTGGTGACATCATTTTAAAAATAGATGAAAGGTCAACGCTCAATATGACCATAGATGAAGCCGTCTCTATTATGAGAGGCAAGGTTGGCGATCCTATCGACTTAACAATAGTCCGTGAAGGAGAACTAAAACCTCTTGAAATAAATATAGTCAGAGCAATTATAACTATCCAATCAGTATATGCAAAATCTATTGGTGATAATATATTATATGTAAGGGTTACGAGTTTCGATAAAAAAGTGGTTGAGGACGTATCCAGAGAGATAAAAAAGAAAAACGGTACGGCAAAAGGAATAGTGCTTGATTTAAGAAACAATCCGGGGGGATTACTTGACCAAGCGGTTGGACTCATCGACCTTTTTGTAGATAAAGGGGATATAGTTTCTCAAAAAGGACGTCAAGAAGCGGAGAACAAAACTTATACGGCATCCAAAAACAATACCATCACGAAAGTTCCTTTAGTTGTTCTTATTAACGGAGGAAGCGCCAGCGCATCAGAAATAGTAAGCGGTTCCCTGCAAGATCACAAAAGAGCAGTTATTGTCGGTGAAAATACTTTTGGAAAAGGCAGTGTGCAGATTGTACTTCCTATCACAGAATTTGAGGCTATCAAACTTACCATTGCCAGATACTACCTGCCAAGCGGAAGAACAATTCAGGCAGTAGGTGTTAAACCTGATATAGAAGTTCTTCCAGGAGAGGTAAAAACTAAGAAAAATGATTTTTCTATCAAAGAAGCCGACTTAAAAAAACACCTCGAAGAAGAATTAATAAAAGTTGATGGAGAAGTTGAAAATAAAGAAAATAAAAAAGATGAAAAAGATATAATCACGCCAGAACAAATGAACAAAGACATACAACTAAAAGAAGCTGTTGATATCATCAAAGCTTTAATAATCATGAAAGGATAAGGTCGACATGCAAAAAAGAGAGTTATTGTACGAAGGAAAAGCTAAAAAGCTTTTCTCAACAGATGATGAAAATCTAGTTATTTCAGAGTTTAAAGATGATTTGACAGCTTTCAACGGGGAAAAAAAATCTAGTGAAGCCGGAAAAGGTGCACTCAACAATAAGATATCAACGGAGCTGTTTAAGCTTTTAGAAAAAAATGGCATACAAACACACTTCATTGAGATGTTAGATGACAACCACATGCTACATACAAAAGTAGATGTAATTTTAATTGAAGTTATCGTTCGCAACATTGCAACAGGAAGCCTTACTCGTAACCTTGGCATAAAAGACGGCACTGTTCTTCCATTTACTTTAGTTGAGTTCGACTTTAAAAACGATGCACTCGGTGATCCAAAACTCAATGATCAGCATGCTTTAATCCTTGGATTAGTTGATTATCAGGATGAGTTAGACAAACTTCGCCGCATGGCTAGACAAGTTAACGATATTCTTAAACCATATTTTGCAAACAAAGGGCTCAATCTTGTAGATTTTAAACTTGAATTTGGAAAAGACAAAAGTGGAAATATCATTTTAATCGATGAAATCAGTCCCGATAATTGCCGTTTTTGGGATATGGAAAGTGGAGAAAAAATGGATAAAGATAGATTTCGTCAAGGCCTTGGCGGCTTAAAAATGGCGTATGAACAAGTATTAAATAGAATTTTAGGAAAATAATATATGAAAGCAATTGTAAACGTATCTTTGAAAGCCGGCGTTTTAGACTCTCAAGGAAAAGCGGTAAAACATGCTCTGGATTCTCTGCATTTTGAGGGTATCAGTGATGTTCGTGTCGGTAAACAGATAATTTTAAAGCTCAATGAAACAGATGCGGACAAAGCGATGTCTGATGTTACAAAAATGTGTGAAGACCTTCTTGCAAACACCGTCATTGAAGAGTATGAAATTGAGATTATTGCATGAAAGTAACAATCTTACAGTTTCCAGGAACAAACTGCGAGTATGATACACAGCACGCTTTTGAAGCTCTAGGAGCAAAGACAGAAATTGTATGGCATAAATCTGAAACTATCCCAAGCGATACAAGCCTGCTTGTTGTTGCCGGTGGCTTTAGCTACGGAGACTATCTTAGAAGCGGTGCAATAGCAAAATTTAGCCCTGTGATGAAAGCGGTGGCTGAGTATGCCAAAAATGGCGGGAAAGTTTTGGGTATATGTAATGGTTTTCAAGTGCTTACAGAAGCCGGACTGCTTCCTGGGGCGCTCAAAAGAAATGAGCACTTGCATTTTCTCTCAAAACATCATCATTTAAAAGTTGTAAATAACGATAACGTATTCTTAAAAAAACTCAACAAAAATGATATCGTTAATATTCCCATAGCCCATCATGATGGAAATTACTACATCAATGAACAAGGCTTGAAAGAACTTTATGAAAACAAGCAGATTCTTTTAAAGTATAGCGATAAAACAGGCGCAGATAAAAATCCAAACGGAAGCGTTGATTCTATTGCCGGGATTTGCAATAAAGAAAAAAATGTATTCGGACTTATGCCGCATCCTGAAAGAGCAATGGAACTTCTCTTGGGTTCTGATGATGGAATAAAAATGCTAGAAGGATTTTTATCAGCGTGAGAGGTTTACTCTTTTTAATTTTTCTTTTTTTTACATCTCTGCCGGCAAATGAAGGAAGCGATTATGTTAACAATGATGCAAATCAAGGCAGTTTGGATGCATCTACGCAAAAAGTTTTATATATCAGCTACGCAGAGGTGCCAAAAAGAGTTTTAAAGGGTGAAATCTTTTCACTCACCATAAAAACACTTTCGACTATTAAAAACTTTACAGATATCGAGTATAAATTATCAGGACACAAAGGTTTGGAAATTTTAAACCCCGTTCCTTATAGGGAAGAAAAATCAAAATATTATTATGATACTTTTTATTTTTTAGCCACAAGAAGTGAAGCAAAACTTCCTGATTTCACAGCATATCTCGTCAATGACCAAGAAATTGACTACAAAGAAACAACACTTCTTGGTACTGAATTGAATGTAATTACCTTAAATCCAAAAAAAGATTTTTCTAAAATTATTGCAAATTCATTCAAACTTATTGAATACAAAACTACTCATTACGATAACAAACATAATATTGTCATCTTTGTAGCAGAAGCTGAAAATTGTGACATAAAATCTTTAAAACTCAATAATGTATACAAACAGGGGATAGAATCACTCACAGATTCTATATTTAACTCCAAAATCACTTATTATGCTGTTATAAATAAAGAAATAGAAAATTTTTCATTTTCATACTTTAATCTTAAAACAAACAGCTTTTCACTCATTAACATTCCGATTATTGTTGATGATGACAGCGTAAGCACCCAAAGTGATTTAAAACCAATAGACCAGTCCAAAGAAAGATTAAAAATGAGCATAGCCGCAATAATTGCCATTATCGCTTTTGTTTTTGTTCTTTGGAGAAAAAAATATCTCTATTTGATATTTATTTTATTTCCTTTAGCATATATCATTCATTTATCTATTCCATCAAAAGATGTTTGTATTAAACAAGGCTCTAAAATATATCTGCTTCCTGTTCAAAACGGAACTATATTTGAGACGGCACAAACACAGCTGTCTCTCAAAAAAGAGGGCGATACGAAAGGGTTTATTAAAGTTAAACTCAAAAATGACAAAATAGGCTGGATAAGAAATGAAGATCTTTGCTCGCATTAGTTGGTTGTTCGCAACTATAATCATTTTCGCTTCTTTGGCATTTATGATAATAATCTATTATTTTGTGCCCAAGCCGTATGCTCCAAAAATTTCAGCATGGATTATACGCCTCACTACTTTTTATACGGTTGATATCCAAGGAAAAGAAGATCCGCAGGCGCAGATGTTTTTACTCAATCATCAAAGTGATTTAGACATAGGAATAATGGAAACCATCTCTACAAGAGATTTAGCCTGGGTTGCAAAAAAAGAGCTCTTTGATATACCTTTTTTTGGTTTGGCTCTCAAACTTCCAAAAGATATAGCAGTTGAGAGAGAAAGTAAAACATCTCTTATAAAACTTTTAAAAGATGCAAAAGACAGAATAGATAAAAATAGGGTTATTACCATGTTTCCGGAGGGAACCCGTTCCACCAAAGGAAGGATGCTCCCTTTTAAATCCGGAGCCAAAATGGTGGCAGACAAATATAAACTTTGCGTTCAGCCTATAGTGTTTATACAAACATCAAAATACTACAATGTAAAAGAGTTCTATTATAAACCGGGCTCTATAAAAGTTCTATTTCTTGAGTCTTTTATTGCCGATAAAAAAGACCCGAATTGGTTGGATGACTTAAGAGTAAAAATGCAAAAGGTGTATGATGATGAGCTGGCAAACAATCCTCGCCATAGGTAGCGGAGGCTTTATAGGAGCCGTTTTAAGAGCTTATTTCAACGGCTTAATCTCCCATAAACTGCCTCATGATTTACCTTACGGAACACTTGGCGTAAATCTCGTTGGAAGTTTTCTCATGGGAATTCTCATTGCATATTTCATGTACACGAGCGTGTTTTCGCTTCATGTAAAATCATTTTTATCAACGGGCATTTTAGGCGCACTTACAACGTACTCAACATTTGCGATTGAGAGTTTTTTTCTACTCCAAGGCGGTCATATTTTTTTAGCACTCGCCAATATTTCACTCAATGCACTCGGAACTGTTTTTATGGCCGGAGGCGGATTTTATTTAACGAAATACTTTTTAGATAATTAAATAGTTATTATCTCATCCGCGCACCAGTGCGCAAGCTCTGCATCGTGGGTGATAAGCATCATCCCCATATTTTCTAAATTTCCTATAAGCATACGCATCACTTCCAACTGTATGACATTATCCAAGGCCGATGTGGGCTCATCCAAGAGTAACAAAGAGGGTTTCATCAGCAGAGCTCGAAGTATGGAAGCTCTTTGAAGTTGTCCGCCGGAGAGTTCATGTGGAAGTTTTAAAAGCAGTTCATACTCTAAATTGAGATTTGTTAAATAATCTTCCAACCCATCCAAACCTGCCACATCCTTTATCTGATTTAAAAGGGAATAGCTTGGATGAAAAGAGCTGTAAGGGTCTTGAAACACCTCTGCTACATTTAAGCTTTTAATTTCACCGGAAAAAGGTTTTAGATTTTTTAATATTAATTCAAAAAGAGTACTTTTCCCTGCCCCACTCGCTCCAACGATAGCTTTAATTTCACCTTTTTTTAGAGTTAGAGAAAAATCATCAAACAACAAAAAATCTTTTTTATATCCGAATGACATATTCTTTATCTCTAAAATATTACTCAATTCTCAGCTCTTTTTCAATGCCAAATATTTTTTTGTCAGATGTTTGTAAAGCACTTCAGGTTTGATGTCTCCATCCTCCTCCCAAAGTCTTTTCATCACAACATTGTCTTCCTCGCTGTTCCATACTTTTATATATGTATTATCTTTGTATCCATTATCTTGACGGAACTGATTTAAGATATTTTTACCAACATAGAGCCTATACAGCGTATTTAAATCCAAACCGCTCATAAGAACTAATTCAAAGAAATCCTGTATCAGCTCTTCTAGCTCCAAAGATTTTCTTTTTAATACAACAAGCATGATATCTTCAACTTTTTTTAAAATCTCACTTTGTGGACCAAAAGATTTATTCTCAATTTCTACATCATTAAAACTCGACATAGAGGAGATGTTGATTGCTAAGTCTTCAATATTTCCTCTCATATTTTTCGCATAATTTTCAATAGCCAAACTCATAATAAAGTGCCAAACATCCACCACTTCTATCTGTAAATTTTCCCAGTCCGGTTCGCTATTAATATTTTTCCAATGTTTCCATGAAAAACTGTCTATTATCTCCGCGCACTCCATATAAATACATCTTTTCCAGTTTATAGTTTTTCCGTTTTTTGTAACACCGTTTACCCATACATCCCCATTGGTTGCATCATTTAACTGTGATTGAAGTTGTAGCATCAATAATATCTTATCCATCAAGTTCTCTTTATAAAAATTTATTTGGCTATTTTACCGAATATGCTAGAATACCCTACTTAAAACAAAGAGTAATTATGAAAAGAATCAATTGCAGAAGATGTGAATACTACTTTGTGACGTGGGAAGCAGGAAAACCTCACGGATGCAGAGCTTACGGATTTAAATCGCCCCAGATACCTTCTCTCGTTGTGTTTCAAAGCAGCCAAATGGACTGTTCACTCTTTAAAGAGAAGAATCTTCAAAAATAATTTTTTTCCCAAATCCCAATCTATTATCTGTCATTTTAAAGTAATTTACCTTAATCTGCCACAGTTTCGACCTTAGAACAAGGGCATAAGGAAACCGTTTAAAGTAGGATTTTTCCAGTTTTGCATCTTCTAACAGAGAGAAAGTTCCTCTAAACTGCACCCCTTGAATTTTTCCGACTGTCTCTGTTTCAAGAACAACGCTTCCCGCTACAATCGAATTTTTCATAATATGTCGAATATGCAAAGTTTCTTCACTGCTTGCCACAACAAAAGAGAGTTTATCCTTCGCAAACATATAAAATAAATTGCACACGCTCAGCTCACCGTTATGCGAAGTTGCCAAGCTCATGACATGATGCTCTCGTAAAAAAAGATTTATTTTTTCTAGTTCTTTGCTCATACAGACAGTTTAAACAGATAACTCTCTAGACCTACGGCATCTGTAATTTCTCTTTTTTCAAGCATCATCAGCGCTAATTCATCTTCTCTAAAAATTTCATAAATATCCGCCGGACTATACATATTGTAATAGCTTTTCATAAAATCTAGAAGTATTATAAAATTATCATCTTTATTATGTCTATGCTCTTTATACTCTTTAAATTCATTCCAATTAATACTTAGCACGCTTTACTTCCCTCAAATCTTTTTTGCAGAGCAAACTCAAGATGCTCAACCACTTCTAACATTTTAGCAGAGCTTATCGCAAAATTCAAGCGCATAAAACCGCTTCCCTCTTTTGCAAAACTCAGCCCCATATTTAGACCAAGTTTTGCTTCAGTGACAAAAAAACCTTTCAATTCTTTGTTGCTAAGTCCCATTCTTCTGCAATCGAGCCAAGCCAAATATGTTGCTTGGGGCTGTGTAACTTGTATGGCATGTGGAAACTTTGCACAAAGCTTCTCTAACATGCGGAAATTTTGCATGAGATGTATTTTTAACGCTGCCAACCACTCTTTTCCATCCGTATAGGCAGCTTCAAATGCTACATGGGAAAGTACATTTCCTTGAGCAAAATGAACTCTTTTATAGACTTCCAAAAATCTATCTCTCAACGCTTTATTTGGTATAGCAACGCTACTCATGGCAAAACCTGCCATATTGAAAGTTTTTCCAACCCCCATGGCTGTAACCGTAATATTTCTCGCCTTTTGAGATAAAGAAGCAAAAGGGATATGTTTATTTGGTTCATACACCAAATCCGAATGTATTTCATCTGAAAAAACAACAATATTATGCTCAAGACAAACTTCCAGAATTTCTTCCAATTCATCTCTGCTCCAAACTCTTCCAACAGGATTGTGAGGAGAACAAAGTAGTAAAAGTTTTGTGCTCTGGTCTATCTTTGATTTTAAATCTTCTATATCAAATACATATTTTCCACATGCCGATTGTTTGAGAGGATTTTTTAAAATCTTCCTTTGATGCGCATGAACACTTTGAAAAAAAGGGGGATACACAGGTGTTTGAACAATCACCTTCTCCCCCGCTTTACTAAAAGCTTCTATGGCAACGCTCATTGATGCAACAACGGAATGGGAATGAAGCATCTCTTCTAAAGAAAAATCCACTCCATGCTCTTTTTTCATCCACCGTATTTGTGCTTCATACGCACTCGCGGGAACATCTTCATAACCGATAATTGGGTGTAGCAGACGTTTTTTAACCGCCTCCAAAACAAAATCCGGAGTGTCTATGTCCATGTCGGCAACCCAGACGGGAAGAACATTATCTGTACCAAAAAGCTTCTCTCTTAGGGTATATTTCTCTGCATTTGTGTTCTCTCTCGGGGCGGAAATATCGAATGTGTACCTAAGAGTTTGTGACGATGCCATTAATTGTTTATTCATATCTCTTTTCCAATCTTTTTAAATTATCACGGCCATAGTTCCATACACCTGCAGGTGCCAAAGAAAAAGTCTCGTTGTGCGTATTTTCTTCTTTTTTTGTAAGTGTTTGGCTTTGGGTTGGTGTGTTTAGAGTAGCACTCTCCAACAGATAGCTCTTGCCTATTTTTGAATTTATCAAATCTTTACTGCTGTGACCCACATTTGGAACTGTGTGGAAACGATGCTTGCTGCTTATCTCTTTACCGAAATAGTGTTCTAAGTAGTGAGCGTAAATAATTGCACGTTCAACGCGATTTCTTCCCTGCCACATTGAAGCGGCCGTTTTAGAGGCAGTGCTGTCATTTGAGTTGTTATCATTAGAACCTACAAGATAAATCACCTCACTTTTCACATATTGATTTTCCATCATAGAAGCCGTTACTTTGTTACGGCTATGTACCTGATAGAGTTTATCTAAACCATAACCCCAATTATTGTAAGTTTTAGCTTCTGCCTTTGGTATTTCAAAATGATTGAGGGTTCCTTTGATTGCCCGTTCTTTATTAAAATAAAGATAAGACGAAGGAGCCATTACTATATACCTTACATTCAATCCGAACTTCTCGAAACGACTATAAGCGCAGTAACGATTAACAAACTGCCCTCCCGCGGAATGCCCGACAATGACTATGCGTCGAAGTTTCGGAAAGAAACCGGATTTGGTAACCTTATCTATCATCTCATCTAGTATTTCATACGCACTTATTTGAACTCTGCGCTTAAGATATCGAGCATTGGAGCTTCCTAAAAAGGGAGGATTATCCCAAAAAAGAAAATCAGCTTTTTTTGATGATTCCAATGATGAAGATTGCATAAATTGTGGAGAAATTAACAGCGTCATTTTTTCCTTCCCCATTTTTTTTGAAAGCGCATATATATTGTTAAAAAAGCTCTGCGCATCATAGTTTGAACTGTGTATCGCAATAATAAGCTGAGTGATTTCACTATTTTTGTGATGTAGCAAATAATTACTGGCATAAGGAAGCTCAGCATGAACCCCGTGAATATTAAATTCATAACGCTGGGAAACGATGGTGAGCGCGAAAAGAGAAGTAGCGTAAAAAATAAATAGATATGCTATAACTTGTATTTTACCTGGCAATTTCATATTTTATTTCCTAAGCATAAGGGTGATTTCTACGCGAAAATAGTATTTTTTACTTCTATGTTCTTTTTTTCCAAACACTCACTTCAGAAATCGTATGCTGAAACTTTCTATCCGTCTCTTGTATGACAAACTCTAAATCTTGAAGATGAATAAGCTCAAATTTGTCTCTTAAAATATCTTTTAAAGTATCGATAGTTTTTATTTCTACTCCATTTTCATTTTTATACCCGCCAAGCCAAAACTCTTTTTTAGTTGAGCTTTCTTGCCAAGTGTAGGGAGAAGTTATCATCAAGATTCCATCTTTATTTAATCGCTCGTCTATCGTTTGCAAAAACAGCTTTGGCTGATAAAGCCTATCTATGAGATTGGTTGCCATAACGACATCGTACGAATGAAAATTCGGCTTTAAGTTGCAGGCATCACCCTGCCAAAAAGATACCTTCTCTTTTAGCTTTTCATATCCAAGATTTTCCAAGGTCACTTTTTTCTTTTGGATTAAATCACCCTCTGTTTTTGAACTAAAAGCGATATACCCTTCTTCTTTGAGCTTCGCTCCTACTTGAACAAAGCGAACGGAAAAGTCAATCCCTTCCACCGCATCAAACTCTTTGGCTAATTCAAAACTCGCCCTTCCTGTCGCACATCCCAAATCAAGGGCTTTTGTTTTATTTTTAGCAAATTTTGAAGCTATCTTTGCACATTCGTTTGCAAAATTTTTCACACCCAAATGCGCATCGCCGTACTGAAACTCACAATACTGCGAAACCAACGCATCGCTCTCGTAAATATCTTGCACTCTTTCTTGCTTTGTCTGAGAAATCACATATCTAAAACCTGCGTTTTGATAAAAATGTTTTCTAAAAGCATAACGTGAGTGCTTCATTATTAAATTGCCGCTGCTAGCCCATGATGCGCCGCTTATGATGGCATGTTTATCATCAAATGTCGGAGTAGAAAAATCATCATAGGCAGCGTGGACTGCAAAACCTTCAAAGCCGAATATCGGAGTTCTGCTCCACTGCCACACATTTCCCACAACATCATAAATTCCGTTAAAAACAAAGGTGTCTACGGGGCAGGAACTAAAATAATGGGCAAAATTCAGATTTGCTTTCGCATCGTCAAATTCCGGAATATTTTTTAAGAGAGCGTACTCATACATGGCTCGATATTCGGCTTCGCTTGGGAGCATATAATTTAAGCCCTCTTTTTGGCTTTTATATCTGCAAAAAGCTTCCGCTTCAAGGGCATTGACATCTACGGGCCAATTCTGCGGCATGTGGATAATTGAACTCACCGTCCTGTATTTGTATTCGCCCTTTTCATAAACCCAAAAAGCAGGATATTTCGCACCCGTTATTTTTAAAAACTTCTTTCCCTCCTCATCCCAAAACGCTTCATTTTCATAACCGCCCTCTTGCACAAATTGCATAAATTCGCCATTGCTTACTAAGTATTTTGAAGTTTGGAATTCGCCGAGTTCTTGCTCATATTTTCCGTATTCATTATCCCAGCCGTAAAGATTGTGCGATTTGTCTTTGCCAAGTTCCACATGCCAAGCGGGTATCTTCACCATCTCATTTGTCGGAGCATCTCCAAACTTATCGCAGATGTTAAACTCTTTGACATTTTTTATAAACTCCAGAGGCATTTGCCTATGAAGAACTAAAGATGTTTCCACATGTATTCGCTCATGTTCAATCCCCATTAAAATTATCCACATGCCAGAATCGTCTCGAAGAGGCAAAGTGAAATCAATATCTGCTATAAGCTTATCCACAAGCTCCCGTACCTGTTTTCTGTACTCTCTCACTTCGGATACTTTTGGCCAAACATAATGGGAACTCGTAATATCATCCCAAGCCATTTCATCCACGCCCACTGCAAAAATGGACTCAAATTCCGGATTGATTCTACTTTCTATTATCTTCATAGCGATGAGTTTATTTATATAAAAAGTAGCGGTATGTCCAAAATAAAATATCATAGGATGGCGGGTAATTTCTGATTTTTTGTAAAACACCTCATCATTTTTTAAAAGCTCAAACACTTTTTCAAATAACTCAAATGTTTTATGAAAATATTCTCGAATTTCTTGACGTTTTACTTCTATGTCATTCCCATCAAGAGTGATAGGATATGTGCTAAATTCTCTCAAAGGCAACCTTTTGCTATTAATTATTAAAATTTTAACATTTTCAGGAGTATATTAAAAGTAAATTAAATAGATTTGAGAGACAAAGCTTGTCTGTATCCAATGGTTTTTCTTTAATATTCTTGTGTCTTCCCCTTTGTTTGGCATCCCATACCGGAAAATATTTATTTTGTCTCATAGGTATCGGGAATAAATAAAGGCAAATATTCAGAATCATAGGTGCCGCCATTGTCAAAAGATAAATTCTCATCTATTAATGTCGCTACTGTTCCAACCCCTTTGGTTAATGTCTCGCTGTGCTCATAAGGACGCTCAGTAATCACTTCCCCTTGTTTGTATAAAGTTTTTCCATCTATATGCGTGTAACTCTCGCTGCTTTGTCTATAATATTTATAAGTAAAAATTGTTTCACTAAAGACATCTTTTCCTTTGCTGTATCTTTGTGTTGCGACAACCTTTCTATACCCCTTTGCCCCATTGAGACTCTCTTTGAGTGTCGGAAACACTAAAGCACCCCGTATATATCCGCCCTCATCCAAGTAATCTTTTTTAAACGTAAACTCTCTCATTAGCTTGAGCCTTAGCTTCTGATTGAACTTCAGCTGTTGCGCCGAAGAGGTATCAAGTTGTGGCCAGTCACTGCTGTAGCCGTTTTCTATTTTAACTATACTTTTTATATACGTCTCCATGGAGGTTGGCATCACCCCATAAAGACTCGCTCCGACTACATGTTCTAAAAAATATCTGTATTCCCCTTTATCGGCATTTTTATTCATTGGGTCTCCGAGGTACGCCCTTCCCGCTGTTTGGTCTTCGCTCAAATTTTTATCGCTCTTGTATCCAAGATAATTCATCTCTCCCCAGCCTAAATCTCCGGAAAATTTTCTTGGAAATGCCCATGTTGCGTCAATTGCATTACCCGTTCCCGAGGTAAATTGTTCCGGGTCGAGTCCGTATGTACTGCTGTGACAACCGATACACTGGAGCAGTTCTTCAGGTGTTTGTGCACGCAAAGAACCTTGCGTGTCTTCTATATACCCACTCATGTGCCAGCCCGCACCGTTATCCATCCACCCCTCTTTTTCATTAAAATATAAAGGTCCGTCTTCCTCTTTTATCGTTGCCTCACCGGGATAATACATTTTGTATTTATACATATAACGAATCTCTTTAACCCGCTTACTTCTTGTTCCCCCAAAGGAACTGATATTTTTATCGCTCCCATCCGCTCCCACATCTACATAATGCAATGGATGTGCGAACTCTGTTCCCAAAGGGTAAAGTCCTCTCTCGACTTTTATCGAGGAAGCTTTTCCATAGTAATATTTCGGGTCATTCTCCTCGAGTCTGTCTTGTATCGCATGCTCAAGCAATTGAAGATTTTGGCTGTATGTTTGTTTATTGGCTTTTCCTGTTTCGTCCTGCATAAAAATCTCTTTAAGTCGAATATAGATGCCCGAGACGCTCCCCGTATGCGGAGTAAAAATACCATAAGGCATAAAATTCACAGCCCGCCAGCCTGTATTGTAGCCCTTGTCATCTTCAAAAAATGATTCCTCTGTGTTTGGTGTTCTTACATAGCCGTCATCATCTGCCGGAAGATTGCTTGGATTGAGTCCGGGGAAAAGTCTGTAGGGGTTACTATACCCGCTGTCCCACTCTTTTGAGCTGCCCATTCTTTTTGCATACGCTTCACTCCAGTTATCCGTGCGGATATAACTTTGCATATCCCATTTCGCATCATCTGCTCCCGTTTTTACAAAAGCCTCTTGAAGTTTCTGTGGAAAAAGTGTGTTTTCCCAAGGGTTTATATTTGCAGAGCGTGTAAACTGATTCACGGAACCAAAAGAGTAGTTCAATTGTAAATTTCCTATAAAAGAACTGGCTCCCGCCTGCGGAATTGTGTTACCTAGTTTTATTCTCGCAGGTGCATTTGTATGGCAAAAAAGACAGGCATTTTGGGTGCCGTAGGATGTTTCAATGTAACATTGGGCAGGAATATTTGCATAAGGATTTTCAAAGAGTGTTCGGCTGCTGAGCGTTCCGACAAAAGGAGCTTTTTTTAGTGCATCTTTGTTTGTTGTATTTTCAGTAATTTTTTCTTGAGATTCCCCACCGCTGTTGCACCCCAATAAAGTCACAAGCATGCATCCAGCCGAAAAAAGTAAAGTTGTAAAATTTTGCTGCATTGAAGATATCCTCTTTAATTTTTACAGATGGATGAATGGACGAGACCGAATGTCTCGCACATTAAAAAGTATTTATTTAAGACCCGGGATACCGCCGATATACCCAACCGGTGCATTAAATTTATCAATCTTTAGCCACAGTTCTGTTTTAAGAGCATCGGGTGTAGTTTTTGTGAAATCTGCCTGATGTTGCACATTGCTCATAATGTAAGCATGCCCATTCATATTGTCAACGACTTGAAGCCCCGTTGATTCACCGCCCGCGACAACAGAAGCTATACGAGACAATTTTGCCGTATCGATGTTGTATGCCCAAACAAAGTTATTTGTGTGTGTTCCGCTGTCTTCGCCAACAAATACGGTACGCATTTTTTCAGAATAAAATACATTGTCGGTATTGGCTATTTTATCTACATTACATGTATTGCCATTCGCATCCGCGGCAATCTCTTCACCTAAAAGTGCTGCCGGCACGTACATGTTTACTGCAACATATTCACTGTTGATAAGTGTGCCTTGCGTATCGCTTACTCCACCTTGCAGATTCATCTCGTATGTTGCGCCACAATTATTTTTAGCTATTTTGATATCATCTTTTGCAAATCCGTCATCTTGCATCATCCCTTTGTCTATGTAAGACATCGCCATATATAATTTTTTATCTTTTGTATTGGCTGCGATACCTTCCATTTTATTCCACTCTGTTGTAGCACCTATGTATGCTGCATAACGGCGTGGTTCAAGAAAAGCTGCGACAGTTTCCATGCCGGACTTTAATTTAATATACTCAATGCCTGTCGAACCTGCTTTAATCGCTGTATAACCTGCCGTATCTGTTGTACTGCTCACTTCTGCGAGATGTTCAAAAATATCTCCAAAAGTATACTGCTCCGCCCACATTTTCACCTGTGCATCTGTTGCATGACCCAGTTTGTACCATGTCAGGTTTGCACTACCGCCGTCTGTCGCACCGGCAACACTTGTCTGATTCCATTTGGCCGCATAAAGAGTACCTGCAGTTAATGCATTCTCAGCATCTGCTACATACATAAACAAACCGACGTTGGAGCCGTCATCACCAAAGTATGCTGTTCTTTTGTCAGCCATAACTTTAGACATTTCCCATGTTCCCTTACCCATACTGTAATGTTTTGCTATCTCATAACTCGAATCTTTATTCACTTTCACTTCCGTGATATATCCGTAATGGTAAGGATTCGCAACTTTTGTATTTTCAAAATACAAGTCATTTAGTGCTGTTAAGCCTTTTTGTGTTGTCGCTTCATTGACACCCGCTTGAAAATAAAGGTCATAATCCTCTTCAGAACCCAAATGCGTATTCCAAGGCGTTTGAGATGCAAAACATGGAATCCAAAGACCATCAACAGAAGAAAAATCCAAGGCTTTTTGCTCCGTTGCAGTTAATACGCCCGTAACTGAATCTTGAGCGATAGACGTAAGAAGCATACCCATCGGCATGCGAGAAGGCGCGCTAGTCCCGTCGCTGATTATCCAATCGTATTCCAAATGAGATACCAAGAAGAGGTTTCCATCAACATTTAACAAACTGTTTCCATCCGGTGTTTCAGCAAGAGCCGGTTCATTATAGGCATCTTTTAAAGGCTCCATTTTCGCATTATAAAGCTGTCCTGCCTGGTAAGGATTCGTACCCACTTTGTCTTTTACGTTAAAAAGAGTGTTGTATGAAAGATTATGGTCTTGATACTCGGTAGCACTTGTGTAGACTCTTATTTTTGCTGTTGAATACGATGTTGACATCTCATCGGCATTTGCCGGTGCTGCCATTCCTATAAACTCAACTTTTGTTGCAACGATTCCCGCTTCAGATGTAGAAGCTGTACTATCTTCACTGTTACATCCCGTAAAACCTGCCACCATTATTGCAGTCGTTGCAGCTAAACTTAACCATTTCTTCATTTGAATTCCTTTGTTTTTTAAATCGCGAAATAGTAGTTTTATTGCATTACATATTTATCACATTTTGAAAACATGCCTGTCACTTACAAGTTTTTATCTCCTTGTTTTTTGTGATATACTCGCCTTATGAAAAAAAGTAAATTACTCAGTACCTTTTCGGATAATCTTCACGCTTTTACCGTGCGCAGCGGCGGTTTTTCGGCACCTCCTTATGCATCATTGAACCTCGGATTCCATGTAGGAGACAACCCTTGGCATGTGGAAATGAACCACGAACTTTTGGCAAATACTTTGGGTTATGATAAAAAAGCACTCATCCACATGAAACAGATTCACTCTGAGAAAGTGCATACGGTAAGCGCGCAAGACAATTTTTACAATCCGCCCACCTGCGATGCGCTCATCACAGATAAAAGAAATATTCCTCTCATGGTAATGGTGGCCGATTGTTCCCCTTTGCTTTTTTATGATGATGAAAAAAAAGTTATTGCGGTTGCACATGCCGGAAGACAAGGCGCATTTAAAAACATTGTTACAAATGTAATAAAGAGTTTTAGGGATGATTTTCAAAGTGATGCTCAAAATATCTGTGTAAGCATAGGGGCGAGCATCGGCAGATGTTGCTATGAAGTAGGAAGTGAAATTTTTGATGAGGCATGTGGAATCGGCTTGAAGTATGCGATAACACAAAAAGAGGGGAGATATTATCTTGATGTAAGCAAGATTTTACAGACGCAGCTCTTGGCATGTGGAATCCAAAAGCAAAACATAGAAATCTCCGGTGAGTGCACCTGCTGTAAAAATGATACATACTTTTCATACAGAGCAGAGGGTAAAACCGGAAGATTTGCAGGGGTTCTTGTTCTGCTTGATAAAGAGGAAGCATAGAAAAAGTACAATACGGTGTATAATTCTTAAAAAAGATAAAGCGTATGCAATGTTTAAAACACTCATCCTGTTCGTATTATTAACATTCAATATTTTTGCAAGAAGCATAGAAACTGTGGATAGATTGAATGAGGATGGTTCCATCAGCTATAACAGTGCCTATACTTCAGATTCTCCTGTTGGCGCAGCTGCAATTCTACTGATATCCGGCTGTTTGAATAAAGATAAATTTTCAAATTATTTAACAAATGATGTAAACAAAAAAGAGAATCAACTCCCTACACAATTTGAATATCTCGATACTATAGGCAAGTAAGTGCTGCCTTCATACCTGTAAAAGTTTCTCAAACTCCGCGGCAGGGACAGGTTTACTTTTAAAATAACCCTGATACATCGTACACCCTTTTTCTTTTAAAAACTCTATCTGCTCTTCTCTTTCCGTTCCCTCGGCAAGCACTTGAAATCCGAGTGCATGTGCCATCGCAATAATGGCACTTACGATTGCCATATCATCCGTGTCATAGGGGATATCGTCAATAAAACTTTTATCAATTTTAAGTATGTCTATTGGAAAGCGCTTAAGATAGCTTAGAGATGAATAGCCCGTGCCGAAATCATCAATAGCTAAGCGTATCCCTTTTGCTCTGAGTAAATGAAGCATTTCTACAACTTCTTCCTCTCTTTGCATGAGGGCACTTTCAGTGAGTTCCAATTCAAGACGGTTTGGTTGAAATCCACTCTTTTTGAGAGCTTTTTCCACCATCTGCGGAATATTTTGATAACGGATTTGATGGGCTGAAATATTCACGGCAAGGGTGAGTCTATAACCTTTATCGAGCCAAATCTTCCCCTGTCTACATGTTTCGTTTAAAACCCATTCTCCAATAGCGCTTATTAAACCCAGCTCTTCCGCAATAGGGATAAGCTCCGTTGGAGACACCATTCCTCTTAAGGGATGGTTCCACCTTATCAGTGCCTCAGCTCCTAGAATTCGTCCAGACGCTATGTGCACCTGCGGCTGGTAGTACACTTCAAACTCATTCTTCTCTATCGCTCTTCGTAAATCATTTTCGCACTCGATACGTTTACGTGCCAGTTTTGTAAGGTCATCGGTATAATAACTATACGTTCCACGTCCATCTGCTTTTGATTTGTAAAGTGCGGCATCGGAGTGCTGCAAAAGGTCCGAAGCATTGTGTCCGTTATCCGGGAAAAGAGCAATTCCGACACTCACCCCGATGTGAATTAAAGCTCCTGCGGATAATTTATACTCCAAAGCCAAGGTATTAATCATTTGCTGGGCAAGTCTTCCTGCATCTTCAGGATGTGCCAAATTTTCTAAAACAATAGCAAATTCATCCCCTCCTATACGGCTCACCAAATCACCCTCTCTTAAGCGCATGGAAAAACGGCTGGCGATATCCCGTAGTAATTCATCCCCTGAATTATGTCCGTAACTGTCGTTGATATCTTTAAAGCGGTCTAAATCAAACATCAATAATGCTATTTGTGTTTTGTTACGCTTCGCCTGTTCTATAGAATTTTGCAGATGCGACATCAAGAGCGCGCGATTTGCAAGACCTGTCAGAGAATCATAATTTGCGAGTGTTTCAAGTTTTTCCTGATAGAGCTTTTGCTCTGTAATATCTTGAACCATTCCGATTCCGGAAGAAAACTCTCCAAATGCGTCAACTTCGAGTCGTGCATGCTCTTTGACCCATCGTATCTCCCCATTAGCGATAATACGGTGCTCGATTTCATAATCTTCTCCACCCATCGCCGCCTGCCAGGCATTCTTTACTTGTTCTAAATCACTAGGATGGATGCATTCTAAAAATGTGTTATACGTAAGTTGTGCATCCTTTTGCTTTGCAAAAATTCTATAGGTTTCATCAGACCATTCAAGAATATTATTTTTTACGTTAATTCTCCAGCTTCCTATTTTTGCAAGTCTTTGCACACTTCCAAGGTCTTTGTCCTTACGTAAAATCTCATTTTCATATTCTACCTGCTCGGTTAAATCTTGAAAAATTCCAATTGCTTTTATTGGATTGTTTTCTTTATCGTACTGAAATTCGGTATGCGTTTTAATCCACCTTTGCCCGGCAGTCGAGTCAAGAACTCTATAAAGCGAACCAAGCTTTTTATTGCTTTTGGAAGCGTCAAAGAGTTGATAGGTAACTTTTTCTCTGTCCTCGGGCGCAAAATGGCCGATAACATCTTTAAAAGAAACTCTTGTATCTGTTTTTATCCCAAAAATTCTATATGCTTCCGCGCTGCCTGTAAATAGATCCTGCACAATATCCCATTCCCATGTTCCTATGTGCGCCAAGGCTTGAATCTGCTCCAGTTCTCCATTCTGGCGTTTTCTGTCACTTATATCTCTGGCAATGCCCAAAACACCAATTACTTTGCCATGAGAATCACGCATCGGCGTTTTCACCGTTTCAAAATAACCCTTATAACTGCCGTCTCCAAATGTTAAAAACTCTTCATTTATACGAGAACCGCTTGCTTTGATAGCCGCTTTATCATGTTCTTGAAAAAACTGAGCCAAATCGGCATCAACAAAGTCAAAATCGTTTTTTCCGATAATTTCTGATTCTTTTGCATTGAAGAAACGTTCAAACATCTCATTACATGCCAAATACGTACCCTTGGTATCTTTAAGCCATATCAAATCCGGAATGCTGTTTACGAGCGTATGTAAAAAAGTTTTTTGCTCTGCCAGTTCTGCTTGTTTTTGGATAAAACCGCGTTCTATCTCTTTTTGTTCATTCAATTTGGCAATGGTACTATTTTTTTGGTCTATCGTCTTGATTAAAAATTCAAAATACGTTCCGTGTATTGCATAAAGCAAATCATGACGGCTCAAAAGTCCAATAAGATTTTGTGAGTCATCCACTACAATAAGCTGATGAACACCGTGCTTTTGCATCTGAAGCGCCGCTTCTTGAAGTAAAATATCTTTTGTAATCATTTTAAAATCAGTGCGCATTAAAGATTCGACAATTACATCTGATTTTTCTTTGTCATCTATACACCACTGTGCTATATCCCGTTGCGTTACCAATCCTATGGGATGGCTATGACCATCAGTGATAATAGCATAATCGCATTTACGATTTTTCATAAGGGTAGCTGTTTGAATAAGGGAGGCATCTGTTGCAACAAGAAGCGGAGCGTCACTCATAATATCGGAGACGATTTTAAATTTGCTTAAGCCCTCAAAGCCGATATGGCGAAGAAAGTCTCCTTCGCTTACAATACCGGTAAATCTCTTTAAAGTATCCACTACAACAAGATGACGGTAACCCTTGCTCTGCATTATCATGTACGCATCATGAATATGCAAAGTTTCTTCTACGCAAAAAGGGTTTGGAGTCATTACCTCAGATAACGGCTTTTGCTTATCCATACGTTCAGATAAAACCCGAAGGGAGTCGTATTCAGTAAAAATTCCAATCGGATGGGCATCATCGTCTACGACAATGACGGAACTGATAAGATTTTTAGTCATTATCTCAAGGGCATCGGCTATGGTTCTATAAGAGTTTAAACTTACGGCGACATCCGCAACGATTGATTTTAAAGTTATAAACTCCATTTTAAACCTTACCTCGTTGTATAATTTCTGTTCACTACTTTAAAATGCAGAGACTTCATTCAAGACTTTCATCGCCAACTGCTGCGGGAGAAGGCCTAATGATTCTTCAACGAGTTTTGTATTACCGTGGGCTATAAAGGCATCTTCATATTCAAAACTGACAAGTTCCACATGCCCAATCTTTGCGCTTGAGAGAAACTCTAAAAGAGCGGAACCGACTCCGCCCATTTTTGAACTGTCACTAAACACAAACCATCTCTTATGTTTTGTACTCAAGGTACGAAGCATCTCTTCATCAAGCGGTTTTACAAACTTCAAATCGAGTATGCTTACCTCTTTATCCATAAGTTCGGCAGTTTTATACGCTCGACCGACACCGTTTCCGTAGCCTATAAACAGTATGTCGCTGTTGTTTGAGCGAAGCATCTGAGATTTTGCCAATTCAAAAGGTAGTGACTCGGGTAAATCAGTCTGGATAAATGAACCTCGGGGATAACGAAGCGAACACGGATGCTGATATTCTGATGCAAATGCCATCGCCTGATGAAATGACTTTTCATCTCTTGGAGCAAACAGAGTCATATTCGGCACAACTCTTAAAAAAGATATATCAAAAACACCTTGATGCGTTTCTCCGTCTTCTCCCACGATGCCGGCACGATCAAGTGCAAAAACAACAGGCAAATCCATCAAACATGTATCATGAATAACTTGGTCATACCCGCGTTGAAGAAAGGTGGAGTAGATTGTACAAAAGGGTTTAAACCCCTCTTTTGCCATCGCCGCCATTGAGGTAACAGCATGCTGCTCTGCAATGGCGACATCCCAAAATCGTGTCGGATACGCTTCCATAAGCTCACTCAATCCTGTTCCGCTTGGCATGGCAGCTGTTGCACCCACGATTTTATCATTCGTTTTTGCAAGATGCATAAGTGCTTGCGCATAGATTTGCGTTGCACTTTTTCTAGGACTTTTTTTCGATGCATTGCCGCTGTCCAAGTCAAAAGGACCCACTCCATGCCACTTTTCCTCTTTTCCTTCGGCTATCTCATACCCTTTGCCTTTAAGCGTTTGCGTATGAACGATTACAGGTTTCCCCATTTTTTTCGCTATTTGCAGAATTTCTATCAAGGACTTTAGATTATGACCATCCACAGGACCGATATAATTAATTCCCATCTCTTCAAATAAAATACCCGGAGTAATAAGCTTTAAACTCTCTTCCATTCTTTTTGCTATGTAATGGGCACCCTCACCAAAGTTATCAACAAAACTTTCCGTATGTTTTTTAAAACTTTGATAAAACGGAGAAGCCATTGCGGAGCTTAGTATTCTGCTGATTGCGCCTATCGGCTTGGCTATGCTCATCTCATTGTCGTTTAAGATGATAACCATAGGGTATTTTCTATCGCCCAACTCATTGAGCGCTTCGTAAACCATACCTGCGGTCATAGAACCATCACCTATCATAACAACAGGAATTCGAGAATTTTGCTCACCCTTTAAAGCAATAGCCTTCGCAGCACCCACTCCCAAAGAGATAGAAGTTGAACTGTGTCCCGCCACAAAATAGTCGTGCTCGGATTCACTTGGTTTTGTATATCCGCACATGCCGCCAAATTCTCTTAATGTATCAAACTCTTCCCACCTGTCGGTAAGAAGTTTATGCGCATACGCCTGATGAGATACATCAAAAATAAAAGGATCCTTTTTACTGTCAAAAACTTTATGCATTGCAACTATAAGTTCGGTTGCCCCCAGCGTTGAGCTTAAATGGCCGCCATTTTTACTCACAACCCTTAAAATTTCATTACGAATATCTTTGCATAACGAATTTAATTCTTCCAATTTGTATGATTTAATATCCATCTGTTTTATAATCCATATTTTTTTTATTCACTTAATGCCACTTTTTTAACCCTCTCAAATCTTTTTGAAATTTGCGAATCTATATTTCCGGCATCACTGATTGCGACTACTCCGCCTTCATTAATTGCTCTGTCTGAAATAACCACTATATGCTTTAAAGAACCGATGTGTTCCGAAATGGCACCATGGTCTTTAGGGTTCACTTTCAAAGTTATTTTGGATGCACTTTGCAACTCTTTTATTAACTCATCTGCCAGCACTTTAGCAATCATTTGGGAATCTTTACTCACCTGCGTGCTAATAACCTCTTTAGCTATATCAATAGCCGCAGTTATTAATTCTGCTTTAATATTTTCAAGTGCTGTTTCATATTTTTTAGCACTCTCATCCAAGGTAATCACTGATGTTGCGAACTGTTCTACGGAGTTTGAATAACTCACTTCACCATTTTTAAGCGCTTGAATTTTTCCTGCTTCTACACCTTCGTTAAAAGATTCCTCTTTTATTTTTTTGAGCGTTGCTTCATACTCTTCTTCTTTTGTTTCGAGTTTCATTTGAAGTTTTATAAAGTTTGACGACATCTCATCCGTTTTGTTCAAAAGCGACTCTATGAGAGAATCTTTAGAACTTTGGCTCATGGCACTTGAATCTATATCGCTTTCTCTTCTGGATGGATTTTTTTCTTTTGTAAATGAAGCCGCCAAACTCGTTGCACCCGCCTCAACACTTTGTTCTGCATTTGCATTCATAGAAAGAACTTTAAAATTATACTTGTCTACGGAATGTCCGGATACCATACTTTTGGATATTATCGATGCCAAAATCAATCCACCATCTCTTCAGAAGAGCCCATTTGAATCGTTCCTGCTTCTGCAAGTCCGTTCACAATCTCAACAATTCTTCTTTGGGCATTTTCAACATCTTTCATTTTAACAGCGCCCATAAATTGCATCTCTTCATTAAATGCCTCTCTTGCTCTCTCGCTCATAGCTGAAAAGAATTTTTCTTTAAGCTCTTCAGGAGAACTTTTGAGCGCAAGCATTAAGTCGGCTTTATCTACTGCTTTAAGTGTCTCTGTTATTGCACTTTTATCTAAACTTACCATATCTTCAAAGGTAAACATCATCTCTTTGATTAATGTTGCCAACTCTTCATCCACTTGCTCGATTTGTGCCAAGGTTGCTTTGGACGATTTTGCGCCAAGACGGTTAAAGACATCTGCAACAGCTCTTGGACCGCCAACCTCAACCTTGTATGAAGCAAGAGATTCAAGTTTAGATTCAAGCACGGCTGAAACTCTTTTGATGACAGAAGGGGAGATATCTCCCAGTTTTGCCATTCTCATAGCAACTTCGCTTCGTAAATCATCTGAAAAATAATGAATTGTGTCTGCGGCTTCGCTAGGGTCCATGTGCGCCAAGATAAGAGCTATCGTCTGCGGATGCTCATTGATAATAAAATCTGAAAGCTGTTGAGGCTTAATTTTAGAAAGATAAGAAAAATTTTGAGAATTTTGCATACTTTTTGATAGTTTTTCTAACACTTTTTTAGCCTCTTCGGGTCCCAGAGTTCTATAAAGCAGCTCTCTTGCATACTCCATCCCTCCTGCTGTAATATATTGACCTGATTGAAAAATAGCATGGAACTCTTCAAGTATCGCTGTTGCAACAGCTTTTTCAATACTTTTATTACTTGCAATAAATTTTGAAACTTCCGTAATTGCATCAATACTCATGTTTGAAAATATTGCTGCGGTTGATTCTTCTCCTAGCTGCAGCAAAAGAATTGCTATTTTCTCCGACATTCCCATTTCATCAAAAGTTGCTTGCTGTGCAGGAGACAAATTCATTATCTTTCCTTCCCATTTTTAGCTGGTACGCTATCTATTGCTTCTGTTAAAAGGGCTTGAAGCAAGGCGGCGACCTCTTCGGGTCCATCTTCAGCCATCGTTCTAACTTTTTCCAAAAGTACATCATACTTGAGTTCATCTTCATTAAAGCCCTGTCCAACACCCAGCTGTTCTTCAACTTTTTTACGCATTTGCTGAACTTTCTCGATGAGGTCCTCTTCTTCATCATTTTCCAAGTCTAACACGGGTCTCGCAAGAGCATCCTCTTCTTTTGAAACTTCAAGCATTTTTTCTGCAAACGGAGTGATAACTTTTTTGTAAACAACAAGCAATAAAATAAGAACAAAAAGATACTTAAATAGTTCAGAAAAAGGTGCTAAGTACGTTTCGCTAAAGATAACTGCCTTGCTTACACTGTCTTCACCCGCACTAACCCCGTTTCTTTTAAATTGTAAATTTTTTACTGAAACTCTGTCGCCTCTTGCTTCATCAATTCCGATAGAACGGCTTACAAGGGAACTAATAGCCTCCAAATCCGCCTCTTCGAGTGCAGAATATTCCAAGGCATCCGTTGCTTTTCCCTCTGCATCAAGTTTGTATTTGTATTTCCCATCCACAATCACCGCCGCATTTATTTTTTTAATTCTTGCGAAACCTGATTTTGTGGTAGACACGGTTTTACCAACTTCATAGTTCGTGGTTCCCGTATTTTTTTCATATTTTTCACTCGATTGCGTGCCGTTAAGTCCCTGAACCGGTCCTATGTTACTCACAGTTCCCGGAACACCGCCAACCTCAGGAGGAGTTCCCCCTTCGCGTTTTTCTTCGCTTATCTGCTCGCTTCTCACAACATTTTCAGGGTCGTAACTCTCTGAAGTAGAGTTTTGTATCGAAAAATCAAATTCAATACTTACCTGAGCGACAACCTTATCATCTCCGCCCACAAACGGAGAGATAACCTGAATTATCTTTTTTTGTCCTTTTTTTTCTTCTGCCGCTTTAAACTTTTGCTGAACAATCGAAAGCTCGCCCATTTGCGCCATCTCGTCTTCGTCACCTAAAGTTTCCCCTTCGCTATCCACCAGCATTACATCGCTGGATTTCATTTTTGGAACAGCAGAGGCAATAAGATTTTTTATCCCTCTGATTTGTTTTGAGGAAAGAACCCTCCCCTCAACAAGACGAACCATAACCGAAGCGCTAGGATCAACTTGCTTAGAGACGAATAATGTGTCTTTTGGTATTGCAAGACTCACGCTTACGGATTCAATGGGTCCTAGAGAATTAATAGTACGGGAGAGTTCTCCCTCAAGGGCACGAAGATACTTTACATTTTGGTCAAAACTCGTAGCTCCAAACTCTTGGTTGTCAAAAAGCTCAAAACCGACCCCGCTATCTTTTGGAATTCCTTGTGAAGCGATGGCAATTCTTTGTTTGTAAACTACCTCTTTTGGAACTTTGATAACATTGTTATCCATTATTTGGTAAGGGATATTTTCTTTTTCTAATTGTTCAATAACTTTATTTGCATCAGAAGAGCTTAATGAATCAAAAAGAACCACAAACTTTTTATCGGTATTGCTTTTAGCCGTATACACAACCATAAAAATTAAAAATGCAATAATACCGATAACAGCTGCGGCTATAATTATTTTTTGCTGTCTGGTGAGCTTTACATAAAGCACAACCAATTGCGAAAAAAGTACCTTAAAGTCCATCAAATTCCCATTTTATATTTAGATTATTTCTAAAAAAAGTTCAAAAAATCTACTATTTTGCTCTTTTGTCCCAATAGTAACTCTTATTGCGTTCATATTATAACTGCTTAAATCTCTAACTATCATCCCTTTTTTTAAAAGTTCACGCGAGAGATGCGATGAATTTTGTGAATCATTTAAACATAAAGTCACAAAATTTGTATAACTCTTTATTATATCTATTTTTTGCTCTTTTGCAAACTCTTCATAACGTTTCATCTGTTCAAAATTGCTGGCAATACATTTATTGACAAACTCTTTATCACGCAGGGCAACAGTGGCTGCTTCAAGCGAAAGCGTGGTGATATTAAAGGGAGGTCTTAGCTTATAAAGCTCTTTTATTATTTTAGAATTTGAGATGCCGTAGCCTACTCGCATGCCGCCAAGACCGTAAGCCTTTGAAAAAGTGCCAAGATATAAAACATTATCAAATTTTTCCAACAGCTCACGAGGCTGTACTTTTTTATTTTCATCTTTATACGCAGAATATTCCATATAAGCGCCATCTACGACTACGAGCGTATCATTATCGATTTTAGATATAAAATCAAATAACTCTTTGGCATCAATAGCATCGCCCGTAGGGTTATTTGGAGTACATAAAAATATAATCTCCGGCTTATGCTCAAGATAGAGCTTATAAAACTCATTTAAATCATGCTCTTGCGCACTTGTTCGGATGACCTGCGCTCCAACATGCTTGGCATATATCTCATACATTGCAAATGTTATGCTGTTCATTAAAATTTTACTGCCCAAAGACGCTTTTGCATGCACTGCAAACTCAATCACCTGATCACTTCCCGAACCGATAATGATGTTTTCGTCTTGAATTTCATAGTGGGCACTCAAAGCAGCTTTTAATTTAAACATAGAATCATCCGGGTATAAAGCCATTTTTGAAACTATATCACTGACAGAATTTTTCACTAAAGGCGAACATCCGTAAGGGTTTTCATTACTTGCCAGTTTGACAATATCTTTTGCATCTATTCCATATTCACGAACAACCAACTCTATGGGCTTTCCCGCTTCATACGTTTTTATATCTTCTAAATGTTTGTTAAACTTCATTATTCGCCTTTAGCATAGCTTCCAAGCCATGTTACCTCTCCCTTGTGCTTGGAGAGTACTCTTTGAATTGCTTCACCGTCAATATGCCCGTAAAAATCTATAAAAAACCAATATCCAAAACCGCTTTCATCTTTGGATGGACGAGACTCAATTTTAGATAAATTTATTTTTTCTTCATCAAAATCTTGTAAAAAGTGAACTAAAGAGCCGGCTTTTACAGCATCTTTTAATCGAACTAAAATTGAAGTTTTATCGTCTTCACTCATCGCATTTTTAAAATCGCTCAAAATGACAAACCGCGTATGGCTGTCATGCTCATCCTCTATATTGTCGAACATTCTTGGAACACCGTAAAGTTTAGCAGCTATATGAGAGCAAATCGCAGCAGATTTCGGCTCATCCGCGGCAAGTATTGCCGCTTTTGCCGTTGACTCTACCGGAATAAGCTCTATATTTACAAGTCCATGCTCTGAGAGAAATTCTCTACATTGGCCAAAACCTTTATCTTTTGAATAAATTTTAGTAATATCATCAAGTTTTCTGGCCTTCGTTGCAAAAGACATGTGAATAGGCATATAAAGTTCTGCAACAATTTTGACAGAACTTTTTGCAAGTAAATCAAGTGTTTCCCCCACAATTCCGTCTCTGGAATTTTCAATAGGAACAACTCCGAATTTTGCACGTTTTGCCTCGAGTGTCTTAAATACAGACTGAATAGAGTTAAGGGACAAATAGTCGCTCATCCCGCCAAAACGGCTCTCCGCAGCTTGATGGGTAAAACTCCCCTCTGGCCCTAAAAAGGCTATGCGTTCGGGTAGTTCCAAATTTCTGGCAACTGCAAAAATCTCTAAATATATCGCTTCGATGGCACCCTTGTTTAAAACCCAATTATTTTCTTTACTCTTTTTGGTAAGTCTTTCAATGATGGCTTTTTCTCTCTCGGGTCTGTAAACGGCCGTGCCTGTGTTATGTTTTATCTCACCGACTCTTTCTACAACCTTCATTCTTTTGTTGAGCAGTTCCAATATTTCATTATCAATCGTATCGATTGCCAATCTACACTCTTCTAAAGTATTCATATTGCCTCCAAAATTTCATGCATATTGCTATAAACCGCATCCGGTCGCAGGTGAGGTTTTAAAGAAGGAACAATTTCCTCTGCGCTTTTATACTTTCCGCTGAGTACAAAAACGGTATTCATTCCCATCTCTTTTGCTCCTCCCAAATCACCTTTTACGTCATCGCTTATGATAGTAATGTCACTGAACTCGGCATGTGGAACTTGGGTTTTGAGTCTTTTTAAACCCTCTTCATAAAATGCACTGCTGGGCTTGCCCACAACTTCATAAGAAGTGGATGTGGCGAATTCTAAGAGCTTTAGAATTGCTCCGACACCGGGGTATCGTTTGGAATGTTTTGCATAAATAGATGTTTCATGCATCCCGACCAAAGAGGCGCCTGCTAATAATAAATCTATCATTTGTGCGAATTCGTCAAAAGTATAATTGTCTTTCACGGACACCAAAACAGTTTGAGGATTTGCATAATTTAGAACATAGCCCATGCTCTCCAAAACATCCAAAAATTCTTGAGTACCATAGGCGGCAACCGCTTCTTTGGAAACTTTGGATTCTAAAATCATTAAAGGGTCCAAATAAGAAGAGAGCGTAAAATCAAACCCTATGGAGTTCAAATATGCCAAAAAATCTTTTGATGTATGCTTCGTATTGTTTGTGATAACCATATAAGGAATTTTCTTCCCATTAAGCATATCTATAAACTCCCTGCTGCCCCCAAGAGGAGATTTGTCTTCATCACTAATCAAAGTGCCTTGAACATCTATAAAATACAAATAAATACCTCCGCTAAAAACTAAGTCTAAAACTTCAAAAAATTTCTTATAAAAAATCTTTTTCTAAAGCAATCAAATCTTCAAAACTCTCACGAGAACGAATCATTTTCGCTGTGTTGCCTTTGATGGCAATTTCTGCACTTCGTCCTCTTGTATTGTAGTTGCTGCCCATACCAAAACCGTAGGCTCCGGCACTGTGAACAACAAGCAAATCGTTATGTTCTAGCTTCGGCAAAGTGTAGTTTTTAGCTAAAAAATCGCCGCTTTCACAAACAGGCCCAACAATATCTGCTTTACTCTCAGCCGATTTACTTTCGGTAATTGCTTCTATTTTGTGATATGCGTTATACAAGCTAGGACGAATCAGGTCATTCATCGCACCATCCACCACAACAAATCTTTTTTGGCCATTTTGCTTTTCATATAAAACTTTTGTAAGAAAGTAACCTGCATTGGCCGTTAAAAATCTTCCGGGTTCACAAATAACCGTCAAATCAAGCGCTGTCAAAGTTGAGAGAATCGCTTGCGCATAGTCATAAGGTTTGATTGTAACTTCATTGTTGTACTGCACTCCAAGTCCGCCGCCGATATCAAAAAACTTCAATTCTATGTTTATCGTTGAGAGTGAACGAACCAAATCGGCAACGATTATAGCTGCCTCACGGATAGGTTCAAGCTCTGTGAGTTGGGAGCCGATATGAAAATGGATGCCGACCGGGTCTAAATGGGCGGAGTTTTTTGCAAAAATATACATTCTTTTTGCGCTGTTCAAATCTACTCCGAACTTATTATCATGAAGTCCTGTTGAAATATAAGGGTGCGTTTTTGGGTCAATATTGGGATTAACGCGAACACTTATCCGGCATGTGGAATTTAATTCTTTTGCAATGAGTTCCACCCGTCCAAGTTCAGCTTCGCTCTCAACATTAATATAAAGTATATCTTTTTGGATTGCTTCTTTTATCTCATCATCACTTTTGCCGACCCCGGAAAAAATAATTTTATAGCTTGGCACACCTGCTAAAAATGCACGGCGGACTTCGCCGATTGAAACACAATCCGCCCCGCTTCCCATATCTGCAAAATGTTTAACGATGCTTAAATTTGAATTTGCTTTTACGGCGTACGCCAAGATTGACTTTCTTCCTTTAAAGGCTTCTTTGAGCGCATTATACTGAGCGCTCATGTAATCTAAATCGTACACATACAAAGGTGTCTTATATTCACTTGCCAATTCTTTAAAATTTATCATAAGAATCCTAACTGATTTTTTTGCGATTGTACCAAAAATGTACTTATATTTTTATGTGGGCAAACGAAATTTTCTCCATTGCCATGAAGCAATAAAAAATAAAATTACAACCGGAGCAATCACCCCTATTTCGCTTGGAATAGTTTTATTGTTCGATAATTCAATTAACATAAACAAAATTCCCCATACTAAAAGCGTTGCTAAAATAGCACCAAAACTAAACAATGAAACATTCAAAAATCTGGGACTGATTGGCACAAAAAAGAAAATGATTACAACCAGACACGGAACAAAAAAAGGATAAATAAATATCTTATACAAGGCTCCTTTGATACTGCTCGTATTGACATTTTGGTTCCTTAAAAGAAAAAGCGCATCAATTGCATCTTTAATTGTAAAATTCACCTTGCCTTCATACACTTGGTCTAACATCTTTGGACGGAACCCTTCTAACATCTCCAAATCTTTTGCATTTGTTACTTTAATGCCGAGTGATTCAAAACTGAGATCATCAGGTTTGGTAATAATGTCTGCCTTTTTTATGAACCAAGCCTCATCTCTGTAAACGGCGGAAGAAGCAACAATAACCTCTTTAAGGGAGTTGTTTTTAACACTAAAAATACGTATCCCTTCAGCTTTTTCCTGAAGCGGCAGCATTTTTGAGAAGTAAACAAATTTGTCTTTATATGTAAAAAAAAGGTCGCGTGTCGGACTCAAATATTCTGCATTTTTTCTAATATTATTTGAATACTCATCGGCTCTTGAAAAACTGCTGAGTGAATGCAGCGCGATAAATATCACAACGACAACCGTGGAAACAACCACAAAAGGGCGCAAAACGTCTATTCTTGAATAACCCAAAGAGTAAAATGAAACAAGGGCGTTTGAGCGGATTAAAAATATTTTAGTAGAAATCATTGCAAAAACAAGGGCCAGAGGCAAAAGCATATCCAGAGCAAAAAAAGCTTTGTAAACAATGTAAATGAGAACCAGATTTGCAGAGTTAGAGAGTTGGTCTGCATTTTCCATATAATCAAAACCGACCAAAAACAGAACCAGAGCCAGTAAAATAACTGAAAAATATTTTATGTAATGAAAAGAGATGTATTTAAATGCTAACATATACGTCCGTTAATAAAATTAGGTGTTATTTTAGCTGAAATTTTTTAATTGTATATTTTGAGCTTACATCTTCCAAAGTATTGTCTAAAAGTGACTCGACCGCGTCACAGGCTTGAGAAATCCAAGTTTCAAGATGTTTTTTTTCTTCTTCATTAAATTCACTCAAAACATACGAGGCTACTTCACCTTTGTGTTCAGGTTTTGCAATACCCATTCGCACTCTTATATATTCTTTTGAAATTTTTTCATCAGCCGATTTGAGGCCGTTATGTCCTCCGTGTCCTCCGCCAAGTTTAAATCTTATTGTGCCAAAAGGCAAATCCAAATCATCGTGAATTACAATCACCTTATCAATTTTATAAAAATTTTTTACGGCTTGTATAGATTCACCTGAGAGATTCATATAGGTAAGTGGTTTTAAAAGAAAATTTTGGGAAAATTTAAAAAGCTCACCTTTAAATGAGCCGCTTGAAGAAAGTTTGGAAGCTTTGTGACGAAAAACAAGGGCATCCACGACCATAAAACCGATGTTATGGCGAGTTTTTTCATAAGTCGGTCCAGGATTTCCCAGTCCGACTATAAGCATGATTATTTAGCTTTAATGATACTTATTACAGCTACACGATCAGAATCTGTAAATGTAATATTTTCAACTTTAGCTAAATCACGGATAAGTTTAGAATCACCAACATCCATTTTAGTAACGTCTACATTGATTGCAGCAGGAAGGTTTTCAATTGTAGCTTTTACTCTTAAACGAGGTTTTGAAATATTTACAAGACCTTTGTTTTTAAGACCTATTGCGCTCCCTTGTGCAACTACAGGAACATGATAATGCGTTACAACACCTGGTTGTGCCACCATTAAATCAACGTGTAAAAGTTTCCCCGTTACCGGGTGTGCTTCATATGATTGAACAACAACATTCATCTCTTTACCATTCAATGATACCGGGAATGCTAAAGTTTCTTTGTTGCGAACAGTACGGATATACTCATTTTCTTTGAATGCAGCGTTGATATTCTCAAGCCCTTTTCCGTAAACGTTTGCAATTAGATAACCATCACAACGCAATGCCTTTGTTCCGGCTTTGCTTATACTCTCTCTAATTATGCCTTCTAACATATTAAGTCCTTAAATAAAAATGAGTGGAATTGTACTTAAATAAGCTTTAAAATCGGTTAAAATTTAAACTCTATTACTTTAAATCAAAAATATCATTACTCTCTTTTGTTTCAATTTTTTTAGCTTCTAGCGGCTCCTTATGTTCAGAAGCCTGTCCTGTATTGAGACCGCTCATTTTAAGTTCTAAATCCGATGCGCTTGTCGCGTTATCTTTTGCTTTGTCTTTTGAGATAATTCCCTCATTGTATAAATCAAATATAGCCTGATCGAAACTTTGTGATTTATAATACTCTCTTCCTTTTTCAATGGCATCTTTAATCTCATAATCACGATTTTCCATAATTAACTTTTCAATCGTAGGGGTACGTACCAATATTTCCATAGCTGCACGTCGTCCGCCGTCTACTGTTTGGATTAACCTTTGGGAAATAATTCCCTGTATTACCCCCGCCAGCGAATTTCTGACACGATTTTGTTCTTCTATCGGAAAGGTGGCAATAATACGGTTTATCGTCTCTTTTGCATCCACGGTATGCAAAGTTGAAAACACTAAGTGCCCCGTATCCGCAGCATGAAGGGCAAGATTGATTGTTTCTCTGTCACGCATCTCTCCAACTAAAATAATATCCGGGTCTTCACGCAGTGCCGCCCTTAAAGCTCTCGTAAAAGAGAGTGTATCTTGACCCACCGAGCGTTGATTGATGATGCAACCCCTGTCTTTGTGAACAAATTCAATAGGGTCTTCAATCGTTATGATATGCTTTTTTTTTGTTAGATTTATTTGATTAATCAATGCGGCAAGTGTTGTAGATTTACCGCTCCCCGTCACCCCCGTCACTAGGACAAGTCCTCTTTCTTTTTGGGTAAAAGTATTCATAACTTCAGGAAAATACAAATCTTCCATAGTCGGTATTTTTATCGGGATAACACGAAAAACAGCAGATACTCCATCCATTTGAAAAAATATATTCACGCGAAAACGGTTTTTTTCATCAAAGGCATACACCATATCAAGCTCTTTTTGCTCGACAAACTCCGCATATCTTCCTCTTAAAAGCTCTTTGGAAAAAATCAAGGCATCATCTTTTGAAAAAACACCGCCTGCAAACTGCACGATATTACCGTTTATTCTTGCACGGATGACGGCATTTGCCTTAAGATGAAGGTCACTTCCCCCTACCTCTATTAGTTTTTTCAAATGAGCCCGTACTTTTTTTAACTGCTCAAACGATAACTGACTTACGTCTACTTCCTTGTCCATTATACCGACTCCAAAATATCTCTAAATGCATCTTTAAAAGCATCCAATCCCTCAGAAATTTGTTTACTGAGCACCGCATCAAAATCAATTCCACATGCCGCCACTTTTGAAAAATGATTTTTGATAATTTCATCTGAAATAGGCAGCGCCGGCACTTTTATTCCATTTGCGTGAAAAGCTTTAATGGTATCTACCGGAGCTGTATTGACGCTGTTATAAGCCAGTAATCCATCCAAATAATAATGCGCAGGCAGAGAATCATCTTTTACCCCCGTACTAGCAAAAAGCGCCCTGCATCCACTCACGTTCATTTTTTGTATTTCTGCATAAATAGCGGCACTGTTGTAAATTCCGCTTAAGGCAGGTTGTATTGTGTTTTGGACGAGTTTGCCATCAAGAGCACGGTCAATCCTGCTTACGAAAATACTGATAACCGTATCAACAACAACTCCGGCTTGGGCTTCTTTTACACCCTGTCTTTTTGCCCCTGCTTCAAAAGCCTTTGCACAAGAGACAGCTTGAGCTTTTGAAAAAATAAGGGTTGCATTTACAGGAATTCCACATGCCCTCAGCTCTTCCATCGCTTCGTACCCCGCAGAGGTCGCCGGAACTTTTATCATTACATTTTTTCTATCTATCCTTGCGAAAAGTCGCTTCCCTTCTGCTATGGTGGCGGCGGCATCATCACACAAGAAAGGGTCAACTTCAATACTCACGTATCCGTCATCGCCTCTTTCATAAAGAGGTTTTAAAATATCCGCCGCTTTTGTGATGTCATAGATTGCAACTGCTTCATATTTTTCTTTTGGAGAAAGTGATGAAAGGCTGTCCAACTGTTCTTTGTATGCAGGTGAAGTTAAGATTGCACTTTTAAAAATAGCAGGATTTGAAGTAGCTCCATTTATAATTCCTTTAGCGATTAAATCTTTAAATTCATTATCAAGATAATCTCTCTCGATAAAATCTGCCCACAAAGAAAATCTCAAATCTTCAATATACATCTGTGTCAACCTCATAATTTTTCATCAATTATATCCCAAGGTTTCTCAAACTACTTTAAAGCTAACTTTATTTTTCATCTTCACAACAAGAGAAGCGAACATGAAAGTATGCAAGAACGCAAGTACGTATCCTATTTCTTCGTCTAAAAAATTTTGAGCATCCGTAACATCAAGCCAAATATATACATCATAAATGAATTCTTTAAAAGATAATAAAAAAAATACCGTCATAATAGTTCCACATGCCAAGAGCACCTTCCGACTTTTAAAAGCATTCACATAAAATTTGTATTCGCTTCTGTGCATCTCCTCTTTGTAAAGAAGAAAAATTACACAAGCCATATTCAGAAAATAAAGGATAAATTCTGTCGAACCAAACATGAAAAGCAAGGCTTTATGAACACCAAGAAGATACAAAAACAAGAAAAAAGTTTTGTTGTTTTTAAACAGAGTGAGCAAAAAGACAAACTGCATCACTATACAAAAGGTATATGCACCTATATAAATCAGGGTAATTGAGAGAATAATATGAAACATAACCAGTCCATACATCTCTTTTTTTGACTTCAATACTACATGCTTATGAAAAAAAAGAAGTCCGCTTAATAAAAACACATAAAACATAAAAATTAATTCTTGGGGATTAAAAATATCTTGCGCGCTCACAAAGGAGCCGTAAAACAGCTGAATAAATATCGACAGTCCAATCATCAGACTCAATATTTTCATTTAAGAAATATTTTTAGGAATTTGAACTACAAATGTAGCCCCGCTGTTTGAGCTTTGCACATAAATATCACCGCCCAATTGTTTTTGGATAATCATTTGACTCATATATAAACCGAGTCCTGTTCCATTTTTGCCTTTGGTACTGAAATACGGCTCAAAAAGATGCGCCAAATGTTTATCATCAATTCCATCGGCATAATCTTGCACAAAAATTAAAATTTTCTCTTTTTTATTCGCGACGCTGATTTTAATTTTTAATTTTTCTTTATTCACCTCTTTTAAAGCATCTATCGCATCAATAGCGTTGTTAACAAGATTGAGTATCACTTGAATCAGCTCGTTAATATAGGTTTTGATAATGATGTCCTGCTCTTTTTCTATCATTATCCTTATCCCATTATTTGCTACTCTCGGCAATGCAAAATTTACAGCCCTTTGCAAGAGCTCATGCACTTCTACCTCTACAAGCTCTTTTGCAGGATGAAAATATGTCTTAAAATCATCAATGGTTTGAGAGAGATAGATAATTGTGTCGGAAATTTCAGCCAAGGTACTGTCAATTTCTCTAATTTTTTTATCTTTGCCAAGAAGTTGTTCAAGCTGATAATTGGCTATCTTGAGTGTAATGGTAGAAAGTGGCTGGCGCCATTGATGTGCAATCATACTAATCATTTCACCCATAACCGCCTGCTTTGATTGAACACTCAGAATTTGATCTTTTTGTATCAATTGGTCTATTTTATCTTGAACTCTCATCTCAAGCAACTCATTCATTTGGGTTAACTCAGTCGTTTTATCTTTTACCTGTTTTTCCAATTCATTATTAAAATTCTTTAACATTTCTTGTTGTTCCAAAATCAAATCTCTTGCTTTTGTCATTTTATTATTGTAAAAATAGGTTATCAAACTAATTAACATGATGACAAAAGAGATGTACGATACTTGATACAAAGAGTACTTGACTTCATAAAAGTTTTGAAGCGGAGCTACCATTAATAAAAGAATAATCAGACTCAGCCAATATTTGGCTCTTTGGGGTTTTTGCAGGTTAAGTAAAATAATAGGATATGTAAAAATCCATGCATGCTTTAAATCTCCCACTTCGCTGACATAGATTAAAAATAAAAAAAACATCGTATATTCAAGGGTAAGAATTTCAACTATATACTTAAAAGAGTTTCTGTACTCCCTCAAAATATAAAGCATGATTAAACCGCCGCTAATCAACGCAGTTTCAACGGCAATAAGACCTTTGACATCTCTGATTATATTTCCGATGATTCCGTAAAGAAGTCCGAATATGGACATGAGTATAATAATATTTACTATCTCGTATCTGCTTTTTAAGCTAAGTTCAGAATCACCGAATTTAAATCCGCTTGTAAAAAAATCATCTGTTTTAAATTTCATAATTTCACCCCTTCTCACGGCAAATATATTTTATCTAAAAGCTCTTTATATTCACTCTTTGCTTCGCTGTCCAAAGTAATTCCGCCGCCACTTTTATAAATATACCCATTTTTCGTTTTTTCTATAAAACGAATCATCACTCCGCTATCAAGCTTTTTTCCGTCAAAAACACCAAAAACACCGCTGAAATAGCCTCTCTCATAACCTTCCACTTCATCAATAATACTTAAGGTGCTTTTTTTGGGTGCGCCGCTGATACTTCCGGCGGGAAGCAACGATTTCAAAATATCTCCTATGCGCGCAGGCCAATTTTCCCCCACATCCCCACAAATGTGCGAGCTTACTTGAAGCAGTTTTTTCTCTCCCGCTTCAATGCTCTGAACATATCTAAACTCTTCAACCCTGACATCCCTTGCCACGATGGACAAATCGTTACGAAGCAAATCCACAACCATAATATGCTCCGCCATCTCTTTTTCATCTTTTAAGATAATCTCTTTGGCATGTGGAATTGCGGCATCTATGGTTCCTTTCATGGGATAGGTATGGATTTTAGAGTTCTCCATCTGGATAAATTTCTCAGGAGAAAAACATACAAATTTATCTTTATATCGTAACTTATAATGGGCATTTGCATGATTATATATCTCTTGCAAACTAAGATTTACTTTGATTTTTGTGCTCTGTGTCAGATTAAGAAGGTAAGTATCTCCAGATTTTATTTTCTCTATAACAGCATTGAATTTCTTTTCATATTCATTTAACGCTAAAGGAAATTTTTCCAAGAGTTCATTATGCTTTTTATAGATGTATGTTTCATTGATGCAAAATTCAATATCTTCATTTTCAAGGTTTTCTAAAAGGATAACTTCTAAATGTTCCGCTTTAAAATCAGATATAAATAAAAAGGGGGTTCTTTGCGCACCAAGAATATTTAAATCGCTAAATGTCATAAAATAAGTTTTTTTAAAACTGCCATTCTTATAGATACGCCATTTGAGACTTGCTTAAGCACTTTACATCTCTCATCTGCTAAAAGGGCATCACATATATCTACGTTTCTATGAACCGGCCCGGGGTGCAGTAAAATAATATCTCTATCACCAAGCAACTCCGAAGTGATACAAAAATCACTCGCATAGTCTTTTAAAGAGGCATAACTTTGGGAGGAGTGCCTCTCTGTCTGCGTTCTTAAGCTCATAATCGCATCTATTTCATCAATAATTTCATGAATATAATGCGTGGTTTTTAATTTTGTTTTTGGTAAAAATTGAGGAGGAGCCACCAAAATCACATCCATCCCGAATCTGCTTAAAAGCTCTATATTTGAGTTGGCAACGCGAGAATTCTTGATATCTCCGACTATTGCTATTTTTTTGCCCGCAACATCCCCAAAATGTTCTTTTAGAGTGTAAAGGTCTAAAAGTGCCTGCGTAGGATGCGCATGTGCGCCATCGCCCGCGTTGATAATCGCTGCGTTTGTATGATTGGAGAGAATCTTTGGAACACCCGCATTTTGATGTCGAACGATAATGGCATGTGGACCCATCGCATCCAAGTTCATTGCGGTATCAACCAAGGTCTCACCTTTTGTCGTTGAACTTTTTGCAACATCAAGATGAACCATCTCCGCACCAAGTCTTTTTGCGGCTATCTCAAATGAGCTTCTCGTACGCGTTGAATTTTCAAAAAAAAGCGTAATGATTACCTTATCCTGAAGCATTCGCTCGAATCTGCCATCACTGAACCTTGTAGCATCCGCTAAAATCTCTTCAATCTCTTGGGTTGTAAAATCATCCGTACGAATTAAATGTTGCATTCTTTACACTTCTTATAATTTTTTATAGATTATACAAGACATCACATATTTTTTCAATATCATCACTGACTTTTAACACTTTTTGATTTGTTTTTAAAAAGTAAGGTTCACTGATAATTTTAAAATTCTCATCATCCTCTTTGCAATTAAAAGCAATGGCATGTGGAATATTTTTCTCTTGCAAAGCTTTTTGACTCAGAAGCGTATCGTTAATACACCCAAGTGAGCAATGCGTTACCAAAAGTGCCGAAGCATTAAAATATTGAATTAAGTCTATCATCATCCAGTTTTCATCTATCGGAACATAAAGCCCGCCTGCACCCTCGATAATCACTAAATCACAAGAAGCTTCCATTGCTTCAATACGCAAAAGAATTTTTTTCAAATCCAAAGGACTATTGTTTGAAGCAACAAAAGGAGCAGCCGCAAGCTCGTAGGTAACGGGAACAATATCGTCCACTTCCAAGGACCAGAGCTTAGGATTGAGCTGTTTAATACACGCTAAAAGTTCTTCCCCGTCCGATGCGAAATCGTCAATAACCCCAGTCTCTATGGGTTTAATCACCCCAACCAAAATACCGCGCGAAGCAAACTCTTTTAAAAGAAGTTTTGTAGTGTACGTCTTGCCTATATTTGTATTCGTGGCGGTTACGAAAATTCTTTTTTTCATAATATCCTATCTAATAATCCGGCTTTTACATCCGTTTGAGTCTGTTTTAAATTTAAAGACACCGACATCTTTAAATCTTTTCTACGATAAACGCAGATTATATCATAATCACTCCGCTCCAATATGCTAAAGTCCTATCCTGCCGAGCTTAACGCTTATTTTCCCACTCAGTTCATACTCAAAAACTTTAGCCCCGTATTGTGCAACGGCCGCTTCATACCTTGGATTTGTCTTGCAGTATTCTAAAAATTCATCTTTTACACTCTCTTTTTGCTTAGCCTTTGTAAACTTGGCGACAAATGCGTCAACGTCATGTATGCCCTTCGCAAATCCATTATAAAGCAGCCTATTCGTACCCTCGCTTTCACCTATTCTGTGAGGCAGCACATAAATCTCTTTGCCCATTTTTAAAGCATATTCTACACTTCGCATCGTTCCAGAACTTATATCTGCGTATGTCACGATAAGAACTTCTCCCAAAGCGACTATCAACTCGTTGCGAAGGGGGAAATGATATTTATTGGATGCAATGCCGCTTTGAAACTGACTGAGCACCAAACCCTCTTTTTCTATCTCTTGAATTATATTTTTATTGATTGCAGGATATCTTGTATCTAGCCCTGTTCCAGCAACCATAATGGTATTACCCGCCCCAGCTGCTTTGTGAGATATTGCATCCACCCCAATGGCTCCGCCACTCACAATGCAAACTCCTGCTTGAGATAATTTGGATGCTATTTCATGTGAGAATTGTCTTGCGTATTGATTTGGCTTACGACTTCCGACTATGGAAATTTTCGGTCTTCCCAATAACTCCGTCTTTCCTATATAAAACAGCTCTTTTGGGTACTTCTTCATTACATCAAGTTCCAAAATATGAAAGTCAACAGATTGAATCATATCAAACTCCATTTAGAAGCATTCAATAAAGCTCATGTATATAAACTAAATCAATATCTTTAAAAAGCTTTTTTGATTCATTTAATGCCAATATTGTGTTGGCATGTGGATGCCCTATTGCGATGGCTGTTCCATGCAACTTTGCAAGGCTGATAGATTTTTTTATCTGCGTAATAATATACGGTTTATCCATGTGATGGTCCAAAAAGACATCTCTTGCCACATAATTGAAACCAAAATTTTTCAATACTTTCGGAGCCTGTGTCTGCGCCGTGGTTCTGCTGTCAATAAAACTGATTTTTTCATTCTTAAGTGCATAAATCAGCCGATTCATTGCCACTTCATCCGCTGTAAATTTACTTCCGGTGTGATTATTAATATAACTCACTTTTGGAAATAATTTTTTTAGTTCATGAATTCTGTCTGTTATTGTTTCCTGCGAATCGTTTACTCTTAGCGTAAACGGTTCTTCGGCATTAAAGTTTGTAGCTTCCATAGGGAGATGAACCATATAAAAATTTTCTTTGGATGCTAACTTGGCAGAATTCGGGCGGGCTTGACTAGGAGGCAAAAAAGACATCGTAAGGGGAAGTCCTAGGCTTTTTATAGCATTTACATGCGAGCGGATAGAAACATCATCGATAATAATTGCTAATTTTGGTTTACTCAAAACTCTCTTTATCTCTCTTGGTTCTGCTATTGGCGGCTTCTCTAGCGGTTCACCGTCATATTCATGCGAAGCACCTGTATCTGCCTTTTTAAGAACTTCTTTTAATCTGTCGTTAACGCTTATCGAACTTACAACAGTTCCAGCAGGAGGCTTTGAAACACTTGCCTCTTCTACTTTTTGAAGCATACCAAGTCTTGTCTGCTGTTGAGTTTTCTCTTTGTTTAATATCTCATTTTTTGCGCTTTCATAACCAAAATAATATCCGGTCACCAGAGAACTTAAGATGAGGGCAATAACAGCGAGCGTCCATGCAATATAAGTTAAAATCGTTGAACTTGCTTTAGAAGTTCTTTTTTTTGCTCTTGCCATTAGAATACTATCTCCAAATTTTTGTAACTATATCCTAAAATGAAAAATTTTGCCATTTCATTGCATTTTGTCATATCATTATTTTAGACATTCTTGATATTTTGATTTTATTATCTAAATTTAACACAATGAGAGAAAACACTGCTTTATGTTTATTTCTATTGCTTATTTTAAGCATATTTTATGTAAAATTTCGAGTTCCTTTCTCTTTGTATCATATAGACTATGATATATTAAATATCCGAAAGGGAAACAAAGCCTATATTGGCGATATACCAAAAGGAGAATATACTCTATGAGACATTACGAAAACCTAGTAATCGTAAAACCTACACTAACTGCAGAAGAGATTCAAAATAGCGTTGCGGCAGTAGAAGAAATAATTACTGCAAACGGTGGCGAAATCGCTACTACTAATGCAATGGGAATGAGAAAATTAGCATACCCTATTAATAAAAATGAACGTGGTTATTACCATGTTGTCTATTATTCAGTTGCTCCGTCTTCTATCTCAGAAATTGAGCGTCGTTTTCGTATTAACGAAGATTTACTTCGTTTTGTGACTATCAAATACGATACAAACCGTGAAATAAAAGCATGGAACCAGTTGGTAGATAAAATGAAAAAATCTGCATCAACTCCAGCAAAAGAAGAAGCTCCGGCAGAAGCAGTTGCAGAAGCGCAAGAAGCTCCAGTAGAAGCAGCTGCAGAGTAATTGGATTCACTCCAAGCTATTAAGGAAAATTCATGTTTAATAAAATAATTTTGGTCGGCAACTTAACTCGCGACATCGAGCTTAGATATTCTCAGGGTGGTATGGGTATAGCAAAAACTGCTATTGCAACAAGCCGTAAGTTCACTAATAACGGTGAAAAAAAAGAAGAAGTATGTTTTGTAGACATCACATTCTTTGGAAGAAGTGCAGAAATAGCCAACCAATACCTTAGAAAAGGAAGCAAAATCCTAGTTGAGGGAAGACTTAACTTTGAACAATGGGTTGACCAAAATGGTCAAAAACGCTCGAAGCACTCTGTCGCTGTTGAATCTATGCAAATGCTAGATTCAAAATCTGATGCTCAAAGCGGGATGAATTCACCTATGGGTTATGAGGATCAAGGTGGTAGCTATGCGCCTCAACAAGGGCAGCCTCAAAGCTATCAACAACCGACTTATGGAAGTAATCACTCAGGAAAACCGCAACAGCCAAGCAATCAAAAAGCTCAATATCAGAGCCGGGAGATGCCAAGCAGCAGTAATATCCCTGAAATCGATATCGATGAAGATGAAATTCCATTTTAGAAAAAAATAGATAAGAAAGGTAATACTATGTCAGAAAAAAGAAAATACAAAAAAAGATTTTGTAAATATTGTGAATCAAAAGTTGAGTTTATGGACTATAAAGATGCTGGTGCACTTCGTTTCTCTCTTTCAGAAAGATACAAAATTATGCCTCGTCGTTTAACAGGTAACTGTAAAAAACACCAAGATATGATTACAATCGTTATTAAAAGAGCTCGTGCTGCTGCACTCGTACCTTATACTGTAACTAGAAAAACAGTTGTAAGCGCACCATTCGAAAACCTAAGATAAAAATTTTATGGTGCTTTTGCGCCATAAACCATTGAAATCCCCAAAAAAACAATAAAATCACAACTTAGGAATATTTTTTGCTTAGAGTAATGTAAAAAGTACTCAAATGCATTATATTTTAATCATCTTCTTCTTATTCTCATCGCTTCTACATTCCAAGCAGTCTGACTTTTCAATTATTATAGACAGGCCTTTTAATGATGCCTTGTTTGACATTACCGAAGACTATGACAGAGGTATGAGTGGTGTCGGATTTTCAAATAATTATAAAACCTCTTCTTTTGCAAACAAACAAGCCTATACAGATGCTTTTGAATATCTTCAAAGTGTTTCAAATGCCAAGGGTTCACAAATGCATTTGCTCAAAGTAGACAATTCTGCAAATATCATTCTCAATAAAACAGCAAATCTTACACAATTCAATGAAGCAGTAGCCGTAGTGAAAACACCTTCAAACGGGTATTTTGTAGGAGGCTATACGCTCAACGGCTCGATTCTCATTTTACAACTTGATTCAAACGGAAATATTCTATTTTATAAAACTTTTGGCACAAAAAATTATGACAGACTAAGCAAGCTTGTTCAACTCAACGACGGAGGAGTATTGGCAGTCGGTTCTTCTGTCACATCAAGATCGCAACATGATAATTTATTTGAAACCGGACTTGGATTAAATGATATATACATCAGCAGATTTTCAAAAAATGGAAATCTGCTTTGGAGTAAAAAATATGGCACAGACTATGATGACATAGGGATAGATGCCGTAGAAGCTTTCGATGGCTCTATAATCGTAATAAGCACAACCAGCTATGATAACAATAAAAATCTTACCTTGATGAGAGTTACGGAAAATGGAGATAAAATCTGGCTCAAGCACCATAGGGAAGATGAAAGAATAACTCCTCATAAAATCATAAAACTAAGAGATAATAATTTTCTCATCTCTCTTAGCTACGTAAACGATATGAAAAAAGAGCAGATAAGGCTTATGAAATTTGATTTGCATAAGAATATTCTTCTTGACAACAAAATTTCCACCCAATACTCAAGCGTACTCAAGGATATAAAGGAATATTCAGATTCAAAACTTATCGGTGTTGGATATGTGAGAGATTCTTACAACACGGATGCGCTTGCTATGATATTCAATAGCGAACTCAATATGCTTCATCAAGAACATTACGGGGAAGAAAATTTTGACGTATTTAATGCGGTGACTATTTTACATAATTCTCAGGCCGCTGCAGCCGGTATCCATACAAATGAAAATTCGCAAGAATCCAATATGTGGATAGTAAAGCTCAATCGAGATGCAACGATTGCATCTAAGTCTTCAAAAGCATCAGATTTATTTATTGAGCTTTCCAAACTCTTTCAAGATGAAATACATTCCAGGGAACTCATAATCAAAAAGGATTTAAGCATAGAATTTGTGGATGCAATGCTCTATTTTGAAATTGGAGAGTACGCGCTAACAAGGATTCAAGAAGATTTTTTGATTCGATTTTCTAAAAAAATTATGCCTTTTTTGCAAACGCATCAAGAGCAAATAAGCACACTAGAGATTAATGGACATACATCCAGCGAATGGGGAAACAGTAATTTTACGAATACCTACCTCAAGAACGAAGAACTTTCCATGCGCCGTTCTTATGCAGTGCTCAGTTTTATATATCTCTCTCAAGAGAGGTCTCAGCAATTATTATTGTCAAAAATAATTAAAGGCAGCGGACTAAATTATTCTAAAAAGATTATAGTGAATAAAAAAGAAGATTTGCAAAAGTCAAGAAGGGTATCGTTTAAAATCATTTTAAATTAGTTTCTGAAAAAATCAGAAACTAATAAGAGACATTATTTACGCATTAACCACAAGATGGAACATCACCGTCAGAAGCATATTGCCAGCAAAAATCGTATAAATCATCAATATCTTTTTGTTTCATTTTTTCTATTTTTTTCGCACCGCTTGGGCAAATTTCCTGCCATGCATTTAAAAGTTCTCCGCCTTCTTTTAACTCAGCCCATGTGCTACGGTCGTTTTTAGCAGCGAAATTAGCACCTGTTTTGAGACCATCTTTTTGACAAACTTTTAATTTTTTGAGATAATACTTTTGCCCTGATTTAGCGTCTGCCATAGCAGCTGTTGTAAATACAGAACCTGCAACAATCGCAGATAATAATAATGAAGTCATTTTTTTCATTAGTTGTTCCTTGTGTGATAAGATTGTGATAGTCTACACATAAAATGATAAATTATAGATTAATCTTATACATTGAACAAATAATTTATCTTAATTTGCTACTATCTGCGTACTTTTAGAGAGTAACTGCAAATATAAATTTTACTCAAAATCAGCGTCAGATTTTTTGGCCGAAGCCTGAAAAGAATATCGAAGCTTATCCTGTTTCATTTTTTTATAGAGCTTATTTTTAGCAACCAGCAGCCCTTCATCATCCAAAGAGAACTCTTTTTTCATTGCTTCGTTACTGATTCCTGCACTATCCATAGCATACAGTTTGAGTTCTTTTTTTGTAAGTTTTCTTTTTAAAACAGCGTACAACTCTTTTTCATCGTCTATGATTGTAAGAGGTTCAACTCCATAAAGACTACACAATTCTTCTCTTAAATTGTTCTCTTTATGGTATTGTCTCCAAACAGAATTTTCCAACATATAATCTCCTATATTTTCTTTAATATTTGTGTTAAATCTTTTGTCTCTATAACTATATTTGCTTCTTTTTTTAAAATCTCTTTTGCACAAAAAGCAACTCTGGTGTCGGCATGTGCAAACATTGACAAATCATTTGCGCCATCTCCGCACACAAGAGTTTCCTCTCTTGAAATACCTAAAATATTTTGCAGTCTCAACAGCATATCGCCTTTTGAATAATTAAACATCATGTCTCCGCCGACCAAACCGGTAAGCTTGCCATCCTTATGATGAAGAACGTTAGAGAAATCTGCATCATACCCGAGGATATCTTTTGCATAACCTGTAGCACTTCTAAAACCGCCGCTAAAACAAATAACTTTCATGCCTCTGTTTTTCATTTCTGCAATAGTCTCTTTTGCACCTTTCATATAAGGTAAATTCTGACTGATTTTTTCAACAACACTGTAATCAAGTCCTTTAAGCAGGCCAACTCTTTGCTGAAGAGATTCAAAAAAGTCAATTTTTCCGGCCATAGCCAATTCGGTTATACGGCTAACTTCTTCTCCTATTCCCAATTCAACAGCAAAAAAATCTACCGTTTCACCATCCATAAGTGTTGAATCAAAATCAAAAACAGCCAATTTCAACATATACATTACTCACTTTTTGTTATAATTACGGAATTATACCAACCCTAGCTAAAAACTTAACAACTATGGCGCTAGATATACCCAACAATATTATTACTCAGGATTTTTTTTGTTTGAAACATTAATGGATAAATTAAAAAACGGCACGTTTATTACACTTGAAACCACCCCTTCACATTCTCCTGTGTTTTCTCCAATCATTGAAAAAATAGCAGCATTGGAGCTTGATAAATATGTGGACGGCTTTTCAACAACAGACAATCCTCTTGCAAAACTTAAATACAACTCTTTGTTTGCCGCGAAGATGCTCCAAGACAGATTTAACAAACCTGTAATTGCGACAATGAGCATGAGAGACAGAAACCGTATAGCTTTACAATCGGATTTGCTTGGTGCAAATGAAGTGGATATCAGAGCCATACTAGCACTTACCGGTGACCCTGCAAATATATCCGACCAACCAAATGCCAAAGGTGTTTTTGAATCTGACAGCTCACTTTTGCTTGACATGATTTCATGTTTCAACAGCGCAATTGATTTTGCGGGGAAACCTTTAGGTGCCAAACCACAGACAATCTACCCCTTTGCCGTTGTAAATTCCTACGCTAAAAATCCAAAAATACTTCAAAAAAAGATGCAAAAAAAGATAAACCACGGGGCATGTGGAATTATAACGCAGCCGGTCTATGACCTCGAAAGTGCAAAAAGACTGATAGAGCTCAAGGAAGCCGCAAACAAAGAGTGTTGTTCTGAAAATAGAAGCGCTGAACTCATTTTAGGTATTTTTCCTATTACAAAACTTCGCACGGCACAATTTTTATCTGCGCATGTTCCAGGTATCAATGTACCCAATAACTGGATAGAATCCCTAAGAGTAGCAAATGAAAGAGGAGCGCAGGAGGAGTATAAAGTCGGATTTGAACTGAGTAAAAAACTTTTTGAAGAGTTAAAAGAGTTTCATCCAAAAATACACCTCATGACTGCAAACCAATTTCAAATAGCAAAAGATATCCTCGCTTAATCAAACTTCCACATGCCATGTGGAAGTTACAATAACACCTCCAATGCCTTAATATCCGCTATCTCCGGATTATCAATCTCTATATGTTTGTAGACAAGGTCTATATTTGTATTGACTAATATGCTCTGTAAAATATTTATATATTTTTCAATCTCAATATGTTTTTTACTTAACATTATAAAATCATCTCCGTACAATCTAAAAATGAAGCTCTCTTTACAAGCATCGTCCAAAGTGCTTCCAAGTTGTTTAAGTAACTTATCCCCCTCTTCCCAACTGTACTTTTTATTGTATTGTGTAAAATTCTTCAAATAAATGCCGTATCCGCATTTAAATCTAAACTCATCCGTATAATTATATGCCATTACAAATTCTAAATAGTTTTTATTATAGACTCCCGTAACCTGATCTTTATAAAAATACGAAAATCTCTCTTTTTCCAATGTGCTTAACGGCCGCTGACTGATTGCCTCTTCCAAAACCACATTTTTTAATACCTTGCCTGCCGCATTGACAATCTGCGCATTAAACTGTTTTGAAGCGAGCTCTTGTAACTCTAAAATAGCCAGTCGAACACTTTTTTTTGCCTTATATATTCTATTTGTCGTCATCGCATCAAAAGCGTCCGCTACCGTCATTATTTGGGACAATAGCGGAATCTCATCTGCCTTCAATCCATGCGGATAACCAGACCCGTCATAACGCTCATGATGGTAGTGGACAATCTCCGCTATATCTTTATAAACATCCACCTCTTTGAGCAACTCATAACTTACAACAACATGTTCTTGAATTATTTTATATTCTAATTCAGAAAGCTTGCCTGGCTTTAAAAGGATTGAATCGGGTGTTGAAACTTTCCCTATATCGTGCAGCATGCAGGCTCTGTAGAGTTCGTCTATCTTTTCTTCATTAAATCCCATCTCTTTTGCAATTAAGACAGAATATTTGGCAACCCTTTGTGTATGACCAGCCGTATAGCTGTCTCTTTTTTCTATAACATTCACCAAAGAAAATAAATGCTGTTCATAATCTTTTATTTTATTTTCAAATGCCTCTTTAATTTTTTTCCTGCTATACAAGATAACACCCATTCCGATAAGCCAGATAAAGCCTATGACCGCACAATTTAAAACTGAATGTGAGAAGGCATCTTTATAGTATTTGCTCATTGGGATGGAGACTGAAACAGCACCTCGAATATCCCCTACTTTATAACCCTGATGTTGATGACATTTTAGACAGGATGTTTCTGTTATAAGAGGATTTAAATAACGAAAATATTCCTCATTGCCTATCAATGACTTCTCATAAAATGGTTTACGTGTTTTTTCAATAATATCTAAAGCTTTATCTTCCCAAGCATCAGGTTTATTATTTGGATTTAATAATTTTTTACTGGTAATATGCCCTTTGTTTCCATATAAACTAGAATACTTACTCATCATCTGAGAAAGCATGTACGCCCCATTCATAAGGGTCAATCTTTGATTGTCTGTTGTGTTGACATCACGATTTTTAAGATGCGCAAGATAAGGATTTGGAGGTGTGGTTTCAGTGATTGGAACATAAACTCCGCCGTGAGAAGCACCCCACGACCTATATGCAAGGTCTTTATTTATACTGATAAATGCTTCATTTTTTGCCAATGCACCTGCATAACCGTAGTTTTCAAATACAAAAGTCAAAGCGACAAGCAACATCACCACGCTCCAACTTACGATAGACATAAAAAAGATTTTATTAATAAAATGTTTCCTGAAACCCATGTGCAACCTTTGAAGTCATTATAGTGCAAGAAATATTAAGAATTTATTTCCTTATACTTATACCTTGGCATGTGGAATTGCTTTATCATATTTTGATATAATCTCACCACTTATTTTTTAGGAAAATTATGATTGATTTAAAATTATTGCAAAAAGAGTTTGATACGGTGAGTAAAAAACTCACCAGAAAAGGTGTCGATGCTGCACTCATTGAGAGTTTAAAAAATAAAAACGAAGAACTCAAAGTTGCTAAAGTGGCTTATGAAACTCTTCAAGCAGCCCAAAACAGTATGAGCAAGGAGTTTGGCATCTTTATGAGAGAGAAAAAAGATGTAACGCAGCTCAAACAAAAAGTGGATGAAAATAAAGTAAAAATTACCGAGGCACTTGAAGTTCAAAGAATTTGTCAAGAAGAGCTGGAAAATATTGCTATGTCCGTCCCAAATATCCCTGATGACAATGTTCCCGATGGTGTGGATGAGAATGACAATATTGAAATAAAAAAAGTTCTCACTCCAAGAACTTTTAAATTTACTCCAAAAGAGCATTGGGAGCTTGCAGAACAAAATGGCTGGATAGACTTTGAAAAAGGTGTCAAATTGGCAACGAGCCGTTTTTGTGTCGTGTACGGAAATGGCGCAAAACTCGAACGTGCACTTATCAATTTCATGTTAAATTTCAATTCTTCAAGAGGTTTTGTGGAAGTAAGCGTTCCTGCTCTGGTAAACCGTAGAGCCTTGGAGGGAACGGGTCAGCTCCCAAAATTTGAAGATGATCTTTATAAAATTGACGCACAAGACCTTTTTTTAATCCCAACAGCAGAAGTACCTCTTACAAATCTGTTTCAAGATGAAATACTTTCTCTGGACGATTTACCCATAAAAATGACAGGTTACACCGCATGCTTTAGAAAAGAAGCGGGTGCGGCAGGACGCGATACAAGGGGAATGATACGACAGCATCAGTTTCACAAGGTAGAACTCGTGGCAATTTCCACTCCGGATGAAAGCGACATCATTTTTGATGAGATGCTTGCGTGTGCTTCAGACATTTTGACCGCACTTGAACTTCCTCACCGACTTGTTACTTTATGTACGGGAGATTTAGGTTTTGGAGCGGCTAAAACAGTAGATATCGAAGTGTGGCTCCCGGGTCAAGCTACTTACCGTGAAATCTCTTCTGTTTCAAATACAAGAGATTTTCAAGCACGTCGCGCAAAAATCCGTTTCAAAGACGGCAAACAAAACACATTCGTTCATACCCTTAACGGCTCTTCTTTGGCTGTTGGAAGAACAATGGTAGCCATTATGGAGAACTTTCAAAATGAAGATGGAAGCATAGATATTCCTGAGGTTTTAAAACCTTATATGGGGATGTAGACTTCTTCGTTTAGCATGAATAGGCATTTTAACTGCCTATATATGCTGCCATCTTTATAATGGGTTTTAGAAAAAAGTTATTTATTTATAATTTCTTCTATATCCATCAAAAAACAAACTAAGAAAACGGTAATTACTAGAAGGTAGCTAAAAAGTTGCTAAAATCTTAAACAGACACCCTAAGTTTGTAGGCAAGTGGTTAAAGACTTATAAAGCATTTGTTTCAGATGTTTCTCAGTACAACCGGTCTCTCAAAAGTACAAAAGCCATCTATAAGGGCTATAAATATTGAACTTTGGTTTACACCGCCCTATACACCTGAATTCAACCCTATCAAAAGAGTATGGAGTTTCATGAAATCTATGCTGCAGTTTGATTTAGGATGGATATAAAACACATATAAATGTTATTTTTGATAAACTTAAAGCATTAATGGAAGCTGGAAAGAAAAATGGCATAAGTAAATATATTCACTATAAATTCTTGTATGTGCATTGTTTATTACAAATTAATCGAGTATCTCTAAGCCTTTAGCAGACGCTTGTTACAACGGAGGATTCACTCAGTACCATGAGCGCAATAATGAAAACTTTTTTACATAGTGGTTATACATTTACAGAAGCTGAAAATGATGTTAAATACAAGATTATATTTTTAAACAGCGTAGTTGGTTTTGCAGCTCTCATAGCGTTTATCATGGGGATTATTAGATTAAATAGTAGTTATATTCTCATGGGATTTATTGATATCATTTTTTCAATCGTTTTTTTGTTTTTTTTATTTCAACTAAGAACGTCAAAAGATAAAATTGATTTTATATCAAATGCACTTATTTTTACAGCTTATTTATTATTTACAGCTATTTACCTCTTAGCCGACAATCAATCCAGCAGATTCAGTGTATATTATTTATTATTAACATCTGCGTTTTTTTTAAAAGGAAGAAAAGTAGGATTTTATTGGCTTTTAGTTATTATTCTGACAATCGTAACTATTCATCTTGCAAACTTTTTAAATATCTCTTATACACATTTAGATATTTTTAGCACGTCTATTTACTTAATCGCACTTTATTTTATTATGAATATCTATGAAGAAATTAAAGAATCCCAAAATAAAACCCTGCTCGCCCTCAATACAACTTTAGACTCTACGGTCAAACAAAGAACGCAGGAACTAGAAAGAGCCAATGTGGAGCTAAAAAAAGAAAAGGAAAAATTCGAGATTCTCTCGCAAACAGATCAGCTTACCGGTTTGCATAATAGACATCACATAAAAGATATATTTAATTTTGAAGCTACCCAAGCCAAACGATATAAAACTGATATATCAATCATTATGATGGATATAGATTTTTTTAAAGATATAAATGATTCTTACGGACATAATGCGGGGGATCAATTTTTAAAGGAAATTGCTCATATTTTAAAAACAACACTTCGAGAAAGTGAGCTCATCATACGCTGGGGTGGAGAAGAGTTTTTAATAATAGTTCCCAAAGCAAATTTATCAAAAGCCAAAGAGATTGCCGAACGGCTTCGTACAAAAATCGAACAACACTTTTTTATAAATATCGAAAAAAGAACAGCATCTTTTGGTATTGCGGATTACAAAGAAGATGAGTCTTTTGACGCACTCCTTGTCAGAGCAGACCATGCTTTGTATGATGCAAAGGAGAATGGGAGAAATTGCGTGAAAACAAGATAATACTCAAATACTGCGATTGCGCAGACACAAGAACTTAGAAGGATAAATTAGTGGCACTTTTTTTGCTTTAAAGAGCTTAGAAGACAACAAAACAGGGCAATAAATGGCAGAACCGGTAGAAGATATAATCATCATAGAAGAGAGTGATGCCGCGGGCATAGACAATAACATCGGTGATGCAGAATCTTCTGGCAATAGTGATTTAAAAAAGAAAAAGATTATCTTATTTGGCGGAGCCGGTATTGCTGCAGCTCTTCTTTTATTGATAATCATACTTTTAATTTTCAAATCACCAAACAACCAGACCGCTCTTTCAATGGACCTCATAGATGAAAAACTTGATGAAAATACTACTCTACCCATAGAACCGAGCAAACTAGAAAATATGATTGCAAAAGCAAATTACCTCTACTCAAGCGGCTCAAAAGAGGAAGCTTTATCTTTATATGAAAAAATTGCTCTTTACAGTGAAGCAATATCCCAATACAATCTAGGTGTAGCGCAACTTAAAAATGAGCAATACGAAATGTCCTTAAAAACATTTCAAAAAGCGATAGTTAATGATGAAAAAAGATGTGTAAGCGCTATTAACGCGGCCGTCTGCTCCATTCACTTAGATGATTCTGAAAGTTTTAGATACTACATTGACTTGGCTTATGCTTATCTTCCAAATGAAATAAACTCACCTTTGTATTCCTACTATTATGCACTCATCAACTACTATAACAACAATTATTTTGAAGCATTAAGTGCCCTTAAAAATCCTACTTCAGATGAATATCCAGATGTTCAAAAGCATTTGAGCGCAAAAATAAATGCTCTATTTGGGAATGATTATGATGCTATTGAAGCCATGGAAAATAATTTTAATGAAATGGATGCTTTTAGCATAGGACTTTTATATGCTAAAGTTGGAGATTTTACATTAGCTAAAAAACATCTTGAAGATGCAATAGTTAAAAATATAGAGCCTATTAAATCTGCATTGGCACTAGGGTTGATAAATCTCAAAGCTGGGCAAGTCGCTACTGCAAGCAAGCAGATAAGAGATACAACAGACATGTTTCCCGAAGAAGTTTATAAACACTACCCCATTCAAGTAAATCTAAAAAAATCTCTCTTTGATCCGGAAAAAGCTCAAAATCTCTATAGAAGCAATAGAGACAAAAATAAGCTTTTAATTTATCAAAAAATATTTTATTTTTCCCCTTATAAAGTTTTCAATACAGAGCAAACCTTAAGTTACATTAAAAAAGGCACGGCTAACATATACATCGATAATATCGATTCTGCGCAAGAGTACCTTAAAAAAAGTGCTTCATCATCAAGTGTAAACGTTGGGATTGCAAAAGCAATTAAAAAAGCATTGTCATTTAAAATCAGAGAAGCCAACCAAGAATTACTGCAGCTGGTGGAAATTCAGCCAAAGCACTCTATCTTACACTATAATTTAGCATTAACATACGCTCAAATGGGCAATATGATAGATGCCCATAAGCATTTTTTACGCTCCTATCATTTGGATGCAAAAAATTATTTATCCGGTATTTTTTCTCTTATGACCGCTGAACTTATCAACAAAGAAAATACAAAATTAAAGTCTATCCTCATAGACTCTCTTTCTGAAGAAGAGCACAGTGAAGAGATTGCACTTTATAAAACACTTCTGCATATCGCTCAAAACAATATTTTATCAACCGTTGACTGGCTAGACAATAACTATGAACAACGCCCTCTTTATTTAGCTCTTGATATTATCATCGCTTTACAGCTCAATAACATTCCCGCAGCTAAAAAATCATCTGAAAAGCTCACCATATTACTTCCAAAGGATATATTGCCTCACTTGATGTATATAGACGCCAACTTTAGTGATTTACCAAATAAAGGATATGCCTTGAGTGTTATGAATTATATAAAAAAACAAAGCTTTCATTTCAATGATTTGTATTTTGGTCCATACATAGTAAGATACCTTTATATACAACAAAATCTTATAACCGGTCAACTCTATTTTCTTAGAGAACAGCTCAGGCATACTTTAGAGACAACAGCAGAGTACCCGCACGAGCTCACAAGTGCACTTGCATTGGCATCACTGTATGACAAAGCTTTTGAAGAATCATATACCTTGTATAATCAAATGATTGATGATTTAAAAATAAGAGATGCTTTGACTTTGTTTTTGGGAGCCGTTGCTTCTACCGCTGCCGGGCATCACGAAAATGCAATAGCATTGCTTGAACTCTCTAAGATGAAAGATACAGATTTTTTGGAAAGTAGATATGCACTTGGTCTGCTTTATTTGGAAGTTAGAAACAATCAGGGGGCGGTAATTCAATTATCAAGAGTAGGAGATAATGGATTCAGTTCCGAATATTTCGATTTTGCAATTGATATGGATAAATTATTGTTCGAGAAACAGCATAAAAAGGATAAGTAAACTTATTTTTTAACTATGCGTTTTGCCAAGAGAATAAGCGCTCTGAGCGGACCGTATAAAATATAGATAATAAACAGGAGAGTAAATCCTTCAATTGGAAAGACAAAAATTAGAAGTGCAATAAATAAAAGTACCACAAAAAGCTTCATTACGTGTTTTGGACTATAATCTATCTTTTTAAAACTTGGGTATCGAATGTTGCTCACCATCAATAAAGAAACAACAATAGATAAAATCATAATCACCATTGCAAAATCTGCTTTAAAGCCGTATTTATTAAAAAGCAATACCAATAATGAGATAAAAACTGCCGCCGTGGGAATTGGAACACCTATAAATACAGATGGTTCACTGCTTGAGGTCATAACATTGAATCGAGCCAATCTAATCGCTCCAAACATTACAAACAAAGCAGAAGCTACAATACCAAAACGCCCAAATTCATATCCGACAAAAAGATACATTAACAGCGCAGGAGCGACTCCAAAGGCTACTATATCCGCCAAAGAATCAAATTCAACACCAAATCTGGATGTTGTATTTGTCAATCTGGCTATTCTACCATCCAAACCATCAAAGATAAGCGATAAAAGAATAAGCCATGCGGCTTGGTTAAACTCACCTTTTACAGCACTAATCATGCTGAAAACACCTGCAAAAATAGAAGCAGCTGTAAAAAGGTTCGGCAATATATATATTAAATTTGCTGGTTTAGTACGCATCTTGTTTTAAGAGAAATACCCTATTAATGTCTCAGAACCTATTAGCTCATTTCCAACATTAATGTCTAGTCTAAAGTTTTGAGGTAAAAATATCGTTGTAACACCTTTTACCATAACCCCATATCTTGTTCCCTGCATATATTTTTGAGCCTCTATCGCATCGATATTTATTGAATCAAAACTTTGGGTCAAAGTATGCAAAACCTTAAGAGTATTATTATTTTTATCACTAAAAAGAAGTTCTGTATTTTCATTTATTTTTTTACTTAAAGGTGAAAATCTAGATAATTTTGCACCTTTTTTCTTGTTTAAAATATGTACAGTAGAAGTAAGGGGAGCTCTTAAGACAGAGACATGCTGATAGTTGCAATCTATTTCCACTTTATATAAAAATTCTTCATGATTATCAATCTCTTCAATGGACAATACAACTCCATCCACTGGACTTACCACGCTGTTATCTTGGAACACCTGAGTCAATCTTTCAGGATTTCTAAATACAAATATAAAAAAAGCTGCGGCCAAAAAGGATATAAATGTTAAAACTTCCAAATCTAAAATAGCAAATATTACAAATGCCAAAATAGAATAAGCAACATATCCCCAACCCTCTTTTGAAATAGGAAATAAATTATTTCTCATCTTCTTCTCTTTTTTCGTTTACTTTCTTCTCTTTTTTGGAACCCTCAGACATTTGTGCATCTTGTTTAAGTTCTTCTTCTATATGGTTGTGCACATCAGTAACTTTTGTTTCTATCCCATTTTCTTTTTCATAGTTGATAATGATATCTCTAACTTCATCGCCTGTAATGTTTTCTTTTTTATAAAGCAAAGCAACTATATCTTCTATGGCGCCTCTATATTCTTCAAGTCTTGCAACTACAGCTTCATATCGCTCAGCTAAAGATGATTTAATAAAATCATCCATATTTTCAGCCATTTTATCACTATATTCACGAGAAGATTGCTGTGATCCTCCCAAAAACGAGTGTCTTTGTTTTTCTAAAACCATAAGCCCTGCTACTTCACTCATTCCATAAACTTGAACCATCGCTTTAATTATATCGGTTGATCTTTCAAGATCATTTCCTGCGCCTGTAGAAATCTCGCCGATGAACACTTGTTCAGCAGCACGACCCCCTAGCAGTACATCAACTTCAGCCCATAATTCATGACGTTGCATCATAAATTTATCTTCTTCAGGCTTGTTGAGTGTATATCCTAGCGCCGCCAATCCGCGAGGAACAATAGAAACTTTTGATACTTTTTTAGCACCAACAGTAGTTTCAGCCAAAAGGGCATGACCGCTCTCATGATAAGCAACTATTCGTTTTTCTTTTGGATTAATACGGCGGGATTTTTTAGCAAGTCCTGCGATAGCCCTTTCAACCGCTTCAAACAAATCTTTTTGTTTGACGGTTTTTTGACTTTTTCTACCTGCTAAAAGTGCTCCCTCGTTTATAACATTTGCCAAATCAGCACCTGCAAGTCCCGCGGTAAGTCTAGCTATCTCTTCAAGTTCAACATCGGCATCCATCTTCACATTTCTGCTATGTACTTTCAAAATCTTAACACGACCTTCAAAATCTGGTTTATCCACCAAAACTTGTCTATCAAAACGGCCTGGACGCATAAGCGCAGGGTCAAGAATCTCAGGTCTGTTTGTTGCCGCTAAAATAATTACAGGAGTATCCGTACCAAAACCATCCATCTCAGCCAAAAGTTGATTGAGAGTCTGCTCTCTCTCATCGTTTCCGCCCATCATCGCACCCGCTGCACGGCTTTTTCCGATTGCATCAATCTCATCAATAAAAATGATACTTGGCGCATCTTTTTTTGCTTGTTCAAACAAATCACGAACCCTTGCTGCTCCAACACCGACAAACATTTCGATAAAACTTGAACCGCTTACCGAGAAAAAAGGCACATCAGCTTCACCTGCAACTGCCTTGGCTAAAAGTGTTTTACCCGTACCGGGACTCCCGACCAAAAGAACACCTTTTGGAATTTTTGCGCCAATCTCAACATATCTTGCAGGATATTTTAAAAAGTCTACAATCTCTTGAACTTCTTCTTTTGCTTCTTCAACTCCCGCGACATCATCAAACTTTGTTTTTGGTTTTTCGGAGTTAACCATCTTTTTGGAATTACCCATTCCCAAAAGACCGCCACCCATACTTTTTTGCATACGACCTGCAAAAAACATCCAAATACCAATAATTATAAGAAACGGCAAAAGCCATCCAAACATATCTGTAAACCAGTTTGTTTCGCTAAACCCCGTATATTCAATACCCTGCTTGTCCAATTCTTCAACAAGATTCATATCATTTTTTACAATTCTAGTAGTATAAATGACATTTTTTCCGCTGTCGCTTGAAAATGCTCTGATATACGTTTGTCCGATTTCAACTTTTTGAACACTCTTAGAGGCTACCAAATTTTTCAATTCAGAGTAGCTAACCTGTCTGGTTTTTGTATTTGCTCCAGATATAGAGCCATCAACACCAGCACCATCTCCGATAACTGTTTTAAAGAGTAAAATAATTACAACAGAGAAAACTGCAAATGTTATTAAAGGATTTTTATTAAAAAAGTTATTATTCTTATTCTCGTTATTATTCGATTCTTTATTTGACTTTGACATAATCTGCTCTTTCCTATCTTTTTTTCAAAACAAGTGTTATCCACTCATCTTGTGCTATTTTTTCAACTATTTCACAATCTTTATAAAAATTCAGAACTTTATTTTCATATTTGTCTAAAATGCCTGACAATATCAGTATTCCATTACTTTTGAGAGCATTTTTTAAATCATTCGCTATGAAAGTTAGAACATCAGCGACTATATTTGCTACAACCACATCGTATTTATTATTACTTACGCAACAGGAACCTTCCCATATATTTCTAAATGTTAAGCCGTTGTTTTTTGCATTCTCACTACTGTTTTCTACAGAAATTATATCTGTATCACACGCATCCACCTCTGCCCCAAGCTTCATCGCACCAATACCGAGTATTCCGCTCCCGCAACCAACATCTATTACTTCATAACCTTTTTTTACATATCTTCCGACGGCTTTGAGTGATGAAGATGTTGTCGGATGATGCCCTGTTCCAAATGCCAAAGCCGGATCTATTGCTATATTTATCAGTCCGCTTCTTGGTTTATCCCATGTCGGATGAATGTAAAAACCGTCTATTTGCAGTGGTTGTATACTTTTTTGATACTCTTGCACCCAATCGCTATTTTTTAGTTTAGTTTGCGTGCATTCAAGCTCTATCGTTTCGCCTAAAGCCTTTTGCAAAGCTTCTTGAAATTGCTCTAAACCCCACATTATCGTATCGAGCTCATCTTCACTTCTAATAATAAAGCCCTCTTCATTCTCTTCAAAACCAACAGGCAAGGTATCTGATAAAAAATCAGAAAAAAGAGTGTGATATGCGGATACTTTTACAACTAGCTCAAAATAAGACTCTTGCATTATCCTTCGATACCCATTACTGCACCGAGTTTTTCTTTTAAAACTTGTGGCGTAAAAGGTTTTACGATGTAGTTGTTTACTCCGGCTTTGAGAGCAGTAATAACTTCCGCTTTTCCACCCTCGGTAGTTACCATTATGATTGGTAAATCTTTAAAACGCGCATCTGCACGAACTTTTTTAACCAGCTCCAAGCCATTCATTTCTGGCATATTCCAGTCCGTGATAAGCATGTCAACATCCGGGTTTGCATCCAGTTCGTTCCAGCCTTCTATGCCATCACCGCCTTCTAAAATATCTTTATGTCCAAGACGAGCCAATGTATTTTTAATAATACGACGCATTGTAGAGCTATCATCAACAACAAGTAATTTCAAGTGAAATCCTTTTTTTTATATTATATTTTACAAAATTTATCACAAATAGTATCTAAATATTTGTTTTTTTTCTATTAATCTAGCATCTTAAACATTTTCTCTAAGTCCAATGTTCCTTCATAGTAAGCCTTGCCTATGATAACGCCATCAACTTCTTTTGTTGCAATCAACGCTTGTATATCACTCTCATCTTTTACACCGCCGCTTGCAATAGTACTCACTCCGCTTGCTCTTGCAATATCCAAAGTAAATTCAACATTCACACCGCTGAGCGTTCCGTCTTTTCCGACATCCGTACAAATGATTGCTTCAACTCCCGCATTTGCAAACTCCCGCGCCAAATCAGTAGCCCGCATTTCACTCACTTCTCCCCAGCCTTCAACCGCCACAAAACCATCAATCGCATCAATTCCGACAGCAATCGGATATTTTGAAGCCATATCTTTTACAAATTGAGGGTCCTTGACTGCGATAGAACCAAGAATAATTCTATCTATCCCTATAGCAAGCATTTTTTTGATAGTTTCTTCATCGCGAATTCCGCCGCCAAGCTCTAGCTTCACATTACAATTTTCTCTGATTTTTATTATTTGTTCCAAATTTTTCGGCTCACCTGCAAAGGCACCGTTTAAGTCAACTAAATGCACCCATTTGGCACCCATCTCTTCAAACTTTTTCACTAGGAGCCAAGGCTCATCAGAATAAATTTTTGCACTCTCCATAAGCCCTTTTGTCAGTCTTACCGCTTTTCCGTCTTTTAAGTCTATTGCCGGGTATAATGTCATCTATAATCCTATAAAATTTTCTAAAATTGCAAGCCCATTTTTATGGCTTTTCTCAGGGTGAGGCTGAATCCCCATTACATTTGCACATGCCACTGCGGATGCAAATTGATAACCGTATTCTGTAGTACCTATCACATCTTCTGCGCGCTCACAAACAACATGAAAAGAGTGGACAAAATATAAATAATGTTCTTCATCCAAGTTTTTAAAAAGCGGGTGTTCTTGAGTAAACATTTTATTCCATCCCATATGCGGAACTTTGAGCGGTTGAGAAAATTTTGCAGTATCAAAAGCTACAACTTTTCCTTTGATAAGTCCCAATCCTTCATGATTTCCAAACTCTTCACTGCTTTGAAAAAGAAGTTGCATGCCTAGGCAAATTCCTAGAACAGGCTTGCCGCTCGCAGCAAACTCTTTGATAGCTTGTATCATATTTCTCTCTCTTAAATGCTCCATTGCATCACCAAAAGCACCCACACCCGGAAGTATCAATTTATCATAATTTTTAAAATTATCCGGATTATTCTCTACAACCGTAGCTTTGCCAAGTTTAGCAAATGCATTTTTCACGCTCGCCAGATTTCCCATGTTATAATCAACTATTGCTATCATATTTAATCTTCAAGCTTTAATTTTGTAAATCTTATATACACTGCAAGTCCCACAAGAAGCATTGCAACCCCACCCACTATATACATAGCATACATAAGTTTTTCAGGGTCTGTTATAGCGAACTTAAAAACAAGCATCAAAGCTTCAATGGATAAGGCGATAATAATAGAACCTAAAAACTTCACCATGGTTTTGTGCGGACCGGAGATATTATGCTCCTTCGTTCGACCCATTATCTCCTCTTCTATGAGAGTTTTGGCAAGGTCAAATATGGCTAAAGCAAGCGTTATCAAAATAGTTGCTTCAAATACATTTTTTGCTTCAAAATGAGCTACCGTAATCTCATATAAGAAGAAACTCTGCATCCCTTTTAAAAATAATAATAAAGCGACTGCAATAAGTGCGAAAGAAAATAATGCATAAGAATACTTGAAAAATTTGCTAAAAAATGTATCAAAAGTATTAAGATGCGCAATTTTTAACACCTCATCTAAAGGCATATCCAAACAAGCTACATACTTTAAGTTTCCGTCTTCACAATAGATTGGTTGCGACGCCGTAACGGTTAAATCTTGCGTGATGAGTGATGGATACGGGTCTGTTATCGTACATCTTGCTTCTCTGACGGCACGATAATAGTAGGCTCTATCGGCACGAATCTTGCCTGCATCTTCATCAACCTGTCCGTGAGCTCTAAATGTCGGTGAAACTTGAACACCGCGGTAATCCAGTAAATATACACCTTCACAATTATGAAGGTCTGCCTTAATCTTTAGAAGACGAGGCATAATCATCTCTTCTGAAAGTGATGGAAGTCTATTTGGAATGTTTTTGGAAAATAGATAACAAAAGTACGCTCTAGCCTTTGTGCGACCTTCTGAAAAGTCTTGAATATCTGATGGGACCATTGATTTATTCAACCTTTAAAAAAATTACAGCGATTATACCAAAATTAACTTTTATACCAACTCTGTTTGATATAATGTCGCCAATGAAAAAAGATATAAAACGCATTGCAATTGTAAGACTTTCCGCGCTTGGAGATATTGTCAACACGGCTGTTGTTTTACAGTTTGTTCATGAAAAATTTCCACATGCCAAGCTTGAATGGATAACAGAAGAGGTTTTTGCACCGCTTCTGCAAAACCATCCGCTTATCAGTGCTGTGCATACAATCAACCTGAAAAAGCTAAAAAAAGAAAAAAATATCTCAAACCTTTTTCAAACTATTTCCAAACTAAGAAATCTTGGAGCATTTGATATTATCATCGATGTGCAGGGACTTTTAAAATCTGCCGTAGTTTCAAGGCTCTTAGGTAAAAATACCCATGGATTTGACAAAAACTCTTCAAGAGAATCTTTATCTTCTTTATTTTACAAAACAACTTCAAGTATAGGCTATGATGAAAATGTTGTTAATAGAAACACTTTTTTAGTAGCAGATGCGCTTGGTTTTGAGATAACGCAAGAGATGCTTTTAAAAAAACAGCCGATATTTCCAAAACAGGAGAACCGCTTTTTTGAAGCAAAAAATTTATTCAAAGATGTCGGCGGTGAAATTCCACATGCCAAGAATATTGCCCTTGTTATCGGCGCATCTTGGGAGTCAAAAAAATATCCTAAAGAAAAAATAGCACAACTTTGTGATGCATTACAGCAAAACTGTTTCATCATCTGGGGCAGCGAAAAAGAAAGAGAAGACGGCATGTGGATATGTGAACATTCCGCTTATGCAGCTTTGGCACCTCAACTTTCCTTAACCGAACTGGTTTCTTTTATTTCAAATGTTGATTTGCTTATAGGAAACGACACGGGACCTACACACATAGCTTGGGCACAAAACATACCTTCCATAACGCTTTTCGGTCCAACCACTACGAGAATGATTTATGAAACACCAAAAAACATAGGCATACAGTCACCCTCGGATGTCAATATAATGAAAATAAATAAAAATGATTTTTCTATACAAGAGATAAAAGTAGAAGAAATTGCACACAAAGCAAAGGAATTATTACACTAATGGGCTATAAACTCTTTTTACTTCTTGAAAAATTTCTTATGATTCTCCCCTCGTCTTGGAGAAAAGCTTTTTTTAGTTTTTTGGCTACTTTTGCTTATTATGTATCCAAGCGCTACAGAGAAGCTTCTTATCAAAATCTTGAGTTTGCCTTTGATGGGAAACTCAGCGAAGATGAAAAAAAAGAGATTACAAAGTATGCTTTTAAAAATTTAATGTTTAACTTTCTTCATGCCCTTGAACTAAGACACATGAGCAAAAACGAACTGGCTGAAAAAATAAAAATACAAAACATAGAAGCTGTCCAAAAAGTCCATGCCCAAGGGCGTGCCGTTATTTATGTAACGACACACTACTCTTCTTGGGAACTCGGCGGTGCCAGCATCGGTGCTTTTATTGAGCCCCTCATCGCCGTATATAAAAAGATGAAAAATCAAACCTATCAAAATTGGCTTTTAGAAGCAAGAGGCGCTTTTGGAAATATCTCTATGGAAAAAACAAATGTTGTTAAACCGCTTGTTAAAAACATTAAAAAGGGGATGGCATGTGGACTTTTGATAGATACCAACATCAGTCCTAAAGAAGGCGTTATCATCAATTTTATGGGTAAGACGCTACGCCAAACTTCAACACCGGCTTATCTGGCTAGAAAATTTAATGCGGCCATCATTCCCGTGACCATTCGAACGGATGATGAAGAAAACTATACACTTTTGCTTTTTGATGAGATACCGGTAGAAAAAACGGACGATGAAGCCGCAGACATCCAAAAAGCCACACAGCTTCAAGCAGACTGGCTCACCGCTCTTATAAGCCAAGAACCGAAGTTTTGGTTTTGGCTTCACAGAAGATGGAAAAACGACCATCCGGAAATTTATAAAAAATAAAAGTACTAGTTAGAAAATTCTTTTGTTCTCGCTTCAAAAAGTTTTAAAATCGTTAAGAAAAAAGAAGTGATTGCAGGTCCGAGTATCATGCCCCAAAACCCGAATGTTGCAAGTCCGGCAATAATTGCAAAGAAAATCACAAGCTCATTCATTCTTGCATCATCCTCTTTGAGGAGTCTTTTGTTTATCTCTTTAATAATTAACGGTTTTATAAAAGTATCTGCAACAATCGATATCATCACAACCGTATATACCGCTATGAAAATTGCGTTGGAGTTGTTTCCTGTTGAGAATTCATACAACATAAACGGAAGCCACATAATAACACCGCCAACGACGGGAATAAGGGAAGCAAATCCGTACATTATCCCAAACAAGAGTCCGTTGTAACCCATAAAAGAAATTGCTACTCCAAATAAAACACCCTGAAACATCGCATTTATAATAATAGAATAAAAAACAACACTCATGACGGAAGAGAGCTCTCTGACAAGCGTGGTTGTCTCATCCACCGACATCTGAACAACTCTTTTTAACAAATCTACCACAAAAGCTCCATTATACTGGGCAAAAAAGTAAAATATGATAACCAAGAAAGCATTTTTCAAATATCCGGCACTAAATGAACCGAAAGTTCCGGTTAAAGAAAGAGCATTTGTTGCAAGTGAATTAATATTGATATCTTTGAGGGCGTCAATTGCATACGGCTTTAAAAATAACAAATATTCTGGCGGATTTGCAATAAAATTTCTTACCAATATCTCTATATTTGTAAAAACTTCCGGCTCAATTCTATTGAGTTTGATAGTCAAAGTGGCTAAAAAATAGCCAAGGGGGACAAAAAATAAAACTGCCAATAAAAAGCTAGAACTCAGTGCCGCCAGAAATTTTGAACCATAAAGTTTCTCAAAGCCGTTTTGGATGTTTGCTGTTGAAATCGCCAAAAGTGCCGCGATTGTTATACCCAGCAAAAATGGAGTATAAAGCAGATACATCCAATATAGTGAAGTTGCAAAAAGGATTGCTATGAAATATTGTGGTTTCATTAAAAAAGTGCTCCATTGTCTTGCGGGATTGAAATATTTAAAACTTGATACGTCATTCTCGTAGCCTTTCGGCCTTTTGCAGTTCTCTCCAAATAACCGTTTGCTATCAGATAAGGCTCAAGAACATCCTCGACGGTTCCTTCATCTTCACTCAGCGATGCCGCAATGGTACTCAGTCCCATAGCTCTTCCGTTTGCACTCACGAGAAGATTTAAAAGCCTTAAATCCATCTCATCAAAGCCGTGTGAGTTGATTCCAAGTTCATTGAGTGCATATTGGGTGCGCGTATGGTTGATATGCAGCTCCTCCGCAACATCGGCAAAATCTCTCACGCGGCGAAGAAGGCGAAGTGCGATACGAGGCGTTCCTCTGCTTCGTTTTGCTATCTCCATGGATGCCTCATGGATGATCTCTTTATCAAGCTTAAGTGAAGCTTGGGCAATAATTTTTGATAGCTCTTGCGTATTATAAAACTGCATTCTAAAACTCATGCCAAATCTGTCTCGAAGAGGGTTGGAAAGCATCCCCGCGCGTGTTGTCGCACCAATAAGGGTAAAACGCGGCAAGTCGATTTTGACGGTTTGTGCCGCCGGTCCGCTTCCGATGATAATATCTATGCGAAAGTCCTCCATGGAAGAGTACAAAATTTCCTCAACCGCAGGTGAGAGTCTATGAATCTCATCTATAAAAAGTATATCGCCCTCTTCCAAGTTTGTAAGAAGCGCTGCCAAATCTCCGCTTTTTTCTATCATTGGAGCGGCCGTAACTTTGATATTTGCATTCATCTCATTTGCTATTATAAGCGCCAAGGTAGTTTTTCCAAGCCCCGGAGGTCCAAAAAAAAGAACATGGTCGAGCGCCTCAGCTCTTTTTTTGCTCGCCTCTATAAAGACACCAAGATTTTTTTTAATCTGTTCTTGACCTATATACTCGTTCCAAGCACTTGGACGAAGAGAGCGCTCTATATTTTCTTCTTCTGAGTTAAACATTTCAATCTCGACTAATCTTTCCATATTTTCTACTTTTAGTATGTATGAATTTCTTGTGGAAACTCTTTTTTTTGAACTTCATCCGAATACGTTTTCATAGCGTCTTTCACCAACCCTGCTCCATCAAGATATTTTTTTACAAACTTTGGCGTGAACGATTCAAAGAATCCCAGCATATCTGAAAACACAAGAACCTGCCCGTCTACCTCAACACCCGCACCTATACCGATAACGGGGATATCCACACATTTTGCAACTTCACATGCCACATCTGCTTTGACACCTTCTATCACCATGCAAAAAGCGCCTGCTTCTTCAACCGCTTTTGCATCTTCAATGAGTTGCAGTGCCTCTTTTTCTGTTTTGCCTTTTACTTTGTAACCGCCCTCGCTTCTGACAGACTGGGGAAGCAAACCTATGTGACCGCAAACTGCTATGCCGTTTGAACATAAATGTTTAATTATATCTGCTTTATCTGCTCCACCCTCTATTTTTACACAATCTGCAGGAGTTTCTTGAAAAACTCTCATAGCATTTTGCAATGCAACATCCTTGCTGATGTAAGTTCCAAAAGGCATATCGCAAATAACAAAACTGTTTTTAGCGCCCATACAGACCGCGTTGGTATGGTATAGCATTTGTTCCATTGTTGCGCTCAGGGTGTCACTTTTACCTGCAAAACTCATGTTAAGACTATCGCCTACCAAAATCATGTCCGAGCTTGGCTCGAGCAGCGAAGCGAAAAGTGCATCGTAGGCCGTTATCATCACTAAAGGTCGAACACCTTTTGTTTTTTTTATAGAAGAAGTAGTCATTTTTTTCATCATTATCAAGCTCTTTTTATATTCTAGGCTATCACTAAAGTTTAGTAAAAAGAATTTTAACTAAAAACTGCTATAATCCAAACCATACAGGAGAATTATTTTATGGGCGTAAGAAGTGATTTAGATGCCAACTTTGACTTTGAGATAGTGGATGAGTTTTTAGACCATTATTCCATTATGGTTGATAGCATGGAAGTTATGATTCTTGACCTCGCAAAGCCAAACATGTACAAGAGAAGTGTTGATGAACTTTTTCGTGTTTTTCATAACATTAAATCTGCTTCAGGCTTTTTAAATATGGAGCCCATGGCAAGACTCTCCGGATTTGTTGAAGACATTTTGGAAAGTTTGAGACAAACAGATGAACTCGGCAATGAAGAGGTTATTAGCTGGCTGCTTAATATCAGTGATATGTACGCGGTATGGCAAGATGATTTAAAACTTGACAACGAACTTAGCAAAATAAAATATTCTCTGCTTAAAATACCTGACTTGGAAAAATAATTGAAAAATTTAGTTGCATATATAACATCCGGTTATCCGGAAAAATCTTTTAGTATTGACTTGGCCTTGGCGCTTGGCGAGAGTGGAGTTGACACGCTGGAGCTTGGTGTTGCGTTTTCTGATCCCGTTGCAGATGGTCCCTTAATCGAAAAAGCAAACCACAAGGCACTTGAGCTTGGTTTTAAATTTCGGCATCTTTTAGAGATATCAAAGGCGGTTGCACCAAAAGTAGATACTTTGTGGATGGGTTATTTCAATAGCTTTTATCAACAAAACATGGATAAACTTATTCCACATGCCAAAGAACTTGGAGTAAAGGGATTGATTATCCCTGACCTTCCCCACGAAGAAGCCCTTGCTTATAAAAATTTATTTGCTACAAATGATGTTGCCAATATCAGCTTTGTAGCTCCAACTGACAGTGAAAACAGAATCAAAGATATAGTGAGTGATTCAAATAAGTTTATCTATATGGTTGCATACACGGGCATTACAGGTTCTGGAATCAGCGAAGATTTACAACCATTTTTGGAGTCTATTAAAAAGTACACTCAGACACCCGTTTATGTAGGTTTTGGTGTAAATAAATCGACAGCCCGCAGTAAAGTCAAAGGTGCCGATGGGGTTATAGTCGGAAGTGCTTTTATAGATATTTTATTAAAAGAAAATCTCAATTATGCACAAAAGATTCAAGAGTGCAGTGACTTGGCTAAGATTTTAAAAAATGAGATAAACAGCTAAATTATTCTGTGGAAGCAATTTCAAAAAGTACCAAAAGTGTTTTTTGAAAAAAACTTCCATTATTATCACTCACCATTAAAAATGTATTGGCACCCACTTTTGTTAATCCCTCAAAGTTATCTATTTTCCATCCTTGAACACTTTCCAATTCTGCAAGAACTTCACTTTTACATATTACATTGACACAATTATTTAAACTCACTTTACTGATACTCAAGACTCTTTGATTTTTTTTCTTATTATAGTTTTTTTCTAAAACCAAAATATCGTTCTCATTTATAAACTCCATAGCTGTAATCTTTCCACATGCCGGGAACTTCCATGTAGTATTTTTTGAATACAGAATGTGAAAATCTTTATTTTGCTTTTTCAAAGGAATTTCGGGAGCCGTTACAACTCCGTACTTATTATTATATGTAACAGCTTCCAGTGCTTTATTTTTGTCCTGATAATTTTTTATATCTTCTAAATCTTTATTGATTTCATAATTTTTTATCTTCTTTGCTTTTAATGAAAAAACTTCTATTCTGGGCTTGTTTTCAAATGAAATAAGCAAAGTATCATCCACAAACGCCATCCCCTCGGAATCGCTTTTTGACTTTTTATAAGACTCCTCGTTTTTATCTTTTAACTCAAAAGCCTCTTTTAATTCTAATTGTGCAATTTTTTTATCTTTTATTTTTATATTAAAGTGATAAACATATCCTCTGTCGCTCAAAGCATAAAGCTTATCATTATGGAAGGCAAGTGCTGAAAGTTCACTCACTTTTATTCCATCCATTGTATCAAACTTCAACTCTTGTGAGTCCAAAATATCAATCTTCATGAATTTAGACGCTTTAAGCCAATCCGGCTTGATTTCGTATTTTAATGCTTGGGCATGAAGAGATAAAATAAAGAGGAGAAAAACAATAAAAATTTTCATTTCAAAAGGACCTTTTTCGTATACTGCCAAAATTCATTGACACAATTATTTAAACTCACTTTACTGCTTAGAGCTATTCTCATTGAAACAAAAGTAATACATAGTTAATCTACTTACTGCTATTTTGTGCTGTCAGTTTATATTCATCATTTTTAAATATACTTATACAGGCATCTACCGTATCAGTATCATAAAAAATACCTTTATATTTTTCAATCTCTTTGAGTGCAGAATCTATACCCAACATGGCTCGATAAGGTCTGTGTGATGCCATTGCTTCGACAACATCTGCTACACTTATAATTTTCGCTTCAAGCAAAATCTTTTCACCTTTAAGACCGTTGGGATACCCGGACCCATCAATGTGCTCATGATGCTGATAAATCATCTGGGCAATCGGCCACGGGAATTTACTCTCTTTTAAGATATCAAAACCCACTTGAGGATGTGTTTTTATCATTTCATATTCCAAATCAGTCAGCTTAGTCGGTTTTGAAAGTATCTCTGCGGGAATTTTTATTTTCCCTATATCATGAACTAATGCGCCCAATCTAAGCCCTTCTATACGTTTTTCATCAAGTTCCATTTTTTTTGCAATAGCAACAGCCAAATCAGAAACACGGTTCTGATGTCCTGTAGTGTATGGGTCTCTGGCTTCTACCATCATCGCTACGGAATGGATTGTTCCATCAAGACTCTCCTGCAGCTGAATAAGCATCTCTTTATTATCTATACTTACTTCTGCAAACTTTTTACGAAGCCGAAGCGTGTGTATACCGTATGATGTATCATCTACGAGTTCTTTAAAAAGATTATTCTTTGCGTCATCGAACATGTTTGGCCGTTTTGAGTAGATGAGTAGCGCGCCAATACTACTATTGCTATTTTCTAAAGGAAGTATCATCATAGAACCCTGCATGTCGTACGGAGTAGCCGGGCATATCTCTGCATGCTCTTTCATATATGTATACCATTCAGAATCATTATAAATATCATTGATAATAATAACTCTATTTTGTTCGATAGAGACTATTACCGGACATTCAGCATACTTCGCATCAGTTAAGTCAACTTCTTTAATATTTGAGAGAGTATCTATTTCTGAGGATACGTAAGAACAGTTTATGGAGCTGTCATCTTTTAAATATATAGCTGAAAACTCATACTCATCACTGTTTACAATTTCATTACAGATATTTGCTAACAACATTTTTTCACTCATGCTTCGCACTAAATGTTCATTACATTTACCGATGATGCGGAGTGTTTTGTTAAGCGCTATTATCTCTAACTCCTGAGTGCGAAGTGTTGTAATATCTTCAAAAAGGTGAATCCCAAAAGAATATTTCCCATCGTCATCATAAACCGGATAGGTGCGTGATTTAAATATCCGTCCATCATCAAGCACAAACTCTTCTTCGGCAACTTTTCCACTCTCAACAGATTGGCTGCAACTTTGCATCGGTCCCTTAAGCTTCGGGAAAACCTGCCAATACGGTTTTCCTATAATCTCTTTAAATTTTTTTGCCCCGCAAAGCTCTTTGTAAGCAAAATTTGCACGCATAATGTTGAGCTTAACATCGTGAAGCATCACCCCGTCATCGATGGCATCAAAGGCACCGGTCCACTCCCTCTCTGCTTTTTTAACAATCGTTTGTGTTTCTTGAAGATCTTCGAGCATGCTTAGCATTGCCAAACGCGTTCTCTTCTCCTGCATAAGAAGTAATTCCAGCTCTTTATTATGCGCATCTTCTTTAGGATTCATGCCTACTCCTTAATTGTTCTTTGAGAAGATTGATTTCCTCTTTAAGAGTTATTATGCGCTCTTCTCGCCCAATAGCAATATTTCCAAAGCGTCTTAACTCTTCGTTGCTCTCACTCATTACTGCGTACCTGCGTGCAAAAACATAATATAATAGAGAGATTAAAGCTGTTAATACTATTATAAAAAAAAGAGCAAACCATGGAAAATAAGTTGTATACTCAGAAACAAAGGTTTCGTTGGCCACTACTTCGATTTTCCATCTATGACCGAAAAATTCGATTAAAACAGAAGAAGATATTTCCGGCACTTCGATATCTAAGATATTGAACTGCTTAGAGTAAAACATATTGCTCTCAGAAGAGGCATCAATATCGTAAATTCTTATACTTAATCCCTTTACATTATCTATATTTTCTATAGAGTGAGAAATAAAATTATCCACATTCATAGTTATGGCATACAAGCCTTCAAAGTGCTCAAGTCTGTCTGCATTTTTATAAACAGGACAGTAGAGCAGGAAATTGTTTTGCTGTTCTTGGTAAACAAGTCGAAATGGCGAAGTCATAGAAATATTACCGGAGTTCTTAGCTATAGTTAATGCCTGAAGGCTCTGTGCTATGGTTCCAGTGTCAAATCCAAGTGCCTTTTCGTTTCCTTTATAAGGCTCTACGTAATATACAGGGTAATAATATTCCCTCTCCTCAGCAGGAACTATATCCCCATTGTTGCCAAGTTGCGTGAAACTAAAGTTCTTAAAACCATCCTTTACTGCTTTTTGTATATACAGGGTTTTTTCTTCTTTTTTTACTTCAGGAATCCATTCAATCATCTGAATATCCGGATATTTTTTCAAAACAATATGCGTAAACTTTGAGAATTCATCACGCTTTATATACCCATGAGCGGAGTGTATAGCCAAAAGCGATTCAAATACATGCGTAGTGTGTTCGAGAGTGTGTTTTATTGAATTCGCATATTTACCGCTCAGATAGATAAAACTTCCTTTTGCTTTATTTATTTCAGCTTGATGCAACAAGCTAAAAACTGTAAAAGATATTATGAAACCTACAAGCAGAATAATTGATGATATTAAATATATTTTATTCTTATTCATAAAAAACCTTTATTTTCTTAAATATAATCTTTACTATTTTACCATAAAGAGATAAGCGTATAATGCTAACTAACGAATGTTATATTGTAGTCAGCTAGTTATAAAACTAGTAAAATTTTAGATGCCATCAGGTATATCTGAAGAAATTTAGATAGAAAAATAGTGCTTAGAAGTTTTATAAAATGTTATTTAAAGTGCTTGTTTTTAGGGAGTTTTTTTGAGTTTAAGTATGGTGCGCCCGACATGATTCGAACATGTGACCGCTGGTACCGCAAACCAGTGCTCTATCCAGCTGAGCTACGAGCGCACACCATCTCTGTTTTAAGAGGTTGAAATTATATCACTTTTAACTTATAAAATAATAAAATAATAACTATTTTTCAAGATTTTTCAAGATTTCTTTCATTTTTTGGTCTTGCACAAATAATTCATGATTTTTTCTAACGTAAGCTTGAAGCAATAACTTTAAGTCATTGTTCCCCTCAACATTAAAGTCTTTTGACATCTGATGTGCTAAAAATGTACCAAAAGCATCTTCCACATCAACATCAAATCGACGGCCGCCAATATGTAAACCTAATTTTTTACTCATATATTCTAGCCTAAAATACTTTCTATTTTATTCACTATCTCTTCTATTTCCAAGTCTTTCATCGCATTTTCGTCAACCAATCTTTCAATCTCATGGTTTTTAAGTTCTCTCTCCCCTTTAAGGGTAATCACCTCCATGCGTAGCACTTCATTTTCACTTTTGAGAGAATGGTACTCCTGCAATATTTGTGAAACTTTATCGTTTAATTTTTCTAAAGTACTTTGGCTTTGCATCATAATTCCTATTTTTTTGTATATCTATAATTCTATCACAAAAAATACAATCGACAAGGTCAATTTAACATAACCTGAAGCGGTACAATAAGGAAAAAAATTCAAACAAATATCACATAAATATAATTATCAAGGGAAATTTGACAATTTCTGTTGTACAATATTTCCTTCATAAACATACTTTAAGGCATATAAAATGAAGGTTATAAGAGTTACAAAGAATCTTATTAAAAATTCATACTCATCTTTTGATGCCAATACTTTGAGAGTGGGAGATATTGTCTCACACGACATCTATATAAAACGGTCCTCTCAATATATTATTATCATTGAGGCGCAAACACCACTCAATGAAAGATTGTACAACATATTACAAAATCAGGATAATTTATATATTGTCCATAAAGAAGAGGATAATGTTTATATTTTAGATTCGCAAGTAAATCATCCTGTTGATATTAATTGTAAAACTTTACTCATTCGAATCAAACACAATAAAAATAATTTTATTAAAGACCTTGAATTACTTTACAATATTAACGGCAATGTTTTTAATAATTTTTTGGAAAATTCCGAGAATAAAATTGATTTATTTTGTATAGCTTCTATTGTTGAGTCTATTATTTTTTTGATAAAGCAACATACTTTTTTTGTAAAAAAAATCATGCCCCATCTGCATGATAATTATAAGTTGCCCATACACTCTCTGCACGTAGCAATTTACGCACTTCATATTGGCATCCTGCTTCATTTTTCTGATGAGAAGCTTTTAAAATTAGGAAAAGCCGCTTTAGTGCATGATATTGGCAAAAAGAATATGGATGCAATAGTAGATAAGCATAGTGCCCTTAATTTAGAGGAGTTAGAATTAACAAAGCAACATTCTAGTTACAGCGTAGATATTCTTAAAGCACACGGCATAGAAGATGCTCTTATTATTGACGCCGTCAAACACCATCATGAAAGATATGACGGGAGCGGATATCCCGATAATTTATTACGCAGTCAAATCAGTGAATTTGCATCCATCTTAGCTGTTTGCGATGTTTTTGACGCATTAACAACAGCCAGACCTTACAGAAAAGGGAATAGCACCTTTGAATCGTTAAAACTCATGATGAAAGAACCTTCTATGACACATCAATTTAATCATGAATATATTAAATTGCTTTTAATTTAAACTAAAATCCCCTCAATACATTTGGCACAAAAGCACTTTCTCCGGTGTTGAGCGCCAAAGACAATTCGTTAATCAATCTTGCTTTATCTTTTGGAAGCGTTCCTGCCAAATGCAAAGCGTTTGAAGCATGGTTAGACCTGAATATAATTTTATTGCTTGGATTTAAAAGCTCTAAAAATCTCCTCTGTTCCTCTAAAATATGATAATCATCCAGCAAAATAAAATCATTAAAATATTTCAAAAAATTATCTTTGGCATCTTCTTCCAATCCTAGCTGTAAAGTCGACAGATAATTAACGGTGGTTGCATTAATAATTTTTGCCGTATCTTCTATATGTTCTTTGGTGTATTTTTCACCGCCGATACCCAAAATAACCGTTGCGGATATTTTCATTCCTATTTTTGAAACTTTATTCAGCGATTCAATTATCTCCCTTGAATCCACTCCTTTTGTTATCTTTTTAAGGACAGTATTACTGCCTGTTTCAATCCCGTAATAAATGAGGGTGAGATTGTTCTCATAAAGCTGCTTTAAATCTTTTTCAGACTTCTTCAGTATATTTTGCGCAGAAGCATAAAGAGAAACTCTTTTTAACCGAGGAAAGGATTGTTTTAAATATTGCAAGAGGTTTGTTAAATATTCTGTGTCCAAAGATAAAGCATCTCCATCTGCTAAAAATATTTTGTTGGCATGTGGATAATAATCGGCTAAGATATCTATCTCTTTGAAAATCTCTTTTATATCTCTGAGCTGATACTTTTTAGTTTTATACATGGAGCAAAAACTGCAGTTATTGTAACTGCACCCGTATGTAGCCTGAATAATAACATTATCCGCTTCCGCGGGCGGTCTATAAAGCGGATGGGAATAATTGAACATATTATTTTAATGCAGCATTTTTCGCAGCTTCTTCTCTTGCTTTATCTTTTTTGCTTTTGCCCTTGCCTTTCACCGGCTCTTTGCCTTTTTCTTTAACCGGTGCACTTCCTACAAGCGAATACCCTTGTATCTGCTCTCTCTCAAGCTTCATTGCGGAGCGTTTTTCTATAAGAGCAAAATGCTCTTTATCTTCGTGAGATATAAAGGAAACGGCGACACCGGATTTTCCTGCCCTGCCGGTTCGTCCAATACGGTGTATATAATCGATGGGAGAGCGGGGAAGGTCAAAGTTTACGACACACGCAATATCTTTGATATCAACTCCGCGCGCAACGATATCTGTGCTAAAGAGGATGCGGATTTTTTTGTTTTTAAACTGCTCTAAGGTGTAGTTACGCTCTTCTTGAGTTAAATCGCCATGCAAAGAATCTGCCAAAAAACCATACTTTTTAAACTTCTCTGCGATGTTATCCGCCGCTCTTTTGCTTGCCATAAATACCAGCACCTGCTCCCATTTTTGAGTGTTTAACAGATGTCTTAACAAAGGACCGCGATTTTCACGGTTTACCTCTATAACGCGCTGAGAGATACTCTCTGCAGTCGGCTCTTCATGTTCAATAGTTACTTCAACAGGGCTTTGCGTAATTTTAGATGCTATGGCTAACATTTTTGAAGGATATGTGGCAGAAAAAAGTAGATTTTGACGTGTAGAGGGAATGGCTTCGAGAATAAGTTCAAGCTCTTGGGCAAAACTTAAATCAAGCATTTTATCCGCTTCATCAAGAACAAAAAAATCTATATGCGACAGATTCATTTGCTTTTTATGAAGCACATCTAAAAATCTGCCTGATGTAGCCACTAAAATATCACATCCTTGCTGGATTGCATACAGTTGATTCCCGATACTTTCCCCGCCTATAATGCTCACAACTTTTGGCTTTTTGTCTAAACTTGCACCAAAGGTTTCAAATGTTTTGGCAACCTGAAGGGTTAATTCTCTTGTCGGAGTCAATACAAGAACTTTAATTTTTGCCTTTCCCTCCCCCTTTGTTTTAAATAACATTTCCAAAATCGGCAAAACAAAACTAGCGCTTTTTCCACTGCCTGTTTGAGCCCTTGCCATGATGTCATGCCCTTGCAAAACAAGCGGAATGACTTTTTCTTGTATAGGAGTCGGCTCTAAAAAGGTATTTTTTTGAAGCGTTTGTAATAATTGCGGCGAAAGACCTAGGGTAGAAAATGACATAAATCTGTTCCTCTTAATAATGATGTGCATTTTAGTGCGTTTGGGCTTTAATTCAGCCTTTTAAAATGTCAAATAGAAGAAAATTTGATACATTCATCACTTATGAATATATCAGTGGAAGCTTTTCAACTATTGCGCAGTAATTTTTACAATTGCATCCAATGCCTTTTGCAAAGGCTCTGCGCTCAAACCATTATCATGCAATAATTTTTCAATTTTTTTCGGTATTTTGGGTTGAACATTCCCGTTAAGCTCTATGAGTCTATATACAATATGATTTGCAAGACATAGATGATAAACTTCTTCAGGAGCATTCTGCGGATAATCACTAAATCGGATTGAATCAATAATATCATTATCCAACTGCCAATAACTAAGAATATCGCTACTTACATACGCTGTAGTCGTATGCGTAAACTTTTCCTCCGCATGTTGCACACCATTTTCATTTAAGTCTTTCAAAAAGTTATCTTTTTTATCCGGTGTAGCAATCTCTCCTGCAATAAGAAGTTGTCCTATATTACCCAATATAGCTGTTGTTGAGAGTATAGATAATGAAGAGATAGATACTTTAGAATACCATTTAATCATAAGCGTCAAACGTAAAGCAGCAACATTCGAAAAAACCGATTCGGAAATATTATACGCACTTAAATCTGTTTTACCAAATGCATTAATCATTTTAGTTAAAGCAATCGCTTTGACTCTCATCTTGCCGAATATACTTATAGCATGGTCGACAGTATTTATCTCTTCTAAGCCATACATTGGGTTTCTTGCGGCTTTGAGTATCATGCCAGAAATAATTGGGTCAAGTTTTACAACTTTTATAAGCTCTTTTATAGATATTTCTTCATCATTACATATTCGCTGTATCTGCAAAATAGATGCATGCAGCGGCTGAAGTGTTTGAATAAAATTTTTAATTTTTTTATTACTTATCAAAAAATGTCTCGGAGTAAAATGGGAGTCTATAACCGATAAAAGTTCACGTTTAAGGACATCTCCCATAATTGGATTTTTTATAATGTGGTAAATACCTTCTGCGCCAAGCTTCACAAATGTATCCCTGTCAGATTTATCCACTATGACAATTATTGCTGATAGCGGAGCATGTATTTGAGATAATTTTGATGCTTTGATACTCTCTTTGCTAAAATTTATTATGCATATATTTGCTTGCTCATTTATAATTTTTTTTTCAAAATCGGCGAGGCTGTCTGTTTGCTGTACGCTTATAAAAGTTTTTTTCAAAGCACCGACTAATTGATTCGAACGTTTTGTATTATCATCCAAATAGATTATGGAGATTTTTTTCATAATTGATGATAATTTTTCGTTGGAAGTATGAATATCAACCGCTCTTAGCAATAGCGGATTTACTTTAGAAAATTCAGTAGCCGTGCTTTCCATTTCTTGCATCCAAACCGAACATTGTTCTTGAACTCTTAAAAGCCATTCAACTATATTTGTATCTGCAGGTCCGTTCACATCCCTTAGCGAGCTTAGCACTTTTTCAACTTTGTCTACTACTGTTGTAATTGCTTCAAAATGAAAATAACGGCTATTGGCTTTTATGCCGTGAAATATTCTAAATAAATTATTCACTGCGCTTTCGTAAGATTCAGGGTTTTGTAAATCAGAGATGCCATTCTCGATATGCACCATATTATTTATAAATTGATCTTTAAAAATTTCATAGATTTCATATTCAAAATCATTTGTATCTATCATTGAAATATTCTTCCTTATTAAAAAAATTCTATTGTATCTTCATCGCTTACGTTTTTTTCATTTGGTTTAAAGATTATTTCCAATTCCAAACATGTATTGGCAAAAGAGGCATCAAAATAATGAATATTATCTGTTGTTTTAGAGATAAAAACTAAATCAATCCATTTATCAAAATCTTCCAGCATTGTCACTAAAATATCTATAAAAAGTTCCTGTTTGCTTATATCTGTAAAAACTTCATCTTCTAAATTTTCCACAAATTTTATAAGATGTGTTGCTGCTTGCGAGGCAACGGGGAAAACTCCGATTATATCAAGTGCTTTTATAAGTTCTCGAACCCCTTCAAGCACTTCTTTGAGAACTAGTCTCAAAGAAGCTATGTTATAATTTTCTATCGAGCAAAGCAATAACTCGTAATACGCTATTTTTTCGCGAAAATTATCAATTTTCTCTTTTCCGCGAACATCCAAATCTTCTACATCAACATTTTCCATATCATTAATACTGTTGCGAATCTTATACTTTTGTACGAGTGTTTCATTTTCTTCAATTTTATTGAGTCTTGGTGTTCTTTCTTGTGTGGTTCGATTTTTCAGCTCTTCACTTTTTCTCGCAACATTCTCTCGTGCCATGGATTCCAACTGCTCAACATAATGCTCTAAAAGTTTCTTTTCATTGATATAGTGAAGGGTTCTTTGAAGTACCTTCATGGTTAAGTCTTCATTATACGGCTTAGGCAATATGGCATCTACACCGTTTAACATATATGTTCTCATAAGATTCAAATCTTCTTCACTCGTCATAACAATAATTCGAACATTAAAATCTTTCTCACGAATTTTTTGTACTAATTCCATCCCATTCATTTGTGGCATGTAATTATCGCTGATAATCAAATCAACCGGCTTCTTTTTTTGATTGCAAAAATAATCGTATGCTTCTGCTCCGTTACTCTTCATGGTAAAGGTATGAAATATTCCATGAAAAAGCCGACGGTATAATCCCTGCATCATTAAATCATCTTCAGCGATAAGGACATGTACGTTTTTAGCATCCTCTTTTATCATTTGTAAAATACTTGTTTCCATAATCTTCACTCCTATATAATTTCATTAATATTTTCTGCAACTTGATTAATTTCCAGTTCCATATCAATAGCGCCTATCTCTTTGGCAATTCTCGGCATTCCGTAAACTACTGCAGATTTCTCGCTCTCTGCAAAAGTTTTTGCACCGGCTTCATGCATCATTTTCAAGCCCATTGCTCCATCACTTCCCATACCCGTCAATAAATAGCCATACGCACTGCTCATGGCGCTTTTAGCAACAGATTTAAACAAAACTGTAACACTTGGCTTATGCGAATGTACTTTAGGAAAATCTCGCAAATGCACTTTATATACATTTCCTATCTTATAAACTTCCATGTGGATTCCGCCGGGAGCGATAAGCATCTGTCCATCTTTAACAATGTCATCATTTTGAGCTTCCTTTACATAACAATAAGGGGCTATTTGATTTAATCTTTTAGCAAATGAAGCTGTAAAGCCTTGTGGCATATGTTGTGTTACTACGATTCCCGTATGATTTTTTTTAAGCCCTAAAACAATTTTTTCTAAAGCTTGGACTCCCCCTGTTGATGAACCAATCGCTACAATCTTTTTACTTTCCCTAAGGGCATCTATATCTTTAACACTATTCTTTATCGGTGACTCAATGCTCTTTGCAACTCTAACATGTGCGCCGATAGCAGATTTTATTTTTTCGCCGAGTTCATCTTGATAGTCTAAAAAGAAACTCTCGAGATTTACTTTTGGCTTTTCAATAATATCCACCGCCCCATAACGAAGAGCGTCTATAGCCGCGTCAGAACCTTCCGCAACCAAGGTTGAACATATTATAACGGGAATAGGTTTTTGTTCGGAAATTTTTCTCAAAAAAGTTATTCCATCCATTTTAGGCATCTCTATATCTAAAATAAATAAATCAGGAAGTCCGACTTTTTTAAATATTTCAAACGCATCAATAGGGTTGCTGGCTTCTGCAAGAAGTTCAACACCAGAAATTTTACTAATCAATTTAGAAAAACCACGGCGAACAGCCATAGAATCATCAATTACCATTATTTTAATCATTTAAAAAAACTCCACTTCACTTTTAGTATCCACTCGACTATGCAAATGATTAATCATAAATATTATAGAATCATGCAGAGAGTGTTCAAACACATAAACATCACAAAAGATGCGTTTTACAAAAAAATTGTTAATATAACTTTGAATATCTTGCAATATTTCTACAAGGTAATCAAACCCTTCGAGAGTTGCCACATCAACATCATCAAAACTGTACATACGTAAAAAAGCAACCATCTCATCAAATATCATTGTCACATGGGCCGTGTAATGATGATAGGTGAAAATTTCGCCTATCTTTTGTATCTCATTTGCTATTTCACAAAAAAACTCATGGCTTAATTCACCGCTTTTTAGTCTCTGTATTAAAGCAGACAGTATCTCTAAAAGAATGATGACATCCCCTTCATAAGCATCTAAATACGCATCTATTCCCGTACCGTCTAAAAATTTTTTATGCGTATTTAAAGTATGCGTCATTTCATAAAGCATTAATTTTGCGCTCAGAGCGATACTCATTTTTTTATTCAAAGTTTCTGCTTCAAAAGGTGCAAATACAATAGTATCTGCAAGATTTGCAATTTCAGAGCATGTCCCGTTATAATCTTCAAGAATTACCGTAATGACTATATTTCTATCGTATTTTTGTATTTCTGTACATAAAGAGAGGACTTTATCATAATCAGTTGAATAGATGAGTACCATATCAACTTTAACAGATATTAACATATTTGAAAGATGAGAAATGGCCATATCGTTCATACTGCTATAACGATATAACTCAAAAGCTTCCAAAATATCTTTATAATTTTTTAGAAGCTTTCCATCATCATATACAAGCAATTGGCGTGTTTTTGCCAATAAGGAAATAAAATTTTTATAATTATAATTTATCATATTTATACCTTTTGATAAATAGAAGTATCCACTTGCTTGAGCATTGGATTATGAATACTGCGAAGATTTTCTGTGAGTGAAATAATGAGATATCCATTCTCTTTTAGATTTTTAATACTATTTTCTACTACTAAAGCTTTAATTTCATCATTAAAATAGATGAGCACATTACGTAAAAATATAATATCAAATTTGCCTATTGTAGATTGAGGTTCTAATAAATTAGCCTGTGAAAAATAAACATTTTTTTGCAACTCTGGATGTATCAAGAACTGCTTTTCGTATTGATTTTTTCCTTTAAGACAATAATTTTGTTTATATAAAGTTGGTATTTTGTCCACCCATGGCAGAGGATAAAATCCTTTTTTGGCAATTTGCAATACTTCGGTATTTATATCTGTGGCGAGGACCTCGTACCGCGAAGCTCCCAAAATATTGTCCAATACCATGGCGATAGAATACGCTTCAGCTCCAAGTGAAGCTGCGGCGCTCCAGACACGAATTTTCCCCTCTTCCTTTAGTTCTTTTGATATCCGTTCTAAAAAATCAAAATGGGCCTGCTCACGAAAAAAATACGTTTCATTTGTCGTGATTTGATTAACCATTTCCGAGGCTTCATCACGATTAAATTGAACAATACGGATATAGTCACTAAATTTATGAAGACCATAAAAATTCAAACGCTTTGTCAATCTATTTTTAACTAAACTTTTTTTACTCTCATCAAGAGTAATTCCTATATTCTTAAAAATCAGCTTCTGTATAAGCATAAATTCCGAGTCTTGCAATATTATTTCTTTTAACATATTCACAATATGTACTCTCTAATAGCGGATTCTATACTTTCAAAATCAACTTTTCCTATAATTTTAGATACTTTTTTAGAGTTTAATGCGCCTGTTATAGACGAGTTAGCCATATTTGTATGCACCACAATGGGTATGTTTGAATAAGAAGCTTGATTTCTTAGTTCATTGATAACATCTATTCCGGTTTTTTTTGGCATCTCTATATCAAGTAAAAATATCCCGATATCATCAATATTTATTGTCTTTAATGCATCTAACAATTCCTGCCCGTCATCATAAATCTTAAATCTTACTCCAAGTTTATCAAATGTGTCATACGCCATTTTACGAATTAACTTACTATCATCGGCGAATAAAACCATTTTATTGCTTTGTATCGGTTGCACCTGTTTATCGGTAACTGCTTTGTCATTGCCGTATAAGTCGTATAAAAGTTTATCGGTGTCAAAGACGGTGCATAAGAGGAGCTTTTTCCCAATCGCTACTTTTGCGATAAATGTTGTTTGTTCGTTATGTTTCGCATTGTTATACATGTGTGCGGGCTCTATACTGATGATATCTATCACCTGCTTGACTATCAGTCCTAAATATTCTGAAGAAAAATGACACAATATAAGGAGTTCATACGCAGTCGTCTCAAAATTTTTATTACCGAACCATTCATCGAAATAAATTAAAGGGGTCATGTGGGAACGAATATCGGCTGTGCCGATAATGATATTGTTTTTATCATTATTTACAGCGATATTATCTTTTTGAAAAACAAATAATTCCGTAACTTTTGCAACGTTTATAGCATAATATTCTCCGTTAGAACCTTCAAAGACAACATACTGACTTGCTATATCAGCACTTGCACTGACAAGCTTTACAAGGTCTATCTCATCTTCGTCAAGATAATCTTCATTGGATATTTGCGTATTGTTATGTGGCATGTGGATTTTCCCTTTGACTCAGAAATTCTATGTCAGCAACATTTTTCAGCGACAAGAGAGGGATAAAGTCGCCCTTATATGGTATCATGGCTTCTACATATTTTGAATGAATTGGTAACCCAAAATGAGGAACACCTTGAAGTTCACTTGCCTCAAAAACTTCAACTTCGTAAACTTCATCAATGATAAAACCTATTTTATGAGACATCTCTTCATCTATGATTTTTACTATAACCAAAGATGTACGGTTTGTATTTATAAAATCATTTTGCAATAAACACCTAGCAATATCTATTACACCGACAATTGTTCCGCGAATATTACATACACCTTTCACGCAAGGCAGCATCCACGGAACTTTAGTAATTTGCGGCAGTTCAACAATCTCAGTAATAAACTCACCTCTGAGTGCATAAAGATTTGATTGTAAATAAAAAAGCAAATACTGCGTACCCTCTTTAATTGCCATTTCATCATCATCATCCATGAGTATCTGCGAGTACATTTACATTCCTAAAAACGTTCAAAATTTCGTAAATCCAGAGTATCTTCTGATCCACTTTTATCACCGAGTGTATAATCTTGTGAGGTTCTGCCAATCTTTATTCCAGCCTTTTCTTTGAAGGAAGGATTAATACTCTGTGTATTTAATTTAAAAAATTTCATCATATCTGTTAAAGACGATGCCTGTCCATTAAGTTCTTCTGCTATTGCGGCAAGCTGTTGCGAAGAGGAAGCATTTTCTTGGGTAACCTGGTCAAGTTGATTCATAGCAATTGAAATTTGCTCAACTCCAACAGCCTGTTCACTCGCTGCGGCAGTAATATCGCGTACAAGTTTTGCAGTTTCTTCAATTTTTGGCAGAGCAGTTGAAATAAGCGTACCGGCCTCTTCAGAAATAAAAACACTCTCTTGTGTAATTTTACTTATTTCCTGTGCGGCGATTTGTGAGCGTTTTGCCAGTTTTCTAACCTCTGCGGCAACAACGGCAAACCCTTTCCCGTGCTCACCCGCACGAGCCGCTTCAATGGCAGCATTCAGAGCCAGCAGATTAGTTTGATAAACAATATCTTCGATAACCTTGATTCTTGTAGAGATGTCATGCATGGCTGTCACTGTTTTGCTCACGGCTTCACCCCCTTTTTGAGCCATTACAGATGCATCTGAAGCCAATTGATTGGTCAATTTTGCATTATCTGCCGTTTCTGAAACGGAGCCGCTCATCTCTTCGATAGAGCTTGTTGTTTCTTCAATTGAAGAAGCCTGTATTTCTGCGCCCGAAGAAATTGAGCTTGAAGAGCTGCTTACTTCACTTGAAGCTGTGCTAATTTCATTTGCACTCATAACTATCTGCGTAATAATTTCAGCGAGAGATTCAACAAATGAATTAATAGAATGTTTTATTTCATCAAGTTCACCGGGCATATCAAGCGTGATTTTCTTGGTTAAATTGCCGCCTTGCATTTCACGAAGAGTATCACGCATTTCAACAATCATATTGCTTAGAATTAAAATAAAACTATTTGTTGATTCTTTGATAGCGTGCATATCCCCCGGAAGTTCTATGTCTATGCGCTCAGATAATTTACCTTGACTTAATTCACCCATCACTCTTGATAATTCAACAATAGAACTCTGCATCATTGATGCCAAATTATTTACGGAATCTGTAATAATGGCATAATCACCGAGGTAAGTCGCTTCTATTTTAGCACTAAAATTCCCATGACTGAGCTCTACCAAATTTTCACTCACATCTTGCAATACACCTACGACTGCATCCATAGTATCGTTTAATCCAGAGCAAATCATTGCATATTCGCCCTTATATTTTGACGCATCCAACCGTACGGTAAGATTGCCTTGACGCATGGCAGTTGTTGCTAATCTTGCATCAACCGCCAAAGAATGAAGACTCTCAATTACATTATTTACAGATTCTTTAAGCTTATCGAATTCGCCGTGATACGTAGTCGTTACTCTTGCAGAAAAATCACCGTCCGCGACTCTATCCATAACAAATGAAATATCACTAAGCAGACAGGCTATAAGATCAACATTGTAATTAAATGCATTGCTTAATTCACCGATGCTGCCCTTGTACTGCAACATGTCTATTCTCTGTGTCATATCGCCGAAGAAAACAGCTTTATTAATCGCAACTACATCATGATTAAGTGTCTGCATTTTAGCGCGCATTGCATCTATTTTTGAAAATAGTGGAGTAAACTCTTCGCTTCTTGCATTAAAAATCTCTTCAAAATCACCATTGATGAGTGCATCTATCGCTTTTTCAGCCAAGGAAATATCTCTGACATGTTTTTTCTTCATCATATCTTTACTCATTACAAACTCCTTTCTTCAACATAATTATCAATTACATCACGTAGTGCAGAAAATAATTTCAATGTATCTTTTTCAACTTCAAGCAAAATGCCGTTAAGTTCGTCTTTGGTAGCAGATTTAGCTGCTCTCTCAACATAGTCTCCCATCAAACTATGTACATGGTTATGGTAGTGGTGGACCTTTCTCCATGATGGATGCAGGGTAAAGGGCATATCTTCGAGGGATTTTAATTTTTTTCCAAAATTACAGCAACAAGATTCTGTTACTTTTATATCTTTTTTACCCAAAGCAATACTGCGTAATATGTTTGTCTTAAAAATCATATGGTCTATATAATAGCTATCTACATCTATATTTAAAGCATCCGGACTGCTTATGGAGCGGTTGAGCGCCAATCTGTCAATAAATTGCTCATAACTTAAATTTCTTTCTTTTAAAAAATGAAGCATAAATTCAAAAGTTTCATCAAGAGAATTTGATTTTTCATGCTCTGACAAAACTTTATATAATTTTGAGATTTCTTGTTTAACAAAAGAACTGATTGGTCTGCGATAAGAAATGATACGAATAATTTCCCCATTAGAAATAATAGGAGCAACATACGCTTTCACCCAATAATAATTTCCCTCTTTTGTACGATTTTTCACAAAAGCGCTAATGGGCTTACCTCCAAGAACGGTATCCCACAGCAGTTTAAATACAACACGCGGCATATCTGAGTGGCGAACTATACTGTGAGGTTTTCCAATCAATTCTTCATGAGAGTAACCTGCAATTTTGCAAAAAATATCATTTGCATACGTAATTTTTCCCTTCCTGTCAGTCATACTTACAATTAAATCATGCTCATTAAAAACAATCTCTTTTTCTTCAATAGTATTCATGCCTATTCTCCTTTATCTCTTAATTTATCTTTAGCATTTCAAACAAAGCCGGGATATCAAATATCAATGCAATCTCTCCACTACCCAAAATGGATGCGCCGTAAAGTCCGGGCGCATTTTGAAAAAGCCTGCCAAGCGGTTTGATGACGGTTTGGTATTCCCCAAATAATTCATCAACGAGAAGCCCCATTTTATTACGTCCATACTTTACCACTATTATATTTTGTCTTTCACACATTTTACACGGAAGTTCATTATAATAATTTCTAATATCAAGAAGAGGCAGTAAAGTACCGCGAAGATCAAACAAATTATTTTCACGCATATTAACACGATGTTTGGCTGTAAATTCTATCACCTCCGATACCATGTCCAGAGGAATAATATAATTCGTATGTCCAACCTGAAATAAAAAACCCTCAATAATTGCCAGCGTTAAGGGAAGGCGGATTGTAAAACAGCTGCCCTTGCCGACTTTGCTTTGCAATTCAATCTCACCCTTTAAAGCTTCTATGTTCTTTTTTACAACATCCATACCGACACCGCGGCCTGAAATATCCGAAATAACTGCAGCCGTTGAAAAGCCGGGTTCAAAAATCAACTTATAAGCCTCTGCGTCTGAGAGCTCCTCTGATTCGTCAATGATTCCTTTTGCTCTTGCTTTAGAGATTATCGCATCAAGTGCCAAACCTTTGCCGTCATCTTCTATTTCAATAACTATAGCACCGGATTCAGGATAGGCACGAAGTTCAACATTTCCATACTCTGATTTGCCTTTTTCAAGTCTCTCTTGCGTTGTTTCGATACCGTGGTCAACCGAATTACGCAACATATGTAAAAGCGGGTCTGCGATTTTTTCAATTACCGTTTTGTCAAGCTCTGTATCGCCGCCTTGTATGGTAAAATTTATTTTTTTATTCAGTTTGCGAGCAACATCATTTACAACTCTGCGAAATTTTTCAAACGACTCACCCACTGCAACCATGCGAATATTCATCACATTATTACGCAGTTCTTCAAGCAATGTTCCAAGCTCAATGCAGACCTCTTCCAAATCCGCATCTGCATACTTTTCAACATATCTGTTGATTCTGGCATTTGCTATCACCATCTCACTAATTGTGTCGATGAGTGTATCAATTTTACTGGAATCAACACGCAGTGACTGTGATACATTGCCGGCTTGCTTCACAAGGGATTCTTTTTTTGCTTGAATCGTTTGAATCTCGGTTGGTTTTATCTGTATTGGAGGCTCTTGTTCTTGGGGCTTTATCTCTTCCGCTTCCATATCTTGAGCTTTCGTAGCTGAAAAAACATCTAATGTTATGTCATCTTCAACAAATTCAAAAACTTCTACTATCTCCTCTTTTGTAATCTCCCCCTCAAATTCTATTTCAAATCCCAAATAAGGTTTATGCGGGTCAATCAATTCCAAGCCCGGGAGCTTGTCCAAAACAGGAGAAATACTATGCAGTGTTCCCAAACGCTGAAGATAAGCTAGGATAGAGAGGAGATCCATCCCCGTCTCAAAAAAATGTTCTTTAAGATAAAGTGAAATATGCCATAAGTTTGAATTTGAAACTTCTTCTTCTGGTTTCTGCAGAGCTTTGGGTTTGTCTGCGGGAGATTCTAGATACTCTTTTATGGTTAACTTAAGAAGCTTGTCTTTTTCTAGCGTGTTTTGAGGTATTGCAATAGATTCAACCGCACAATGCACCAACTCGCCCACATGGTCTTTACATTCCAAAAGAAGCATCAATAAATCTTCATTCAATGCTATTTTTCCGTTACGCACTGCGTCCATTAAATTTTCCGCAATATGCGTAAAAGAGATAATATCTTCAAAACTAAACATCCCTGCCACACCTTTAATGGTGTGCATAGCACGAAAGATTGTTCCTATGTATTCACTATTTACACCTTTTTCCATTGCATCAAGCAATGCACTCTCCATCATTTGAAGCTGTTCTTGAGCATCTTCGTTAAAATACTCTAACTCTTCACTCATAGGAACACTCTAAAAACTGGGAACATCCACTCAGCTTAAGCGCATCAACAACGCCATTTGTGCAATTAATAAGCACCATCTTGCGATTTTGATTATGCAGGCTTTGTCTGAGGCTTAAGAAAAGTTGGATTATCGATAAGTCGATTTTATTTACATTGATAAGGTCTATCATGATGAGAGGTTCTTCATTTTCAAGACACGACAACAACGCATCTCTAATTCCATCTGCTTCTTCAATCCCAAGAACATCAGATTCAAATATCATGGAATCAACCCAATAGCTTATGAATAACCATAGTAAATTTTTCTTTATTAAAAGGCTTTAGCATCCAAGCTTTCACTCCGAGAGCTCTACCTTTTTCTTTAAGCTCATCCGAACTTTCGGTAGTGAGCATCACTATCGGTATATATTTGTACGCCATAATTTTTTTAATAGCTTCTACCATCTCTAGTCCGCCCATAACCGGCATATTCACATCACTAAAAATCAAATCAAATTGATGAAATTTCAATGCTTCAAGCCCCTCAGCACCGTTTTCAACGACAATCACCTCATGTCCCGCTTCTTCAATTGCTTTTTTTGCAACCATCCGAATTAAACCTGCGTCATCAGCCACCAATACCTTAGCCATAGAATTCCTTTAAAAAAAATTAAAACCTACAAACAAATTTACAAAAAAAATATTGTATCTTATTTTATGAAAATATTAAATCATCTTATCACAATTAAGTATAAAAAGTAAGTGTTTGATTCAAATAAAATATAAATTATATTTTTTGAGTAAGAACCAAGGTTACGCCGTCCTCTTTTATTTCAATCCATCCTGCGTCTTTTAATTCTAGCAAAGCTTCTTGCAAAGCGTCTTCTTGTTTTGCGTTTAGTTGCGTCAGAATATTTCGAACAACATCCTGTTTGCTCATTACATAACCGACATTATTATTTTTCTTGAAGTGTTTTATAAACATCTCTTTGACCTCATTTTTGGGAGAAAGCTCCGCTGCATTCTTTCTAGGAGGTGCTTTTCTTTTATTATTGTGAGGTGAACCGGTGGTGTTAAAACTTTTTTTAGGAGACGATTTCATGCTTAATTTTTGCCTTTGTGGGATTGTTTTTATCTTTGCATTGTTCCATAATCTTACTTAAAAAATAAGAGCGAAACCAGCTATATGCGCTATACTCTCAATTATAAAATTGTGCAAAACTTTACAAGGAAAACTATGGCTGCCAAAGCAACTATTTACAAGGCGTTACTGAACATCGCCGATATGGATCGACATTACTACAAAGAGCATAACCTCACCTTGGCTCAACACCCTTCGGAAAACGATTTACGTCTGATGGTCCGTTTAGCGGCATTTGTGCTTAATGTAAATGAATCTTTGGCATTTAGCAAAGGAATTTCACAAGATGATGAACCCGACTTATGGGAAAAAGCACTTGATGGAGAAATTAAACTGTGGATAGATTTAGGACAGCCGGATGAAAAACGGATTCGAAAAGCATGCGGCCGATCGCAGAAGGTTATCATTTACACCTACCAAGAAGGAAGTGCTTTTGCATGGTGGAAACAGGTAGAAACTTCTCTGCAACGCTTTAAAAATCTTTCTGTAATGTATCTCAACATTGAAGGCGAGATACAAGAGCTAGTAGAGAGAAGCATGTCTTTACAGTGCAATATCAGCGACGGTGAACTTACGATGATTAACGATGCGCAAAGTGTAATGATTCAAGAAAAAAAATGGAAATAAACGCAAGATTTCATTAATTCATAGGCCTAAAAATATGTTATCATGCACTAAGAATATTGGTAAAAATCGAGGAAGTGCTGTTGCGTATGAATCTTTTTCCGAAGTCAAAACAAATTTTAAACATTCATCCGAATCATAAGGCATCGTTGCAAAACGTTACTTATACTCTCATTCTTTTTGCCCTCGTTCTTATAGCGGTGTGGATTTCGCCCTTGTTTTTTGAAATACGAGGAATAAAAGACTACCTGCCTCTGCACATGACACTTGAGACCATATCCATTGTCATTGCCATGCAAGTGTCTGGAATTGGATGGAATGCCAACCAACATAAATTTTCCGGCAATATTATCTTTCTTTCTGCTATCTTTTTTGGTGTTGCCATACTCGACTTTACACATCTCCTTTCGTATGAAGGAATGCCTGATTTCTTAACGCCTAGCAGTCCGGACAAGGCAATCTACTTCTGGCTGGCGGCACGCTATCTTTCTTCTCTTGGACTCTTTATTTTTGCATTTTTTTCATTAACTTCCTTGGGTTCAAATAAATTTCGTTATAGTATTCTGGCATTAATATTAGTGCTGGTAGGTTTTATCCACTGGCCGTTGGTAGTAAATCACGATTCGCTTACACAGATATTTTTTATCCCTGCTCAAGGCTTGACGGCATTAAAAATCTATGCCGAATACTCCCTTATTGTGCTCAATATCATCACTGCGCTTGTTTTATGGAAATGTATGCAAGAACCTCAGCCTTACCATATTGCCGCGCTGTTTGGCGCTGTTTGCATGATGGCAATGAGTGAGTTTTTATTCACCTTGTATTCTGACGTTACCGATTTATATAATGTCTTAGGTCACATCTACAAAGCCATTGCCTATCTGTTTATTTACCGTGCAATTTTTGTTACCGCTATCGAAAAACCTTACGAAGAGCTTGATGAATCCAAAAAACAACTTCATGAAAAAAATCAATGGCTCGATAATATCATTGATAACATTCCACACATGGTTTTTTTAAAACACGCTTCAGACCTGCGTTATGTATTATTTAATAAAGCGGGTGAATCCTTAACAGGTTTAAATCGTCATAAATTCTTAGGACATAGCGATTATGATATTTTTCCTAAAGAACAAGCGGAACTCTTTTTCAAAAAAGATATGGAAACCCTCAAGCTTAATTCGCTCATAGACATACCCCAAGAAAAGATACGAACATTGCATGGAACGCGTATTCTTCACACGCAAAAACTCACTTTGAAAGATGAGCATGGCAATCCAAGCTACCTGCTGGGAATTTCTGAAGATATTACAGAGCGTATTCAAATAGAAAAAGCTCTTCTTGAGAGTCAACATTTTTTGCATGAATCTCAAGTTATTGCCAACTTAGGCAGTTATATTTTTAATATCCAAACAGGCTTATGGACAAGTTCGGATGTTCTTGATTCAATCTTTGGCATAGATGAAAGCTACAATCACTCCCAAGAAGGCTGGATGGAATTAATTCATCCTGATGACCGCGTCATGATGCATCATTATTTTGAAGATGAAGTTTTAGGAGAAGGGAAGCCGTTCAACAAAGAGTACCGCATTATACGCCACAATGACCATGCTCAAAGATGGCTGCAAGGGTTGGGAAAACTCAACTTTGACGAAAATAAACTTCCTATGCAAATGATAGGCACTATTCAAGATATCACCCAAAGTAAAGCATCTTCAGACTCCCTGCTAAAACTTTCTTTGGCTGTCGAACAAAGCCCAAATTCCATTGTTATTACCGATTTGGAGGGAAAAATAGAATACGTAAACACCATGTTTACGGTGATGAGCGGGTACAGTGCCAAGGAGCTGCTGGGTCAAAACCCTCGAATTCTCAAATCAAATGAAACTCCAGAAACAACTTACGCTGATTTATGGGAACATATCACGCATGGAAAAACATGGGAGGGAGAACTTATAAACCGCAAAAAGGACGGAAGTACCTATATCGAATCTGCTATGATTTCTCCGGTAAAACAGTCGGATGGCAGCATAAGCAATTATCTCGCAATTAAAGAGGATATCACCGATAAAAAGAAAGCGGAAGCACATATTGAGTACCTAGCACATTTTGACCAGCTTACCGGTTTGCCAAATCGGGTCTTGCTCAAGGATAGGATTAAATATCTGCTCAATATGTCCCAACGAAAGAATGAATCGTTAGCGGTAATGTTTCTTGACCTTGACCATTTTAAAAATATTAATGACACCCTTGGACACACCATAGGCGATAAAATACTGATTGAAATGGCAGAACGGCTCAAACATAATATTCGCGATGAGGACACCGTCGCGCGCCTTGGGGGAGATGAGTTCATTATGCTCTTTCCAAATACAAACTCAAAAACCGCGATGCACATTGCAACAAAACTTATTCAAGCCGTTTCAAAGCCCTCTATAATTCAACAGCATGAACTCACCATCACCCCTTCAATCGGCATTGCAATCTACCCAAATGATGGCAAAGATTTTGAGACCCTGTTAAAAAATGCAGATACGGCTATGTATAAGGTCAAAAATGATTCTCGCAACAACTTCCATTTTTTCACACAAGAGATGCAGCTCAATCTCGCACGAAACCTCCAGCTTGTAAATGAACTGCACCATGCACTCAAACGCAATGAATTAGAAGTGCATTATCAGCCGCAAATTTCAATACAAGACGGACATATCGTAGGTGCGGAAGCTTTACTGCGATGGAATCACCCTCAATTAGGGATGATATCACCCGCTGAGTTTATCCCCATTGCCGAAGAAAGCGGTCAAATTATTGAAATTGGGGAGTGGGTACTTCGCACAGCCGTTCATCAATTAAAAGAATGGATGGAGAGTGGGCTTAATCCGATGATAATGGCCGTGAACCTCTCGGCGATACAATTTAGACAGGCAAATTTGGCTCACTTAATTGCAGACATCCTCAAAGAAGAACAACTGCCTCATCAATATCTGGAATTAGAACTGACAGAAGCGGTTGCCATGCATAACCCAAAATCTGTTATTGCTATCATGAATACGCTTCACGAACAAGGTATTCGCATGTCTATAGACGACTTTGGTACCGGATATTCCTCTTTAAGCTATTTAAAACGGTTTAAGGTTTACAAACTCAAAATTGACCAGTCTTTCATTCGCAATATTCCAGAGGATGCCGAAGACCGCGCCATCGTCAGTGCCATCATTGATATGGCTCATAATTTAGGGCTCAAAACGATTGCCGAAGGTGTTGAGACTTCAGAACAGTTGGCCTTCCTCCGCCTGCGCGGATGCAACGAAGTTCAAGGATACTTTTTCAGTAAACCGCTCCCGCCTCAACAATTTTTAGAATTTCTAAAAAACAGTATGCTCGCAGAGGCTTCTATGCACCCAAGCAAAACCATTAAAATGTAATGACTTGCTTACTCTCAATGACCCAGTCGGCGAGAACCTGCATAGTTGAAGATACTTTTTCATCAAAATACGGTTCGTTTTTGAAAATACCGCAACGGGCATTGCAAGTTCCACATGCCTGCAAGTTTATCCCTTGTACATACATTTTTTTGAGCATGTCAACCAAATCATAGTCATAACTCTCCGGTTTTATTGTTTTATCTCTAGCAAGGTCAACGGCATCATTCATTAAGAAGATATTTACAACTTCTCCACTTTTATGAAGCGTTTTTGCAAGCCGTAGGGCATTCCAAGTTACATCCGTTGCATTATACGGCTGGTGATTTAATATTATAGTAATCATCTCTTTCCTTGTCTCTCTTTTTTTCAATGATTTTTGTTGCTTATTTCCCATATTTCTCACATTTGGCTATAATTACACTCATCAAAAAGAACTAATCTCTAAAGTATATCAGACTCTCGAACGGTCGGTGGTAATCTTCAGTCATTCTAACCTAAAATCAAATAAAAATTAAGGAAAACAATGAAAAGACTAGTTATAAAAGTTGGTACAGCCGTTTTAACAAACAATAACAATATTGCAAAAGAACGAATGCTAAACCTTGTTACACTCATCGCAACACTTAAAAAAAAGTATGATGTCGTCCTTGTGACATCCGGAGCAGTTGCTGCGGGATATGCAACTTTGAAGCTCGATAAAAGAAAGCAGATTGGGAAAAAAGCTCTTGCTGCGGCAGGTCAGCCAATCTTAATGACAGCGTATAAAAAGAAATTTGATATCTATGATATCTATACTGCGCAGATACTCTTGACAGAAGATGATTTTGACTCAAGAAAACGTACTAAAATGTTTCAAGAAATTATTGATGCACATCTAGAGAATGATATTTTGCCTATCGTCAACGAAAATGACATTACATCTACTCCCGAACAACTTTTTGGTGATAACGACCAACTCTCAGCAAATGTCGCTTATGCGATTGGAGCAGACTTGTTGGTAATATTAAGTGATATTGACGGTTACTTTGACAAAAATCCGCAAGAGTATAAAGATGCTAAAATTTATAGAACAATGAACGAAGTGCCAAAAGACGCATTGATTGACATCTCTTCTCCAAATAATGAATTTGCGACAGGCGGCATTGTAACCAAACTCAAAGCGGCAGATTACTTACTAAAACGTGGGAAAAGAATGTTTTTGTGCAACGGTTTTGACCTCAGTGCAGCAGAATCATTTCTCTTAGAAGACAAACATACGCTAGGAACACTCTTCGAGCCCGCAAAAGAAATAGAATCAAAATAGATTTTTACTCCTCAAGCGCCAAAGAAGAATGGCGGGGAGATAAAAAGGGCAATCTTCTTCTCAAATATCTATGCACTCAGTTTATTCAATCATAAATTGCGTCCATATCAAAGTCATCTACTTCCCTATCCGGTAATGAAGATAAAGAATCTTTATTCACTTCGGCACCTTTTAAATCATACTCATCATTTAAGTAAAAAGTTCGCTCTTTAGCATACTTTTTTTCTTTTTCCATTTCTATTTTAATCTGCTTTTCAATTCTGCTTTTTCTCTCACGTTCACTGTTTTCATTCTCCCAAGCAAATAAAAGAGCATGGACGAGAATCATAAATATTAAAAAAAATTTCATCGGTTTTTCCTTTTCTACAAATTATTAAGATAATACTAGATTATAGTTTATATTATTCTTAACTATAATTCCTAATTTTATTCTGAAGTAAGGTGAACTGCTTCACTTAATTTCCACATGCCTTGGCATGTGGAAACTACCCAAACAGCTTACTGAAAAACCCTTTCTTTTTGCCGAGTTCTGCTGTTTTTACCATGTTCGCGCTTAAGCCCTAGCCTGAAGTTTTACAAGTTTTGTACAGACTCTCTCTACAAGGCTCAGAAACTCTAAAGAACTATCGGTACCTCGAATTTATTCGAGGCTCAAAGATACGCAATCAAGTATGATTATTTGCGCATTTAAATACGCAAAAATATATACGAAAATATATTAAATCCTCTATGTATCCTTTATTAAAGCTTTGTTTTATGCTACTATTCATACAATTATCATGCGTAAAAAGATACGCAATATTTATCTGTTTTATCTCTATATAGAATATGTAAAAAAAGGGCAAATATGGATTTCACTCCAATCATACCATTGCAAAACAATAAAAAAATTCCACAAGATTTATTAGATAGAGCTGAAAAACTTATTCAATCAAGTAGTGCTTTGACAGGTGGGCATCCTGCCCAAACGCTTAATGCCGTACGTGAGTATTTGCGTACAATCAATAGCTATTATTCTAATAAAATCGAATCTGAAGGCACACGTCCGCAAGATATAGAAAAAGCAATGAAAAAAGATTTTTCTAGCGACAAAAAAAAGCGTACACTTCAAATGTTATCATTAGCACACATTCAAACGCAAAAGAGAGTTGAAAATCTTGTAAATGATGAAAACTTCACTCCCTATAAAACAGAATTTATTTGCTCTATTCATAATTATCTCTACTCTCAAGATGGATTGGATAGCTTTCTTATGATAGAAGGACTCAAAGAAAAAATGAGACCTGGTGCATTACGTACACATGACGTGAACGTGGGAGATCATATTGCTCCTGATGTAAAAGAGTTGCCATCACTCATGAATAAGTTTGAATTATTGTATAAAGATGGCTTAGATGGCTCAAAAGTCAATCAGCTCCTTTATGCCTTAGCTTCTCACCATAGACTCGTTTATATTCATCCATTTTTAGATGGAAATGGAAGAACTGCGAGGCTTGCACTTGATGGGGCATTACTCTCTTGCGGCATGAGTGGATATGGATTATGGAATATATCAAGAGGCTTAGCTCGTAGTGGCGATACATATAAAGATATGCTTGCCTATGCTGACATGCATCGTCAAGGAGAGTATGATGGCACAGGAGCACTATCGACAAGAGCTTTGAGTGAGTTTGTCTCTTACATGCTTACGTGTGCTCAAGACCAAGTGGATTATATGACTCGATATTTAAAGCTCACTTCTCTCAATGAAAGATTGACTAAATATGTAGAACTCTCTCAAAATTCAATGTTTGACCTTGCTCCTCTTCCTAAAGGCACAGAAAAAATATTTAAAGAACTTTTACTCAGAGGGGAGTTCAAAAAAAGAACACAAATAGATGAGATTTTAGGGCTAAGCAGAAGAACCACAACTGGAATAACAAAAGAGTTACTCCGTAGAGATTATATACAATCAGATACTCCAAAGGGCTCCATAAGATTAAAAATCAATTCCCATCTGGCAGAACATATTTTTCCTGAACTATAAAAATCGTTACCTCAAATTTATTCGAGGTACCCAAGAGAGTTCCCAATCAAACAAAATGGCATCTTCATCGTTCTAGACTCCTTTACAATAAATTTTAAATATTTACTCAAAAAAAATGATTAACTTTTAATCAATTTTAAAAAATAATGGATTAAATCCATATTTTTGTTGCTATAATGCCGTTCCATATTTTAATAAGCGAGGATATGCTTGTATATTAGCATCAATAAAAAACCTTCAAAAGAAGAAATTGCCACATTTAACATGAAAGTCTCTGAAGAAGACTCCGTAATTGATTATCGAATCGAACTTGCTTCTCTTGATGAAGCAGCGAAAAAAGTACTTTGTGAATGTTACAATCTAAAACCAGAAAGTATCCAAAGTGCTCATAAGGTCGTATTTTCTTATAATAATGAAATTTAACTCTCTGACGTAAGCCGGCAGTTCTCATCTTTTCTCATTCTCAAGCGAGTAGCTTGAGAGATAATCTTCTCAAGATTATCAACGAGCTGATTTTTAATCAGCTCGTTCCACATGCCGAACATCATAGTCTAAAACACAGCCGGCTTTACGACTCTCTTAATCTCTCTTGAACCTCATCAAATATCTCTTTGATATCTTGAGAATTTTGAGCACCTGTTTTGCTAAATAGAAGTATGGCAATCCACGCAGCGACAAAACCGGGGAGGAGTTCATACAAATCGAAAATGCCCCCTTCGAGCTGTTTGTAAACTATGACGCTCACGGCACCCACGACCATTCCTGCTATTGCCCCGTTTTTAGTGATGGTGTGGTTATAAAGCGAGAGGATGATAAGCGGGCCAAATGCCGCGCCGAAGCCTGCCCATGCATACGCTACAAGTTTTAAAACGCTGGAATTCTCATCTGTGGAGATGTACCATGCAATGAGTGCGATGGCTATGACCGTGAATCTTCCCACCCATACAAGCTCTTTGTCTGTTGCCTCTTTTCTAAAAATGGCATGGTAAACATCTCTTGTGAGAACAGAAGAAGAAACAAGCAGTTGGGAGTCGACCGTACTCATAATCGCCGCCAAGATTGCGGCAAGTAAAAAGCCCGCTATCCAAGGATTGAACAGCAGTTGAGAGAGGGTAATAAAGATTTTTTCACTGTCTTTAAGGTCTACTCCGTGCGATACAACATAAGCAAGTCCGAAAAATCCTACTGCCAATGAACCGATAACTGAGATTACCATCCAAGTCATGCCGATAGTTTTTGCACGGTTCATCTCGTCTTCGTGGCGAATAGACATAAAACGCACCAGAATGTGAGGCTGTCCAAAATATCCAAGTCCCCAAGCCATCAAAGAAAGGACGCTGACTATGGACACTCCGCTGAAAATATCCAGATTAGACGGCTCCACAGACTCTATGATTTTCAGACCTTCTCTCACTCCGCCGACATCGTAAATAACAACAAGAGGCACAACAGCTAAAGCTAACATCATCAGTATTCCCTGAATAAAATCAGTCCAGCTTACGGCATTGTACCCGCCTAAAAAAGTATAAGAAACAATAACAAAACTTCCAACCATAAGTGCCGTTTCGTACTCAAGATGAAAAGTCGCTTCAAAAAGTTTTGCACCGCCTACAAGTCCCGAAGATGTGTAAAGCGTATAAAAAACAAGAATCACCGCCGCCGTTACAATACGGAGTGAATTTCCTTTTTCGTTAAAACGGTTTGAAAAATAATCAGGAATGGTAATCGCATCTCCAAGATGATGGGTATAAACACGAAGAGGCTTTGCAACATAATGCCAGTTGATGTACGCGCCTATGATGAGACCCACGGCTATCCAACTCCCCACGACTCCTTGAGCGTACATCATACCCGGAAGACCCAAAAGCAACCATCCGCTCATGTCCGATGCTCCTGCACTCAGCGCTGTAACTCCCGGACCTAAGCTTCTTCCCCCTAAGACAAAATCGCTCAGGTCATCTGTTTTAAAATAAAAATAAAAACCTATCCCTACCATCATCGACATGTAGGCTACAAAGGAGATAATTACAGGTGCTTCCATCATTTTTGCATCTTTTTTTCAAGCGCGCGATATCCAAGATTTCCATATCTATGGTAACTGTCCGATATACTCTGCTCTATAAAATAATGCATAAGTTCTATGCGCCCATGTTCTATAAACGGTTCCCTTGCAATATACAAAGCATGCCGGGCAACAGATTCATAAACAGAAATATTCGGTGGCTGTAAAAAGCGGATTCTTTGCACGCTCGGCATCGCTTGAATCAGAGCGGTTTCATCTTCCAAAGCAAAGGTGTCATCACTCTCAAGCAAAAAAGATTTTTTCTCTGCCAAATAAAGCAAATCTTCACTTTGAGGATTTTTGGGAATAGAGAGATAAACTTTCGCACCCACCATTTTTGCAGCAGCGACGGAAGCTAACATCTCATACAAAACATCCTCTTCTCCAAAGCGAAACAGGACACTTTTCACCCCGATATAACGGATAACATTACTTTCGCCTCTGATGTTTGAATAGTCATGTTCTTTGTTAAAATGCTCTTCTATCCAATGCGTGAATTCGTTTGTTAATCGTAATGTTTTTTCAAGAGAATACGCAATTTTATTTTCCTCATCCAAAAGAAGTTTTAATTTGTCGGCGTAGAGGTTGTGAGAATTTTTATCTTTAAAACTTAGTTTCATAAATTGCGATATATAATTAAACCCGCCTGCTTTTTTACCGCTTCCTATGGCAGATTTTCCCATTCCGCCAAAGGGCTGACGAATCACTATGGCACCCGTTGTCATGCGGTTGATATATAAATTTCCTGCCCGGAGTTTGGCTTTAAATATTTTTTGTTCTCTCTCATCCAAACTCTCCAAACCTGAGGTCAGTCCATAACCCGTAGCGTTTACGATGTCGATTGCATCTTCGAGATTCTCAGCACACATCACACTCAGCACCGGGCCAAAAAGCTCATTTGTATGGCAAAAACCACCCCTTTTGGTTCCCCATCGGATAGAAGGTTTTAACATGTAGGGGTTATTGTCCGCGTAGGAAGGCTCAAGCGCCCACTCTTCCCCCTCCTCTAAGCTTGAGAGTGCTTTTTTCAGGTTGCCCGAGGGAAAATCCACCACGGAGCCTATACGGTTTTGAAGTTCCCAAACGGAGCCCACATGCAGTGATGAAGCCGCATCAACCAACATCTTTTTAAAGTTTTTATCTTCATACACTTCACGCTCAAGAACTAAAAGCGAAGTCGCAGAACACTTTTGTCCCGAGTTGTTAAAGGCAGAGGCTATGATGTTTTTAACTGCTTGGTCACGGTCTGAGAGTGCGGTAACGATTGTCGCATCTTTACCCCCTGTTTCTGCACTCAAATGAAGGTCAGGACGGCTTTTTATCATCTGTTGCGCAGTTGTCTCTCCACCGGTGAAAATCACAAAATCCACATCAGGGTTTGTTACAAGGTGCTCTCCTGCCGTCTCGCCACTGCATGGGACAAACTGCAAAGTGTTTTTACTCACGCCTGCGTCCCAAAAACATTGACAAAGTCTGTATGCACAAAGAACTGCGTCAGATGAAGGTTTTAAGATAACCGTATTTCCTGCCGCTAATGCCGCAGCTATGCCGCCCGCAGGAATGGCGATAGGAAAATTCCAAGGGCTTACAACAAGACCGACCCCTTTACCCTCTGCTTCCACTCCTTCATATGCTTTTAATTTTTGAGCACTGTAAGGGTAAAAATTTAAAAAATCTATCGCTTCTGAAACCTCCACATCTGTTTCAGAAAACACCTTGCCCACTTCTGCCGCCGCAATGCCGATTAAATCTGCCCTGCTCTTTTTAAACTCTTGTGCCACATCCATTAAAACTTTTTGTCTCGCGCTTGAGCTGAGCGTGCGCCAGCCCTCAACATCCGCTTTGGCGACTGCTACGGCTTTGTTCAAATCGTGCTCCGATGCACTTGCATACGTTCCGACGATTACTTTTTCGCGGTACTGGGATTTATCGATTACTTCTACACTGTTTTGTGAGGGTATAGGTTCTGTGCCAACAACGGCAGATGCATGAAAACCGCCGTTTTTTGAGATATTTTTCCATTTTTCACTGATACCCTCTGCCCATTTTATATTTTGCGGCAATGAAAAATCGGTATCGCTCTCATTTTTAAAAATGTATTTTTCTATGCCTGATTCAGGCATAAAAACTTCTTCATTTCTATCTTGGGTTCGAAAAGGGCTAAGAGCAATTTGTGGAAGCACTTCTATGGAAGCATCATAACTTTCTATAAGTGCTTTCCATGCAGGGGAGTTTACGCTCAGTCCAAAACTGTGACGCAAAAAGTTTTCCTCGGCAGTGTTTTCATCAAACCGTCTGACAAGGTAAGCAATGGCATTTGTAAATGTTTCCCTCGTCGCTAGGGGCGCATACAAAATAACATTCAAGCCCTCTTTTTGAAGTACACGATAGGCTGTCTCACTCATTCCCTCCAGCATCTCGGCACTACAATACGCTTCAACACCTCTCTCGCGGGAGAGCAACATCGCGAGGGCATGGTCAAACAGATTGTGCGAAGCTATTCCGACATGTACGTATGGAGCCACTTTTTCATCTATGAGATAATCCATCAAGATTTTAAAGTTTGCATCGGTCTGGGCTTTATTTAGGTACGTTACACACGGCCAGTTGCGAAGGCTCGCTTCTGTAAGTTCCATCTCCTGATTTGCACCTTTTACCAAGCGGATTTTAATCGGCATGCCACCTTTGTTAACTCTCTGTTTTGCCCATGTCACAAGCTTTTTGAGATTTTCCAAAGTATCGGGAAGATACGCCTGCAAGACAATGCCCGCCTCAAGTGAATTAAATTTCTCATCTGAGAGAGTACGGATAAAAGCATCTATGGTTATGTTGATATCGCGGTATTCTTCCATATCAAGATTTACAAACTTGTACTCATTTTTGCCCTTATGGACAAATGTGTTTTGCATCGCTGCTGAGTAAATGCGCTCCAATCTGCTTGAGATTTCTCCAACACTCCAGGCATGTGCGACAGGAGTGACTTGTGAAAATATGGTGGAGATTTTTATGGAGATGTAGTCTATATTTGGATTTTGCAATGCCTTAATATACTTTTGTATTCTAGCCTCGGCTTCTTGTTCACCCAAAACCATCTCCCCGATGATGTTGATGTTGACTCTGGTATGCTCTTTAGCCCGTTTTTTCAGATGTTTATTGAGGGCAGAGTCTTCACCTTTTATAACTATGGCGCTGATGTCCTGACGAAGATACTGAATAAAAAGTTCCACAGAGATATCGGGCATATAACTCCCGATATGTCGAAACGACCATACAAGCAACTGTTCAAAATCCGTAAAGATATCTGTACCTTTATACTTTGAAAATATATACTCCAGCTGATTTGCGATTCGCTTAGAATCATGGGCACGAAAACTTTGGTCCAGTAACTCGATAAGAAAAACCTTATTCACCGGATTTTTCAGCATTCTTTTCATTATCCCATGAAATTTCTTCTCACTGTGTTCTCTACTTTTATCAATCTCATTTTGCCATGAAGCGGCTACATCTTTTACTGATTCAAACGTTGTTTTACTAATTTGCATTTTATATCCCTTCCCTTTTATGGTATCAGGGTAGATTTAAATCAAACTTATTTTCATTAATTTTTTCAATAAAACTGCCAAAAAAGTTTTCTTACTTCACCTTTTTACGATACCGGCGGTAACAGTTTTTCTACCCTCAAGGGGCACCGAGGTCCTTTTGAATCTAAATTATTGGTAGCCTGATAATAAACTTCATTTGGACTTTTATACCCTAAGCTAGAATGTAATCTTTTTTTGTTGTATGCGTCCATGTATTTTGCAATGGCTTTTTGTAGCTCTTTTATATTTTTGTACCCCAAGAGCACTTTGTCGCTACGCTCGGGCGTATTCGTTGTAAAAAACACTTCAATATTCATCTATTTTCCACAATAAGCTATAATTCCACCAATGAAAAATAAACCAAATTTTAAAGTAAATACTCCTTATGAACCTGCTGGAGATCAGCCTACTGCAATCAAAGTATTAAGTGAAAGTATCCTAAAAGGGAATCGCTACCAGACACTTGAGGGAGTGACGGGAAGCGGTAAAACCTACACTATGGCGAAGGTTATTGAAAATGTGAAGATGCCGACCATCATCATGACGCATAACAAAACTTTAGCGGCTCAGCTCTACAGCGAGTTTCGTCAATTCTTTCCGAACAATCATGTCGAGTACTTTGTGTCGTACTATGATTATTATCAGCCAGAGGCTTACATGCGCTCTAGTTTAGTAGCATAGACACTCTTAGAACTGTTGGTTTCTGAGCTATTTAGAGTGTTTTAGGTTTTAGCTGAGGATGGTTTCGACAGCTTTTTAGCAGCTGTCTTGAAAATCATAATTTGACATTTGTATACAAATAACATATACTATTGTAAAACATAACTATATAAGGAGTAAAACATGCATTCAATCTCTCAGTTGGAAAAACAACAAGTTGGTTTACGACTACCTAAATACTTAGTCGAAGAAATAGATGCTTTTACCACTCAATTTTCTATCAATAGAACAGATGTAATTATCGAAGCTATTTCATCGTATATTAGTGAGCAAAAAGCTAATATGTTTTATAGTGATTTCGATACTGCATCAAAAGAATTAAAAAAGTCACTTGAGAGTAATGACACAACTTCTATGAAATCACTTGATGAGTTAATTAATGAACTTGGACATTAAAACTCTTAGTAGTTTTGAGAAAGATGTTAAGAGACTTTTTAAAAAATATAAACAACTTCCAAGTGATTTAAAAGTATTAAAAGAAGAGTTGTCTCAAAACCCAAAGTCTGGAATTGAACTTGGAAATGGATGCTATAAAATCAGACTAGCAAATAATTCAATTCCTACAGGGAAAAGTGGTGGATTTAGAGTTATTTACTACTATATAGATAAAGATAACAATTTATATCTTATGAGTATGTACTCAAAAAATGAACTCGAAAATATTGATGATAAAATTATTATAAATATTTTAAAAGCAAATAATCTACTATAATCAATAATAATGAAGATTGTATGAGTTGTGCATAGCTTGAGAGTGTAAAAATAACTGTGTAAACCCTAACAATTAGATTTATTTGATATGATAATCAAGTAAATTATTTGAAAAGGATTTACATGAGTTTGATCAACCACGAAGAGTTAAAAAAACAAATTGCATCGGGAGAATTAACA
>JAHJJX010000015.1 GCA_018822665.1 bacterium
ATCTGCTCTTTTACAACGGCAGCTTTTTGAGGTAAATAATCATACTCTTTACCCATAATATCTACAACCGTATCCACAAGTTTATACATAAACGGTTCGCTAAAACCAAGAAGATAACCGTGTCTTACCCCACGGCGAAGGATACGGCGAAGAACATAACCGCGCCCTTCGTTTGAGAAGTTTACACCTTGTGCCAAAAGAAACAAAGCGGTTCTTATGTGGTCGGCTATAACACGAAAAGATGCTCCCTGCGCATACACATACTGTTTGCCTATGAGTTGTTCCACATGTTTGATAATCGGCATAAATAAAGATGAGCCGTAATTGCTTGTGACTCCCTCTTTAATGGCAACAACACGCTCCAAGCCCATTCCTGTGTCGATAGAAGGTTTCGGCAATGTTATCATCGTGCCGTCTGCGCTTCTTTCATACTGCATAAAAACAAGATTCCAAATTTCTAAAAATCTATCGCCCTCTCCGCCCATATAGTCCTCAGGACCAAAAAAAGCTTCCGCACCCTGGTCAAAAAAGATTTCACTGCATGGTCCGCATGGTCCCGTGTCGCCCATCTGCCAGAAATTATCTTTGTCGCCAAGGCGCATAATTCTCTCTTTTGGAACATGTTTTAACCAAAGAAGTTCTGCTTCATCATCGCTCTCGTGCACCGTAACCCAGAGCTTCTCCACAGGAAGTTTTATAACTTCGGTTATAAATTCCCACGCATAGTCAATCGCTTCTTCTTTGAAATAATTGCCAAAACTAAAGTTACCGAGCATCTCAAAAAAAGTGTGGTGACGCGCCGTATGGCCAACATTTTCCAAGTCATTGTGTTTTCCCCCTGCACGGATACAGGTCTGACATGAAGTCACTCTCGGGTTATGCGGAGCCGGTATTTCGCCCGTAAAAACAGACTTAAACGGAACCATTCCGGCGTTATTAAAAAGAAGTGTAGCATCTTCAGGAACGAGTGGTGCGCTTGCTGCTCTGTCGTGGTTTTTCGATTCAAAAAATCTTAAAAATTCTTCTCTGATATCCATAAATATTTCTCTTGTATAAAATTACGCGATTATACCTAAAAATGTATCATAAGCATTTAAAAGCGCTCTGTTTTCAAGCACCTAGCCTAGAGTTATTCTGTTCCTGCCTTCATTTTTTGATATGTAAAGTGCTTTATCTGCCCGCTCAATTATCTCTTGTAAAGTTAAATCATCTTTATACTGAGCGATACCGAATGAAACCGTAATTTTTAGTTTTAAATTTTTGCCAAAACTGCTTTCTTCTATTTTTTTGCGAATTTTTTCAATCACTTCACGGCTATTTTCTTCATCTGCTATGATTAAAAGTATAAATTCCTCCCCGCCGTATCTGGCAATGGTATCTAACTCCCGTATCGAGGAGTGCATAGTATTTGACAGTTCTTCCAAAACCAGGTCTCCGGTTTGGTGCCCGTAGGCATCGTTAATATTTTTAAAATGGTCGATGTCTGCCATAACAATAGAAAAAACATTTTTGTATCGCTGGGCGCGGAGAAGTTCCTGTTTTGCCAGCAATAAAAAATATTTTTTATTGTAAATTTTCATCAAAGCATCGTATCGAAGTTCATCTTTTAATCTATCGCAGTAAGACATGGCTTTATAAACTATAAAAAAAGCAAAAAACACCACAAGAAGGGTTATAATCGTTGCTATTTTAAAATTGAGTAAAATAACGGCAATATGCTCCGAGTCTGCGTACGAGATAAGGTATGCGACCGTTTTATCTTTTTTAATATTTTGTATCGGCAGGAAAGCAACTATTTTAACCCTCTCAGGCAGCTCTTTGTAAACAACAAATTCTTTCCCCGATGCAATTTTTTCATTTATTGTCTCACGGAGCGGATTTATTATATTGATTTTTGAAATATTCAATACATCATGATTCATGTGCCCCGACATATTAAAATAAAAATCTTCATGCTCTATGCTTTGGTAATATTGCTCTTGAATATCGCTCTGCCACATATTTGTTTTGAAAACATTTTTATTCACTATAAAATGGGTATGGATATCGCTTGCCCGCATCGTATAGCTTTGAACCATGGTGGAAGAAAATCCGATATCTATTGCTCCGATATGTGTTCCCTCTTTATAAATCGGGTACACATGCCTAAATGCGTGGGTGGTTTTTCCCTCTTCAAAACCGCTCACAAAGACTTTGTGTGTATTTGCATACTCAACGCCGTGTCGAACTTCACTCAAATCATCCCCGTATTTGTCTGACTGATGCATCCGCAAAAGACTATGGTTATCCAGCGTGATGATTTGCAAATGCGTGACCTCAAGCATTCTAAGCTTATTAAATTCATTTTCCAAATGCTTATACAGCGTATCTCTGAGTTCTTTTCGTTTAGATTCGTTCACTTTGTTGGATGCATCTAAAATATCCAAAAGAACCTCATCATTTTGCATAGACACATACACATTGTCCGAAATAATTTTAAATCTGTCCAGTGCCTGCTTGTAACTTATTTGAAGATACTTAAGATGCTCTTGAAGTGTTGCGTTTATCTGGGTGTTTTTATCATAAACAAGCAAAGAATACGCAAGCAAAAAAACCATCACAAACAAAGAAGCAAGCATTAAGATGTTTTTTTTAGTATGTATCATTTTGTCTTCTTTTTATTTATATCCATGCGCTTTATAAATCGCCTGAGCCTCTGGCGATAAAAGAAAATCAATAAACTTAATCGCACTCGTGTTTTGTAATCCCATCTCTGAAACTACAAAACCTTGTATAATCGGAGTATATAAAGAACTCTCTACCTCTATCCAGTTTACACCTTCAACTGTATAACCCACGGGGAGCGAATGGAGTGCCGACTTAGACAAAAAACCCGCATCGTCATACCA
>JAHJJX010000016.1 GCA_018822665.1 bacterium
AAGCATACCCAAGCAACTACAATCTTAAGTAATTGCTGTATTGTGTACTCATAAAATATGTGCATATCCTGTTTCTGCTTCTATCGCAATTGTTACATTGTCTTCTGACAAATTACTTAATGTAATTTGGCATTGACTCTCAATAAGTTTATTTGATTTATAAGCTGCTGTATATGAATGCAGGGAATCTTTAATCGGTCGACCTAAGTTGTCAAACGAAATTCTTAAATCCCCGCTACAACTATTGCCAGTAAGTTCATTACAGCCACCATCGCATCCGCCCGTTAAGCTAACAATTACAATATCATAACTCAAACCTAAATTCATTTTTTTATTTGCTTTAAAACTACTCGTATCTAAACTCCCAGAATATCCTCCACTAAGATATTTCTCTGGATTCATCGGATCGACCGCCATTTCACCTTGCGTTGGGTTTGCTGTACTTGCGGTCCCTTGATCTGAAAAAATAGTATACGCTATCTTTCCCTCGGTGCTTATAGATTTACCGAATATTAATTGCCACCTTTTTCTGTACCATACTCTATCATTAGCACTAAACTTATCATCAACCATCGCTAAATGTTGTGTATATCTTATATGTGATGCCAATTGCACAGCTGCTTCATGCAATCTATCTGATTTTGTATTTGGTATTATTACAGCTGCTAAAATACCAATAACAACAATAACGAAAACCAATTCTAATAACGTAAATGCTTTTTTCATGTAAATTTCCAAACAATTTAAAGATATGTTCGGCTAGTATATCTAAAAAAAATATAATTTAAAAGTTGTCAGGGGAGGAAGAGTATTAGATTCTAGAAGGTAATATTTCTAGAATCTAAAAGAAAGATTAAATTTTTTCTGCTACTTGAACATCATACAGAATGTCAGACATAGGATGTCTGTACATTGGCATAGCAAGACGTTTTTCATCAAGCACATGACCGATAAAACCGATTGTACGACCAAGAATGAAGAATGAGTTTAAAGTTCCAGAAGAGATGAACTCATTAATATCCTCTTCGCTGTAGCCTAATGCTCTCCACATATCAACCATCAAAATACCGATTGTTCCATCAACATTAAGAATCAAGTTCTCTTTTTTAGATGTAGTTAATTGCTCAACTGTTAATGCATAATCAAGTAATGGCGTAGCAGGGAAATGCGCTGCTGCATATCTTTTTAAACCCTCAACACGCAAGTCTGGATTTTTAAGAGATTTAATACGGTGACCGATACCTGGAATTGGCACACCCTCTTTTTTCATGTAATTTAAAAATTCTGCAGGAGTCAATTTGTTATCATCTGCATATTTGAAATACTCAGCTGCGCCATCAATAGCGCCACCAAATCTTGGGCCAATTGTTAAAAGACCTGTTACAAGTGATTCAACAACAGATTTTCCTGCTCTTGCAGTTACTTTTGCATTGTGAGCACCAGAAACAGCCGGACCATGATCAGCCACAGTTTTGATTACAGTTTCAATAAAATCAGTAGCCCATTTTGGATACTGTTTTTTGAACCATAATAATGAAACGACATCACCGATTCCTTTACCAGTTTCAGGAGTAGCAAGTGAAGAGATAGGGAAACCTGCATAAGTTGCTTCATCACCTCTATCATCAGAAATAGTACAGATAAACTCTTTAGATTTTCTAACACTTGGACAAAGACTTATTGCCGGTTCAGCAATTGCTGGAAGGTTAAGACTTGTAAACACTTCTTTAATCATAAGTGGTAAATCATTAAATGATGCCGGAACATGAATACCAACTTCAGCCATTGCTTTATTTTTATACTCTGCTGTTTCCATTTCACCATTTGCAGAAGCACCGGCATGACCGAATTGAACACCAGAATCATAATATTTAGCGATTGTACCAATACACCAAGCGATAATTGGTTTAGTAATTTTTCCACTTTTTACAGCTTCGATTACTTTATACTCTTCAGTACCACCCACTTCGCCTAGTAAAATCATATATTTTACTTCTGGATTCTCTTGCATTCTTAACATATTGTCAATAAATACTGAACCAACAAATCTATCTCCACCAATAGCAACACCTTCAGCAATACCGTCTGCGTTTATAGCAATAATGTTTGAAAGCTCGTTGAATAGACCGCCTGAACGTGTTACAAGTCCACATGAACCTGCACGGTGAAGTTTAGATTGAACGATATTTTCAATAGTTCCACCAATATTTGCTATCTTAAATGCGCCTGGAGCGATTGCACCAACAGTTGCAGGTCCAACGATTGTAACGTCTTTTGCACGAGCATACGCATTCATATGACGAGCTAATCTTTCAGGGATACCTTCTGCTGTAATCATCATTGATGAAAAGCCGCCAATATCAAGAGCTTCCATAGTAACATCATAAGCTGTTCTAAAAGAAGCAAAGTTTAAAAGTACATCAGCTTGCGGCTGTGCAGCTTTTGCTGCAGCTGTAGTTTTATATAAAGGAATCATAATCTCATCTGGACCATAAAAAAACTTTTCAAATTTATTCCCGCTTGTAGGTGCAACTATTGCGGCTACTGAAGGTTTTTTTCTTTGAATAGTATAGTCGTAATCTAACATTCTTTGAATAGCAGTTGTGTTGTTGTTCCAAAAAATTGCTTGCGTATCTCTCGTATATAATTTTGCCATTTCTTCCCCTTACTTCGCTAGTGCCATACGCACGATATCAGTTACGTGAGTTTCAGGCCCATAAACTTCTATATAAAGACCCAATCTATCCGCTGCCTCTTTAATGTCTTTTAAACCTTTTTCA
>JAHJJX010000017.1 GCA_018822665.1 bacterium
GCTCTAAACAACTATAAAGTTGATTTAAATTTTGAACATAATATTGATAAATACTTTAAAATCTGCCAGCCGGAAGATCTTTCGGTATTAATTCTACGCAAAGAAATTGACAACGAAGATAATCTTTTAATTGCAGAAATGCGCAGCAAGTGCCCTCAACATTCTATTGTGGAGAATTTAGAACAAGCCTATGAGAAGCTTGGATTAGTAGTAAAAGATAATGGCAAAAATATCTTTCCTGATCGTCGACGTGATTCTACAAAATTTAAACCGCATTTAGTTATTGCCAATATCGACGATGGCGGCTTGGAACTGCTCAAGGTTATTAAAAATTTTCCCTCTACTAGTGATATTTCGATTGTTTTATATAAAACGGGAGAGCTTATTCAGCATGAAATTAAAGCTGCACAGAATGCCGGAGCGGATCATATTTTACCTCTAAGATATCAGGGATATTATTACCAACTCTTCAGCAAAAAAGTCGATAAAATATTAAATTCCATTTCTTTAAAAAATACTTTAAATACAGCCCATAAGGTTATTGAAGAATATGGAATGGGCATGATTACTTTTCTCTCGCGTTTGACGGAAATAAAGCAGGAATTTTCTGAAGATCATTATGCTAATGTTGCCAATTATGCTTTAGCTTTTGCTCAAAAAATGGAGCTGCCTTTAGAAATACAGCTTGAAGTTTATTTTTCGGGCTTATTGCACGATCTTGGCAAAGCGCATATTCCTGACGATATTTTATTAAAACCGGGGAAATTAAATGATCAGGAATGGAAAATCATGAAGCAACATTCAGCTATCTCTAAAAAAATCCTGGAAAAAGCTTCTATATTTAAAACAGAGGCCACCAATGCTTCTCTTCATCACGAATTTTTCAATGGCAAAGGTACTACTGGTAAAAAAGGTGAAGAAATTCCTTTGGTATCCAGAATCATTACTATTGCAGATGCTTATGATGCTATGACTAATAAACGACCTTATCGTGAACCATTAGATCCTCAAAATGCTAAAGCCGAGATTATCCGTTGTGCCGGCCAACAATTTGATAAAAATATTGTTGATAGTGGCTTTATCCCCTGGTTTGAAGATGGCTTACCTAAGCCTGATTTATCAAAAATGACTTTCTGCAATAAACAAGAATTTAATCTTTTTGCAACTGATATAAAAGATACTCCTATTCTTTTTATAAATTCTTCTAAAAAGGTAATCGATGAAATGTATTTTGATGAATATAAAAATATTAATATTATTTCTACATATGCAGAATTAGAAAGCTATTTAAAAAAGCAACAGCTGCCTCCGCAAATTATTATTAGCGGCGCTTATCCAGATTTTAAAAAGCTAAATAAAATTAAATCAAAATATTATAAAACCATTCCTTTTACCATAATTTATCATGCCAACAAGGAGCTTTCTGATGAAGAAGAATTGAAGCTATTAAATAATTCTGATTTTGATATTCGTATTGCCAATAACAAAATGGATTACAACTATATTCATAAAATCGTTTTTGATAGCATTAATGATAATTTTAGAAAACAAACAATCAATAGAAGTGTCGAATTTGCCAAAAATATGCGGCAGGACCTTATTAAACTTTTAATTGAATTATTAAAAGAATCTGAATTAAATATCCGTGGTTATGATCCTGAAAAGGTTGCTTATTATGCGATAGAAATTGCTAAAGAAATGGGATTATCAAAAAAACAATTAGAAAGTATAAAATTGGCTGCTTTACTTGGTGCTATTGGCCAGATGTTTCTAGCCGACAAAATTCATAAAAGAGAGGAAAAGAAAGATTCATTAGAAATAAGAAAAATAATAGTTGAAAATAGCTTATATTTATTATCTTCAATTCCTGGCTTTGAAGATATTTTAAATATTATTTTAAATTTAAAGAATTATTAATTGAATTTGTCAATGATGACTATCCTGCAATCACAACAGAAGAAGCTAAAAAAGAGTTGCCTCGAATTTATTCGAGGTACATATAGTTATTTCACAGTCTTGGAACTTGGGAATGAGTGAAGAATTATTCGTTAACATTCTTTTTTATTGAGTCTAAAACATTTTTTATAATCCAGTCAGGAGTTGAGGCTCCCGCACTGATACCGCAAAACGATTTATCTTTAAACCATGCATAATCTAAATCATTTTCATCTTCTATATGATAACTGTCAAAACAATTATCTTTTGAAATACTGAATAATTGTTTTGTGTTTGATGAATTCTTACCGCCGATTACTATCATAATATCTGCTTTAGCGGATATTTTTCTGATAGCTTCCTGATTTTCAAACGTAGCATTACAAATGGTATTAAATACCCTCACTTCCTTGCATCGGGGAATAAGATAATTTGCAACTTCCATATAGTCTTCAACTTTTCTTGTCGTTTGAGCAACAAGGGCTATCTTTTCGCCAAGTTTTACGTTTTCTAAATCTTTTGGTGAAGAAACAACGATTGCACCATGCGTTGCATAACTTTTAACACCTTTTATTTCGGGGTGAACTTCATCTCCAAAAATTATAATGTTATACCCTGCTTCACTCATATCTTGGCATATTTGCTGTGGTTTCGTAACATAAGGACAGGTTGCGTCCACAACATCTATATTGTTTGTATACAACTCTGCAAGTTCATTCTTAGGTATGCCATGTGTTCTGATAACCGCTTTATCGCCGCTTTTAAAAGTTTTATAATCTTCTATAAGTCCGACTTTAAAATCTTTTTCAAGCCTAGATATCTCTTTTGAGTTATGTATCAGGGGCCCGTATGTTGCGGAATTTTTATTTTCTTCTGCTATTTTTATTGCTCTTTTGACACCAAAGCAAAATCCATAATTTTCTGCTAATTCAATTTTCATAGTTTTCTCCTTTTTAAAAGGCAAGCTTTCAAATTTATCCGATTGAATACTTATCTTCATATCAAAGTTATTTAAATTCTACTCTGGTTATTTTCTTAAGTAACTCGAAAAAATTTGGAAAAGATGTATTTACACAATCAACATCCGTCACATTCATCCCGCATCTAAGCCCTGCAATCATAAAACTCATCGCAATTCTATGGTCGCCTGAACTATCAACCGTAGATGATTTTAACATTCCGCCTTTTACACTGTAGCCATCTTCAAACTCTTCTACTTCGATTCCACATGCCACGAGTGCATTTACAACCGTAGAGATTCTATCACTCTCTTTCACTCTTAGCTCTTGGGCATTTTTAACCGTACTTATACCATTCGCACAGGCAAAAGCAATAGATAAAACCGGAAGTTCATCTATGAGCCAGGAGATATTGTCTTCGACTGTTATTGCACTCAGCGGAGCATGCTTCACATGTATATTTCCGATAGGTTCATATTTATCGCTCGTTACTTCATACCTGATATCTGCCCCCATTCTTGCCAAGGCTTTAAAAGCTTCTATGCGGGTAACATTAAGCGTAACACCTTCGAGTATAACATTTGAATTGGGTGTGATAGCTGCAGCTACAGCAAAGAAAAATGCACTAGAGGGATCGGCAGGCACTCTGATTTTAAGTGGAGACAATAGACCTTTCATAGGTGTGACGGTAGTTTTTAAACCATCCACGCTTATCTCTGCACCCATCCCCTTCAACATTCTTTCCGTATGGTCACGGCTTAGTTCAGGTTCGGTGTATGTACAAATTCCATCAGCTCTAAGAGCTGCCAGTATCATTGCGCTTTTTACCTGCGCGGAAGCTATTTTACTTTCATAGTCGAATGCATGTAAAGATGCCCCTCTAATGCTAAGCGGAGCTAGGTCTCCATCATTTCTTCCATCTAATTTTGCGCCTATGTTTCTTAATGGCAAAGTGACTCTTTTCATCGGGCGGCGCTTTAAATATTCATCGCCGGTTAAAATAAAATGTCCATTTGCAGAACTTAAAAGACCACAAAACAGCCGCATTCCGGTTCCGGAATTGCCACAATCAAGAATTTCACTGCTCTCTTGTATTCCATTGGAACTTATCTTAATCACGTTCCCGTCATCTTCAACGCTCGCCCCAAGTTTTTTTACTATTTCCAAAGTATTGAGCGTGTCTTGCGCTCGCAAAAAATTTGTTATTTCTGAAGTTCCGTTCGCTAACATAGAAAACATAGCACTACGATGCGATATAGATTTATCCGGTGCGATTTCTGAAATATTTAAAGAAAAGGCAGAGCATGGGCTCACATGTATTAAATTCATCTTAGTGTAATCCCTAATTCATTTTTTAATGCATTCAAGATAGCATCCATGGATGAAGTAATATCTTCTTCTTGAAGTGTTTTTTCATCCGACTGAAGCATAAAGCGAATAGATAAACTTACATTTTCACCTAAGGATTCATCTGCATATCTGTCTACGGGATAAAAATGAATAAGCTCATTGCTTGCATTTTTTTCTATAACGCCTTTGACTCTGTCATAACTCATCTCCTGAGGCATTACAATACTTAAGTCTCTAAATGAAGCCTGATATTTTGAAACATTTTTTGCCACTTTCAATGAGTCAGGCAGTTTCGTGAAATCAATTTCGCACATTATTGTAATGTCCAAATTATAGCTGTCTTGTACGCTTGGATGCACTCTGAAAAGTTCTCCGACTGCTTCATCGCCTATCAATATCTCTGCACACTGGAAGGGATGCGATAAGGAGTGTTTTGTTGTATGCGTTCTAAGTTCAAATTCACCGATGATATCAGCAATCTTTTGAGTAAAAAAAGCAAAGTCAATCTTTTGCGGTTTTCCGGAATTAGATAAAGATTCACTCTCCTTATTTCCACAAAACAGCATAGCCATTTTAAGTGATTCTTCCCTTGATGCATTAAATACCGAACCCACCTCAAAAAGCTTCACTGATGAATAACCGTTATTTACATTGCCAGAAGCTGCTTTTAAAAGTCCTGTCATTAAAGTTGATCTTAAAGTATCAAGCGTATTGACTATCGGATTTAAAAGTTCTAATTCTTCATTTAATGTATCAAATCCATATTTCTGCAAAACTTTTTTTTCATCAAAAACAAAATGCACACTCTCAAAAAAGCCGCTTTGCGCAGCTCTGTGTCTATATGTTCTTCGTTTTTTATACTCAAAATAGTCATCTTTTAATTTATTTTCTTCTTTGAACATAAAAGGTTTTGAGGGGATATTATCAATTCCGACCAAACGAACTATCTCTTCAATAATATCTTGTTTGTTAATAATATCATGGCGAAATCTTGGAACCGATATAACAAAATGATCTGCATGCGATTTTGCAGTATTAAAACCTAAATTTTTTAAAATTTTATTAATTTTCACTTTATCAATGCTTGCACCGATAATTTCATCAATTTCCTGCTTGCTAACACTTACAATTTTATTTTCATAAGAATCACAAAGCTCTATATTACCGCCAAAAATTGCCGAATTGGAATTTGATTCTATAAGGTCTAAACAAAACGATAAACCTAGATTCAACTCTGGTTCACTTCCTCTTGATGTTCTATAATACAAAGGACCCGAAGGTATTTTCGAAATCGCCATCTTTTTGGAAATAATGTCAGGTGGAATATAGCTCGCTTCTATTAATACGGTTCCTTCAACATAAGTAACTTTAGAAGCATCTTCTTGAATAATTCCAATAGTAGAAGCTTTCTCCTTAGACATAATACATGCATACCCGTGTTTATCTTCACTCAGCACTATTTTTGCCATTGTATCATTTTTGGCACAGAAAAAACCATAATTATAAGCTTTTAAAATTACCCCACTGCTGTGCGTCGCATAAAGCATGATGGATTCAATGTCAGTATCTCTTTTTTCTTCGATTTGAGAGAGTCTGAGTTTTATGACAAAAGGAATTATTAAGTTTTTTAAATCAACTGCCTTATAGCGCAGATTGATATTTAAATCTTTTTCATGCGAAAGACTTAAAATTCTGCCTATCCCTATTCTTCTGTCTTCATTTTCATTAAAAGTCACTTCTTTTAAGGGTCTATCATAGGCTGCACTCAAGTCTCTTGCTATACCTCGAATACTTAAACAGTCTCCTCGATTTGCAGTTAATTCAATTTCAATTAAATCATCCCCAAATATGTTATTTTCAGAAACTTCTTGACCTAAAGTATAGCCACCTATGCTCTCATCGAGTTCCATAATCCCGTCTTGAATATTTTCAAAACCAATTTCACCGGCAGAACAAATCATCCCTTCACTGTCAATCCCGCGAAGCACAACAGGCTTAATTATAAGTCCATTGGGCATCTCCGCGCCAATAGTCGCAACAACAACATTAAGCCCTGCCCTTACATTTGATGCGCCGCAAACTATTTGACGCGTGCTAGAACCGATATCCACTTTACATATATTTAATTTATCTGCATCAGGATGTTTTTCACACTCTAAAACTCTGCCAAAAACTATTTTTTCAGGAACTTTATAATGATGCACCCTATCAACTTCTAAACCTATTGAATTTAAAGTTTTAACTAAGTTATCAGTTGTGATACCTTTTAAATCTATCCATTCATTTAACCAACTTCTAGTAACAATCATTGAAACTGCTCCAATAATTTAATATCTCCCTCAAAAAGAGAACGAAGATCACCTATTTGATGAATTAACATTGCGAACCGCTCAACACCTAGTCCAAAAGCATATCCACTTACATTTTTATATCCAACAGCTTTAAAAACATTTGGGTCCACAATTCCACATCCTAACACTTCCAACCAGCCTGTCTTGGAGCAAACTCTACATCCGCAACCTTTACAAAATATACAGGAGATGTCCACCTCTGCCGAAGGCTCTGTAAAAGGAAAAAATGACGGGCGAAAACGAACTTCAACATCACCAAACATATATTTCAAAAAATTTTCTAAAATAAATTTCAGGTTTGCAAAGGAAACAATACCCTCTTCATCCACCAATAAACCCTCAACCTGATGAAACATTGGAGTATGTGTAATGTCATAATCACGACGAAATACAGCTCCTGGAGCAATCATGCGAATCGGCGGTTTTGTACTCATCATCGTTCTAATTTGAACAGGAGAGGTGTGTGTTCTTAAAAGCATTTCGTCTTTAAAATAAAATGTATCCTGCATATCTCTTGCCGGATGATACTTTGGCAGATTTAAAGCCTCGAAATTATAAAAATCATTTTCTACCATCGGACCTGTTTTTATATCAAAGTTCATCGCAGTAAAATATTCTATAATTTTATCCATAGTCTCCATTACGGGATGAAGTGCCCCTGATTGGCTTTTTGAACTAAAGAGAGAAACATCGATAGCGCTTGCCCTCATAGCTTCTTGTAATTCTAAAGTTTGTAATGTAATTTTTCTTTGCATAAGTTCATTTGTTAATGCACTTTTGTGTGTATTTAAATCTTTTGCTATTTGTGCCTTTTCTTCATCTGTGGCGGTTTTCATCTTAGCAAATTCTAAGGCTAAAACACCCTTTTTTCCAAAAACAGATACACGAATTTCTTCCAATTTTTCTACACTCTGTGCGTTTTGTATTGCATCATACCACTCTTTCAAATAGAGTCTCCATATGTTAAAATGTATTAATTATTTTAAATAAAAGTCTTTCAAAAACTGAAAGATTTTAAGATGGATTATATTCAAATTATATTTATATACAGCTTCATTTGCTAGAGTAAACATAATATATATGTTACAATTTCCAAAAATATAAAGGAAAAGACAATGTGTATATTCTGCAAACTTATAAATAAAGAAATTCCGTCCAATATAATCCTCGAAGACGATGAGTTCCTCGCTTTTCACGATATTAATCCAAAAGCTCCGGTGCATATCCTTGTTATTCCAAAAGTTCACATAGATAGTTTTAATGAAGCAAATTCTAGTTTAATGGGAAAAATGAGTGATTTTATACAAGAGGTTGCAAAAGAAGTTAAAATTGAAAAAAGCGGTTACAGAGTGATTACAAATATAGGTGAAAACGGCGGGCAAGAGGTGAAACATCTTCATTTTCATGTTCTAGGCGGTGCAAAACTCTCATGGTCACATTTTACCGATGCTGATCCTCAAGGACATTTTTAGAAAACTTTTAATACACTAGGCTAAATAAATTAAATAAAACAGGGTTTATTATGTTTAAACTACTTCTTTTTATATCTTTTGTCGCTGCTTCGCTTTTTGCCCAAACTGCAGAAGAATTTAAGGCGCAGCAGATGCAAGAGTTTAACAGCTATAAAAAAACTCAAGAAGAAGGTTTTAAAAATTATCAAGAATCTCAAATGAAAGAGTTTAATAACTACAAAAAAGAGGTTGGCGCATTATGGGATGAGCCAAAAATGTCAACTAAAAAAACTTGGGTAGCTTATACGGAAGATAAAAAAACAAGAACGGATGTAGATTTTTCCAAAGAGACTATTACGGTAGAAACTATCGCTTCTTCGCCACAGGAAGCAAAAGAAAAATTACAAATTGCTCTCGCAAAAGTTGTTACCGTTGATAATGAAACAGTACAAAAAACAGATCCTCTTGAAAAAAAACTTGCAAAAATCAAAAAGCCTGAGGGTGTAGTTGATTCCCCTGTAAAAGCAGACCCGATTCTATCAAATGTAATATTTGACACACCCCCTACAAAAGAGAGCGTCAAAGCTTACATCAATAAAAATGTTTCAGACAAGAATATTCAAGCCGCTTCATCTGATAAAGTTAAGCATGCAAAAGTGTATAGTATTCAGATACAAATGCCAAAAGATGCAATGCTGAAAAGGTCACAAGTTTTTCACGATGAAATCAAGCTAAATGCCAAAAAAAGAGAACTTCCTGCTCCTTTGGTTTTTGCAATTATGCATACGGAAAGTAACTTCAATCCAAGAGCAAGGTCACACATTCCCGCCTATGGACTGATGCAAATTGTTCCAAAAACTGCCGGAATTGACACGTATCAATTTTTGTATAATGAAAAAAAACTAGTTACCGGCAATTATCTTTACAACAGCACAAACAACATAACAATGGGCACAGCTTACTTACACATACTTTACTATAGATATTTAAAATCAATAAAAAATCCAGACAGCAGGCTTTACTGCACAATTGCCGCTTACAATACCGGAGCCGGTAATATTGCATGGGCTTTTACAAGAAAATACAATATGAATACGGCAGCTCCGCTTATTAATGCTATGAGTTCGGACGAAGTATACAATAAGCTTCTAAAAGATTTAAGATTTGATGAGCCAAAACATTATCTGAAAAATGTTTCAAAACGGATGAGTGCCTATAGAAAAGCGTACGGTCTCTAAAAATACTTTAAGCTAAAAAAAGCTTTTAGTATTTTCACCCCATTCTCTTTTTCTTATTAAAGATGTAAGCGCATAAGCGAGAAGCATTAAGACTCCACATGCCATCATGACGATTATAATTTCAAACATACTGTTTTCCTTCTTTTTTTACATCATAATATATAAATTTTATTTCAATAAAAAAATTTGCAAAATGTCATAAATTTATCATTAAAATATAATTTATCTCATATTTTTTTGCTTTATCAAATTACTTCTTGACTACTATCTCTTTATGAATAAAAAATTACAGGATATCTTCATGTATCATGAAGAAACAAAACACTCGCATAAAAGATACGCCAAATCCTTAGGATATATGGATTGGGCCAATCAAGCAAATCCGTTTCGTTCATACCAAGGTGCTGCGAAAAAAATTCTGCCTTTGGCATTTTCATATCCTACTCCTCCCTACCATCTTCTCTTTAGAGATAAAATTCCGACCGCTCCGCTGCTAATAAACTCAGTATCTCAATTCTTACAATTTTCTATGGGTATATCAGCGATAAAATCAAATGGAGTAGATACATGGGCACTCAGATGTAATGCTTCAAGCGGAAACCTGCATCCTAGTGAAGCCTACCTTATTTTACCGCCGCTCGAGGGTATAGGTAACAAAACAAATATCTCCCATTATGCTCCAAAAGACCATTCTTTAGAAATTCTTGCATCCATTGACACGGATATTTGGAACACTCTGCCCGAAAACTCTTTTTTTATTGCCTTAAGCTCCATTGTTTATCGAGAGGTCTGGAAGTATGGAGAGAGGGCTTTTAGGTACACGCAATTAGATGCAGGACATGCACAAAGAGCAATTCAAATAAGTGCCAAAGCCCTTGGCTGGAAATATAAACTCTTAAGCAATATAAGTGATAAAGAAATATCAAAACTCTTGGGTCTGGAGCAAAAAATTCGTTTTAATGAAAATGAAAATGAAATTCCGGAGATGTTACTACTGATTACCCCGGAGTTTTTTAACGGAGACATTGACTACTCAAAAATAATAAACGCTCTTCCCTTTACTTTTGATTCAGTAGCAAACAGCCTCGCCCATAATTATCAAAAGTGGCCATTAATATCCAAGATAGAAGATGCAACGTACGCTTCGAATACTGTTCTTGAGGAGCTAAATTATGATGCCCATACAAGAGATGCAACTATGGAATCAAAAAAAGTCATTTTAACTAGAAGAAGCGCTCAAATGATGAATAAACATAATAGTGAAATATCCTATGAGCAATTTTTAGTACTTCTTAACTCTACGGACGAAAGTTTTAATGGCTTTGTCAATGCAGTGAATTTAGTTCTCTTTGTGCATAATGTAAAAAATCTCCGAGCAGGCTTGTACATCTATTTGCGAAATGAAGATTATAAAAATACGTTAATGCTTCAAATGAATACATCTTTCTTATGGAAAAAAATAGATGAAAATCTTTATGTTCTTGCTTATGGAGACTATAAAATCATTTCCAAAAATATATCCTGTAATCAGGACATAGCCAGTGAGGGAGCTTTTAGTATGGGGATGTTAAGTGTATTTGCAAAGCAACTGATAGAACACGGCGAACATAGGTATAAAGAGTTGTACTGGGAATGTGGAGCAATTGGGCAACAGCTTTATTTAGAAGCGACATCTCTAGGACTGAGCGCAACCGGTATAGGCTGTTATCTCGATGATGTATTTCATGAGCTTTTGGGGCTCCATACAAATACATTCCAATCACTTTATCATTTTACAATAGGCAGAGGATTGACTGATAAGAGAATATTGACGCAACAGCCTTATGAAGAGAGAGTCTAGTCGGCATGTGGAAATGTTTTTCCACATGCCGTGAATAAAAAGCTAGCTAAGACAAGCCTGAATCTTACCCATATCTATTTTACTGCCTCCGCCGGAAATCATCTTTTCATTTTCACGAATTAAATTTCCATTATGGGTTATAGAATAAGAAATCTCTGTCGTATCGCGAATAGTATTTATTGTTGAGCAATAGGTCTCTAATGATGCCATAACCCAGCGTGCCGCCGTAATATCATCTGCATCTGAGCTAAACTTATAATCCAAATGAAGCGCATTAAACTTTCTAGGTTGTTCTTCATTTCTTACTACTTCTGCGTCAATTATCAAATTCGTTACAGTTTTTCCCTGATTCTTTGGTATCAAAACAATATCTGTTGCGCTGCATGTGATAATTCCGGCTAAAAAATATTCTACCGGAGAAATGACCGGACAATCAATAATGAAACTGCTTTTTTCCGTTTTAGCCTCAAATTTCATACCATCTTTATGAGAAACAGTTACTTTCATTTTATACCTTTAAAAAAATTTTAAAATATTCTAACTGTTCTTTTGTTCTTATACTTGCGGTACCGCCGGCGGAAGTTCTTGCATTCATAGAGTTAGTGATAGATAAAAATTTCAATACATCATCATTGATTCGAGAATCAATATTTTGCAGATATTTAAGTTCTATATCACTCAAATCAATCTTCAACTCTTCACTTTTCGCAACTGCCTTGCCTGTAATAAAATGTGCTTCACGGAAAGGAATATTACATTTCTCCACTAAATAATCAGCCAAATCAGTTGCGCTTAAATGTCCTATTTTAGAAGCTTTTTCCATATTGTGAGGTTTTATCTGCATGGTTTTAATCGCTTCTTTGAGTATTTCTAAAGATATTTCAGCTGTCTCAACCGCGTCAAAAACGCCCTCTTTATCTTCTTGCGTATCTTTATTATAAGCAAGCGGCAATGCTTTCATAACAGTTAAAAGTCCCATAAGTGAACCATAAACACGACCTGTTTTACCGCGAAGAAGCTCCGGAACATCTGGATTTTTCTTTTGTGGCATAATAGATGAGCCCGTAGAATACTCGTCACTCAGTTCAACAAAACCAAATTCGTAACTCGACCACATAACAAGCTCTTCACTAAGTCTTGAAATATGCATCATCATCGTCGAGATATTAAATAAAATTTCAAGTGCAAAATCTCTATCACTTACAGTATCTAAACAATTAATACTAACCCCTTCAAAACCTAAGAGTTCAGCTGTCATATTTCTATCTATATTATGGGGAGTCCCCGCTAATGCAGCACATCCAAGAGGAGATATATTATTTCTTTTATAGGAACTCTCAAATCTTTCAATATCTCTTTTAAACATTGCCAAATATGCACCTAAATGGAAACCGAAATTAATGGGTTGCGCATGCTGAAGATGTGTCATTCCAGGGAGTATCGTTTGAGTATGTTTTGAAGCGACTACTAAAACTTCACGCATGAGAAGTTTTATGGCATCAATAATTTCATTATTTTTACGAAGAACATAACGGCGAAAATCAACCGCAACCTGATCATTTCTGCTTCTTGCAGTATGAAGTTTTTTACCGGCATCGCCTATTATTACCGTTAATCTCTTTTCAATAGCCATATGTAAATCTTCATCAGAAATTTTCCATACAAACTCGCCTGATTCTATTTCAGCCATAACCTGATTGAGCCCATCAGTTATTTGAATAAGTTCTTCAGAATTCAAGATGCCTTGTTTTGCAAGCATTGCGGCATGTGCAAGCGAACCTTCAATATCTTCACGATAAAGTTTTCTGTCAAACATTATAGATGCATTAAACTGATCTAAAAGGCTTGATGCGCTTGCAGAAAAACGACCTGACCACATTTTGTCCATAATTTCTCCATTATTAAAAAGTTTTGTATTTTAACTAAATTAAGTGATTTTACAAAATGGAATATATCATTGGAAGGTTTTTATAAAAAAATTAATGTAGAGAAAATCTCTACATTAATTTTAAAAGTTAAAAAAATAAAAATTAATTACAAGCGGGAACATTTCCGCTGTCTTTTGCATATTCAACCAAGAATTGCTCTAAGTGCTTTGTTTTTTTGGCATAGATGCTGCTGTCAAAATATTCCCAAGAATCTTTTGCTTTTTCTTTTCCAAGATGAAGGTCAGCCAAACCTTTTCCATTCTTATTCATCAATTTTTTCCAGTCTTTCATATTTTGAGTAGCCACAAAAACCTGTCCACTTGCATGACACTTTACGCATTCTTTAACAAATATTTTTTGACCTTTATAAACAGCTGCGCTTGATGTTGCTAGCGTCAAAAATAGTATTGAAATAAACAAGAAAAATTTTTTATTCATTCATGAAGCCTTTTATAATAATCTGTCTATATTACATTAGAAAATATTATACTAACCTTATAAGGATTGGAAATCACAACTTTATGATAAATGTATTTATAATTGATACTCTTTATATAATGTATCGCTCAAATTCCAAAGTCCTTTTTGTTTCAATGTCTCTACTACTTCTTTTGTACAATCAACATCATCAGGCCATTCACGGTTAAAACCATCTAGTCTGCATTTATTCGTTCCATCTATTCCGACCATAAGACCAGATACAAAAACATCTCTCAAAGCATCCATATTGTTTGTGACTCTCCATACCAGCATATAAGGGTTGTATACATCATTTTTTGCCTCATCTACAAAAATCACAATTCTAATATAGGTACTTAAATTGATTAAAAGATTAAAATATTCTTTAGCATTTATTGTTTTATTTATAGACAAAACGGTTATTGGATTTTTAGTTCTTATCATGTATTGGTGCAAGTTTACAACTTCTGGGATTAGCTCTTGAACCTTTGCGAGCAACTCTTCATCACCCAAAAGCTGAGGAGCTTCAACTTTATGCGCTGCTGTTGCATCAATTCCAAGCTTTCCGCCAACAAGTGTCTCAGGAGAAGAATGATCAAGCGCATCCAATATACCTTCTGAGATAAACATAGATTTAGGCGTGAATCTATTTAAGACATATGTTGCAACTGCTTCATAGTTGTCAAGCCGCGGAGCATGTTCATCTAAAAAGATTGCATGCTTAACAAAACTCATCTGTCCTGCACCCCAAAAAACATGCATAAACTGCTTGGCATGCCCTTTGTAATAAGGTTGCATTTTTGCCAAAATAAGATTATGAAAACCAGCATTTTCCGGCATGTGGTAATCAATCAAATCGGGTGCCGTTGTTTTTAAAAGCGGTAAAAATATCTTCCCCGTTGCCCAACCCATATACTTATCTTCAAGCGGTGGCTTGCCGACAACCGTCGCTAAATATACCCTCTTTTTTTTAGTTGTAATTGCACTGACCTGCAGCACAGGGTACGGTTCTTCAAGAGTATAATACCCTGTATGGTCACCAAAAGGACCCTCTATTTTTAACTCATTTGTATCTACCCAGCCCTCTATTACATAATCAACATCCTGAGGAATATACAGCGGGTTTGTCAACGATTTAACTAATTTTGCTGGTGTTTTAGTGATAAGTCCGTACATCAAAAGCTCATTCACTCCATAAGGAAGAGGAGCTGTTGCGCACCATGTATAGAGCGGATTACCACCAATAGCTATACTTACCGGCATCTTTTTGCCGGCTTTTTGATATTGGTCAAAGAAGTGTGATGAATCTTTATGAATCTGCCAGTGCATGCCTAGATGGTTTTTATCGTATACCTGAAGTCTGTACATACCAAGATTTACCAACTCGCCATCCAAACTTTGAGTATACACCTGCCCCATCGTAATAAAAGGGCCTCCATCTTGCTCCCATGTGGTTAATATAGGAATTTTGTAAAGATCTATCGCGTCATCGAAATATTGAATTTCTTGACAGGCACCTTCACCTTTGAGCTTTTTAGGAAATATATTTTTTAATGAAAAAAGTTCACTCGCCATTGACAACTTATTTAAAAAACCCAAGGGCGGTTTCATATGTAAAAGCTTTGTTATTTCATCAGCAACTGATTCAATTGTTCTACCAAAAAGAAGTTCACATCTTCTATATGAACCAAAAACATTCATCAAAACACTTTCTTCAAATTTTATGCCATTTTTCGTATCTACTACATTCGTAAATAAAAGAGCCTTCCCCCCATCTTTTTTTTTAACTTCTGCATACGCCAAATGTGGAATTTCCAAATATATGTCCAAAGGTTCATTAATAATTGTAAGTTCTTCTTCTTTGGTTAAAAGCTTTATAGTTTTTTGCATTCTACTTATTCGCTTCTTCTTTTTGCATCTCTTCAGCTAAGGCCAATAATTCTCTTGCACCCTTGGCTATAAATTCTTGAGCCATCTCTCTTCCCACAGTTTTATATTTATCTTTTGAAACCAATTTGGAATCACTTAATATTTTTGTACCGTTTGGAAGTCCTAAAACCGCTTTAATTATGACATCATTATTTTCAAGCACCGTTGCATTTACGCCTATTGGCACATGACAGCCGCCATGAAGTTCATCTACAAAATCTCTCTCAATTGTGGTTTCAATTCTACTGAATTCATCCTCAAGTCTGGAAACTATCTTTAAAACTTCTTCATCATTTACAGCTTCAATGCCTAAAGCGCCCTGTCCCATAGACGGAATCATCTCATAAAGGGAAATAGGATACACGTATTCAACTTCATCTAAAAGCCCAAGGCGATTAATCCCTGCTGCAGCTAAAATAATTGCATCAAATTCACCTTCTTTTAGCTTTCTGATTCGCGTGTCAACATTTCCTCGTAAATCTTTTATGATGATGTCAGGTCTGATTTTTTCAATCTGCATGCGGCGGCGAAGGGATGAAGTACCTACGACAGCTTTCTTTGGCAGAGAATCGATATCGGCATATTTTTGAGACAAAAGAGCATCTCGGACATCTTCTCTTTCTGTAATGGCAGCCAAAACTAAACCATCAGGCATAACAGTAGGAACATCTTTTAAAGAGTGAACAGCAATCTGTGCCTCACCTCGAAGCATCGCTTCTTCTAATTCTTTTAAGAATAAACCCTTTCCTCCAATAGCCGCTAGCGGTCTGTCTATAATTCTATCTCCTGAAGTTACAATTACATTTAACTCAACTTCAAGACCAGGATTTTGTTCTTCCAATATAGCTTTGATGTGGTTTGATTGCCAAAGTGCTAATTGGGAGCCTCTTGTTGCTATTGTTAATTTTTTCATATTTTACTTAACCTTTTCATATTGTCTTTTTGTTTTATCAACTTTTCCGTCTAAAAACAATGTTGGAGTTCCTTGAACCATAACATCACTTGCTATTTTCAAATCATTTTCATAATGTTTTAAAACTTCCGGAAGATGTAAGTCCTCCGGTTTGATATTAGCATCTATTATTTTGTTAAATGCCGCGAGAATTTTATTTATATCTTTTTCTCTAGCATCCACTTCTACGGTATAAAGCTTAAGAATAACATCTTTATGACCTTTGAGTTCAGCTGCAATTGCAGCTTTTGTCAATTCCACTGCTGCTGGATGAAGCGTTGGAAGTGGAAAATGGTAATAATAAATAGCAAATTTATTCGGCTCTTTTTTCATATCATTGATAGCTTTAGGAACAAAGTTTCTACAAAATGGACACAGAGGATCTGAGAAAATAGCCACTTTATGCTTCGCGTTCGCATTACCATAAATTAAATTCTCTTTTTTATAAAATTCATCTTTAAAAGTCGGTGATACCAACTCTTTTAAACTGTCTCCGGATTTCAAATCCACCAAATCCTGCGTGATTACACTTCCGTTAGAAAACCAAATCATCTTTTGAGAAATCTCACGATTTTCTGGTTTCGCTTGCAGCGTTGCATCTATTTTAATGACATACGCATCCCAACCCTTCAAACCTTCAACCGGCATTTTATCAACAACTTTTATATTCAACGAACTAATATTAGGGTTGCTTTTAAATGCTTTTTCTAAATGTTTTTCAATAAGTTCACCTGAACCAACTGCTAAAAGTGCGCTACTTAATAGAAGCGTCGTTGCTAATAATTTCAACATCAATGACATCTGAATCCTTTTTTATACTATTTTGTTTAAATGAAGTTTTACAACTACTTGATTTTACATGATAATTATTAACAATCATCCTTGTAATTACGCCAAATTGCAACAATAAACCAAGAATATCCGTCAAAAAACCGGGTAAAATCAACAGAATTGCACCAAAAAGAGTGAAAAGATTTAAACTTTGAAACTCTTGCAAATCAATACAATCATAAGATACTGCTGTTAAATTTTCTCTTAAAGTTTTTCTAAAATTTACTAATATCGCAATACCGATAAAGGCAGTGAAAAGTATCTCAAAAAATGTCATCAAACCGCCAAGATATGATGAAATGTTAACAGATATCAAGACCTCTAAAAATAAATAGGCAATAAAATATATCATATTATATGCGCTCAATGATTTTAGAAAAAATCATATTTTTATCTATATCAGTTTTTGTGTTGGCTCTTCTGTCGAAAATTTGCACTAAGCCATTTTCCAACTCTTTTCCAATGATAATCGTATAAGGAAAACCGATAAGTTCAGCATCCTTCATTTTAAAGCCAAATCTTTCTTTTCTGTCATCAAGCATCACTTCAATATTTGCTTTTTGAAGTTGTGCATACAATTCTTCTCCAAGCGTAACCTGCGCATCATCTTTTACGTTTGAAATCATAATATTTACCATGTAAGGGGAGCTTTCTTTCGTCCATATACAACCATTTTCATCATGATGTTGCTCTATAATTGCCGCAACAAGCCTACTTACACCCATTCCATACGTTCCCATAACAAACGGCTGCGCTTTTCCGTTTTCATCTAAAAATTCTGCTTTAAGCGCAGAAGAATAGGTCGTACCCAATTTAAAAATATGACCGACTTCTATACCCTTTGTAAAGGAGAGTTTTCCATCGCAACAAGGACATGCATCACCCTCATTTACCTCTGCAATGTCAAAGTAATAAGCTTCATCCATAACGGACATATCCACATTAATAAAATGATAATTTTCTTCATTTGCTCCACAAATCATGTGCTTAGCATCTTTTAAATCAATGTCGATTACATGTTTCGCTTTAGCCTGTTCGAGCGGTCCTATAAAACCGGGAACTATTCCCAGCTCTTTGAGTTCTTCTTCACTTACATCAACAATATCTAGAGCACCCGTCGCATTTTGCGCTTTTACTTTTTGAAGATTATCGCATCCTCTTATGAAAAAAAGTACTATTTCACTTTCTTCTTCATAAACAGCCCGTTTTGCCACACATTTCATAATGTAATAGCCGTCAACTTTAAAAAAATTTTCTAAATCTTCTATACTTTTTACATCCGGCGTTTTAAACTTGTTAAATTCAGCTATCGGGGCTTCTGGTATATTTGTTCTTCCTGAACGGGATGCAGCTTCGACATTTGCACCGTATTCACATGTATCACAAATTGCTATCGTATCTTCTCCCGATCCCGCTATGACCATAAGTTCCTTAGAGCCGCTTCCTCCGATAGCACCGCTGTCTGCTTCTACTATTCTAAAGTCAAGTCCGAGTCGCGTTAGAATTTTTTTATATGCAGCTTCCATAGCATCAAACTCTCTATCCATATCTTCTACTGAAGAATGAAAGCTATAGCCGTCTTTCATGATAAATTCACGACCACGCATGAGTCCGAATCTTGGTCTTGCTTCATCACGAAATTTTGTTTTAATTTGATAAAGATTTAGAGGAAGCTGTTTATAGCTTGTAACACGGTTGCGAACCATATCAACCATCATCTCCTCATGCGTCGGGCCCAAAACAAACATATTTTCTTTTCTGTCATGAAAACGAAGCAGTTCTTTTCCGAACTTTTCTATTCTGCCGCTTTCTTTCCATAAATCTGCAGGAGTAACAAAACTAAGTTCAACTTCCTGCGCCCCCGCAAAGTGCATCTCTTCATTAATAATATTTTCAATTTTTTTGATGACTCTTTTTCCAAGCGGCATATAATTGTATAAGCCGCTTGCAACCTGAGAAACAAATCCAGCTCTTGAGAGATAAATATGACTTGCTAACTGAGCATCCGAAGGTGCTTCTTTTGTGGTTGGAATAAATGCTCTTGATCTTCTCACTGTTGTCCTTTTAACATACGTTCACATTTGTATTCATCTAGCACAACGACTTTTTTATCATTTTGAATCAAAAACTGCAAAGCACTAGTTATCATATCAGACTTCGTTTCTTCTGATACACTTCTCATTTTTTTAGTCATATCGTGCAAAAATCTTTTCAACACCTGCTCTGCCATTTTTTGAACCTGCGCTTCATATTCTTTTGGAATATACCCATTATCAATCACTCTTTTGCTCTCCATCGAAGCTGCCAAAGATGCTTTTTGATATATCTCTTTTATCATTGGCTCTATATCTAAAGTATTTAACCACTCAAAAAAGTCAACAACAGCTCTGCCTATTATGGAGTGAGAGGCTCTTGCACTTTCTTCCCGCAGTCCCATATTTTCCGTTACAATTGATTTTAAATCATCTATTACATAAAGATTGATTCTATTACCTTTATGGTAATTAATATCTCGCGGCAAGGCTAAATCAAACCAATATCTGTCAAAATCACATGATTGTATAATTTCGTCTGTGATGATTGGCTCATAAGAAGAAGTAGCAGTAAAAAGAATTTCAAACTCATTTATTGCTGTGGGGAGCTGGTCCATATCTAAAACTTTTGCGTTACACGCATCAGCCAGAGCAACCGCTTTTTCTTTTGTTCTATTCATAATGTAAACATCTGCGCCATTTGAAAGCAAATGCTTGGCTGTTATCTCCGACATCTCTCCAATGCCGATAACCAAGGCTTTTTTTCCTTTAATGTCATCCAAGAGCGATTTTAATTTTGAAACAGCCACACTTGCAATAGACACAGGTTTTGAAGATATATCTGTCGCATTTCTTACTTTGGCTGCGCACTTAAAAGCATTATGCATTGCGCGAGCCAACTTTTGTCCGCTGTAGCCATTATCGTATGAAAATCTAAAAGCATCTTTTAACTGCCCGGAGATTTGTGTCTCTCCGATAACCATTGAGTCAAGCGAACTTGCAACACTAAAGAGATGGTGAATGGCACTACTGTCATCAAAAATGTCCGCTCTGCCTTCAAGCTCTTCAATCTTAATGCCCGCTCGAGCGCTAAGAAGTTCAAAAATATGCTGTGTTGCCTTCGCTATATCATTACAACTACAGAAAACTTCCATTCTGTTGCATGTTGAAATCAAGATAGATTCATTGATAGCTTCATTCGCATTAAGTTTTTTTAAACACCCATGAAGATTTTCTTCATTGGGATACGAAAGCTTTTCTCTAATCTCTAAAGTAGAATTTTTATGTGAGAAACTAATATTTAAATAATGCATTAATAACTTCTTTGTATCATAGTTTGTAAAATACCGACTAGTTCTTTATCATCTTGAACCGCCTGCATAGCTTCTTCAGAGAGCATTTGTGCTAATTTAAAAGCTTTTTCTATACTTTTATGCACACCCATTTTCTCTTGTATCCAAAGGATTTCATTTTTATCTATTGATTTTGCATGTGAGTTTTTTAATCTTATTTTATCTTCAGTATTTAATGATTCAAAAAGATAAATATAAGGCAGAGTGCATTTCCCCTCCACAAAATCATTCATTGCAGGTTTTCCAAGAGTAGCCTCATCGGATGTAATGTCTAAAATATCATCGATTATCTGAAAAGAAAGACCAAGATTTTTACCGTAAATTGAATATTTTTCAGAGTCTTTGCAAGCTAATATTGCCGCAGACGTCGCAGCCGCTTCAATCAAAGTGGCAGTTTTTAAATAAAGCATATCAAGATATTTATTTTCATCACTATTGAATTCTTCGGCCATCTTGACATCTTTCATTTCGCCTTTACTCAGAGCTGTTACGGAAGAAGATATGATTTTTGCAATATTTCTATCAAACTCAACCAATTCGCTAAAAGCTTTTGAATAGAGAATATCGCCAAGCATAACGGCAGTTTTACTCCCGTCCGTAGCGTTTACAGAAGCTTCTCCTCGTCTAAGCGTTGCATCATCGATGACATCGTCATGAAGCAGGCTCGCAGCATGAATAAGTTCAACGACGGCAGCCAGCAGAGGAGCTTTTTCATTCATTGGAGCAATTTTTAAAATCAATTTAGCGCGAAGTCTTTTACCACCAGATAGCAGCTCAAAAAGACGAGTAACCTCATCATAATCAATCTCTTTTATTAACCGTGCTATCTCAGTTTCAACTCTTTGCATTATCCCTCTTTAACTATTTTCTAAGTATTTTAGACTAACTTGCATGTTCTCATCAGACAAAAAGAGATCAAACACTGCTTCTTTTGTCTCAAAATTAAACTCTTTAAATTTAACCAGCAAATACGGCACATTAAAAAAATCAGCCCCTCTTGTTTTTAATTCAAGTCTAAAGCTCTGATTTTTGTGTCTTAAATAAAGCATATTTTGCGACACTATTTTATCATAAGACTTAAAGATAACTAACCCGCCATTTTTATAAAGTGTCCACCTAAATTTAAAAAGTTTTTCAACAGAACCGTATTTTACAAGAATTTTCTTTTGCTCATCCTTTTTTAGCAATATTTGTTTTATTTCTCTATAATCATTCGCAAAAATCGGAGATAAACTTAGAATAAGAAAGAAAAAAACTTGTAAAAAACGCTTCAATTTTATTTATTCACTTTTTGAAAGCACTGCACCCATAAGTTCAATATATAAGCTCTTAGCCTTAGTATCCACCTCGTCTTCATTTGTAATGGCTATACTTTTGAGTTGCTTATCTATATCATCTCCGATATGCTGAGTAAGAAGAACTTCCATCGCAGCAACTTTATCTATAAATTTCTCTAACTCATATCTCACAACGTCGTTGTTTGCATTAAACACTACATCTAAAAATTTACTCTTTGGCGATCCTACAAATACATCATCTTCATCTTCAAATAATCCGTACATTCTTCATTTCCTCTATTAATTTTTACGATTATACAATTGCGTTTCTTATGTTTCGCATATATTATTTATATACTTCTTATTTTGTTATTTGCGTTCCAACACCCTGATCGGTAAAAAGTTCCAAAAGTATAGAATGTTCTATTCTCCCATCTATAATGTGAGCTTTTTTCACACTGCCTGCAAGAGCTTCCAAGCATGCATCTACTTTTGGAATCATTCCCCCGTGAATCGTTCCATCCGCTTTTAAAGCTTCCACTTCATCTTTTGTAAGTGTGCTGAAGAGTTCTTTGTGATGATTTAAAACTCCGGCTGTGTCCGTTAAAAATATGATTTTATTGGCCCCTATCGCTTTAGCAACATACGAGGCACATAAGTCAGCATTTATATTAAACCCGGGATGTCCCATCTCCTCACCAGCTGCGATTGGCGCGATTACCGGAATAAATTTTTCATGAATCAAAGTAGATAAAACTTCAGCATTGACATTTATAATATTTCCGGCGAGTCCCCATTTTGCAAAATCTTTTGCTTTGGCAGTAATAAAATGCGCATCTTTTCCACTCATGCCGATAGCTTTGGCACCATGAGAATTCAATAAGGATGTTATCTCTTTATTGATGGCACCGCTTAATACCATTTCAACGATTCTCATAACTTCTTTTGAAGTGACTCTTTGTCCTTCTATAAATTTACTTTCTATCTTTAATGCATCAAGCATCTCATTGATTTGCTGCCCGCCGCCATGCACAATCACAGGTTTTATTCCCACAAGATACATAAGTAAAATATCTTCGGCAAACTTCTCTTTTAATTGAGGAGAAGTTTGTGCGGAACCGCCATACTTAACAACAACTATCTCTTTTTTGAACTCTTTTATAAACGGCAGAGCTTCTAATAATGTTTTTACTGTTTCAATTTTCTTTTGCACTGTTTTGCTCCCTGTATATATTGATACTCTCAAAGACATGTTCATCCACTTCCATGTGTAAATCCAAAATTGATAACGGAAGGTTAAAGAATTCTACTTTTACAAAATCTTTGTATGTAACCAAAAGAGAATCTGAGCCGTCTCTTTCCAAGATATCTGTCAATTCACTGCGAACAAAGGAATGATGGTCTTCAAAATAATTTTTACTGACCACATCGGGCAAAAACTGATTCAAACGAGCCGGCCTTGCTATTGCAGTAAGCAATGACATTTTATCACTTTTATTTTTAAGCTCAACCACCCTTTTAAAATCTATGCCGTCTCTTAGTATCTGAGCTCTTTTAGAACTCCACAGACGCTCCCTAAAAGCTCCCGATGGCAAACAACTATTGTTTTTACTCTTCACTTCTATGAGAAAATCAAGTTTTTTTATATCATGTTTTGAATAAGCATCATCTAAAAAAACAATTTTGACCCCCATCTCTTTAGCCTTGAGTATTCCTGCTATTCTATCTTCGCTCACTATCACGATGGCATGTGGAACTTTATGGGCATACACCATAGCCTCATCACCGCTTTGGCTTACTTCACATACAATCTCATTCCTGTTTTTAACGACAAGCAAACCTCTGCTTTTTCTTCCATAGCCGCGAAGTACAATGGCAACATCTTCATATCTTAGCGCCAAGGCACTCACTAGCGGAGTTTTTCCGCTTCCGCCAACGCTTAAATTGCCGACACTTATTATATCTATATCCAAATCTACTATTTTTTTAGTTTTAAAGCGAATAAACATCGCAAAACAATATATCCAACTCAACGGTAATAATAAAAAAGAAAGTAATTTTTGAGGTATGCTTGGGTTGTAGAAATAATCCTCAACCCAAAAAACGAAGGCTTTTTTCAAACTCTTGTTTTAGCAATTTTTTTAATTGTGTCGATAACAAATTTAACCTCTTTATTTTCCATACTCGGATAAATAGGAAGAGATAAAATCTGCTGGTAACTTCGAAGTGCCACAGGAAAGTCATTGACTCTAAATGAGTATTTCGATTTATAATAGGATAAAAGATGAAGCGGAATATAATGGAGCCCGGTTTGTATCCCCGAGTTTTTCAATTCAACAGCGAATGAATCACGGTTTTTATCTATTTTTACAATATATAAAGAAAAGGGATGCTCTTCATTACTCATATTTGGCACACTCACATGTTCTACACCATCAAGAGCGCTTGTATACATTGCAGCTATCTCTTTTTGTCTTTTTATATTTTTATCTTGTTGTGTTAATTGCGCTCTGATATAAGCGGCATTTAACTGGCTCATTGAGTAGTCATTGCCGATATCCACGACGTCATAAATATATTCCAAAGAATCTTCATCACGGACGATAGCATGGTTATGCAACAATTTGGCTCTCTCAATAATATCTATATTATCTGTAACGAGAATGCCTCCGTTGCAAATATTTTTCTTTAAATGGGAAGAAAAATTAAAACAAGTTATATCTGCACCCGTCGAGCCTATTTTCTTGCCGTTGTTTGTTGCACCCAAAGCATCACAGGCATCTTCTACAATGCGAACGTCATAAATTTTAGCAATAGAGTAAAGTCTCTCCAAATCTACGCAAGAACCGGCTATATGCGTTACGATAACTGCTTTTAATTTTTTTGATTGATTATCTTCTAAGTAATTTTCCAAAAGGTCAAGATTAATATTATAATTTTGGGCATTAATATCTATAAAAACAGGTTCAGCGTCAAAGTGGCGAACAACTTCCGGCACATTAGGATGCGCATTCACGGAGCAAACCACCTTATCTCCTCTTTTTAAATCTAATGCCAACATCGCCAAGTGAAGCGCAGAAGTACCGTGTGAAGTAGCAAGCGCATATTTTGCACCGACATACGAAGCAAACTCTTCTTCTAGTTCCGCCACCTGATCAATATTTTCACCGTCTAAAACATCGCTCACATTGGAATGTTCTGCCCGCCCACTAATGAACTTATTAAATAAAATCTTCATATATACATCCTTATAAAGTTATATCTCTCGGATAATTAAAATCATGATTAATTGTTCTTGAGGTCAGCTTCGCGACAACCGGCATTTTTCGCTTAAATTGATTACGAAAAATCCTTGATACTATCATATCAAGCATTTTCTCATCACACCCCTTGGCAACTATCTCTTCTTTACTGAGTCTCTCTTCTACATAAAGCTTCAAAGCTTCATCAAGCTGTGTATAAGTATAGCCTAAATCTTCTTCATCACTTTGACCATCCCATAAATCGGCGGATGGAGCTTTATATATGATACTTTTTGTTATATTTAAATATTCCGCAAGCGCATACACTTCACTTTTGTACAAATCGCCGATAGGATTTAATGCACTAGAGAGGTCACCGTAGAGCGTTCCATACCCCAGCATTAATTCACTTTTGTTACTCGTACCTAGAACTAAAGCGTTCTCCCTTGCCGAGATATCAAAAAGTGTCGACATCCTCATGCGAGATGAAAAGTTTCCGCGTCTCAGGTTATCCATATCGGGATTTAACTCTTCGTACGCTTTGAGCATCGGCTCTATAGATGCCGTTATGCTCCTCATTCCAAAATCAGAACATAAATCATCCGCGTGCTCCACCGAACTTTTGGAAGAATAGTGAGATGGCATTTTTACACATAAAAGGTCATCTTTAAAAACATTATGAGCCAACACCGCCACAACGGCAGAATCAATACCGCCACTCAAACCAATAACTACTTTTTTAATACCAGTTTTACGAACTTCATTATCTAAAAATCGTTGGAGATAATCCGATATCTGTGAATATTTACTCATAATATGCGCTAACCTTTAAAAAACTTTAACAAAATATTATATCAAAATTTTGTAACAATTAATTATTAAGCTTTAAAAATCTTTCTAACTTAATGACACCCAATTCCACATGCCGTGCTAATTTTTCTTTTTTAATATTACTCAAAAAAAGAAAAGTATCGAGTTATAATGATTAATAAAAATTTCAATTATTTAAGATTTCCCTTAATGCCTTACATTTTTGCATTAGATAGAACATGAGAACATTTTTAGTTGTCAGAATGTGCGATAATCCTTCGAAGATGGAATTGTAAGTTATTTATCGAAGAATTAACACCATTGACGGCTGTTATTGGTAAAAATGGAGTAGGCAAAAGTACACTTTTTGATGTTTTTGGATTTTTGTCTGATTGTTTGAAATTTGGGGTTGAAGAAGCTTGTGATATGAATAGTAGAGGTGGATTTCATAAAATGAGATCTCAAAGTTCAAATGAATCTATTGATTTTCAGATTTATTATAAAGAAGATTATAATTCTAGACCTATCACATATGAAATATCAATAGATTTGGATGAAAATGTACGTCCATATGTTAAGTCAGAAAGGCTACGTCAAAGGCGAGAAGGGCAATCCAGCGGATGGCCTTTTTCTTTTTTGTTACTTAATGAAGGTCGTGGTGCTGTATGGAAAGGGGAACTAGAAGGTTTAAAAATTACAAAAGACAATTTTGAAACTACTATAGAAAATCTCTTAGAAAATATATTCAAAGAGAACGCGCAACAAGTAGAAAGTAATAAGACAGAGTGGGTAGAACTTTCTGATAAAAGAAAACTAGGTATTGCCACTTTAGGAGCATTAACCGAACATCCAAGGATTTCAGCATTTAGAATGTTTATTGAAAAAATGTCGGATGGCACATTAAAAGTATTTGCATATTTGTTACTACTCGAGGATCCGACTCCACCGCAGTTCCTTTATATTGAAGAACCGGAAAAAAGGAGGGTCACAAATATTTGTTACAACGCATCAACCGTATTTTGTAGATGCTCTTAGCCCAAATGAAATCTGGATACTTGCTAAAAATGATGATGGATTTTCAACTATCAGAAGAACAAGTGATGACCAATTACTCGTTAATTTAGTGAAAGAAGGTATTCCTCTTGGTTCGCTAAGGCCTGGGGCATATACCAAAAGATTTAAAATCTGTACCTGACCCAAGCACAAGAGTATTATTAAATCAATTACCAAGATTATTATCTGGTATTGGAAAAACACATGCGATATATCCAAAGGGTGTAATTGCGTTAAAAGGACATTCATACAGTATGATAGGAAGAGAAAAATGTAATTGGGCAACAAACATTACTCCATATATGGATTTAAATAATAATAACTCTCCAAGCTTTAATTATTTTTATAAAAAGATAAAAAAGCTGGTTTCAATAAAATAGAGATTCCTCGTACTCAAGTTCTAGAGACTGTAAAATAGCTCATAATTTCGAGGCTGGAACGAGATTACATGCCGCGCTTCCCCCAACACACTTCCCTTTTTGCCATAAAGTTCAGCTCTTTGCAGCTAAACCCCGCTTCTTTTCTCGCTTGTGTATTGAGATTTTTGGCTTTAAAAAAACCTTGTGGGCTATATTTGTTTATAATTTCAAAATACACATCTGCACTTTTATTTTCAATTCCACATGCCCAGTTAAACCAGACATCACTTTTTTTTACATGCTCTATCTCTTCGTGGCATGTGGAATTTTTTGTTCCAATATTAATTCTAATTTTTATAAAAATTCATAAAGGTATGATAATTCAAAGATGCTATAATCTCGCCAAAAAAGGGTTAAAATGAACATAAAAGTTCAAGCTATGGGACCTTACCAAACAAACTGTTATATTGCCAGCATAGACGGCAAAGATTTTATCATAGACCCCGGTGTTGATGCAACGCAGTGGGTTTTGGCAAATGTTACAAATCCTGTTGCCATACTCAATACGCACGGACATTTTGATCATGTATGGTCAAATGCAGAACTTCAAAAAAAATTAAATATCCCTCTTTACACACCTAAAGGCGATGTTATGCTACTTCAAGGAAGCGGTTGGATGCCAGACCTTCCCCCTTCCACTCCCGACTATGAAGTTGAAGGTGATGAGGAGATAGATTTTGATGGCGTAAAAGTTAAATTTAGGCTTTTTCCAGGGCATTGTCCGGGATGTTCAACCATAGAAATAGCAGATGCTATGTTTAGCGGTGACTTCATTTTTGAACGTTCCATAGGCAGATGTGACTTTCCATACTCATCACCGCAAGCTATGAAAGACTCTCTTCAAAGATTTAAAAAATTGGATTTTGACAAGACTATTTATCCGGGTCACGGCGGAACCACTACGATAAAACAAGAACAAAAATATGCAGATTACTGGATAAACAATATTTAAAGGGTGTACAAATGCAAGATCATTTTCATAAAAAAGCAGATACTTGGGATACAGGAAACATCCGAGTTGAGGGTGCCAAAAAAATTGCAAACGCTATCAGTAAAAAAATTCATCTTCATGAGAATATGGAAGTTTTAGACTTTGGTGTCGGTACGGGACTTTTAGGATTTGAAATAGCCAAAATCACTAAAAAAGTGTATGGAGTTGACACTTCTGCTGCTATGCTTGAGAAACTAAAAGAGAAAAACACTCCAGAACTCAGTATAGAAATATACGCGCAAGACATTATAAGAAATCCTCTAAAGCAAACTTTTCACGGACTGATAAGCTCCATGACTCTGCACCACATAGAAGATTTAAAAGTCTTTTTTGAAACAATACATAAAAATATAAAAGAAGACGGATTTATAGCTATCGCTGATTTAAAAAGTGAAGACGGCTCCTTTCACGAAGACAATACCGGTGTATTTCATTTCGGATTTGATAAAAATATCTTATGCAAAATTGTGGCAGATGCCGGCTTTAGGCATGTGGAATTTGAAAACATTAACACTATCAACAAGCCCCACAGAGACTTTGACATATTTTTGCTCACGGCTAAAAAATAATTTTAACCCGTAGCAATCAATGCTTCTCCACCAAACATTTATAATTTAGTTATAATTATTCCATGATAACAAACGGCAAAATTCTTTTTTTTAATGAGAGTGAAGGAAAGGGAATAATCATTACCTCTCAAATAGGAAAAATTGATTTCTATGTCGGGGAATGGGATGATTATAACCTTATGCCCTCTCTTGGTTTAGAAGTTAGCTTTTTTCTCAGAGACAATGTCGCTTACAACATTCTTGCAAAGTCAAGCAGAGCGGCGGTACAGGCAAATGAAGAAAAGCAAGGGCTTTCTTTTGACGTAGAAACATCTGAAGAAAATCTACAAAAACAAGCCGACAATGAAGAAGAAACACCTCTCCACTCCGACGTACAATCTCATAATTTTACAGAAGATACGGAGGAAGAGCAGGACGCTCAAAATGTGTCGGATGAACCATCCAAACAACATTTTTATGCTCAAAACGATATTCAAACTCTCTATGATGTTCAAGACGACACCGAGCTAGAAAAAGAACAAAGACCGGAAAATATAACCATCACTCTTAATATTTCAAGTGCTGTCTCCCACTATTTTGATATTATAAAAAATCATATAAACAAAAGAATCAGTTATAAAAAAGTAAACGGCAGACTCGATTATATTTTAGTCAGACGCTTTCTTTGGACAACTTTTAATAACCTGAGCGAAATAGATTTACATATCATAACACCAAAAATAAAAATGTTGACCGACGATTTAAAAGTGATGAGCAGTGTGTATAAAAATTTTACTATAAAAATAAAACACCCGACGCTTGCGTATCAGGAAGTTTTTTTATCCTGCCAAGCTGAATACGTCCATCTACGAAGCGGTGCTGAAAAAACCATAGAAAAATTAAATCGCCTCAAAAGTAATGAAGAGCACATAGGTGAAATTCTCAAAGTCAAAAAAAAGGAACTTAACGTTCATGAAGACCCCTCCCAGTTCAACACTCTCAATGAAGAATTAAAGTCTATTAACGGCGCCTATGTAGATGTCGTTCACATGATGGCCGAACTTGATGAAAACTATAAGTACACTATGCAGCTCTTAAGCAAATTTGAGCAGGAATACAGAGAAGATTTTTACAAAATATTTCATGTTCAAGCGCAAAAACATCATAAAGATTTGATTGAAATTTTAAATGCTCAAGCCTATCTCATTGATGCGATACTGTGGCAGGAGGCAAAAAAGTCAAAACATGTAATGGAGCACTTTAAAAAAGCATCTATCGTTGGTGAATTTAATACAAAAACATATCTTAAATATTATCTCGATACGCTTGATTCTAAAAAAACAACGCAAGCAGATAAAAATCTTTTTGTACTTTATGATTATCTCAGTTGCGTTTATAAAGAGTATATACTCGTTATTGTCAGTTGTGCCCAAGATGCTATGGAGCATGAAGCATCCATCAAAAATATAGATAAATCGTATAACGTAAAATCTTTTATTGATGAAAAAAGTGCTTTAAAATGGGCCATGAAAAATAGTGTAAAAGTTTTGATAATAGAAGACAAGTTACAAAAAATGAATGCAGAAATTTTTTTAAATGTTTACCACAAACATATCCTACTCAAACCAAAAATAATTTTAGTAGGAGATAAACATAACACGAACTTAGATGCTTATTCCATAAGCAAATTGCTCTTAAGCAGTGTATCTTCCAGAGTCATTGCTGAAAATGTAAAATCTTTGTTAAGCGCTCAATCCTAAGCTTCTTGATTGTCTAATAATTTTAACTTCAAAACATGTCTCTCCGTTATAACGGTCTTAAATTCTCCTTCAAAAACTTTTATGTTCAGTACAAATGCCTCGACATGCACATTTCTTTTTCTTCCCTCTTTATGGCGAACTTTGGCTGTAAATTTCACTACATCTCCAAGTTTTACAGGTGATAAAAATTGATTGTCGCTTCCAACCAAAACAACATTTTTCTCATTCACGGCAAGCATAGCAGCATAATCTGCCGCACTAAAGATAAAGCCGCCGTGAATTAAGCCTTGCTCATCCGCGAGCATTTCAGGAATAGTTGTGAGTTTTAATTCCACATGCCCAAGTTTCATCTTTTCAATTTCACCGTTTAAATCTTTATTGACTCTTTCATGTGTTCGTATAACAACTTGATTATTCTCATTTGCATAATCAGATATTTCTATATCATCATCTTCTTCAATCTCTTTTTTCATCATTTATCCTTTCTAAGTTTTACATATACACGCGCGGGTGCCGGGTAACCTTCTACTGTTTTAGAGTTGTCATTTGGATCTAAGAAATCTTCTAAAGACTGCCCCTCTATCCAAGAAGTTTTTCTCTGTTCTTGCGCATTTGTCACTGAAGTTTCCAGAACTTCAAAACTCTCAAAACCTGCGCGTAAACACCAAGTTCTCAGAGCTTTTATCGTCGGAACAAAATAGATATTTGGGATTTTTGAATACGATGATGCAGGACACAAGCACATCTCCTCTTCTCCCTCTATATAAAAAGTATCCAGTATCACTTCTCCTTGTTTGTCTAAACCCTTATAAAGCGACTTTAACATCATAACCGGGTCACTTCGATGATACAGCACTCCCAAACAAAAGATAAAATCAAATTTTTCCTCATAAAATTCTAAATGCTCAACCCCCAGCAGTTCATAAACTATTTCACTTTTTACAAAATGGTTTATAAAATCAAACTGTGTTTTATAAAGAGCAGAAGGGTCAAAACCCACTAAAGATTTAGGGCTGTCTTCTTGCATTCTAAAAAGATAATAACCGTTGTTGCACCCTATATCGGCAACCCGTTTATCTTTTAAATTAAAATGCGCTCGAAGCAAGTTATACTTTATATTACTTTTCCATTCCGTATCTATATAAGTATTGAAAATTTCAAAAGGACCCTTTCTCCACGGCATCATCAGTTTTGCAATTTCTCTTATGTGATTTTCATCTACACCTTCGCCGCTTATTTTTATTATGTCGCCGATTTCCACATGCCAATCACCCTTCGGCAAACTTGCAATGGAGTTACGAAGCGGAGCAATATTTTTCCACGTCATCCATTTATAACGTTCGTTTCTTATCTCTTGTAAATTCATTTTATGCTTTATCTATGTAAATTTTAATATAATTGTATCCAAAAATAACTCTTAGGATATTTTATGCGCCTAGAAAAAAAAGCCACTCTTGTATCGACATCGGTTGCCGGAATATTGGTACTGATGAAAATGACGGTCGGTATATTGAGCGGTTCTGTAGCCGTGCTTGCTTCTGCAATTGATTCTTTTTTAGATTTAACCGTTTCTTTATTTAATTACTTTGCATTAAGCAATGCAGAAAAAGATCCCGATGACAAGTTCCATTTCGGAAGAGGCAAAATCGAACCTCTCGCTGCTGTTATCGAGGGAACCGTCATCTCCCTTTCTGCTTTATTTGTACTTTATGAAGCCATTCAAAAGATTACACATAAAACACCTATTGAGCACATACAAACCAGTATTTTAGTTATGGTAGCTTCTCTTATTATTACAGCATTTTTGGTTGCTTTTTTAAACTATGTTGCCAAAAAAACAAAAAATATGGTTATTAAGGCAGATGCTCTCCACTATAAGACAGACCTTTTTTCAAACGGTGCCGTGCTTCTTGCTCTTGGACTCATTTCTCTCACGGGAGAGCAGCTCATTGACCCTTTTTTAGGAATTGGAATAGCTGTTTATATGATTTATTCGGCATATCCCATCATTAAAGATGGTGTTTTAATGCTTTTAGATATCGCTTTACCGGAAGAAGATATGCAAAAAATAAGAGATGTTTTAGAGGAGGAAACGGTAATCACAACCTATCATGATTTAAAAACAAGAGAATCAGGCTCCCATATTTTCATCTCGGTTCATGCCGTTTTTAATATGCACATTTCCCTTTATGCAGCGCACGTCACATCCGATAGAATTGAAGATAAATTAAGAAAACTTTTTAAAGGCAAGCAAACCCATATACTCATACACATGGATCCCTATGATGATTCTCAAATAAATGAAGCTGAAAATATATCTACCCTCAATAAAAAAGAGTAGCGTTGAGGAGTGAATGCGGCAGCAGAAAAATCTGCTTCCACATGCTATGCTAAAAATAGGCTCTTAGGAGTTACTTTGCAAACTCAATCGCTCTGCTCTCACGGATAACATTCACTTTAATTTCACCCGGATATTGAACTCGTTCTTCTATCTCTTTTGCAATTTCACGCGATAACAAAATAGATTCATCATCATTAATCAAAGTCGCATTTACAATAACGCGCACTTCCCGTCCGGCATTGATGGCATACGCCTGTTTTACGCCGCTGTGACTAGAAGCAATTTCCTCTATCTCTGTTACCCTTTTGAGAAAACTCTCAAGGACTTCTCTTCTTGCACCGGGACGGGCGGCCGAAAGAGCATCCGCAGCGCAAACAGCACCACATTCTATGGAGTTTATCTCTTCTTGCCCGTGATGCGCATAAATAGCGTTGATGACTACGCTATGCTCATTGTAACGATTACAAATTTCAGCACCTAAATCAACATGATTTCCATCTTGTTCGTGTGTTAAAGATTTGCCGATATCGTGTAAAAGACCTGCTCTTTTAGCAAGGATTGAATCTCCTCCCATCTCTGCTGCCATGATTCCAGCCAAATGTGCTACTTCGAGCGTGTGCGCCAAAGCATTTTGTCCGTAACTAGCACGGTATCGAAGTCTGCCTATAAGCTTCATAAGTTCCGGATGCATTACACCTATGTGTAAATCAGCTATCAACTCTTCACCTTCATTTAATATGGAGGCTTCAAACTCTTCACTTACTTTGTCAAAAATTTCTTCTATTCTCGCCGGTTGAATTCTTCCATCTTCTATGAGAAGTTGCAAAGTTTTCGTTGCTATTGCACGGCGATAAAGATTAAAACTGCTTACGAGTATAGCATTGGGAGTATCATCAATGATAATATCAACACCTAAAAGAGTCTCTAGAGTCTTGATATTTCTCCCTTCTTTACCGATTATGCGCCCCTTAAGTTCATCGCTCTCAAGATGCACTAAATTTGTCAAGCGTTCAGAAGCAAAATCTCCCGCAAAACGACTCGTAGCCTGCGCTAAAATGTAATTTGCTTTTCTTTTGCCCTGCTCTTTTGCCTCATTCTCATAACGACGAACGATATGCGCTATCTCTGCACGGGATTTTTCTTCTATTTTTTCAAGTAAAACGCGCTTGGCCTCTTCTTGAGTCATTCCGGCACTATGCTCTATGGCATGCACGGCCTCATCTATTTTAGCTTCATATTTTTTTCTCAAAGACTCTGTAGATTTTTCATTTCTTTCTAAATCAATTTGCTTAGTTTTTAAAATGGCACTTTGTTCATAAAGTCGTTTTTCTTCACTTTGCTTGTACCTTTTAAAACTTTGCTCTTTTGTAATTACATCTTCTTCTCTATCCATTAAATTAGCTTTTGCTCTATCTTTTGCACTTTCATACTGCTTAAGAGCTTCTAATTCAATCTCCTGAGATTTTATATTTGACTTATTTAAAAGCATCTGTGCTTCATTTTCGATTGCACTTGCTTTTGCTTTTGCTTTGTCCGTGTAAATATCAAAATTTGCATTTGCAATTTTTTTAGAGATGAAAAATCCGACAAGTCCGCTAAATGTGGCTATTGAACCACCTAGCAGTATTTCGTATAACATCTTTATTTCCTCTTATCGACCCTAGCCATAGGCGATATTCGTATTTTCGGCGTAATTAGTAAATCACATGCGACATCGTGAGCGTCACAAATAAACTTATTTGTATAACAAAATTCTGACTGCGTAAAAATAGTATAAGGTTTCTTTCTTAACTTTTCAAAGAAACGGTCATACATCCCTTTTCCAAAACCAATTCTTTGTAAATTACCATCCACCCCAACTGCTGGCACTATGGCTATATCAATTTTTTTAATATTTCTTATTGTGTTTCCCGCTTCAAAAATACCAAATTTCTTTTGTTTTAGCGGTAATCTAAATGGTACCATCTTAAAACTTTCGCCTTGCATAAACGGTAAAAAAACGCTACATTTTTTTCTCATAACTTTAAGTGTTTTTGTCACATCTGCTTCAAAAGATAAAGGAAAATAAAATAAAATTTTTTTATTCCTGACGTGTTTCAACTCTTTTTGCAGACGTAAATTCACTTTGAAAGTACGGTATATTTTATTATGTTGAGGGCTGCTTTTTATCTTTTTTAAACAATTTTCCCGAAATATTACTTTTGTAAGAGGCATATAAAATCTTTATAGTTATAATTACGCCCATTCTACTAAAATAAAGGTATTTTTATGCTAAAAAAATCAATTTTACCAACACTCCTAACACTCATGCTTTTGTTTCAAGCATGTTCAGATAATGACAAAACAAAAGAAGCAAATGAAATGGTTTCGGTGAGCGAATATGTATTAACGACGCTGGATAACAACCAGCAAATCGTTAAAAAAACTCTGGATGGTTTTACTCTAGAGAGTTCAAACAACAAAGTTGTTTTATTTGATATTTTTGCAACTTGGTGTCCGCCGTGTAAAGCATCCGCTACGCATTTAACATCTCTGCAAGAAAAATACAAAGATGATTTAATAGTTATAGGAATCACTATTGAAGAAAAAATTTCAAACAATGATTTGATTGAATTTAGAAAAAATTATAATGCAAATTATATTTTAGTAAATTCCGATCAAAATCGCCGTTTGGTTGATGCTATTGCTTCCTCGTTAAAATTGGGTGACAGATTTCCTATACCTTTAATGGCAATGTATAAAGACGGAAAGCTGGTAAACCATTATCTTGGTGCTATCCAAGAAGAATTTATTGAAAGTGATATAAAAAAAGCTTTAGGTAAATAAATGTTTGGATTTATAAAAAATTCTCTTAAAAAAACGGTAGATGCTATCAAAACGGTAGCACCCAAAAAAAAAATAACAATAACAAAAGATGAGCTAGAGAATATTTTATTAGAAGCCGATGTTGAGTATGCATTGGTTGAGATTATTCTCAATGAAATTTATCAAGATAAAATAACGAGAGAGATATTACGCTCAAAACTTTTGGCAACTTTAGCTTATACCTCTTACAAAGAACCTGTGTTTAGCGCTCCATTTGTTGAACTTATTGTAGGTGTCAACGGAGCCGGAAAAACTACCACTATTTCAAAACTTGCCTATCGCTATAAAAATGAAGGAAAAAAAGTAATTCTCGGTGCCGGTGATACCTTTCGTGCGGCGGCAATTGAACAGCTGACACTTTGGGCAAACAAACTCAACATACCGATTGTAGCTTCAAAACAAGGCCATGATTCATCTGCGGTCGCTTATGACACGATAGACTCTGCTAAAGCAAGAGGGATTGAGCATGTCATAATAGACACCGCGGGAAGACTTCATACTCAAACGAATCTGGCAAATGAGCTAAAAAAAATAAAGCGAATTTGCGATAAAGCACATCATGGAGCACCCCATAGAACTCTTCTTATCATAGATGGAACACAAGGCAATTCGGCTATCTCTCAAGCAAAAGCATTTAATGAGATGATTGGCATTGATGGAATCATTATCACAAAACTAGACGGAACAGCCAAAGGCGGAAGTATTTTCAGTATAGCTTATGCCCTTGAACTTCCTATACTTTATGTAGGAACCGGTGAGCAACCGGAGCATTTAACACCGTTTGACAAGTATGAATTTGTGGACGGTTTACTTGACGCTATTTTTATTGAACCTGAATCGGCATAAAAACTTCCACATGCCAAGAAAATAATATGACAAAATGTCATATTATTTATTTCCACATGCCAAAAGATATATAATGCACCACTACAAAACGAAGGCAAATGAATGGCTAAGAAAAATATCATGTTTGAATGCCAACACTGCGGATTCAGCACTCCGAAATGGATGGGCAAATGTACAAACTGTGGAGCTTGGGATTCATTTTTAGAATTAAATGAACAGCAGCAAGAGGTGGTAAAAAAAACAAAATCAACTTCCTCTGCATCCGCAAGAGCTGTAAGCATCAATGAAATTCAAGAGAGTGAAGTTTACAGATACAGTTCGCTTGACTGTGAATTAGACACGGTTTTAGGGGGAGGAGTTGTTCCCGGTTCTCTTACTCTTATCGGGGGAAGTCCCGGTGTCGGAAAATCGACACTTCTTTTAAAAGTTGGTTCAAATATAGCTTCGCTTAGAAAAAACGTATTGTATGTAACCGGAGAGGAATCAAGCGGTCAAATCAAACTTCGTGCAAACAGATTAAATTCAAATCAAAATACACTGTATCTCTTAAGTGAGATTCGGCTTGAACAAGTTTTAGTTGAACTAGAACACCGCAAGTATGATTTTATCATTATTGATTCTATACAGACTATGTACTCTGAAAATATCACGTCCGCTCCGGGGTCGGTAACACAGGTAAGGCAAATTACCTTTGAGCTCATGAGAATAGCAAAAGAAAAAGATATCGCCATTTTCATCATCGGACACATCACAAAAGAGGGTTCCATTGCTGGTCCACGTGTTTTAGAGCACATGGTTGATACTGTTTTATATTTTGAGGGTGATTCTTCGCAGGAGCTTAGAATCCTGCGAGGATTTAAAAACCGTTTTGGGCCGACGAGTGAAATAGGTGTTTTTGAGATGAGAAGCGATGGATTGGTTTCTGCAACAGATATTGGCTCAAGATTTTTTAATCGTAATTCACAACAGCCTGGGTCGGCTCTCACTGTCATCATGGAAGGTTCCCGTCCAATCATACTAGAAGTTCAAGCTTTGGTTTCAGAGTCGCATACATCAAATTCAAAAAGACAGGCAACAGGCTTTGATACAAATAGGTTGAATATGCTTTTAGCGCTTCTTGAGAGAAAATTGGAAATCCCTCTCTCGGGTTATGATGTATTTATTAATATCACAGGTGGAATAAAAATTAATGAAACTTCAGCAGACTTAGCAATTTTGGCAGCAATTATCAGCAGTTTTCGCAATCGTGCAATTTCAAAAGAAACAATATTTCTAGGTGAAGTATCTTTAGTTGGCGATGTAAGAGAAGTATTTGGCTTAGATGTAAGATTAAAAGAAGCGAAAATGCAGAATATTTCAAAAGTACTTTTGGCGAAAAAACCATTAGAAAAAACAACAATGAAAGCTTTTATCGTAGATGAAGTAACAAAACTGCTTGAATGGTTTTAATTCAAGAAGTATTCATTATTTTTCAAATAGAATAACTGTATAATGACAAAATTTATTTTGTTACACAAGGAAATACATGATTGATGCTCAATACAGAGGTGAAGAAAAATACTCAAAGCTTTCAATAGCTTACGAAGGCAAAGAAGAAGGCAAGTTAGTTTGTTCAACTGTTGAAAAAATAATTGCACAGCACACCATACAGCCCGAAACGTATACATGTAATATTTCTAGCGGCAAAGATGTTCTTGTAGTAGAATATCATGCAGATCTTGACCGTGAGGCAGGTGAAATATTTGAAGAAATCTTGAAAGCTTTAAATATTACACATTGTGATTAATCTTTTATACCTGGAGTTGTAGTATGAATTTAGAAGAATATGCCAAGGGCAACAAACTTTTTAAAACTTATTTTAAAGAAAATCAAGACTCCTTGTTACGGTTAGTGAAAAGCGGTCAATCTCCAAAAGCCCTTTTTATAGGCTGTTCCGATTCTAGAGTTATTCCGGATCTTATAGTTCAGTCCAATCCCGGTGACCTTTTTGTCATAAGAAATGTTGGAAATTTTGTACCGCCTTATAAACCAGATGAAGATTATCATGCCACTGCTTCAGGCATAGAATATGCCGTAAGTGTCTTAAACGTGCAAGAAATTATTATCTGTGGACACTCCCATTGCGGTGCATGTAGCTATCTTTATGAAAAGCTAGAAGATCCATCACTCATTCACACAAAAAAATGGCTTGAACTTGGAGAAAGTGCAAAATCTATGGCACTAGTCAGTTTGGGAGTCAATGCACCAAAAGAGGAACTCTTAAGATTGACAGAAAGACTTTCCGTTGTGAAGCAAATAGAAAATCTTTTAACGTATCCAAAAGTGAAAAAAAGATTTGAAGATGGAAACTTGCATATTCATGGATGGTATTATCATATTGAAACAGGCAATATTGAATATTATAATGCGGATACTTATGAGTTTCTACCATTAAAAGATCTTTTAGAAAGTGATACCAATTTATAAAATTTTATAAATTTTGATATACTAACAAAATAAATTTATAGTATAAAGGTTCTATATGGCTAAGCAGGAAAGTGCCAATCAAGAAGAAGTACCGGTAGAAAAAAAATCCAGTAATATGTTAATGATAATTATTATAGTGGTTTTAATATTAATTATACTTATAGGTGCTGTGGTCGCGATTTTATTAATGGGTGGAAATGATGAAGTGGTTCAGCCGCAAAACAATGCACCTCAAGTAAAAGAAAAACAAGCATCCTCTCAACCAAGAAGGTCTTCTTCTAGTGATGATTTAGAAGACACAAGACAACTCAGCGATATAGGTATATTGTATCCTCTTGATACTTTTACTGTTAATTTAAAAAGTGATGCCGGTCGCCGTTATTTAAAAGCAACGATGTCTCTTGAACTCGAAGGAAAAGAGCTTAGCTTAGAGCTTGACAGCAAAGCCCCTGTTATTCGAGATAGAGTTATTAGAATTTTAACTTCTAAAACACTCGAAGAAATCTCTTCCAAAAAAGGAAAACAAAAAGTGTCTGAGCAAATTATGGATACTCTCAACGCCATGATTTCAGATGGCAAAATTAAAGGTATCTACTTTACTGAATTTGTCATTCAGTAGACTAATTTTTTCAAAAATCATCAAATCTCTCCAAGCCCCCTTAAATGGGGCTTTTCTCATGTTACACTATCATCAGATTTAATCGTAAAAAGTCAGCTTTTTTCATATCTGGCGGACTTTTAGCGGACTTAAAAGTGAGATATTATGACAGTATTAAGCCCAAGAATAGCAACTACTCAAGCAGGAATTTTTATAAAGAAGTTATAAATGATGAAAATAAAGTAGTTGATAAGGTCTTTATTATTAGATATAAAGACGAAATTGCACATTAGTAACTATGCTACACACATAGATACACCCCCCCCACCTATTTGAATATTAATTACAATATAGCATTAAATATAACATAAATAATGTATCATTTGGTAATTTAGTTAAATTTTATTCAAATAGGAGAGTATAGTGTTAAGAAGCTATATATTGGTAGTGGCAACTTTATTTGCCTTGGTTTTTAGTGGATGTAGTGGTGGAGGCAGTGGCTCTTCATCTGATGGTGGAGTGCCTGACAGTAGTGTCTCAAGTGTGACTATTTCAGGTTATGCTGAAGATGATCCTATTCCTGATGCAAATGTAAGTTTGTACGATGATAGTGGAAATATTATAAAAACAGCAAAAACGGATGAGAATGGTCTTTATAACTTAGATGCTGCACTAGAAAAAGATGCTGTTTATTATTTGAAAGTTGTAGGGGTTTTATATAGTAAAGAAATTACTATGAATAGCATTTTAAACTTTGATGGTAATAATACAACCGTTCATACAAATCCTCTAACAGAATTGAAATATCAACTTGTTAAAAATAATGGTAAGTCTATTGATGAAGCAGAGGCTTTGATAAGAGAGTATTTTAATATTTCAAATGGACAGTCTTTAGAAAACAATAGATTTTCTACTACTGATACAGCTTACATTGGTATGAAAAGTGTTGCTGAAATTTATAATGGAACTTTACCTGTAGATGCGATAGCAAAAATCAAAGAAGATATTATCGCAAATGCTTCACATGATACCAATCAAACAAAAGATTTTGCTTTTAGAAGTTTGGTAAAAAAAGAGATTGAGCTAGATGTATCATCTACAAGTTTAGCTTTGGGTGAAAGTGTAACAGTTAGTATATCGGGAATAGATGAACTAAATGAAAATTTTACATTAAAATGGACAGGATTAGCTGACGATGTAAATGGTACTGATTTGTCAAAAACATTTACGATAAATGATTTTGCTCAAGATGTATATGTAGGAACATCACTTTATAAAGTGGACGGAAATACAAGTACGCTTGTCTCATCAGCTTCTGCTGTAGTTAATTTTTACAAAGAATTGGAAGAACAACACTTAACTGTAACTGATAATTCTGTAGATAATAACTTTACTGCTGGGGAAAATCTTAACATAACTATACCTGCTGGAGTTGTTGGCAGTGGAGAAACGATCAAGATAGTAGAACAGCAAACAAATTCTGATACTTCAGTTGCACAATTTAGTATTGATGCAGGAAGTGCAACAGATGGTAATATCACTTTCAGCTATAAATATGACCCTTACTTGGTATCTGACCCAAGAAGTTTACAAATCACTATGCAAACGGAAAGTGGACCGAAGGTTTTAAATGTTAGTGAGATAGATTATGTCAATCATATTGTTAAATTTGATTTAGTAATATCGCAAACTATCTCAAGAAGTGCTTCTGACCATCGTTATAGAGTTATTATTGATTTATTAAAAAAAGTACCAACTGCAGATGATGCTGAAACCTTATATGTCAGATATATGTCATATATAGAGAAGATTCTAGCACACACTAATAGCAATAATAATGCTCTTGATAGTTTGAAAACGAATCAAATTCTCACTAATATTAAAGGAAATTTAGGAAAAGAAAAGTTTATTGCACTTATGCAAAAAAAATATGAAAAAGATGGTGTAAGTGAATACAATTATGATTTATTGGCAACAGCAATTAATTATATAATAGCTGCAGATTCTGCAGAACTTATGTTTAATTCTAATGTATCATGGGCAGAAGCTAAAGATGCTTCTTATAATTATAAGAATAATAATTGTCGCACTAATAATCAGACAACCTCAACTCTTCCATATTGTTCGGACTTAAAAAAGTTATATGAAGATAAACTTAAAGAAGCAGATAAGGTATTATCAGCATGGGTTGGAAACGCGAAACTAACCCCAGGGCAAACTTCTTTTTTAAAAATTGCTAAAATGATTACAAACCAAGCAATTATACTCAAATCTTGGGAAGGAACTCCTCAATTTGTAACAACAAAGTTAGGACAGCCTAATGCTAGATACGAAATTTTGAAAAACAATCTCATAGGATTAACTGATGGAGAGATTAATGCTATTGTCGATGCTAATGCAGATGAAGACATGACAGGTTATTATGTCCAGTCATTGACTAATTCAATAGCAATGATTTTAAATGGATCATTAAAATTTAATTTTACAAATTTAGCTGTTGGTTTTGCGGTTAATCGAACATTTGACATATTAAAGTATAACTTAACAGCTAGTAATAGAAATGCAACTTTCCCATTAATTTTGGGTATTTCAAAGGATTATACTAAGTTAAATTATAGTAATGCAAAAATGACAATGGCGGATGGCTTTACTAAAACTGAGTTTTTAAATTTTGCATTTCCTGATGGTCTAACTGGAATGGAAAACACCTATAGAGACTACATTTTAAATGCTCCGGATTATTATTTAAATACTGATAATAACTCAATAGGTCAAAGTAGGCTTAGTTCTAGTCTAGATCCTAACAAAAGATTTGAAAGAGCATTCTTGAAAATGGATACTCTTTTTACACTACCAATTCCTGACTATGATAGCACTAATGATTGTAACTATAACCCTGGACCTGGATGTGTGCTATATCCTACTTCTAATCCATATGAGTCATATCATAATAGTGGTAATTTGCTAAATCCTTATGAAAGAGCGTTTGTTTATACTGGATTTAGATATATGTATGGAGATACTGAAGCAAAAAAGCAATTTGATTATTTGCTGGATGGTTCCATCATGATAGCAAAGAGCATATTGTTTGCTGTTAATGAGATTTCGAAAGAAGATGTTGTTGATAATTTTTCTTTGTTGACTGGAGAAGGTTCACTATTAGGTGGTAATGCTGGTGATATAAGAATTAAGTCAAATTTAGATAGTTCTCTTTTTCAAGAATTTAAAAATAAGTGGTTTAATATTTGGTATTCATATAGTACTCCAAAAATTAATAATTTTAAAAATGTATCTTCATATCAAACATTAATGGAAACTGCAAAGTTAAAACTTACAAACGCACAACTTGAAGCTTTAAATATCAAAAAAATAAAAGTTGAAACTTATGGTGTTGGGTTGCAATATGATTCAAATGATAATGCTTGGACGATTAATGAGAGTGATAAAGTAAATGATACATTTGAAGCAACACGAAATATCAATGATATGTTTACTTATGACAGTAGTCTAGGAAAAAATGTACTTTCATTTGCAACACTATTTAGTAATGAAAACTTTACACAGTTTGATGATAAACTCGTGGGGCTAAAGATAACTCTTGTTTTTGAAAAAGATGGAAGAGACAAAGTATTAAGCAGTGATTTTGTGTTTACAACATTATCAGATACTGAAAACCTAATAGATACAAACTTTACAGGTGCTACACTTATCAGTAATGTAAAAGATGCCTCTACAAATGAACCGATTCAAGGTGCTTTTGTGACAGTTACTCCAGGGGGACTTTCTAGTCTTACAGATACAAATGGGAACTATGAAGTATCAAACCTTGCAGCGGGAGAATACACAATCATAATCTCTAAAGAGGGATATGCTCAAATAGAAGCGGCTGTAACATTAGAAGAGGATGAAACAAAAGTTTATGAAGCTAGTTTAAGCATAGGCGATGATCAAGCTAACGACTATGGTACATCTACAGTAACCATAAAGGATGCTTTTAGTGGAAATGTACTTACTGATGGCTACATAAAAGTAAGAGCTGGTCAAAATAATAATAATGGTGAAGTTATAGAAGAGTACAATAGTGATGGCAATAGTGCTGTTGAAGTGTCACTTTTTCCAGGTACATACACTATAGAGGCAGGTGCAAATGGATATACTAAGGCATACACTACTGTTACAATCTTAGGTAATAGCAATGAAAATAAAACTATATCCATCTCTCCAGTTTTATCAGCTGATCAAACAAGAAGTGTACTTTCTTGGGGAGAAACACCAAGGGATTTAGATAGTCATTTAGTGAAAAAAGTTGATGGGGAGGAGCAGTACCATATTTACTATGGAAATAGAAATCCATCTAGTGCTGATGCAAATCTTGATACAGATGTCACTTCAGGCTATGGTCCGGAAACTGTAACAATAAACAATATTGATGCAAATGCAGTTTATACTTACTATGTATATAACTTCTCAGGTGGAGAAGGAAGTGTTTTACCTAACTCTGGTGCTAAAGTAGATGTCTATTTCGGAGATAACTCAAGAACTTTTTATGTACCAAATGAAGAGGGTAGGTACTGGAAAGTATTTGAGATAGTGAATGGCGATATTGTTCCGTGTACATCAAATTGTATAGCTGATGATACAAACACTTTGATTAGAAATTTAAATAGAAACTCAAATGAGTTTGATATATTTAAAAATTTACCTGCAAAACAATAAAACTATAGAGTCATTTATATGGCTCTACATGGAGATAAAATGAAAAGAACTTTTTTAATCATCATGACACTTATTCAAGTTGGATGTGCAAATGACAATTACTACTATAAAAACAATCAAAAAGTAACCATTACTCCTAGCAATTCTATCTCAAGAAGCAACTCAAATATAGATTATTATCAAGACAACCAAGGGATAGTTTTAGGCGTTACAGATAAGTTAATAGTAAAACTAAAAGACGATAAAGAGCTAGAACAAATCTTAAATGAATTTAACCTAACACTAGAAAAAACTCTAAATAAAAATCTCTATCTTTTAAAAACTTCAAATAAAAACTTAACTGTAGATATATCAAATAGACTCAGTGAAAAAGAAGATATAGAGTACTCTCATCCTGACTTTATCAAACAAAGAATGAGCAGATAACCAATATGATTAAAAAAGTTTTTTTACCTTTTATAAGTAGTCTGATTTTGATAGGTTGCGCGGAAAGTGGAGGAGGCGACAGCTCTACTCCACCTGCAGATCCATCAGATGATATCGGCTCAAACACACCAAAAACTGTGACTTCTATTCTTATCGATTTGCAAATTAGCGGAGTATCGTATAGTTGTGGTGAGTATAGCGGACTTACAAATATAAATGGAGAGTTTCAGTGTCTAGAGGATTCAACAGTAGACTTTTCTATAGGTGGTATCACACTTGGAAGTGCAACTGTAACTTCATCAAATCAGTACATTACCCCAGCAAGATTGTATGGACTTGCAAGCAACAATATCACTGATACAAGAGTTCTTAATTTTATTCAATTAGTTCAGTCACTTGATAGTGACGATAACGCAACAAACGGTATAGATATCAATCAAACTACAAGAGAAAACTTTATAGGCTATAGCCTTGATATTGCAAATGCAAATACTACAGAACAAGATGCTGACGATGCTGTAACAAACATAGTAGGCAAAGCTTTGGTACCAAAAAATGAAGCATTAGAGCATTATATTGATACTTTAGAAAATATTTTAGATGTTACACTGGAAAACGAACCTTACTACTCACAGCAATGGTACCTAGACTACAACGACACCATTTATACACAAAATGCTATAGATGAAAATGCACATATAAATGTCCAAAATACTCTTAGAAGCTATAGTGGCAAGGGGATTAAAATAGCTATCATTGATGATGGGCTAGATACTATTCATGAAGAGTTAGAGGGTGCAATATCAAACACGTACGATATAGTTACAAAAACTTCCAATGTATCTCACACAAATCAAAGTGACTATCACGGTACAGCAATTACAGGAATAATAGGAGCAAGGGTAAACTCAAAAGGTATTGCCGGTATTGCAAGTAAATCTCAAATCATATTTTTAAAACATAAAGAAAACATGAGTGATAGTGACACTATAGAACTTTTCAACAAAGCAGAGGAGTTTGGTGCAGATATTATAAACTGCAGCTGGGGTACTTACGATGTCTCACAAAGTGTAAAAGATAAAATTGTAGATTTAGCAAACAATGGAAGAGATGGAAAAGGAACATTAATAGTTTTTGCGACAGGTAATAACAACCAAGATATGGGGAATGATGAGTCTTCTATACCTGAAGTGATAGCTGTTGGTGCAACCGATAAAAATAACTTAAGGGCATGGTATAGTAACTATGGAAAAAATCTAGATGTAGTAGCTCCTGGAGGATACAGTATTGGGATTACTACATTAGATCCAATGAATAGCAACGGATTAGCATCTATGGATTACAATTATCTTTTATACAATGATTCTAACTCATTTATAGGTACATCCGCAGCTGCTCCTATTGTCAGTGGAGCAATAGCACTATTGCTTGAAAAAAATCCAGGCTTAACAAGAGTTGAGGTTGAAAACATCTTAAAAAATAGTAGTGATAAAATAGGAAACTTGTCTTATGAAGAGGGTAGAAATGATTACTATGGATATGGGAAGATAAATTTAGTAAAAGCAATGCAAGATTTATAGTTTATTTGGTAGTGTTCAAGATTCTGTGGGAGTGTTAAAAATTTCGTGTCAGTCTGATAAAATACTATCAAGGATCATTTTTTGATATTCTCCAATTAAAAACTGCTCTTTTGTTTCTTGTAACAACATATTTATATCTATATAATTTGTTCTTCCACTATCCAACCAAATTTATATAACTCCTCAACTCTTTTATGATGGAAGGCATGCAATACATCTACAAACTCCCTTTTATTTTCTATTATCGTTTTTGTTTTTCCAGTTTCACCATGAGAGCGTTTCTCTTTTTTCTCATAAAAGGGAATTGAATCCAGTTTTGTTAGTTCTTGGAAATACTTTGGCATTGCGTCCCTATACTGTTTTGCTATTATATAGGCTTCTTCTTTGAAGTCTTTAAAATCAATATTTAATATTTTACAAAGACCTTTAAAATCATTTGGACGGATATTGTTTCTCTTACCGTTTATTGTCAAATGTGATTCATATCCAAAGGCACTGGAATAAAAACCAGTAGCACTGATGTCATAAAGCGGTGCGAGTAAGACTTTTTTATCATCAAATATTATAGAGAGATTTTTAGTGTGCATATCTTCATGAACAATTAATACAGAATAAAGATAATATTTTAAAAGACTCATACGCTCTTTTTTTGATAATAGCTCTTTAGCAATACGTGTAAATATCTTCTCACTCGTAGTATCATATTTATTTTCAGCTCTAAGTCCTAAAAACACCCCAAATGTAGCTTTTGCAAATCTCGTATTATGAAACCTGTCAAACCGTTTAACAATATAATGAAACTCATCATCTTCCTCTCTTTTAACAATAGCACTGTATGGAGCATTAAATCCAAGCTCATTTTTTGCAAATGACATATGCAGATGTTCATTAATTGCTATGTGTGGAAAATAGAACTCTGAGTTTACATCTGCTTTTAATTTGCTATATGGTTTTAAGATATATTCACCTGCACCATCACTACCTATAATCTGGTTATTTTCTTTATCGATGTTCACAAATCGTTTATACTGAAATCCGCTTATCCCTTCTGTTCTTAAACTTTGTAAAGTCGAGAGGTCTTGCGACTCAGGAAAAAGCTCATTTTCATCAAGTTTAATGTCATACCCCTCAAGAAGTTCTATTATTTTGTTTTTTCCAAGTATCTCATCGAGAGAAGCTAAGTATCCAACCCCTTTTTTCTCAATCATCTCACACTTGTCTTTTGTCGTAGAAAAACACAAATCACCTACAGAATCCTCAAGTTGTGGAAGCATTTCAAACTCATCTGCAATCTTATGAGTAGTTTCAAATATTTCACGATTGATACCTTCAGGAAAATTATCTTCAAATACTGCAGGAATTTTCTCAAAATCGACAGGCTCTAACTGCAAAGGAATAGTTGGGATAGCTAAGTCATATTTTGCAAGGTACTCTGAAGTATAATAAAATCTATATATGCCTTTTACTTCAAAAAGAAGTCCAACGACCAAATTGTCTTTACATACATAAAGGAATTTTGAAGAAGGATAACTCCTTTGAATCTCTTGGAGTATATAAGAAGTTAGAGATGCTTTTCCAGCTACTGCTACACGCCCTGTATCTATTAAACTTTTTATCTCGTTTTGAAAAGTCCTAGGACTTAGCTTGTGTTCTTTTAACTTTAATGATAAATCTTGTGTTTTCACATAAGTTTTACTCTCAATTAATATTAATAAAATATCTGATTGAATCCTATTTATAGGCATTTAACATCCTTAAGCATATTGCGAATATATTTAAAATTATTTTAATATTATAACAGATTTTTTACGAAATAATACTTTATTTCTTATATAAATATAAAAGATATTCGTAATATCCTTAAAAATACTAAAGAAAGTAATGAGCAAACTAGTATTACTACTCTAAACATCTAGCAAACTCTGAATCAGTCAAAAATGAAAAATGAAAAATAAATGTTACAATCTCACTCAATGATAGAAAAGCTTAATAGGCTTTTTTTGTAATGTTTGAAAAAGCGGACTTTTGGCGGACTTGGTATTTTTTCATAAAATACAAAATCCTCTGAAATATCGCTATACAGGGAGATTGGCAACTTGAAATTTTATACAAATATTGAATTTGTCATTCAGTAAGCTAACTTTTTCAAATTTCCTCAAATCTCTCCAAGCCCCCTTAAATGGGGCTTTTCTCATGTCTTGCTTTTTAATCTTGGAATTTTATTCCTTTTTTCACTTCATCATCTTTGTAATAACTATGATTTCCATCACAAAAAGGAAAAAATTTGCTTGTTTTACATAGACAAATAAGATAAGGCTTCGTTTTTTCAACAGTGACGGCTTTAGGTAAACATGAAGTACCCTTATGACTTCCATCGCAAAATATACCGCTCTCACTTCTTCCACAAGAGCAAATATGGTACTCAACTCCGGCTTCTAGTCTTACCCCTTTAGGTTTATTGTTAAACACTATTGCATCTTTACACATGATAAACTCCCTCTATTAATTTTTTTGTTCCGATGTCATACCTTGGAAAATTCAATTTCAACCTCCCTAACCACTTTAAAAATTCTAGCAATCTCTTCAAGCCAGAAGTATATTGTTACATATATAAGTTTCATCATTACTGCTACGAATACTTTAGACAACATTTCAGAAAAGTTATATTCCTAAATGGTACAACTTAAAATGCATTTAAGATAAAAAACAATGGGCAGAAAAAGACGACAGTTTTCAGTAGAGTTCATGCAAAAATTTTATAGAGTTTAAAAGTATCTTTAGAGATGATATAATTCTACATTATATAGAGATGTAAAATAAAAAAGAGGAAAAGGTTCATGTTACAAAAACACTTAGAATTTGTCATCAGTAAATGATTGGGATAGACCTTATTAAGACTTCTCGCATGAATCGCCTCATAGAGCGCTTTGGCGAAAAGGGGCTACAAAAATTTCTTTCTAATACTGAGATGTTACTTGTAAAAAACTATAAAACAGCATCTGGATTTTGGGCAGCAAAAGAAGCATGCGCAAAGGCTTTAGGAGTAGGAATCGGCTCTGAATGTGCATTTCATGATATCATGATAAGCAAAACGGCAAAAGGCGCTCCACGAATAGCACTCTCTCAAATACTTATTGATAAATACAATGTAAAAGACATAAGCTTATCTATAACGCATGATGGAGAATATGCAATTGCTGTTGTTGCGATACAAGCCTAATTTCATCCACCGCCTACAAAATCTAATAATTCAAGCTTATCCCCATCCTTCAAAACACATGTTTTCCAATCGTTTTGTTTAATAATTTCCATATTTATTGCGGCGGCCATCACCTTTCCGTCTAACGACAACTCGCTTAACACGCCAGACAGTGTAGTAGCGGTATTAAATTCTCTGCTTTGACCATTAATTATAATTATCATTTTTTTTCCTTTTCATATATTTTCAAAACATCAATTACCGATAAATTATTTTTTACCACTGCAAAGTCATAAGCGTTATATCCAGATTTTGATTTTGCAGTGCTATCTGCACCAATATTGAGCAAATACTCTACTATTGCAGGATTGCCGCTGTATGCTGCTTGATGCAAAGGGGTAATTCCTTCATCATTTTCCAAATTTATATCAGCCCCGCCAAGAACTAAATATCTAACCAACTTCATATTTTTCTTTTTTGCAGCGAGTATCAAAGCGGTATTACCACGATTATCCTGTGCATTTATATTTGCACCACTAGCTAAAAGCATCTCTGCCATTTTTATATCCTGCTTTTTTATAGCAATATGCAATGGTGTTAAACCTGCTGCATTGACTACTTCTGTGTCTGTGCCACTTTCTAGCATCTTTGATACATCGCTATATTTTTCATAATACACAAAATTATGTAAATCACTTCTTCCATCTACACCATCGGAATAAGCCAATATAAACAATATAGACAATAAAAGAACTCGCATCATATACCCTGCTTCACTATGAGATGCTGGCATTGTATCGATTTTAATTAAATTTTATCGTGAGAAACTGCTTATAGTTAAAGAATTTAAGAATGAATAAAAACAGTTTAAACTTGAATTGGCATAACGAACTACTCAGTGACAGTATAGGATTTTTTTAGCTTACAAACAAAACAAGACTCTCTTAAATTTTAAGAGAGTTACTTTTTAGGTATATAAACCAAAACATCACATTTTAGGCTTTGCATCAAACTTGATGCGGTAGAGCCATAAAGAAATGAATCTACGTTATGTACTCCTTTTGAGCCAAAAACAACTAGGTCATTGTTGTTTTCATTTATATAGTTTGTAAGAGCGTTTGTAACCCCTACTCTATCTTCTATAAGCTCTGCATCTTTTATGTTATTTTCTTTTACAAATGTATCAAACTTTTCTTGTTCGTGCATTTGTATCTCTTGTGCTATCTCATCTATATTTTCATAATTGTCATGGTACCTAAAAGCTATCTCACTTATTTTTTTATACGCATAAACACACTTGATAACCTCTTGATGGAAGAAGTTTTGAGAGAAAATTAAACTTTTTTGTGATACTTTTGAAAGATCCGTAAAAGCTACTATTTTTTTGTACTCCGCACTAGAGTTGTTTTTAACTATAAGGAGAGGGAGGTTACTTTTTTGTGCAATATTGTGTGCCGTAGAGCCGAGTATTGTAGTTACAAAGTCTTTTTTTTCATTTGCACCAATCACAAGCATACAAGCATCTTTATTTTTTGCCACATCCATAATAAAAACGGATGGCTTCGCTTTTTGTACTTCTATAGAGTAACTCAAACCTTGAGTATTAACACCCTCTAGTTCTTTTTCTATCCCTTTTAGAGCGCTAATTTTTAATTTTTCAATCTCTGCATCTTTTATAAATTTACCAAAAAAACCAGTATCTATCGCGTGAACTATAGTAACTTTTGAGTCATTTCTCTTAGCTACTAAAAAAGCCCTGTTCAAAACCTCTTTTGCATTGTTTGAAATATCCAATCCTACTACTATATTATTAAAATTTTCCATTCTTATGCACTCCATTATTTTTAAATCAATTATATCACAGATAACACAAACAAAACGTATTACTATAAAAGCACGGTAAATTAGAACTAAGCACTCTTTAAAGAGAATATATCAATTACGCCCCAAGCAAACATTTTTCGAGTTTGTGCTTTTTGGTCAGTGCACACACGATTGAAATCTTTTGAAATGCAACATCTTTGTCAACTTGATACAAATCATCATAAATTTCTATGTGTCTATCTTCATAACGACCAAATCCACATGCCGACCAAATCAATCCTCCAAGAGGACTTCCTCGCTCCGCTCACAGCGCTGCCGAACAAACTCAATAAAAGTGTTTTGATAATGCTCTCAAAAAAATAAAACAGTGCGTTTACCTTATTCATCTTGCTTTTGATTCTCTTGAATAAAATGAAACATATCATCCCTCGAGAGAGGCTTTGAGTAGAGATATCCTTGTATATCATTGCATCCGTTTTCAAGTAAAAACTCTTTTTGGGAGATATTTTCTACACCCTCGGCAATCACTCTTAAATTGAGTGATTTCGTAATATGTATGATAGATTTCACCAGATTCGCTCCGTCAATATCTTCTGGAATATTGATAATAAAAGAACGGTCGATTTTCAATTTGTCTACCGATAATCGTTGTAAATAAGACAAAGATGAATACCCTGTGCCAAAATCATCCATTGCTATCTCCACACCTAAGGCATGAATAGATTTCAATACCTCAATTGATTTTTTGACATCATTCATGATGGAGCCCTCTGTAATTTCCAGCTCCAAATACTTTGGATTGCAATCTAATTTTTTTATTATTTTTTTCAAATCGTCTACATATTTATTATTTTCCAATAATTTAACGGAAAGGTTCAGAGCCAGTTTTCCGATATTTGGATACTCTTGTTTCCATGATTTAAATTGTTTAAGCGCTGTTTTCATCACAAAAGAGTCTATATCTTCTATGAGTCCGTATTCTTCGGCAACTAAAATAAATTTATCGGGCGGTATAAAACCTTTCGTAGGATGATTCCATCTGATTAAAGCTTCCATTCCTACAAGTTTGTTTTTCGTAGAATCAATTTGAGGTTGGTAATACACTTCAAGTTCATTATGGGTTATCGCGCGTTTGAGGTCTGCTATGAGAGATAATTTTGTATCGAGCAGCCTCGTTAAATCTGTGTTATAAAATCGAAAACAATTTCTACCGCTTTTTTTGGCATTGTGAAGCGCCGAATCTGCATTTTGTATCAGTGTTTCAGTGCTATTTCCGTCTTTAGGATATATCGCCAAACCTATCGAACATGTTATAAAAATACTTTTGTTATGAATCATCATCTCATTTTTGAGTTCATTTTGAATTTTTTGAGCTATTTTTATTAATTCATCGGTTGCAACACAATAAATTATGATTATAAATTCATCTATTCCGACTTTACTCAAGTCATTTTCTATGCGTAAAATATTTTTCAACCGCATAGATATTTCCAAGAGTATCTTGTCACCGAATGAATGGCCGTACGTGTCGTTTATTGTTTTAAAATCATCCAAATCAATTTTTAAAATTGTGAATTCCTGCTCTGGATTCATTTCAATTGTCTTGCTTAAGCTTGCTGCAAAAAGATTTCTGTTTGGAAGAGTTGTAATAACATCATAATTTTCAAGACGGTAAGAATAAGCCTCAAGCAACTCATTTTGCGCCCTTAACAAATCAGTCTGCTGGGAATTTCTTTTGTCGTACAAGCCCATAAACAGACTAAAAATTAAAAAAGGCACAAGTCCGAAACCTATCAATTTTATCCCCTCTATGCCCATTTGAACATACATAGTCGAGAGTATAAATATTATGGATGCCGCTACTATATAAAGGCTGAATTTTTTATTTGTTAAGAATAACACCACCAATACTTCTATATAAAACCAGCTAAGCCCTATATAGTTATCGGTTTTAACATTTGCAATAAAACTGAGTGCCACTATAATGAACGACATAATCATGACAAAATAAACGGATGCGGTAAAATACTTTCTGTCTCGTCTGACTGCGAATATTATAAACAAGGCAGCGGACGTATATGCAAAATCTACAAAACCTTGAAAAAATTCTTCCCTGTAGAATCTGGCAAATCCAGCTATGCCGACGACAACCGCATTAAACCCCAGAAGTAAATTAAAGAAAAAGTATTTTAACTTGAGTTCATTGTCGCTAAACTCAAATCCGCTATGCAAAAAATTATTCATCATGACGCAATCTTTATTATGATTTTATCTGTTTGAACCATTCTATCTTAAATAAATTGTGATAACAATTAAATATCACATTAAAACTATTACAGTTAAAATAAAACGCGTCAAAAAATCCTATTCTGTATAATAAACATAACGGTTTTTGCCGGACATTTTCGCCTTGTACATTGCCTTGTCGGCTTGTCTTATTATCTCGTTTGCATCTAATTTATCTGCTTGGGGGTAAAATGAAATACCTACGCTCGCCGATACCTGAATAGGATGCTCTTGTATAAAAATCGATTCCGATACGCTAGCAAGAAGTCGTGTTACAAAAGAAACAACGGATTCTTTTTCTTGAATATCAATCAGCAATGCTATAAATTCATCTCCGCCCACACGCGAAAGCGTATCGCCTTCACGAAGCAAAGTGCTCATTTTATCGGCCAATAGTATGAGGAGTTTATCGCCTGTATCGTGGCCATAACTGTCATTGACTTGTTTAAAACCGTCTATATCAATGTACATAAGGGCTATAATCTGCTCTTTACGAATTGCCTGCGCCATCGCTTGCTTCATGCGGTCGGCAAATAAAAGACGGTTTGGCAAATTTGTCAGCATATCGTAATTGGCAAGATGCTCAAGTTCTTTTTGCTGTTTTTTTTGCAGTGTTATATCTGTAAAAATTGCAACATAATTTTTCACCTCTTTATTATCATCACATACGGCGCTGATGGTCAAGTGTTCGGCATACTCATTTCCGCCTTTATTTTGGTTCCACATTTCACCTTTCCACATGCCGTCTCTTTGCAGATGCTCCCATAACTTTTTATAAAAATTTTCATCATTGCGCCCGGACTGGAGAATACTAGGATTTTTACCAAGCACTTCATCGCGTGAATAACCCGTTATATCCATAAATGCTTGATTAACATCAATAATATTGTTATAGTTATCCGTGATAATAATCCCTTCTCGTGCATAGGTAAACACATTGGCTGATTGTTTGAGCTTCTCCTCGGCCAAAACACGTTGCGTGATATTTCTTGAAAAAGCAAGATTGTACCCGACACCTCTGTACTCAACATAATTTGCATTTATTTCAGCCGGAAATGTGCTTGTGTCTTTACATCTGTGTATTACGCGAAAAGTCAATGAACCGTTTTTTTTCAATCTTTCCCAATGCTCCGGTGCATTGGATTGAAGAAATTTCGGGTCAATATCTGCTATGGCCATTTTTTTTAGTTCCTCTTTTGTATAACCTGACTGACGAACGGCACCCTCACTGACATACATAAAAAATCCATCTTTATCACTCAAATACACTGCTTCTGGCACATTGTCAAGTGCGTATTTCATAAGTTTCAGTTCTTCTTTGGATTGCTTAAGCTCTGTAATATCACGGGCAAAACCCACTGTGCCAAAAATATTTCCTTCGTTATCAAGAATGGGAGCCTTGTAAGTTTCAAACCATCTTAATTCTCCATCATCTTCAATGAATTCTTCAAGTTCTTTTATTTGCAGGGATTCCATTACTGCCTTATCATCGGCACGATAAGCATTTGCCAAATCTTCAGGCCAACAATCTAAATCATTTTTACCGATAAGCTCCGAAGGATTTTTAAGTCCGGCTGCTTTTGCAAAGGGTTTATTGACTGCCAAAAAATTACTCTGCGTATCTTTTAGCCAAACAAGAAACGGAAAACTGTCTAAAAGTGTACGCTGATAACTTTCACTTTTTTTGAGTTCTTTTTCTATTTTATCTTTGAGATTTATGGTCTCCTCTTGTTCATTTTGTAATTGCTTCAAATGGCGTATTAAAAAAGCAACTAAAAGAAAAATAAAAAAACCGTCTATAAGCGGGGTAATAAAACCGACTATCATTAAGTTTTTATTAAAAAAACTGCCCGTCAACCAGTAGCTTTGCAGAGATATTAAAAACTCGGCAACAAACATAACCAAAACAGTGAAGAGGAAAACAAACCGCCAAAAACCAAGCTCGGCCAAAAAGGTGATAATTTTTTTCATAATGTAAAGTATATTGCAAAAAATATAAAATAGAATAAATTATTTATTTGATAATAATTTCTTAGATTTTTTTTTGTATTTCGCAGGCTTTTGTTTTTTACGCTCAATACCGGTAAAACAAATAAAAGATAAAAAATGGTATCCTTTCAGACAAATTTTAAGCAATAAATATGAAACATATATGAAGGATTTTAATGATTAGTTCACTCAGAGGAATGAATGATATTTTAAGTGAGGATTATGAGCGATTTACATACTTTATAAATACTGCGACAGAAATAGCAGGTAAATACGGTTTTCATTTTATAGAAACACCTCTTTTGGAAGAAACAGCTCTTTTTAAGCGCTCCGTGGGCGAATCAAGCGATATAGTCGGCAAAGAGATGTATCAGTTTATCGACAAAGGGCAAAACGATGTTTGCCTTCGCCCTGAGGGAACGGCCGGAGTTGTTCGCGCCTTCATTCAAAAAAAACTTGACCGTGCAGGCGGCATTCACAAATTTTTTTATCACGGAGCAATGTTTCGATACGAAAGACCGCAAAAAGGTCGTTTAAGACAGTTTCATCAGTTTGGCGTAGAGAGTTTTGGTGTGCAGAGCGTTTACGAAGACGCAACAATGATTATGATGGTTTCAGACATCCTTGGGGCATGTGGAATCGGTTACAGACTTCAACTGAATTCTCTTGGCGATTCCAACTGCATGCCGCCATATCGCGACTCTTTGGTTTCTTTCATTGAGAGCTGTGAAGACGAGATATGCGAGGATTGCCTCAGAAGAAAATCAACAAATCCTATCCGTGTCCTTGACTGCAAAAATTCCACATGCCAAGCATTATATGAAAATGCACCAAAACTTATCCATAATCTTTGTTCCACATGCCAGGATGATTTTGAAAAACTGAAAAAGATTTTACAAGATAACGGCATTGCCTATGAAATAAACACAAATCTGGTTCGCGGACTCGATTACTATTCCAAGAGTGCGTTTGAATTCATAAGCGATAACATAGGAAGTCAAAGCGCTATTGCCGGAGGGGGAAGATATGACAGGCTTGTTGAATTTTTGGATGGAAAAGCAACTCCTGCCGTTGGCTTTGCCATGGGAATTGAAAGACTTATGGAATTAATTCAAATGCCCGAAGTAAAACGAGAAGGCTATTATATCGGTGCGATGGACGATGAAGCAGTCGATTTGGTTATGAGTTTGGCTCACAGAAAAAGAAAAACCGATAAAACAACCATTGACTACAAGGCAAGAAACCTCAAAAGCCACCTCAAAGCTGCCGATAAAGTCAATGCAAGATACTGCGCTGTTATAGGTGAAAATGAGTTAGAAAACAATACTGTCTGGGTCAAAGATTTGGAAAATAAAACAGAAACAACTCTTAAATTAGAAAGTTTTTAATTGGAAATTATAAATTATTTATGGAGTCTCTTTCTGGAAGCGCCATTGCACCTTTGGAGCTCATGGAATCTGTCGGACTTACTACAAATAATGCACTATATGTTTTAGATACTCTTCTCAAAAAATATGAAATTAGGCATAATGTCAAAATAATTGCAAGCGGGAAAATTTTAACTCCCGACGATGCTATTATCACTATGTGCATGGGAGCTGACGCGGTGGGAATCGCAAGAGGTTTCATGATGAGCGGCGGCCGTATCAGAGCGAGAATGTGCTCAGGTTTCGGTCTACACCTTTGCCCTGTGGGAATGGCGACGCAAGATAAGAAAAAAAGAGCCTCCTACTTAGTCGTAAAAGAAGGAAAAGAGATAGGCAATTACCATAACAACCTGATAAAAGGGATGAAAACCGTTTTATCGGTTATGGGAATTAAACACATAAAAGATTTAAATAAGTCAAGACTTACTTTTAAAAATCAAAACGGTGAAATATATTTTGACATAGACAAATATTTTCACCACAAATTACATGTATAGGTTAAATAAATGAAAAACTTTGGTCTTGATATATGGTCAAACACGAACTTTATCGTTGAAGACGGACAAATAAAACTCAACTACAAAAGTATGCCCTCTCTTTTACAAATCACGGAAGAGATCCGTGACAAAGATGTTAAAGGACCTATTTTACTTAGATTTCCTCATCTTATAAAAAAGCAAATTAAAAGTTTATACTCTCATTTTGACAAAGCGATGATAGAAAATAACTACAAAGGAAAGTTCAATGCCGTCTTTCCTTTAAAAGTAAATCAGTTTCCACATGCCGTAGAAGCCGTCACTTCTCAAGGAGCGCAATTCAACTACGGTCTCGAAGCCGGTTCTAAAGCCGAACTTATTTTGGCTATGTATAAAACTCCAAAAAAAGCGAATATCACGGTAAACGGTTTTAAAGACAAGGAGATGATTACGCTTGGTTTTATCGCAGCGCAAAGCGGACACAATATCACGCTTACCATTGAGGGCTTAGGTGAACTTGAAACAATCTTAGAAGTAGCCAAAGAGTGTGACTTAAAAGTTCCCCATATCGGTATCAGGGTAAGACTTCACAGTGCAGGAAGCGGAATATGGGCTAAAAGCGGTGGAATGGATGCTAAATTTGGTTTAACGTCCACAGAAATTATTGAAGCAATTACCCTCCTTAGAAATGGTGATTTGCTTCAATATCTTACTATGATTCACTTTCATATCGGTTCGCAAATGTCAGACATTGCTCCCCTCAAGCGTGCCTTGCGTGAAGCCGGAAATATTTATGCGGAACTTAAAAAAATGGGTGCCGAATCGCTTGACAGCATTAACATCGGTGGTGGTTTAGCTGTTGAATACGACCAACACACCCATTCAAAATCCCGTAACTACTCTATAGAGGAATTTTCAAGCAGCGTTGTTTTCCTTCTCGGTGAGATTATGAATGCAAAAAAGGTTCAGCATCCAAATATATTTACGGAATCAGGAAGATTTATCGTCGCTTCTCATGCCGTGCTCATTGCTCCCGTATTGGAACTTTTTACTCAGGATTATCATGAAAAACTTATCAATTTTAAGGTTGTAAATCCACCTCTCGTAGAAGAGTTAATCGAGTTGAACAAACTCTTAAACAACAAAAACTGTATAGAGTACCTGCACGATGCGCTTGATCACATGGAATCGCTTCTAACACTTTTTGATTTGGGTTATATTGATTTGCAAGACCGCTCCAACGCTGAAATACTGGTGCACAACATTATCAAGAGAGCTCTCTATTTGACATCATCGAATCCAACAAATGAGCTTGAACAGTTACAGGTAAGATTACAAGAGAGATATCTCATTAATGCTTCTATTTTTCAAAGTTTGCCGGATTACTGGGGATTGAATCAGCATTTTCCGATTATGCCTTTGCATAATCTTGATGCGACTCCTCTAAGAGCGGCTTCACTTTGGGATATCACCTGCGACAGCGACGGAGAAATTGGTTTTAACCCTGACAAACCCCTTTATCTCCATGATGTCAATCTGGACGAAGAGGAATATTATTTAGGATTTTTCAATGTCGGAGCCTATCAGGAAACATTAGGGATGAATCACAATTTATTTACACATCCAAGTGAATACACTATTCATATCAATGACGTTTCATACGAAATAAAAAATGAAGTTGAATCAAAAAACATCTTAGAAATTCTCGAATCTATCGGTTATGACAAGGAAGAGATTGTAAATAAACTTAAATCGGATGTCGTTGAAAGCGAATTTATCACAGAAAAAGAAAAAGATGATACACTTGCGAAACTTGAGATACTGATAAAACAAAATGGTTATCTAAGAACTACATATTAAGGGTTTATTTTGGGAATTTTTGCAGATATAAAAGAAGATTTTTCTAATGTTTATAAAAATGATCCGGCGCTCAATTCAAAGTTAGATTTTATCTTTAACTATCCCGGAGTGTGGGCTGTTGCATGGTACAGAGTAGCGCACAAACTACACTGTGCCGGATTTAAAAGCCTCGCAAGAATGTTAATGGGCTTGAACCAAATTATTACCAATATAGACATACATCCGGCTGCGCAAATAGGAAAAAGACTCTTTATTGACCATGGCACAGGTGTGGTTATCGGTGAAACTACCATCATCGAAGACGATGTGCTTATTTATCAGGGTGTGACACTCGGCGGAGTTTCCCTCAAAAAGGAGGGCAAACGACATCCTACTATCAAAAAAGGTGCTGTTATTGGTGCCGGTGCAAAAGTGCTTGGTAACATCACCGTCGGCGAGTACGCAAAAATTGGTGCAAATTCCGTTGTAGTCAAAGAGGTCCCAAATTGTTCAACTGCTATCGGTATTCCGGCGCATGTTATTGAAAAAGGAAGATGTAAAGACCCGTTTATGCACAATATGCTTCCGGATATTAATAAAGAGATGTTTGAATATCTGCTGAAAAGAGTTGCTGTTTTGGAGCATATTTTAATGGAAGACAACAAAAATCTTTTAGAGCAAGATTTAGTTTTAGAAAATATTTACGAATCCTTCATCAAAGCCATGAAAAGTTAATTATCTCAATTTATATATTATATAATTTTAGTATAATGTCGAAAATATTTTTCACCTAAAGGGTTTACATGCTCACAAACCGCATTAACACACTATCTGAATCTATAACCATAGCCATTAGTACGCTCGCGCAAGAATTAAAAGCGCAAGGCAAAGATATCCTTAGCTTCTCTGCCGGTGAACCAGACTTTGATACGCCTCAGGTTATCAAAGATGCTGCAATCAAAGCGATTAACGAGGGTTTTACAAAATACACTGCCGTGGATGGAATTCCCGCTCTAAAAGTTGCAATTGCTAACAAACTCAAAAGAGATAACGGATTAACCTACGCTCCAAATCAAATCATTACAAACAATGGTGCCAAACACTCACTCTTCAACTTATTTGCCGCAACAATTCAAAAAGGCGATGAAGTTATTATTCCGGCACCGTACTGGGTTACATACCCTGAGTTAGTTTTGTATTGCGGCGGCACTGTTGTAGAAATACAAACAAATGATGAAACAGCATTCAAAATTACGCCTCAGCAGTTAAAAGATGCTTTAACCCCTCAAACAAAAATGTTAGTTTTAACTTCTCCTTCCAACCCGACAGGCTCTGTTTATTCAAGAGATGAACTCATAGCAATTGGAAAAGTTTTAGAAGGCACGGACGTTATAGTCGCAAGTGATGAGATGTATGAAAAACTTATCTATGACGGCGAGTTTACATCAAGCGCAGCCGTAAGTGAAGATATGTACAAAAGAACCGTAACAATTAACGGTTTAAGTAAATCGGTGGCAATGACAGGATGGAGATTCGGTTATATGGCGGCTCACGATACAGAGCTTATTCAAGCAACCAAAAAGCTTCAATCTCAAAGCACTTCAAATATTAATTCTATCACTCAAAAAGCTGCTATACCGGGACTTAACGGTGATGCCGATGCAGAGATTGAAATGATGAGAAAAGCTTTTAAAGAGCGCCGCGATGAAGCTGTACAACTTTTTAATGCCATAGAGGGCTTAAGTGTTGTAAAACCTGACGGTGCATTTTATTTATTTGTAAATATTAAAGAAGTGAGTAATGACTCCATGAAATTCTCAAAAGATTTACTCGAAAAAACAGGTGTAGCTGTTGTGCCTGGTGTGGGATTTGGAAGTGAGGGCTACTTTAGATTTAGCTTTGCCACAGATATACAAAGTATACGAACAGGTATTCAAAGAATAGAAAAATTCGTAAAAGAGTTAAAAGTTAAATAAGCCCCTTGGGCATGTGGAAGTTTAAAAATTTGCGAAGTATTTAGCTTTGCAAATTTTTATTAAAATATTTATAAAATTATCTTAGACTTTGAAGCGCTTCTATAACTTCATCAAGATTTTCAAGAGGTATATGCACTTTCCACTCCGGTGCATCCGCATTGCCTGCCAAAGATATACCGACACTTGCCACAGTAGCACTTCCCGCGCCATAAGGCTCCTCTATTTTTGTTACAGAAATAACACCTTTTTTTGTTCCGCTTAATGCAATAGTTTTTGACATTCTTCTTTCCTTTTGTAGTTTTTATTCTATTAGCTTAGCTATTTTTGCCTGAAGCTTAAGCCATATTCTGTGCTCCATTAAAGGAAATCCAGAAAATGTTAAGCCGCTTTGCTTAATACTTTTTGTTATCCCGCTTCTAGCGGCGAACGTACTAAACGGAGCTATCTCCAAATGACCTGCCACTGCGCTTTGTCCCCCCATAACAACATTTCTTCCAAGTTTCGTTGAACCGGATATTCCTGATTGTGCGACTAAAACAGAATATTCACCCACTTCACTATTATGCCCTACCTGAACAAGATTGTCGATACGAACACCTTTTTTAATAACGGTGCTTCCAAATACAGCTCTGTCGATTGTCGTGGAACTTCCTATCTCAACATCATCTTCAATGATTACATTGCCGTTTTGGTATATTTTTTTATGCTCACCCGTCTTAGAAGTTGCAAAACCGAATCCGTCGCTTCCTATGGTTGTGTTTGCATGAATAATACAATCGTTTCCTATACTGCAATCTCTGTAAACGGTTACATTCGGATAGAGAATGGTGTTATCCCCTATTTTGCTTTTTGCTCCAACGTAAACATGCGCCATAATAGTACAGTTTTTACCGATTACGGCTCCCTTTGCCACTTCTGCTTTTTGTGACACTTTACTGCCTTCACCTATCTCGGCATGTGGAAGTGAATCATCTTCTATGCTCGGAGCAAAATATTTTGACAATATTGCCATCTGCCAATACGGAGCATCAACAACCAATGCCACACAGCCGCTTGGAACATGTTCTTTAATCGAGTTATTTATGATAATCGCACCCGCATTTGAGCTTTGAATATCTTTAATATACTTAGAATTAGAAACAAAAGAGATTTCAGTTTTTGTAGCATTTTTTAAAGTATTCATGCCTGTTACAACAAAATTATCGCTATTTATTTTGGCTCCGATGATTGAAGCTATTTCTTTTAAATCCATTTTGTTTCCTAAGAGTTTAATTGAGAGATTTTGCTTTGCAAGCGTCTCCACTCTCTATGGTCCATTAAAGGGTAACCGCTGTAAACTCCGCCGCTCTCTTTAATGCTTTTTGTTACGCCGCTTCTGGCTGTAAAAGTAGAAAATGCAGCGATATCAAGATGGTCAGAGAAAGCGCTTTGTCCGCTTACCACACAGTTGCGTCCAAGCTTCGTCGAGCCGCCTATCCCTGTTTGTGCAACAAAGATACAGTATTCCCCTATCTCACAGTTATGCGCAATATGGATAAAGTTATCTAATTTTGTACCTTTTTTTATAATGGTAGAGTTAAAGACTGCTCTATCTATCGCACAATTTGCACCGATTTCCACTTCATCTTCTATGATGACATTGCCATTTTGATATATTTTAATATGCTCGCCCGCTTTTGTATGAGAAAACCCAAATCCATCCGCACCGATGACAGTTCCCGAATGGATGAAACAATCAGCACCAATCACACAATCACGGTAAATCGTAACATTCGGATAGATAATAGTATTGTCTTTGATTCTGACATTGGAGCCGATGTAAGCACCTGCCATTACGGTAACATTGGCACCTATAATTGCGCCATTTTCCAGCTTTGCCATCTCATCTATAAAACTGCCTTCGCCTATGATGGCATGTGGAAGTTCAAAACTTATGGGTTTTGGTGCAAAAAGTTTTGTTGAAAGTGCCATGGAGATAGAAACATCATCACACACTATATAAGATGCATTTTGAGGCAGAAAATCTACTAAATCACCGGGAATTAAAAATGCTTTTGCTTTTGAAGATGAAAGTTGGGAAGAATACTTTTTATGAACTGCAAACGTAAGCTGCGAGGGTGAGGCAAGAGCCAACTCATTCATAGAATCAAGCTCTAAGTCCTCACCGACCAAACGGAGGTTCAAAAAAGAAGCAAGCGTGCTAAAGAGCATGCTATCTCTCTAGTGCAACGGCACCGCTTCTTACTATCTCTTTTGGATGAAATTTTTTCACAACACTCAAGAAATTATCTACTCTTTTTGGCTCATCTGCAACCATTACTATAATGACACTTTCACTCACATCAACAATTTTACCATTGTATGCGCCGCAAAGCGTACTTATATCGCTTAAGTTTTCCGTAATTGGAAACTTCACTAATGCCATCTCTTTTTCAACCAAATCACAATGCTCATAAACCTTAAGAACAGGGATAAGCTTGTGCAGTTGTTTGGTAATCTGCTCGATTACTCTCACTGAACCGGCTGTAACGATGGTTAATCTTGAATATCTGCTCTCAGGGATAGGCGCAACAGTTAGAGATGTGATGTTATATCCGCGGCCGGAAAAAAGATCAGTAATACGAGATAATACACTCGCTTCATTAATTACGATAACCGAAATTACGCGTCTTGCATTATCTGACATTATTTTTTCTCCTTCTTTTTTTCTAATAACATCATGTTAAACAGAGAACCGCCCGATGGAACCATAGGCATAACATTTTCATGTCTCTCAACCATAACTTCTATTAAAGCAACAATATTTTTTTCAACAGCATCTTTGAGTGCCGCATCAAACTCTTCTTTGGTCGTAACTCTGTAACCTAGCCCCCCAAAAGACTGAGACAACATAGTAAAATCAGGCTGAACGCTTAAATCTGTTTGGCTATGTCTTTTTCCGTAAAAAAGAGACTGCCATTGACGAACCATTCCCAAATAGTTGTTATTCAAAATGATATTGATGACTGGAAGCTTCTGCTCAACCGCCGTCATCAACTCCTGAATATTCATAAGTATTGAACCGTCTCCGGTGATGTTGATACTTGTCTTTTGCGGTGAAGCGGCTTTTACGCCCATAGCAGCCGGAAAACCAAATCCCATCGTGCCAAGTCCGCCGGAACTTATAAACTGGCGCGGGCGGGAAAATGGATAAAACTGTGCTGCCCACATCTGATGCTGTCCAACGTCAGTCGATATGTTTGCACTGTCTCCTAAAAGCTCACCCACTCTTTTGATAACCCACTGAGGCTTTAATCTTTCACTGTCTTCATGAAAAGTCAAAGGGTGCAATTCATCAAAATTATTTATCGTCTCTCTCCAAGACTCATATTTTTCCGAATCTATCTGTGAAGCCAAACTCAGCATTTCTGTTACAACATTCTTAATATCGCCCACTATCGGAAAATCGGCATTCACAAGTTTAGAGATACTTGCAGGGTCTATATCTACGTGAATAACAGTTGCATTTTTTGCAAACTCTGAAAGTTTTCCCGTTACACGGTCATCAAATCTTGCACCAAGCGCTATGACCATGTCTGTTTCGCTCATTGCCATATTTGCAGCATAAGAGCCATGCATACCCAGCATTGAGATGAGAAGTTCATCATCATGACTTAGAGTTCCCCTTGCCATAAAGGTTTCAACTGCCGGAATTCCGGTTGTTTTAACCAATTCTCTTACTTCATAGGCAGCATTTGAATTTATGATTCCGCCGCCGAGATAAAAAAGCGGTCTTTTAGAACTTGCTATCGCTTCCATCGCTTTTCTAATTTGACGAGGATTTCCAACCGTATTTGGTTTATACGTTTCCAAATCAACTTCAATAGAATAATCAAATTCACCCATTTGTGCTGTTACATCTTTTGGTATATCCACATGAACAGGACCCGGGCGGCCGGTTCGCGCTATAAAAAACGCTTCTTTTAAAACACGGGATAAATCTTTTGCATCGGTCACCAAATAATTGTGTTTTGTGCATGAACGGCTGATACCGACAGCATCAATCTCTTGAAACGCATCTGTACCGATAAGACTCATAGGAACTTGCCCGCTGATAACGACTAAAGGAATAGAATCCATGTACGCATCTGCAAGTCCCGTAACGGCATTAGTAAAACCGGGACCGCTTGTAATCATAGCAACACCGACTTTGCCGCTTGCTTTTGAATATCCTTCTGCGGCGTGAACTGCCGCTTGCTCATGACGCGTCAAAATATGTTTAAAATTATCTTGCTTATATATTTCATCATAGACATTCATAATTGCTCCGCCAGGGTAACCAAAAACTGTGTCAACACCTTCGGCAATCAAAGCTTCAATGACCATTTGTGCGCCATTAATTTGCATGGAAAGTCTCCTCTTATTGTTTAGTATTTAAAAAAGTCGCTTATTATAGAAAAAGTGAGCTATATTTGAGGTTAAAGGAGCTTATAAGTTTGTACTTTAAGTTTAAAATATGCAAAGTGCCTAGTCAAGGATAGAGTCCACTATCATAGACGGTCTCCACATCTCCATAGAACCTTTTGTTTGAAGTTCAAGATTTAACTTTGAATCAGGATAGTATTTTTTAAAAATATCAAAAAAACTCAAAATCTGCTCTTGTAAACCAAAATAGAAAATATAATTTTTTATTCCCCTCTCTATAAAGAGTTTGTCAAGTTTTTTCTTTACTCCGTTTTCGAGCTGAGCCATATAACAAAAACTAAAAACAGTGGCTAAAGCGATACTTTTTGAGCTTATTTTCATATATTTTTCCAATATATTTTCAAGACTTTTAATATCGCCTTGCGCTGCGCTTACATTGGCTTTTGTCAAATCATCATTCCATTGTTTTTGAAGCATTTTGCCATCCGTGCTATCTTGGAGTTCATACGATTTATTTAACAAATTATAAGCCAAAACGGTATCATTGTCTTCAATGGCATTAAAAAATTTCTGTCTGCACTCAATATGCTTAATGAGTTCGGCCGCCTCTTCTGAAAAATCGCTAAAATCTTTCAAGATTTTCAGCAGTTTTATCGCTGAATGCGTGTCATCCTCTTGCAGGTATTTTTGAATTTTCATATAAATCGAATCTGCATAATTCATGAGTGCATTATATTCCGGAAACTCTCTTAAAAACGGATGTTGTTTAATCAAGTCAAAAGCAACGACAAAGGCCTTGTTTCCAAGGGCAACCTTAAAACGTTTGTATACGATTCCCTGTGTGAAGAGCTCTTGTATGTGTTGAGTTTTTTCGCTAATTCCTCTATAAGGTGACAAAACTTCACGTGCTTTTTCGGCACCTTTTTCTTCAAGTGCAAATTTTTGCGCTGCAACAAACGCTTTTTGCCATTTAGCTTCCAATAGTTTGTAAATATTTGATTCTTTATACGTTGGATGTGTATTGGCAAGACCGTATGCCAATGCAAATTTCCCCTCTTTTACCAGAGCATAAAATTTATCGTACTGTGCATATTCAACAAAGATTTTTTTAATTATATTGTTTTTAACAGGAATATTTACAAAGTTTTGAAAAAGTTTCATAGCAGTTTTTTGGTCACCCTTTTCAAGAAAATGTTTTGCTTTTTCAACTGTTTTATTCCAAATAGTATCTACGATACCGTAAACATCCGTGTATTTTAAAATAAGATTATTTTCTATATACTCTTCCATTTTGTCGTAGTGCTTATTTACAAGCAGCTCTTTTAAATAATCTTCACCCTCATACAGATAATAAAAAAGTATCTCCCCTTCCTTCGTCCCTACAATCAATTGTTGCGTCTTTTCATCAAAGCAAAGAGAGGTGATGGAAGTGTGAAGTTTAATGTAGTTTCTTGAAATCAGCTCATAACTCTCTAAATCATACGCTAAAACATAACCTAAAGCGGTACCTAAAAATAAAAATTTATCATCACTGCTTTTTACTACGTGCAATACATCGTCATGTATCCCTTGAAGTCTTGCAATAACCTTGGAAGTATATATATCTGAAATAATCCCTTTGTTCATTTTATCAATACTAAAAAGTCTGTGATTGCTTAGAAACTGCAACTTCATAACAGGAGAAGCATGAAATTTCATCTTTTCTTTTGGAGTCATCATTGCCAAATTAAAAAGTGAGATTTTTTTGTCATAACTTGCAGTTGCAATCCACTGTCCATTGTCGCTAAATGCTATATTATTTATAGTATCCGCATGGGAGGGGAGCGTAAAGGCTAATTTTCCGCTTTGCATATCAACCGCAAATGTTTTTCCGTCATCACCGCATGAAAACATATAACGGTTTTGCGGGTCGATTCCGACACATGAAGCTTCGCCGTGATGCCTATTGACTCTTGCGATAGCTTTTTTTGTTTTTACATTATAGAGCTTGGATTCTTTGCAGTCAGAACTTAGAGATGCAAGATAATTGCCGTCACTGCTGAAGGCTACGACATCGACTCTATATCTTTCATGTGTTATATTGCCTTTAAATCCATTCACGACATCCAATGTGTCAAGATCTAAAATTCTAACAGTAGTGTTGACATCAATCACAAGCAAGGTGCCATCATCTAAGATTTTAATAAGTACTATAGCGTCTTCAAAGCTTTTTTGTTTAATTGGATTCATATAGATTAATTTCTTAAATATCCCTCTTTTTTGAGTGTTGAGCGTATCTCTTCTTGATGCTCTTCGCCCTTTGTTTCCATGTGAACGGTTACATTCGCATCGCCATAATCGAGTGAAATAGAAGTTCTGTCATAAGAGATATGAACAATGTTGGCATTTAATTCTTTTAAAAGTTCAGTAAATCTCATAAGTGAACCGGGCTTGTCAATCAGCGTGACGGTAATATTCATTTTTCTGCCGGATTTTAAAAGACCTTTTTCAATGATGACAGACAAGAGCGTAACATCCATATTTCCGCCGCTTAAAACAACAGCTACTTTTTTATCTTTTAAATGGTCGAGTTTATGGTGCAACAATGCTGCAACTCCGACAGCGCCCGCACCCTCGACTACAAGCTTTTGTTTTTCAAGCAAAAATAAAATCCCGCTTGCTATCTCTTCATCATCAACGCTTAAGAATCTGTCTACGCTTCCAAGAATATACTTTAACGTAATCTCAGAAGTATCGCGAACCGCAATGCCGTCTGCAATGGTTCTCACGCTTGTGCTATCCACCGCGCGACCAAGCTCGTAAGAATTTTTAAGAGCCGGAGCACCTTTGGCGCTTACTCCGATAACTTCTATCTTCGGATTTATCGCCTTAAATGCCGATGCCATTCCTGAAATAAGTCCGCCACCGCCGACTGGAATAATTACCGCATCAAGATCAGGACATTTTTCTAAAATATCTAAGGCGACTGTTCCCTGTCCTGCTATCACTTCCTCATCTTCAAAAGGGTGTACAAAAGTTAAAGAATTTTCGTTTCCGTACGATAAAGCGTATGCATACGCTTCATCATAGTTTCCTCCGGCAAGAATCACTTCTGCCCCGTAATGCTTTACTCCGTTTATCTTTGTAAGCGGTGTTGATTCGGGCATCACTATTACGGCTTTTATGCCAAATTTAGAGGCTGAAAGAGCAACTCCCTGCGCATGATTTCCGGCACTTGCAGCCACGACTCCGCATGCTCTTTGCTCTTGGGTAAGGGAAGCTATTTTATTGTAAGCGCCTCTTATCTTAAAAGCACCCGTGACCTGTAAATTCTCTTTTTTTAAGTAGACTTCACAGCCTGCTATTTCACTCAAATAAGGCGCATACGAGAATGGTGTATCTACAACGACATCTTTAATGCGCTCTTTTGCTTCGTAAATTTTTTTTATTTCCAACAAATCATCAACCCTAAATGTAAAATTTTATAAATTTCTATGCTCTACCATGCTGCAGGCATTTTGAACAACTTTCATCCCTGCATCTTTTGCTTTTTGCGCTGCTTCATTGTTTACAATCCCTTTTTGGGCCCAAAACACTTTAATATTGCCTTTTTTAATACACGCATCCGCTATGGCATCAAGCGCATTAGCTTTTCTAAATATATTGACCATATCTACATCAAAAGGTACCTCTTCAAGCGAACGATATACTTTTTCGCCTAAAATTGTTTCCTCTTTAGGATATATCGGAACAATTTTAAAACCGTGACCCTGCAAATAGGCCGCAACTCGGTGACTATCTTTATCCGAATCCGGGGAAAGTCCTAAAACTGCTATTGTTTTTACTGTATTGAAAATTTCTTTTATTTCTTGTTTATTTGAATTAACCGAGGGGAATTCGCATTCCATAATATATTCCTTATATAAAATAATTAAATAATCAAATAATTATATCAAACTAAACAGAAAATAGTTATTAGTGAAAATAAACAGTCTTATTAAATTTCCACATGCCGCGTATTTAAACAAGAATTTTCTCCTGTCCAATCCTGTAAAGCGCGAAGTCATACTTAAGCGGGTCACTCGCGTCCAAACTTTTTAAGGTTTGTGTTAATTCTATGGCAGCTTGCAAATCGTAAGTTTTTCTGCTTAAGAGTCCTAACTTCTTTGAAACATTAAAAGTATGGGTGTCAAGCGGCATAATAAGGTCGGCCGTATCAATTCCGCTCCATAAACCCATGTCTATATTGTCCTTCCTTACCATCCACCTTAAAAACATCATCCATCTCTTGAGTGCGCCTGCACCTTTTGTCTTGAGGGTAACTTGAGAGATTAAAAAATTGTAACCCCGCGTGGCATGTGGAAACAGTGCATGTATGGTTTCTATAAGTGCATTTATCCCGCTGATCACACTTTTGTCATTTTCATATCCGCTTTTAAAAATCTCCTCTAAAGAGCTTTTTTCATTGAGTCTTTTGAGCGCAATAAAAAGCGCGATGATATCCTCACTTTTTTGAAATCTGTAATAATGGTTTTGCAAGGCTTTACCTATCTCTTCATCACTTTTTTGAAGCAGTGAAAAATCCAAGGAATTTAAAAATTTCACTATCTGTTTTACATTTCCGTATGCAAACAAAGCACAGATAAGTGAAATGGATGGGTCTTTGTAACGGTAGGCAACAAAAATAGGGTCGAGTTTTTCTTTGGATATTTCGCCTATTTTATTTCTTTTTTCAACCTCTGCATCAAGCAAGTTTTTGATTTTCATACGCACAACATGCCTTTAGTGCAGTTGGTAGAGTTTTTTTCTCTCACTCGAACCTGCGATGTTAAGCTGTTTTCTGTATTTTGCTATAGTCCGTCGCACCATCGTTACTTTAAACTTCTCTTGAATCAAATCAAGAAGTTTCATGTCGCTCAAAGGCTTGAGGCGGTTCTCCTGCCTCACCAGACTTACGACATAATCTTTTATCGCCGCATTAGATACATCCTCGTCTATGGCAGTTGTGAAAAACTCTTTCATAGAAAAAATACCTCGGTTGCATGCGATGTATTTATTTGCAATTGCTCTTGAGATAGTTGATGGATTATGTCCAAACTCATCGGCTAAAGTTTTTAAAGTCAGCGGCATAATCGCCCCGCCGGTAAAAAACGCATACTGATATTCAACTATCATGAGTCCAACCTTATACAAAGTTGCCTTTCTCATATCAAGCGCATCTACCAAACTCTTTGCTTCTTTCATCTTTTGAGATATAAAATCATGTTCAACCGCATAATTTGCGTCTATAAGGATAGTAGGATAATACGCATCATTGAGTTTTACCTCTATCGATTCTTCTTCGTTAAAAAAAATCATCAAATCAGGCACTATCTGAGCGGACTCTTCCTGATATTCAATAGAGGGAGGATTTTTAAATGTACCTAAAACTCTCATCACTTCACTGAAATGTTTTTCATCGGAATAATTATAAATATTGTGCAAATCTTCGATAACCTTGACGCATAAAGAATAAGCTCCATCGCTGATATCTGAGCTATCAAGCTGAAATAAGAATGACTCCGACAAATTTTTTGCCCCGATTCCTACAGGTTCAACATGCGCAAATCTTAAACGAATTTTTTCAAACGCCGGCATGTGGATGTTGTTATGAGCGCAAAAAGCTTCACTGTCTCCCTCGTAATATCCGTTTTCATCAAGATTAGCCACTACAAAAGCGGCTATGGATTGGGAGAGGGGTGTCGGAAAAAGCGGTGCACCGATTTGCTCATCTAAAATATCATACAAAGACCTGCTTTGAATTGTCAGCGCTTCTATCTGCTGTGTTCTTGAGTTGCTCACGGCTCCGGAAATTACTTTTCTTGGAATCTTTTTCTCAAACTCCTCTTCATAACCCGAACGCACTTCAACAACAGGATTTGACTCGACAAAAGGGCGCATCGCCTCACCCAAATCACTCAAACTCGAATGTAAAATCGGCAGCCAGTTTCTAAGAGTATTGGAGAGTTTATGCTTATTCTCTACACTTTGGGTTTGTCGTAATGCCGCCATGATTCATCAAGCTCCTAAAGCTTAAATTCCTCGCCTAAATAATGTGTCCGTACATCTGCGTTTTTTCCTATCTCTTCACTTGTTCCGCTTGCCAGCAAGCTTCCCGATTTAATAACATACGCCCTGTCGCATACAGCCAAAGTTTCACGAACATTATGGTCTGTTATAAGAACACCTATGTCATACGAAACGAGTTGTTTGATTATATTTTGTATATCCATGACGGCAATAGGGTCCACCCCTGCAAAAGGTTCATCAAGAAGTAAAAATTTCGGTGCATTCACAAGCGCTCTTGCTATCTCGACACGACGGCGCTCCCCGCCGCTTAAACTGATTCCTTTACGGTAACGGATAGGTTCAATGTTAAACATATCCAGAAGTTCCAAGATTCTTGCTTCTTGTGCTTCTTTGCCTTTTATGCCGACTTGTGCGGCCACCATCAGATTGTCTTCAACACTTAAATCTTTAAAGATTGAAGCCTCCTGCGGAAGATAACCGATACCTTTGAGGGCGCGCCGGTGAAGAGGCATATCCGATAAATTTTCTCCATCAAAAAACACCTCTCCCCCGCTCGCTTCAACAAGCCCGCAAATCATATAAAAAGTTGTAGTTTTTCCGGCTCCGTTTGGTCCGAGCAGTCCGACGACTTCTCCGCTTGAAACCTCCAAGCTCATCCCTTTTACTATCTCTAAATCTTTTATTTTTTTCTTTAAATCAACTGCTTTTAATGTATGCATACTAAAAAACTCTCTTTATATATAAACTCTTATGGTTACACTTGTGCATAATCTACCTTGTATTCTCTTTTGTTGTCTGAGATTTTATTTATCTCGACTACCAATGTCGCAATGGAGGCTGCACTTAAAATCTCTATTAAATCATCATCTCCCCACTCCACAAAGTGAAGTCCTTCCTTGTCTAGCTCTTCTAACATTCCCAAAGAGATAAAATGTTCTAATCCCTTGTTGTAAATATCGTAATGAAAAATTTTCTCACCATAACAATGCTGCAATGAAAATGTTGGAGATGTGACATCCTCCTCCACTCCGAGTTTTTTTGCCATTGCCTTCACGAAAGTTGTTTTTCCCGCAGCTAAATCACCTTTTAAGATAACAACACCCGCAGTAAAATTCTTACTGACATCTTCTACTAGAGTGCTTAGTTCATTTAATTTGAGTCTATATATCTTCATAATTTATTGGATATTTCAATAATTTTTTTTAGTTTTTCTTTGGCCTTGCCATTTTTTATGGTTTCTCTTGCAATTTCCAGACCGTCTTGGATATCTCTTGCCATACCTTCCACCATAAGTCCACATGCCGCATTTATCAGCACTATATCTCTTTGTGCATCTGTTGCGGTTGAATCAAAGATGTTATATAAAATCTTTGCATTCTCTTTTGCTTCGCCGCCGATAATCGCAGCAAGAGGCGCTTTTTTAATCCCGTAGATTTGAGGGTCTATCTCAAATTCATCCACTCTTCCATCATAAAGCCGTGAAGCGTAGGTGATGTCGCTGATGCTTATCTCATCCATGTGCTCGCGTGAGCTTACAACCATAGTTGAAATTGCACCGTTCATCTTGAGGGCCTCCGCCATTTTAGGAACAAAAGACTTGTCGAAAACACCCAAAAGAGATTTTTTAACGCCCGCAGGATTTGTCAGCGGTCCTAAAATATTAAAGATAGTTTTCTCGGGTATCGTTTTTCTTACAGGCATAATAAACCTCATAGCGGGATGATGATTGGCCGCAAACATAAAAGTAAAACCTGTCTCTTCTAAAAGCCGAGCGCTTTTTTGTATGCTCAAATCAAGCAAAACACCCAACTCTTCAAACATATCTGCGCTTCCGGACTTTGAAGTCACGGAACGGCTTCCGTGTTTTGCAACATAACTTCCACATGCCGAGACTAAAACCGCTACGGTGGAGGAGATGTTAAAGCTCCCTATTTTGTCTCCGCCGGTTCCCACTATATCCAAAGACTTAAGACGAAGTTCTTCAGAAATAGGAAGAGGCAAAGCGTACGAGCGCATAACATCCGCAGCTGCAGCAATGCTCTGCACCGAGGTATCTTCATCTAGCTTCATACGAAGCAAAAATTCCCTCATCTCGCTGTCATTCATTTCATGATTGAAGAGTGAAGTGAATGCTTTTTTTACCTCTTCATAACTCATTGAATCTCCTTGATATACTCAGCCTGTAAAGATTTCGGTGTTGATTTTGTTGTCGGGATTTGTAGAACCTGATATTTTTTTACGCTTTCAAGAAAATTGATAGTTATAATGCTTCCCACCTCAACATTTTTACTAGCCTTTGCCACGACACCGTTAACAAGAACAACCCCGTTACTTATCATATCTTGTGAAACTGAGCGTCTTTTTGTAATATTTACCGAATTTAAAAATTTGTCTATTCTCATGAATCCATACTCTTGAATAATTTTTTATTTATTGTAGAGTAATAAAACTGAAAGATATGTAAGAGTTGGAACATTTTTTGCGTATTTTTATGAAATTGAATTGTATGATAATTTCGCATAATGAAAAACTCAATACTTCGCTCTTTTAAGCTTTTCATTCGCATCTTTCCCAATAAGGCCGGGAATCTGTTTGGCATGTGGAAGTGCAACTAATATCTATGAAGCAAAGCCGCTGGAGAAACAATCTTTTGCCACAACGATTCTTTTTTGCTTCTCTTTTTTTATCGGGTCTTTTTCCACAAATATCTTTTTGCGTGTTTTAGGGTCCATCTCCGTGTAGTACATCACCGCGCTGTATGTTCCCGGAGTGGGAGTGAACACTTGGGCTTGTTCGGGGTTCATCTTCAGCTCATCCGTCGTAAAACGTTTTAATTCATGCATATCTTTTTCTTCACATCCCGGATGTGCGGCAATAAGATAGTAGGTAAGAAACTGGTTTTTCCCCTCTTCTTTGTTGAGCTTATCGTAGAGCTTTTTAAACTCTACCAACTCCTGTTTTCCAGGTTTTCCCATAAGCTCGAGCACGTGCTGCTGCGTGTGTTCGGGTGCAACTTTCATCTGCCCCGAGATATGGTATTTGACCATCTCTTTTAAGTAGCTGTATCCATGCTTTTTATCTGCATTGATTAAATCATACCGCACACCCGAAGCTACGAATGCTTTTCTTACACCCTCCACTTCTCTTACCTGTCTTAAAAGGTTGATGTTTCTGCTGTGATCCACTTTCATCGTTTGACATAATTGGTCTGCATCTACACACCTTTGAAAATCACAGGTTCCGAGTTTGAGTTTTTTGTTGCACTCATAACCGTACATATTCGCTGTCGGACCGCCTACATCGGAGATAATCCCCTTGTAGTCTTTGTACTGATTAAACTCTTTTGCCTCTTGGAGAATGGAAGTCTCCGAACGTGTTCGTATCGTTCTTCCCTGATGTACCCCTATGGCGCAGAAATTACACTCGCCCCAGCAGCCGTGATGTGTCATAATAGAAAACTTTATCGTCTCCAGACATTTCACTTTCCCCTCTTTTGCATGATAAGGGTGCAACTCTCTCGTAAAAGGAAGATTAGAGTTTGCATCCATCTCATTTTCATCCAAATAATCACAAGGAGGATTTTGAATAAGATAGCGATTATCTACACTTTGACACAGTCCTCTTGCGGAGAGGGGGTCATTATTGTCGTAAAAAGCGTCAAAAAGGTCTATGTATTTCTCTTTGTCTTTTAAACACGCATCATGGGAAGGAAGTTGTATAAATTCAGGTTTTGGGTCTTTTGAAATATAACAAATTCCCCGTATCTCTGTATAGTCTTTTTTCTCATCCAGTGCTCTGGTTAATTCTTCGAGTGCTATCTCACCCATGCCGTAAATCATGATATCGGCTTTTGAATCAAAAAGGATGGGTTTTTTGAGTTTGTTTGCCCAGTAGTCATAATGGCTTACACGTCGAAGACTTGCTTCTATGCCTCCTAAAACCAAAGGAACCGTATCTTTAAAATATCTTCTGATAAGGTTACAGTAAACACTCAAAGCTCTGTCGGGTCTCTTATTGTTTTTTCCACCGGGAGTATAATCATCCGTGTTACGAAATTTTTTTGTTGCCGTGTAGTTTGAAACCATGCTGTCAACGCTTCCGCCGCTCACGCCCCAGTAAAGCCTAGGCTCGCCAAGACGGGAAATATCTGCATCACTCTCAATATCGGGCTGTCCTATCATGCCGACCTTATAACCCATTCTCTCCAGCATGCGTCCAACCATAGCCACGCCTATAAACGGAGAGTCAATATATGCATCCCCGCTTACAAGAATAATGTCGCAATAGTCCCAGCCTCGAGCATCCATATCGGCTCTTGTCGTAGGTAAAAAATCTTTTTCGCTGAATGTTAAGGTATCTTTTTTTGGCTGATGACTTTTGTTTCTTCTACTCACTCTCTAAACCTTCTTGGCATGTGGAACACTATTTTTTTTAAATATATAGCATTTGTGTGTATAATAATACTTAATAAAATCAAAATAAGAGATTACAGATGCTTTACCCTTATGAAAACTTAGAAAACTTCACCCTTGCGAAACTGCTCGAACGAACAGTAAAATTATATGCAAACGAGCCTTCCTTTGCCAAAGTAGGTGAAATTCCTATGTCATACAAAGAGTTCAATGACAAAGTACGGCAGATTGCTAAACTGCTTCAAGACCACGGGATAGAAAAAGGTGACAAAGTAGTTCTCTTAAGTGAAAATATGCCCAACTGGGGAGCGGCTTATTTTGGGGTAACTTATTTTGGAGGAGTTATCGTTCCTGTTTTGCCTGACTTTCATTCATCCGATGTTCATCACATTCTCAGACATTCCGAAGCCAAGGCAGTCATTGTCTCCGATAAACATCTTCCTACGATAGAAGATATCAAAGACACCGATAAAGCCAACGTAAAACTTGTGCTCAAACTAGAAGACCTTGCAATTATTGAAGAACTCACGGCACACTCCCATGTTTTGCACCTCAAACAAAAAACAAAAGAGATGGCGCAAAAAATCTCTAAAGCATCCCATAATAAAAAAATAGAAGAAGACGACCTCGCTGCAATTATTTATACATCCGGAACGACGGGGCATTCCAAAGGGGTTATGCTTTCGCATAAAAATCTTGTCACAAATGCTCTCTCCTCCCACTCCAAAGTAAAAATTTTAAAAAGCGATGTTTTTTTATCCATTCTTCCTTTGGCGCATACCTTAGAGTGTACCGTGGGGCTGATAGTCCCGATTCTTCACGGAAGCAGTGTTTACTACATAGACAAAGCACCCACTCCGAGCGTCCTTTTAAAAGCTTTTGAAATCGTTAAACCGACATTTATACTCAGTGTTCCGCTCATCATAGAAAAAATCTACAAAAACAAAATTTTACCAAAGTTTACCGGTTCGTTTCTGATGAAAACACTGTATGATATTCCATTTTTTAGAAAAATATTGAACAAAATTGCAGGCAAAAAACTTATACAAACATTTGGTGGAAGAGTAAGATTTTTCGGTATCGGCGGTGCCGCACTTTCTCCTTACGTGGAACAATTTTTGATAGAAGCAGAATTTCCGTATATTATAGGTTACGGCTTAACGGAAACTGCTCCGCTTCTTGCGGGTTCAGTCCTTGGAGAAACAGTAAAACTTAAATCAACGGGAACCGCATTCGCAGGCGTTGAACTGAAAATTAAAAACAAAAATCCCCAAACCGGAGAAGGTGAAATCATCGCAAAATCTCCGAGTGTAATGCTTGGTTATTACAAAGATGAAGAAAAAACGGCAGAAGTTATGGAAAACGGCTGGTTTTTAACCGGTGACTTGGGTTACATCGATGAAGACGGATTTCTTTTTATCAGCGGCAGAAGTAAAAACGTCATTATAGGTTCGGATGGAAAAAACATCTACCCTGAACAAATAGAATCGATTATCAATCAAAACGAAGCCGTACTCGACTCACTTGTTATGGAACAAGACGGAAAACTTGTAGCCCGCGTGCATCTCGACTATGAACTTTTAGATAAAATGTTTGAAGCAAACAAAAATCCCGATGCAAAAGTGGCGGATGAAATAACAGGCTTGTTGGAGAGCATGAGAACTGACGTAAACACCAAAGTCTCATCCTATTCTAAATTAGTCAAATTTATAGAGCAGATTGAGCCTTTTGTAAAAACTCCGACAAAAAAAATAAAAAGATATTTATATACAAACTAATTAAACTTCCACATGCCAAAATGATTTTTTGAGCTATGTGGAAACTATTTTAAAATATTTTCCAACGATTTTTTAATCTCTGTATACTCATAAACAAATCCTGCATCTTGAAGTGCCTTGGGATAAATCTCTTTAGAAGCAGTCAGTACCGAAGCACCTTCTCCAAAAATCAATCGAAGCGCAAATTCCGGAACAGGCAAAATCGTCGGTCTCTTTAAAACACTTCCTAATGCTTTTGTAAAAGTATGGTTTGAGACGGGTGCGGGCGATACGGCATTGAAAATGCCGGTTAGTTTTTGTTCGATGATATACTTGTAAATATTCATCAAATCGGCAATATCTATCCAACTTGTCATCATTTTCCCATCCCCTACAACCCCGCCCAGACCCAAACGAAACACAAATAGCATCTGCATTAACGCTCCTCCGTCTTTACCCAAAATAACACCAAAGCGTAATATGGCAGTCGGTTTTTCACACTTTAAAGCTTCTTCTTCCCACTTCCCTGTCAAAAAACCAAGAAAATCATCTGCTACTTCAGTACATGATTCATCACAAGGCTTGTTGTCCGCGTAAGCTCCGATGGCAGAGGTAGAGATAAAATGTTCTACATCGCTTCGATTGATAGCTCGAACCAGTTTGTTTGTGCTGTGCACACGACTCGATATCAAAATTTCTTTATACCTGTCGCTCCATTTTTTGAGAATCGGAGCACCGGCAAGATTGATGACAATTTCAACACCGTTTAACTTTTTTAAAATTTCCTCTTCACTGTCACTGCGCTGTATTACTATAATATTTTCAAAGGTTTGTTGGAGTTTTTTTCCTACAAAACCACTTGCTCCGGTTAATGCTATTTTCATGTTACACCTCACTTTCTTCCTCTGATTTTAGCTTAAATTTACATATTTTAATCTATGAAAAAAAATCTAAAATAAATAGGTTGATTTCCACATGCCGCAATTCGAAAGATAAAGTATTTTTTTTATATTGTTTCTTAATAATACTTTGGTATGATTATTTCCCATAAATATGTAAAGGTGCCGATCATGAACAGTGAATTACTCCTTAGCCAGTATAAAAGTGCGGTAGATGCCAGCAGTATTTTTTCCAAGACGGATGCAAATGGTGTCATTACCTATGTAAATGACTTATTTTGTAAAATTTCAGGTTACGCCAAAGAGGAACTTATCGGTCGCTCACATTCAATACTCAGGCATCCGGACATGCCAAATTCTTTATATAAATCTTTGTGGGAAACAATCTCAGCCGGAAAAATGTGGCAAAACGTAATAAAAAATAGAAAAAAAGATGGAAGCAGTTATTATGTAAATTCTATAATTTATCCAATAAAAGATGATGATGGGAAAATTTTAGAATATATTTCCATCCGACAGGATATTACGGAGATTATTCAAAATAAAAAGCTTTTAGACCTCTATTCAAAAGACCCTCTGACAAATTTGCCAAACCGCCACAAATTACTTGAAAAACTAAAATCCAATACAAAAGAGCTTATGAGCATTGTTTTAGATATTAAAGATATTTCTCTTATAAATGAACTTTACGGTGAAAATATTGGTGACACTATCCTGGCAAAAATAGCATTAAAACTTAAAGATTATATCACCAACGAAGGCGTAGCCCTCTATAAACTGCACTCAGACCAATATTTAATTTTGGTTGAAGATAAAACTTTATTCAGCAAATACGAATCATTAATCGAATTCACCTTTCTTGCCGAGGACAATTTTATCATAGACGATATCATAGTAGGTTTCAATATCGGAGTGGCATACGGTTCACAAGAACTTTTAATCAAATCTTCATTAGCTCTCAAAGAAGCTAAAAAAAGAAATTGCGGTTTTTATATTTATGATAATTCCATTAATACAAAAAATGTGAATCAAGAAAATTTAAACAAACTTAACACTTTTAGAGATGCGCTTATAAACAATAGGGTTGAACCGTTTTTTCAGCCGATAGTGGATTCAAAAAGTGAAAAAATTGTAAAATATGAGTCCTTGGCAAGAATAAAAGATAAAGATGGAAATATCATCGAAGTAAGCAATTTTTTAAATATAGCGCGAAAAAGCAGTTTTTTTGAGAATTTCACAAGACAAATCATTCAAAAATCTTTTGCCGTTTCTTCTAGTTCTAATCAAGAAATAGCGATAAACCTTACATACGAAAATATTAATTCGGCCCAACTGCTAAAATATATTGAAAACAGACTCAAAATCCATAACGGCCCTAAAATAACATTTGAAATATTGGAATCCGAAGAGATTGCAAACTATGCTGTTTTAGAAAATTTTGTTTTAATGGTAAAAAAATACGGCTCTCACATCGCAATAGACGACTTTGGGTCCGGATATTCAAATTTTGCGCATCTGCTGAAATTTAAAGCGGATTTCATTAAGATAGACGGTTCCATCATAAGCAAACTTGAAAGTGATGAAAACTCCAGAATGCTTTTATCTATTATTATCAGCTACGCGGCTGCAAATAATATTAAAACAGTCGCAGAATATATAAGTTCTGTTGAAATTGCGAACATTGCCAAGAATTTAGGCGTTGATTTATTGCAGGGCTATCACTACGGAAAAGCTCAAAATGCCGAGTACTATAATTTAACTTAGCAATATCCCCGAAGTTTGGGATATTGCATCTTTTAGTGCTTAGTTTTTACCTCTTTTAATTTATCCATAAAATCTTTAGCATTCGCTCCACCGTCTAGTCTGTCGAGTCTTCTTTCAAATTTATTGAGAAAATGAAATGTCGGAGTTCCTATATACGTAAGACCTTCGGGTATAAAATCATTGTGAATATCTAAATGAACCCCTATAAAATCTTTATTGAACTCTTCTAAAACTTTTTTGTCCTCAAAAACTATATCTTCCATATACTCACATGTCGGACAATCTTCACGGCTTAACATCACCATGATAATTTTGTTATTTTTCTTCACCTGCTCTACTGCATCATCGTACTTTAGCCACACAATCTCCGCAAAAAGTGAACTCGCCAAAAGACTTATAATTAAAAATATTTTTTTCATACTCTGCTTCTCCTATATTTTATTTAAATGCGCCAAAAATTCATCCGGCCCGATAAAACCTACTATAGTTTTAGATTTTATCACTTTCGCATTTTTATCAAAAAAGAGTATTGCAGGCGGACCGAAAACTCCATACTTCTTGCTTAACTCTTTTTGCTCTTTCCCATTTGCCGTAATATCTGCCTGAATTAAAACAAACTCACTCATTTTATTCATAACATTATTATCAGAAAAGGTAATCTCCTCAAGCTCTTTGCAAGCGGTACACCAATCAGCGTAAAAATCCAACATGATTTTTTTACCCTTGTTTTTTGAGAGTATAACATCAAGCTCTTTGAGAGAACTCACCTTTTCAAATTCCACACTTTGAAGCTCTTCTTGAAGGTCGCTCACCATAACTTGCGGCTTCAAAAACTCCAAGGGTTTCGTCATACTTGTGCCGCCGCCTAAGGTGCCTACAAAAAGAACGGTAGCGTAAATGAAAAGAATCACTGCCAAACTTTTTCTAAAAACGTGAATTTCTTTCTCAAAAACACCGAAATAAATAGCCGCTCCTATACCAAGTATAGACCATAAAAGCATAGTGATATAAATATCTATCACACGCCCAAGCATCCAAACAGCCACACCAAGCATCATAATACCGAAAATATTTGTAACCATAACCATCCAATGTCCCGGTTTAGGCATAAAGCGCCCCGCACTTACACCCACAACAATGAGAGGTAAACCCATTCCTATGCTCATCACAAAAAGAGCCATCCCGCCAAGCAAAGCATCTCCCGTCTGACCTATATACACTAAGGCACCCGCAAGCGGTGCCGCAACACAAGGACCGACGATTAAAGCAGACAAAAACCCCATAATCGCAACGCTGAATACGCCTCTATGCTGTCTTGACTGACTTACTTTTGTCAATAAAAACGATGGCGGTTTTAACTCATAAAATCCAAATAAACTCATAGCAAGCGCAACAAAGACCGCCGCAAAAGAGTAGATAACCCAAGGTGTTTGAAGTGCGGCTTGCAGGTTTGAACCAAAAAGTCCTGCCAAAACACCGGCAATCGTATAAGCAACCGCCATTGCCAAAACATACACAACCGAAAGAAAAAATGCTTTTTTTGTAGTCAAGCCTTCACCCTGAGAAATAATAACACCGGAAATAATCGGTATCATCGGAAATACGCATGGGGTAAGTGCGAGCAAAAGACCAAAACCAAAAAATGTCAAAAGAATCAAACCCAGACTTCCTGAACTGATTGTATTGGCAATGGAATCGGTTTGGGAAATTTCCTTTGCATCTTCTTTTTTCATTGATTTTGTATCTGAAAAAAGAGCTGTCGCCTTTTGAATGAGGTGCAGTTTTGAAGTATCTATATCAAAACTGTATGTTTTGCTCAAAGGCTCGTAACAAAGACCCTGTTCTGAACATCCTTGAAATGACAATTCAAACTCAACTGTTTTTATTCCTGTCGATAAGACAGTATTTTGCAAAGTTATTAAAAAGTCGGGTGATTGTGTATAAACCATCTCCCCCTCATGCTCGGAACTTTCAGGAGACACAATCTCTGCAATTTTTATTGTGTCCGCATTTTTGAGTTCAAACTTCATCTTATCTGCATAGACGTAGATATCTTTGGCAATTTGGACACTGGCTTCTATCTGCATAGCGTCATTGAGCTTGGCATGTGGAATAAATGCTTCATCAGGCATCAAAAACTTAGGTGGAGCCGCAAACAGTAAAACAGCTCCAAAGAGGAATAAAACAATTTTTTTCATTACATTTCCCAGGGAATAATTTAGTCAATTTTGTGATTATAATATAATTATATATTAATAGGATAAATTTTATAAATTACTCTCTTTTTTAACTATTTAACAAGAGAGTAATTTTCTCCGGTGCCGCCTCACATGCGAAAACTACGGACTTTAATGAAATATAAACAAAATTAGAATAAATAGTTTAATTCAAAACGATATTCGTTGTATGAATCTTGATCGCCGCCGGTTTCATGCTCTTTTGCACTCGCTAAACCAATACGAATTTTTGCGTTAAGACCCGTAGCAATTTGTTGACGTAAATCAATGTGTAAAATATTGCTGTCGGCTTGAACACCTGCTGCTTGTTTTGCCTCATCAAAATTTTGCATAGCATAACGGACCATTGCACTGAAGCCTGGAATTATTTTCGCTTTTGAAAAGTCATAAACAACTTCTGCTGTAGTTGTTTTTGTATTTGCATACCAGTTATACTGCGACATCGCACGCGTATATCCGCCGGTTGGAAAACCTCTCCATGGAGCAACGATATCACCCTCATCCGTAACAGCCGAATAAGCAACCAGCACTTTTAAAGGACCTTGCTTAAGAACTAAACGGCCCATAGCAAGGGAAGCATCAAGTGAATATCTATCTTTGTATCCTAAATTAGAAGTAGGATTTTTATCTCGTCCTAACTCTCCGCTTAAACTTGCTCCGCCGATTGCACCGCCGCCGTTATCCATCTGTTTCATATAACGCACACCCGGTGTCAGAGTAAAGCCCGAAGATAAACCAATCTGATAGTTTATTTCACCTGTAATAGAAGAGATAACATCCGGAACCGAACCGTACGTTACGTTCACTTTAAGATTCTCTATGGACTTATTGCTTACATCCGCAATAATAAGTTTATGCTCCGTATCTTTGCCTGCTGCGCTAAAGTTGGCATAGCTCAAACCTTTATGAACAGCAGAATCGTCATTATTGTTCCAGCTGTCTCCGGATGCATCTTTAAATGTTAAAACATCATGAAATGAAGTATGGTCACGAAGTTTTTGAGCATAAAAGTAAGCACCACGGATTGTAGTTTTTGGAAGCTCTTTCATTTCAACACTATAACCCTCAAAAGTATTTGGAATCATTTTTGTGTCATTTGATTTTGTTAAAAAACTCTCAAATATTTGGCGACCTGCTTTAAAAGTAGTTTTTAAAACATCATATTGAACATAGGCCTGTGCAAGAACTGCCATGTACCAGTCACCGTTTGTTTTTACATTATAACGGCTAAAAGTATCTTTACCGGCTTTTACATCACCGATATCTGCATTCGCAGCACGAAGTCCTGCAAACGGGCTGTCGGAATAATAAAGACCGGCAGTAGCGCTCAAGCCGGATAAGGGTGCCGTTTTATATATCATGCTACCGCCAAGACCAAAGGCTTTATTGTCATTATTATAATTATCGTCTTTCCAATCCCATTTAAAGGCATTCATTCTCAAGCGGCCATAAAAAATACCGTTTGCAAAAGCATCTGTTAAATTTTCAGCGCCACTCGGAAGTACATTATAAACTTCCGTCATATTATTTTTAAGCTCGCGCTTTGGTTTTGTAACTTCTGCATTGGCTGAAACACAAAATGTGCATACCATTGCGGCTACTGCACTTATTTTTAGTAATTTCATTTTATTTCCCTCCTATAATTCAAATTAAAGTTGTGCAATAACATCATTTCTCATATCTACAACTTTTTTGCTTTTGATGTAATTTGTTTGTTTTTGTTCTTTAATTTCATATTTGAAATAAAAAAAGACAACTAAAACAAGAAGAATAATAAAAATGAACATCTTTAAGCGAACCAATATAAAATAATTTTTATCTATTGTAACAAAATTTTTAAATTATTTCCAATCCCATTTGGCCGCTCCGCTTGAAGATGTGCTTGAACTAAAAGAGTATAATACTTTGAAAAACACACATGCCTAACTTGCACCTTCACGAAAGAAGACAGTTTTTATGGTTTTTAAAAAGATAACAAAGTCTAACCATAAATTCCAATTTCTTGTATAGTAGACATCCATATCCACTCTTGAATGAAAATCTACATCACTTCTACCACTCACCTGCCAAAGTCCTGATATACCAGGCTTTACGGCCAATACCATATCTATCTTAGAACCTATTTTCTTTTTTTCATTAAGCATATAAGGTCTAGGTCCTATCAAAGACATTTCCCCCTTAAACACATTGATGATTTGAGGAAGTTCATCTAACGAGGTGCGGCGCATGAAATTACCCACTTTTGTTATACGTGGATCGTTTGCATATTTATGGTACACATTATAATTCTCAACTTCTTGAGGATGCTCTTGCAAGTACGCTGTAAGAACTTCATCTCCATCTTCACGCATAGAACGAAATTTATAACATACAAAAATTTTTCCATTTTTTCCCATGCGGTCTTGTCTGAAAAGAATGCTCCCCTTTGGCTCTTCTTTTCTCATTAGAAAAATGATTATCCCAAAAACAGGTATAAGTAACGGTACCAAGAAAAGAGACAAAAACATCTCTGCCGTCTGCTTAAGCAATATATTTCGTTTGCTTAAAAGTGCATTTTCTAAAACAATCATGTTGACCCGAGAATTAAATATCTCAATGATACCTGCATTAGCATAGTTAAAACTGTTTAAAAGAGGTATAAAAATTATCTCTTTTTTCGCATGCATAAAACTGTTAAGTTTTTCTTCTATTTGCACCTTTGTACTTCCGACCGTATCCATGAAAACAACATCAGAATTTTTCTGCGAACTTTTTACATACCCCAAATATTTATTGCCAAATATTTCATTCACAATGTCAGAGTTTCCAGAGATGACGGTTGCTTTTTTTGCCCAAAGACCAAATACCGAAAACCTCTTTTTAAGAATAAATTTAAAAATAGGCAAGATAAAAGCCATGATACAAAAAGATATCAATACTACAAATGCAGAATAGTTATCTATAGTATTGCTCAGTGCCAAAACAGATAAAACCATAAACAAAGAAAGAACCAAAGACTTAATAATCAAATACGTCTCTTCCCAAAAATCATGACGATACTTATAAATACTCAGACCAAATAAACTAGTAATGACGAGAACATAGACAATGAGCTTGTCTGTATATTTCACTAAATCTCCCACGGGAGTATATTCAAAAGATACACCGAAATACATAACCATATAATAACTAATCACAATACTTACGTAGATAGCAATAATGTCAAAACCTACCAAAACCAAGCGGGATAAATTATTTTTCATTGGATTCCCTTAAAAGTCTTTTTGACATTCTACTACCAAAGGACATTAATCTCGTTTAAAGTCATCCTCAATTCTTACTATATCATCTTCGCCTGTGTATTCACCGACTTGCGCTTCGATGAGAACTACAGGTATCTTGCCTTCGTTTGACAAACGGTGAAGTTCACCCATCTTGATATATGTACTCTCATTTGGGCGTACGAGTCTTGTTTCATCTCCTACGGTGACCGTTGCCGTTCCGCTCACAACAATCCAGTGTTCATTCCTGTGGAAATGTTTTTGCAGGCTCAGCCTTTTACCCGGTTTGACTTCTATCCGTTTTATCTTATAGCCCGGGCTATCTTCTAGGATGGTATACGTGCCCCAAGGTCTATGCCCCGTAAGATGGATGTTATGAAGTTCTGTAGTCTTTCTTACTTCTTTTACTATCTCTTTTACTTTTTGCGAGGAACCTTTTTTACTTATAAGCAGAGCATCGCCTGTATCTACGATTATGAGGTCTTCTATATCTACCGTAGCTATCTTTCTTTGTTTACCGTAAACAAGGTTGTTTTTAGAGTCTATGGAGATATGATTTTCATTTACTGTGTTGCCGTTTTCATCTTTAGCCAACTCTTCATAAAGCGCGTCAAAGCTACCCAAATCCGACCAGTTGATATCTGAGGCTATCACTTTTACTTTGTCTGATTTTTCCATCACGGCATAGTCTATACTGTCTTCCGGGATCTTCATCATCTCTTCATGTCGTATACGAAATATATTTTCTTTATCTGCATTTTCAAAAGCATTTGCACATGCCGCATAAATCTCAGGTGAATACTTCTGAAGCTCATCCAAAAATACTCCGGCTTTAAAACAAAACATCCCACTGTTCCAGTAGTAATTGCCCGCTTCAAGATAAGAAGTAGCTGTTTGTAAATTCGGTTTTTCATGAAAAGCTTTTACATCCAATCCGTCGGCTTCTATGTATCCAAATCCTGTTTCAGCAAATGATGGTGTGATTCCAAAGGTCACAAGACAATCTTGCTCAGCCAACTCTTTTGCCTGAGCCAATACCTTTGCATATTCTACTTCATTTTTTACGAGATGGTCACTCGGTGTCACTAAAACTATCTCATCACTTCCACATGCCATACAAGCCAGAGCAATAGCCGGAGCCGTGTTTCTTCCGACTGGTTCTAGTAAATATTTACTATTGACCTGTGCTTGCTTTAACTCGTCCATCTGATCCAGCGCCAAAAAGTACTGCTCAGCATTAGAAACGATAAACTGACTTTCACATACTTTAGAATTTCTCTCGACTGTGAGCTGAAACAGTGATTTCTCATCAAACAGCTTTACAAACTGTTTTGGCATAAGCGTCCTGCTTATCGGCCAGAGTCTTGTTCCGTTTCCGCCGCATAAAATTATATTTGTCATTTTTGCTCTCCAATATTTATTTTTGATTCACTGTTTTATATTTTTGATTTTTACTTCTTGGCTTATTAGGTATTGTGTAACTAATAAATCCAACTTCCAAAAGGTGTTTAATTGCATTTTTTATACTTCCGGATAAAATCTTTAAGCCTAATTGTTCAACCAATTCTTTTGAAGATAGATTTTTATGCTTTAAAAGAATGAGGATTCTCTTTTCTGTTTCATTTAACTCAACTTGGGCTTCAACTTGGGCTTTATAAAAAACGGATGCTATTGTCGGATTAAATGGTTTTGATTGATGCGGTTTATCGAATCTTTCTATTGGAACTTCTTCACTTAAAGTTGCACCGTTATACATCACTAGCTTCTCATCATAAACTTTGATTTGTAAGTTTACGGTATTTGAATAGTCTCTGTGTATCAAAGCATTTATTACTGCTTCTTTTAGATTTTGCACTTTACGGACAGAACCATCATCACAAATGCCAATATAAAAATCACCACCTTCACTATTTGAAAATGCACAAATCGTTTTAAGATATTCATCTTTCCAGATTTGCTTAAATTCTACGGTTTGTGATTCTTTTAATTGTATCATCTAAAATAATCCTTCGTATATTTATGCACATTATCATTTTTTAAAAGCTCATCAATGCCAAACCATTTATATTCACTATGCTGTTCACCCTTATTATAAGGAGAAAGAACGAAGCAATCTACTTGTATCTTATGTGCTAAAACTATGTAATGAGTACTGAACTTGTCATTAAATACATTTTTGTCATAAAAGTGTTCATATATTTTGTCAAATAGCGCATCAGATCTTTCCATATCTATATCGAGTTCTTCTTTTAGAATCCTGGCAAATGCATCATCCAAAGATTCATCTTTAAAAATTCTACCACCTGGGACAAACCAAAATCCACATGCCGGCTCATTTACTCTTTTGCCTAAAAGAACTTTGCCCTCACTATTATAAACCAGCAAATCAATAGAAATCAATGGCGTGTTTTTAACAACTTCACTAAAAAAAGTTTTACTTAGCATTGATCACTTCTTGAACTTCTGTGATATAAATTGTTTTATAAATAATATAATAAATAATGAGTTTGTATATAAATATCTTTTCCATAACCTTTTTGGATCTTGTACCAGCCGAAACACCCATTCCAAAGAATAATCTTGCATCCATTTTGGTGCTCTGCCTTTTACATCAGCATAGACTTCAAGTGCGCCGCCTAGACCTATCATGCAACTATTTATTTTTCCTTTATGCTCAGCCATCCACTTTTCTTGTTTTGGACATCCTAGTGCTACAAAAACAAAATCAGGATTAAAACTATTGATTTTTTCGATAATTTTTACTTTTTCACTAGTATCTAATGCTCTAAAAGGTGGAGAGTAACTAGCTATACTTAAATCAGGAAATTCATTTTTAGCTTTATCTGTAATTTTCTTCAAAATTTCATCAGTAGAACCATATAAATAAATAGATTTTCCAAATCTTTCACATTCTTGCATTAAATCTGGCATTAAATCCATGCCTGCAACTCTATCTTGTTTAATATTATAAAGAAAATTCATAGCTTTTGCTAACGGCATTCCGTCAGGCGTCGCTATATCTGCATTATTTACAATATCACAAAAACTCTCATCATTGTAAGATTCTATTGTCATATGAACATTTGAAACACATACGTATGATGATACTTTAATAAGTGCTAAGTTTAATATATTCGACAAAAACTCATCATATGTTCCCTTAGATATTAAAATATCAACAACTTTTTTTTTATTCATATTCAAACCTTTATATCTTGTCAATAATATATATCGGACTTGTTCCAATATATATAAACTTTGTAAATTTAATATCTTTTCCATACATATCGTAAACTTTTACATTTTCATTTTTAACATTATATTTAATCGTATTACCTTCCGACCACATTACTTGCAGTGTAGAATATTCATTTTGAAACTTATATATAGCTAAATTATCAACAAACTCAGATTCTTTAAATGTTTTACCATCTACCAACCAAGTCAATATGCTATACGCTTGAACTAAAGGTCTTGGTTTCTTAGAGTCCCATAAAACATCATGACTCTTCCAATAGTCACCCCACCCAGCTGAATCAAAAAACATATCATAGAAAAAAATCTTTTTTATTCCTTCTGCAATATGTTTGATATTAAATTTGATTGCTAATTCAGATGCTCTATCCATGTCCATACAATCATTGTAAAATGATTTCAATAAATTATTTGTACTTTTTGTGCAATCAAACCCAAATTCAGTTATCCAATAATCATGCTTATTGCCAAATGTATTTTTAAAATTATTTAACTTTTTAAAATTTTGTGAATCTTTGGTCAAAGTATTGCTATTGGAGTTCTTTGAATAATAATAATGGAAGGTAATGATATCATTTTTATTAAATATATTAAGTTTTTTTGCATTTTCAAGAAAATCTGCTTGCCTTCCTTTTCCAGATATTTTTTTATATAAATGTGCAACACCGCCTATATACTTATTTTGTGTCTGTACTTTATCAATTGCCAAGTATGTTTCATCTTCTAACACTTTATAAGTTTCTGCATGTGTCATATCTTCATATGGAACTAAAAATGGTATATCTGGTTCATTCCATATCTGCCAATATTTTATAGTATCTTTGTAGTGCTTTAATACTGATGTTACATAATTTTTCCAAGCAATCATATCGTATGGCATATATGAATATGCTCCATAATAATTAGATGATTTTGTTCTCGGATCACTTTTCCCGGAAGATGCCCAATATGCAGTTCTATCCAATGAACCTATAATTAAAAAGTCATTATCTTGCAATTTATTAATAGCATTATCATTAAATACAAATTTACCTTTTTCTTCTTCAATAGCATTCCATTTTGTAATAAGTGGGCTATTTAATCTAATTGCTCTGAATCCCATAAGTTTTGCTGCTTCTATACCATCATTATTTATCTCAAAATGCGAACCAAAATAGGATACTTTTGGATCAATATAAGATCTTTCCTTTAAACTTGGAACTATAGAAAATGTTACAACTTGATTATCAGATTTATCAGATTTATAAATTAATTTGTACCATCCTAATTCCAAATTGTCAAATGTTAAAATTCCTGAAAAATCATTCAGTACGCCACTCTTAAGTAATTCCTCATTATGGTTCATTAATTTCCACTTAATCAATGGAGACTCAGCTTCAATACCATATTTGAATACTATTGGTGAGCCAAACTCATAAACAGCCAACTTTTTCTTTGTATCAATATAAACTTTTTCATCAATATCTACTACTTTTTCTGTTGACACAAGACTAATATTGCTAATGGTCACATTAGCATCTTCTCCTTGAAATTCAAAATCTATTCTTGCTGTCTCTACATCCGAAGGAAATGTTACTTTCATAGTTTTATCTTGAAACGAAGTGCCTAGTGTTACAGATTCATATTTTCTAACATTAGGATTGAAAACACCCATTTTTACTGTTGTTTTTCTTGAAGCTTTTGCACGTAATTTTAAAAAAAGTTGTTTATTTTTTGGAACTTTAAAAATTGTAGATTGAACACGAGTATAGAAATTTTCATTTACTGGAGCAACTAAGCCTTCTGCCGTTTTTAATAACTCTATATCTCCTGTCACTAAATAATCAATCTTTTTTTTATACCAAAAACGACCATTCCATCCCAGCTCACCAAAACGGAAATCTCCATTAAAAACATGATTAATTTCTTTGGCTTGAATACTAAGAGTAACAAAAAATAAAGCACTTAACATTAACAAAAATCTTTGCATTTTATATATGTCCTTTATTTTTTGTCAAGATTGTTAACATCAGAATATAAAAAAACATAAGCAACATGCTCGGGACAGCTAAAAAAGCTTCCATAGAAGTAGGTAAGATTATTAATAGTAGTAAGATAGTAGCAAGTTCACTCTTACTCTCAAATATCATATCAATCAGTTTATTTAATAATATAGAATAAACTGACACACCTAGTAATCCATAATTAATTAAAACTTGCAAAAAACTATTGTGTGTGTTTATTTTAGTAAGATCACTATATGCAAGGACAAAAAACTGACTGTAATCATCTACAACACCAGAGATAGTTTGACCATAATATCCATAACCAAAAACAATATTGTATATACTGCTGTCATTCCATAAAAAATTCAATACTGCTAGCCATATATAAATTCTATTGTTAAGTGAAACTAACTCAAAGACATCACCTCTTGAAAGATTTTCCACTAAATCAAAAAATCCATTTTGATACAAAATCCCAACCAAAGATAAATATATTATTGGAAAGAAAAAGGCACTAAAGACTATAGTCTTCATAACTTTTTTTACTTTATACAATCCAGTATAAAGTAAAAAAATAATAAAGAGCAGGTACAATATCATCATTCTACTTCCACCTAAGAGCATTCCATATATACCTAATATAAATAGCATCGCATATAAAATTTTCAAAATAAATGATGGATAACGAAAGAAAATTTGATTTTTATAAAAATATATCGAAAGTCCGGCAACAAATAATGCTTGTATCGAAGTGTCAACATAACCAGCTGAAAAAGGCAATACTTTTCTGCTTTCTAACCAAGGCACAATAGTCTCTAATTCCCGATTATAAATATCATCACTATTTAAATTTTCAAAGCCAATTAAATATAATAATATATTAACCGTAAAATAGAACAGATATCCATACATTAATAATCTAAGTATCTTTGAGGTTTCTATTTGCTTGTTAATAACCTGAATGTAAATAAACAATAAACTAAATAAAATAACATTCACAAAAATAGTTGCTATACCAACTAAACTAGAATCGTAGATATGTGCCCTAATTAAACCAGCAATAAATAAAATAAAAAAAAGGGCAGGATAAAGCATATTTTTAATATTTATTGATATATTATTGGATACTATAAGAAACAGAGAGATATAAACAGGAAGTAATATCAAACCCGCTGCATATAAGTAATTAGAACCTATAAATTGACCAAAACCATAAGCAAGTAAAAAAAATAGTAATGACAATCTAGCAAAAAATAATTTTTGAATCATTATTTATTGGTTACCTTTAATAATCTTTTCCCAACTTCAAAATTCAGTAAAATACTTTTAATAAAAGATCTTGTTTTACCAAACATGAAAATAACAAATGTATTCAATAAATCAAAATATGACTGAAATCTTGTTAAATGTAAATTTTCTACCCTTATTTTATGCTTATACATTAAATTTTTATAAAACAGCTTTGATGATATCCCTAAATCATCATATATAACTAAATATTTACTAAATTCATTTGGCGAATACCTCAATGCAATTTTTAGTAATAAATCATAATCCATCGCTAAAAACTGATAGCATTCATTATAAAGTCCAAGCTTGTTAATTATATCTCGCTCTATAAATGTAGCCTGATGGCAAATATGTAAATTTGAATAAGCAAAACGCAGAAAATTATATTTTAGGAGTTCAGATTCTCTAGCATCATAAAGATTATTATATTTATCTATTCTTTTTCTAAGTCCATAAGCCCATTGCCATTTATCTTTAAGATAAGATGCTTTCACAAATGAAAGTACTTTACTATCAATATAACAATCCCCAGAATTCAAATAATTTACTATTTGACCTTTTGCTACTTCTGTACCTTTATTAAAAGCATGTGATATCCCTCTATCTTTTTCACTAACGCTATAAGTGATAATATCACTAAACTCCAGTAGTATCTCTTTAGTATTATCGATTGAGCCACCATCAATAACAATAAGTTCAAAATCATTTTCATCTTGGAGACGAATACTTTCCAATGTTTTTCGTAATCCTTCAGCGTTATTGTAAGTAATTGTCACAATTGAGATTAAAGGTACAGCCGATAATCTTGAAATCATTTTAACTCTCTTTTTGATAGTGCAGGAATATGTGATGATGTCATAGAAAAATAATTTATTTCCTTTGATTCTCCATACACAATCTGTCTTTCTAAAAAATCACAATGTTCATCATAATAATCTTCATAATCTCTATCACGAAAAAATGATGGATGAGTATTAAAAACAGTTTTCATTAAATCATCAAATTGGGCACTTGAACTATGCTTCCAAAAATATTTTTCTGATTTTTCTCTTCCATCAGCACCAATAATACAAACGCTCTTCGCAAAAGAAGAAGCAAAAGGTATCATATATAATGTTAATATATTCGCTGAAGATTTAACCCATAAGTTTTTTGATGTAGGAAAATTAAAGTTATTTACTTTTATTTTCAAAACTTTTTCTTTTATGGAAGTTCTATGTGAAATTCCTATTAGAGCTGATTCTAATTCAGGATAATGTGCTAAAAGTAATGGTACGGTTTGTTCTGGTACACCAATAAAGCAGTTATATTTCTTATATACATTTAAAACTTCACTGCGAAAGGTACTAGAATACTTGCATGGACTAAAATGAAAAACGGGATCAGCAAATACTAACAGATCAGGCTTTTTGATATACTCTAAAAAATCATTATTTTTTACTGTACTATTACAAATAATCTTAAAACTATCATCTTCATATGCAAACTCTTTATATCTATCAAAAGATGGACCAGTTACAAAACAATATGCTTTTGATTTATTTTGATTTTCATATTCAAGTCTTTCCATGTTTTTACTACTAATAAGTTGATAATTATTTTTTTCCTTTTGAGATAAAGTTTTATAAAAATAATTTTGTAATACTTGTGATTCAACTACCGAGTAATAATTTTCATCCATTATTTCTACTCTAGCCAAATGTCTCATGATTTGTAGATTAAATATTTTCTTTGCATCATGCAACAAAATCATGTCCGTATTTAAATGCTCTGCTACATTTTCACTAAAAATAAATTGTATTGCAGGAGCTAATCCATTAAAATACACTTCTTGGTCTGACTGAATAGAATCGAAACTAAACGTTTTTAAATTTAATGTCTTGCTTACAACAATATATAGTTTAACATCAGAAGATGGAAAAGCCCAACTAAGCTTATTTATAATGGTTTCTAATTTTTCCTGTGTGTCTATTTCAGGATATACTAATATTGATTTAACTAAATGATTTGAGCTGAAGAATTTCAAAAATCTTTTAATTAAGGTAAAAAAAGTATGCGCCTTTTTTCTCGATTGTATTTCTTTTATTTTTCTTTCAGCATATGCGACATCACTCATTAATTCTCCTTGTAAAATGATTGAAATAATAAAATTCCTAATATTAAAAACATTATAATTGTGTGTTTTTCAAATTTCAAAATTTTTAAATGAAATATTCTATAAGATTTTCTTGCAGAATATAAACTATATGCAACATTTGCAAATATATATGCAAGAAGAAATGAATACACTCCAAAAAAGTTATAAAATATAATTGACAAAACTATAAAAATACTACCTGCTATACCATTAGCTTTATGCCAAACAATATCATTAGTCAAACTATAAAGTTGGAGATGCATTGCACCGTAACGCTCAAGGAAAAATGCCAGTCCAAATAAAGACCATAACAATGGCTCAGGCAATAGTGTATTGCTCCCTATCATATCCAAGATTAAATCACCTAATAACGCAATAAAAAAGAAAGCAATTATATATGACCAAAGAGACAATTGAATACTTTTTTTTGCAATTTTTAATAACATTTCAAAATCATGCTTTGCATATACACTTGCCATAAATGGTATTTTACTATAAAAAGGAGCCCTAGAAAACTCACTCAATATTTGAATAATTCTTAAACCAAATAAATAACTCGTCACTTGTTCTGTATTTCCTATACTTGTATATACGAGACCACTTATTTGCACCAAACCAAATGACATTAAAACTCCTAGTCCACTCTTCCAAGCACTCGACCAAACAACAGAAAAAACGTCTTTATTAATATAATATTTTTGCTTGAAGATATTAAAAGGAAGTTCTATCTTACTTACTAAATATTTATTTCTAATAACACTGAACAGTATCCAAAACTGCTGTACAGCAATTAATTCAAACAAGCCACCATTAAAATATAAAATAAGTACGCTACTAAAGATATTTCCTAAAGAAGAAAATATTTCCCATCTCCTTAATATTGCAATATGATTCATTCCTTGTAAAAATGTAGTATAGATATTACCATACATCATATATGTCGAAACAAAAACAACAACTATCCATACATAAAGTGCATGGTTATCATTACTTAAAGTCATGAATTTAGTATAAAAGAATAATGTACCAAAAGTTAGAAGAACTACAAAAACAACAAAAGATATCCCCTTGTAAATATACCCCATTGTTCTATAAATTTCAATTATTGTTTCATAGTTTGCTATATTACTTTTTGAAAATTTTGAAAGATCTTGTACTCTACTACCAGCTCTAGCATATGAAAGCACTCTCATAAATGTTTGAGAAAAACCCATATCTAGTAATCTAATTAAACTTATTATGATGCCAATAATAAACCATATATTTAATTCATCATTTGAAAATTTCACTAATACATATGGTAATAATACTATTACATTTAATGTTCTACTTAAAAAACTTCCCCACGTAGTAATTGTCGGTGAGTTCCAAGCTCTTTTTAACAAAACAACTCATTCTTAAAATTATGTATATAATTTTCAAGCTTAATTAAATTATTATTATTAAACCCAAAAAACATTACCCCATTTGCCTGTGCAGCTTCATAGTCATTAATACTATCACCAATTAAAACAGTTTCATCTTTATTGTAATTATTCAAATCTAAAATATTTTTCACTATCTCATTTTTCTTGGTTGGTGAGCCATTTATGCTTAGAAAGTATGATGTTAATGTTAACTTTTCACAAATGTATTTTAAGTCATTTTCATCTGCGCCTGACGCTATGTGCATATTATAGTTTTGATAATTTTGTTTTATAAAATCTACTGCATCATCTATCATATATTTTGGATTTGTTAGTTCCTCTTTTGTTAGTTCTGAGTATCTGTTTGCATGTTTTAATATCTCATTTTCTGAGATACTTTGCGATAATATCTCTTCAAAAAAGTACTTTACTTTTATATATCTTGATATGCCGCCATTTTGCATGTGGTATTCTACCAATTGTTCTATTTTGTCGAATGGAAACTCTTTGAATAGCTTTCTGTATGCTTCTGTTTTTGTAGGTACAGAATCAAGTATGACACCATCAAAATCGAATATTATGTTTTTTATATTTGCCATATTACAACCTCCTTTTATATTTTTTCACAATATATTTTGCAGAATTCTCTATCTCTGGGAATAGTCTTTGTTCTGATATGCCAATTTTTTCAAGCTCTTCATTGATAGTTGTTTTTTTATCATAAGGTATGACTATTTCTTCTACACTTATATCTGCATTTTTCAATTCAGGCAGTTTGAATTTGTCTCCATCCTTAATGCCATATATCAAGAATGCCCCTTGCTGCGCTATTATTCTTTGATTGTTCAGTTTTGGTTTTATACAAACTATTGCATTGTCAAAATGCTCTGGATTTACTATTTTTCGGAAGTTGTTTTTTTCTTTTTGGATTTCATAAGTTATATAGTCCAAAAGTTGAGTGTTATTCAATATTTTTATACACTCTATCTTTTCTTCCTTCTTTGCATTCTTATTATAAAAATAGTTGAATGTCATAATTGACTTCTGCTGATTTTGAGATATTCTTTGTTTTAATGATTCAATAGATGAGTTACTTATATTAATTTTTAATTCTTCTTCAAATGTATTAAATTTATTTGGCTCTATGTATACCAATGCACTCAAAATACTTACAGTATCACTATCATAATGCTTGATTAGTTGATTTGGTATAGTGATGATTTTTACACATGCATCTTTTTTATCTTTAGAATTTACTGCAAAGTATAAAGCAATTAGAGGGTTTTCTGTAACATCTAATAATCTTGTTGGAAAACCGTAATGTTGCATTAATGATAATTTCTCAAAATTTGTAACTTGTGTACTAAACTCTGCCACATTAGATGAAATTGCCTCACGAATAATCTCATGTTCATATTTTACTAATGCACTTTTGCCGTATTTTCTATATATACTTGGTTCCAATTTATAACTTATATCTGAATGACCTCTAAAAAATACATTTTTTTTATTACTAACAGCATTAATAAATTCTGCGAGAGTATTTACTTTGTTATCTATATTATTAGGCATCAAAATCCAATACTTCCGATAGGTCACTTTTTTTTGTATAGTTTAGTACAATTTTATCTTCGTTCTTTAGTATATATGGCAAAACAGATAAAAAATCAAATATCTCTTTTTTATATTCTTGCAACTCATGATATATATCATTTTCACAAAGTTTACCTACTGTTTTTAAGGTATAAAACATTGTTTTAATATCGCTTCTTGACAATATAAAACTTTTGCTTTTACTTTGAAATAGAAAATAATCCTCTTCACTGTTATAGTTTATTTCATAAGTATTGTTCGAAAGTTTTATCTTCTTTGGAAACAGAGTATTTACGCTATAAGAATCTTGTAAATCTTCAAAAAAAACTGAAAAAGTTAAGCTCTCTGGATCTGACCTTAGCCAATCTTCTATATCCTTTGGTTTTGTATGTTCAGGTACTATATCTTTGTCAAAATCATATATAGAAACATTAATAGGTGCTTTTTTAAGATATTTTTCTACGATTGGTTTCACTTGCATTTCCCAGTCAAGCCCGCCATTTCCACAACCAAGTTTTGGCATTGCAATGTCTGTAATTTGTAATTTTGTTGCTTCTTGTACTAACCTCTGCAATCCTTTTTCTATATACTCAACTGTTGATGGGCTCTTCCAGTGTTTTTTCGTAGGAAAATTTAAAATCCATTTATTTGAAGTTTTATAGAGATAAAGTTCACCAATATCAAGGGTTCCGTCGTTGCATAGTTGTTTATAGTTTTCAAACATTTGAGGATATATCTTTTTAAAATCAGCAGCAATACCTTTGCCCATAACGCCTACAGTATTTACTGTATTTACAAGCACTTTTGCATTTGATGTAAAAAGATTTCCTTTAATGTAATTAATCATACTGCTACTTTCACAACTGTTTTTAAGACTTTGACAGAATCCACAACTTTCACACATGGCATATGTGCATCTTGTGGGTAAAATATGGCTACATCACCTTTTTTAAGCACAATTTGAGAAGCTTTAGTTATCTCTTCATACTTGATTAAATCCATTTGTTCGTTGTATGGAAATGAGACAACTAAAATGTCACTGTTTGAAACTTCTATAATCTCTTCACCCTCAAGTATAAACTGAACATCTATATATTGTCTATGAGACTCAAAAAAACAGTTGTCTCTTTCTTTACTATCATAAACTTGCTCAAGTGCAAAGTTTTTGTCATCTAGCTGTATTTTTTCAAAAGCATTGAGAGAATAGTTATTAAGTCGTTTGTGTTCTACACTATTTACATCTAACACTTTTTCAAGGTACTCAAACGCTACGGCAAACTTTTGCTTGTCTGCTTGAGACTTTACAATTTCTAATGTTCCAAATATTGCCATTATGCTATCTCCTGCTTATTATTTTCTATATCTTTCATGCACTCTAATATCCCTTGTCCCATATCGATATATGGATTTGCAACAAGTTTTTTGCTTCGTGTAGGGTGAAATGAATATGGTGTAGTTTTATAGTGGTTACTGTATCCATCATTATTGAGCTTAATATCTATCTTGTTTCCTAACATCTCATTTATCATCTCAAACAGTTCTTTTCTATGCATTCTCTCTACACCGGTGAGAATGATATGCTCATTTATAAATTCATCACTTTCTATCACTTGAAGTGCTAGTTTTGCTACATCCGCTGCATGTATGTATTCTCTTATCTCTTCACCATCACCGCTATGATTTATAGTATTTGTTTGCATAGCTTCTTTTACAAGATTGTAAATATAGTTATTGTGATAGTCTCTTTCCCCATATATTGAGCCATATCTCATAATCGTGAACTCAAGTCCAAATTTATTATAATACTCTTCTGTCAATTTCTCAGAGGTAAGTTTACTTATTCCATAAAAAGAACCCTTATCGTTCATAGCGTAGGCACTGCTGGCATAAACAAAGCGTTTAACTTTGTGTTTTTTACAGGCTTCAAGTATATTTAGATTTCCTAGAACATTAAGTTCTATTGCTCTTATAGGATTTGCAATAGCATCATCAAGGTTTGCATATCCAGCAAAATTATAAACTATATCTGCACCTTGAACAAGCTCATTCACTTTTTGTGAATCCATTATGTCACATTGGGCAAAGTATTTATCATCTACATATTTGGAAGGGTGTAAATCAGCAGAAATAACATTATAACTTTTAGCCAGAAGTTCTTCTATAATGTAACTCCCTATAAAACCGTTTCCGCCAAATACTACGACTTTTTTATGCATTGTCAAATACCTCGTTTTTAAAAGGTTCTCCGTTTTTAAATCTTATTGCTTCTTCTACCGCTTGGACTTCCATATCCGTTCTACTGTCAATTGTGCTTGCACCCATATGACAAGTTAAAAGAACATTATCAAGTTCAATCAAGTTTCCTTTGTATGGTTCCTCTTCAAACACATCAACCGCAGCACCAGCGATAACATTATTTTTGAGTGCATTATATAAGTCAGCTTCGTTGATTATTCCGCCACGAGCAGTATTGATGAGAATTGCATGTGATTGCATAAGCTCTAATTCTCTTTTTGTAATATAGTCTTGAGTATCATGCTTGAGTGGTAAATTTACTGAAATAACATCACTATATTTTAAAACTTCTGTTTTTGTCGCATATTTGATTTTATGAAGTCTTCCCAGCGCAATATCAGGATTGATATCATGAACAAGAAAATTCACATTAAAGGGAGAAAGAAGATGAACTAAACTTTTTCCGATACGGCCCATACCAAAGATACCTATGGTTTTACCATATAACAAAGTGCCCATATGTCTTTGCCATATTCCATTTTTGATATTTTTATCGGTAAAAGTCACTTTTCTGGCTAAATCAATAATCATTCCCACACATAACTCGGCAACTGCCAAACTAGGAGCGTCAGGAGTATAAGCAACTCGTACATTATACTTTTTACATAAATCAAAATCTATTCCATCTAGTCCAATTCCAACACGGGAAATTAATTTTAAATTCGGTGCATTTTTAAACACTTCTTCTGTAATCTTTTCTGTTCCAGCAATCAGAACTTCTGCATCTCCAATAACCTTTGCAAGTTCTTGAGTGCTGATTTTGTGTTCAAACGGGTTTAAGCTAACATCAAATTCATTATATTTTAATAATCGCATTGGTTCAGCTGATGTTGAAGAAAATGGATGTGTTGATACAAATAGTTTCATTATTTTTTACCTCGATTTATTTTTTTCATGCCATTTATGGCGGCATCTCTCATGAAAAAATAATCAATTCCATAAGCAAGAAAAGTACAACCTTGTTCAATTTTTTGGTTAAGTTTCTCAGGTTCTGTATCAACTACATGAAATCCTGATGGAATGTTATGTTCTTTACATCTGTCCAATACTTTTTGTACTGCTTCTTTTACATCTTCTCTCTCAAATTCTCCAGGATACCCCATAGAACCTGATAAATCGTATGGACCGATAATAGTTCCATCAATGCCATCAACTTTTAGAATCTCATCTATATTATTAACTGCATCTATATGCTCAATTTGAGCTATTATTACTAACTCTTCATTGACCCATTTTTTATACTCTTCAAATTTTGTTCCATATTTCTGAGCACGATACAATCCAACACCGCGTTTACCAACAGGTGGATATTTAGCATATTCTACAGCCTGAATTGCTTCTTCTTTAGTGCAAACCATAGGAACAATAATACCATCAGCACCCATATCTAAAATTTTTTTAATAATCACTTCTTCATTTTTACTAACGCGAACTAATGCTTTTATGCCGTTTGCTTGAATAGTAGTAATTAATGTCTGTGCTGTTTCTAAATCAATAGATGTATGTTCTATATCTACAACTAACCATTCAAAGCCTGCTAACGCCATAACCTCTACACTCATAGGATTACCCATCATTATCCAAGAACCAATTGTAAGTTCATTGTTTTTTAATTTTTGTTTTAAGCTCATCACGAATCCTTATAAATTATCTTTATGCATGTGAAGTAGTTCTGCAAGTTTGAAATCCTCTGGTTCATCTATATCTACAGCTTCTAGCTTATTTACTTCAAAGATTTTAGGTTTCAGTCCAATTCTTTTTTTACCTGCATTTTTAAAAGCTTTCTTTGAGAAAATATAAAAATTTGAATTTTCTTCATAGAGAGGTTCCAAATCTTGTGTTCGCAATAATTCTTCTGGATTATGATTTATTGGCTTTGCATTTTTATCGTAAAGTCTGGTTTGAAGTTTCGTTACACTAAAAACCGAATCATATTTTTCTAAACTTTCAAAATATAAACTTACTGCAGCATCTATTGTTTCTGCTCTTAATAATGGGTTTGTACTATGAGTTTGAATAAAATGCTCACCTTCAAGATGATTTAAATCATATTCGATGATATTATTCATCGATACATAATCACCTTGTATTTCCAAAGGTCTATCAATAATTATAATCTTGTCTCCAAAACTATCTCTTGCATCTTTTGCAATTAATGGACTATCTGTATTTATAACTACGTACTCTATGTATCGCGAAGCCAAAAGTGACTTAACTATAGCATGATAAAGTGGTGCTCCATCAAAACTTCTCATGTTTTTATTTGGAACTCTTTCTGAGTTCCCTTTCATTGGTAATAACGCTTTTATTTTCATAAATTTATTCCTTGTTTTTTACTCAAATACCACTCATGCATAATTTTAATACCATCATGGAGTTCCACTGTATGCTTCCATCCAAGAGAGTGGAGTTTTGATGGGTCTGTGAGTTTTAGCATTGTACCATCTGGTTTTGTATCATTGAAGGTAAGTTCACCTCTATAGCCTACTATCTTTTTTATAGTCTCAGCTAATTCTTTGATGCTTATATCTACACCTGTTCCTATGTTTATGTGAGTGTTTCTTATCTCTTTAGATGCTACAGAAGTAAGTGCTTGTTTGCAGTTTTCAGCCGATGTTAAAACATCGGTACCGATGACATCTGTAAAATCCCTAGTTTCTAGTAAAAATACACAGGCATCTGCCATATCTTCTGAGTAGAGAAACTCACGTCTTGGTTTTCCGCTTCCCCAGATTTCTACTTGTGGCTCGTTATTTACCTTTGCTTCATGCATCTTTCTTAGGAGTGCTGGAAGTACATGAGATGTCTCTAAGTCGAAGTTATCGTTTGGTCCATAGAGGTTTGTTTTGTATATTGAGTCTATATTTTTCACAGTAAGTTCTTCTTTGACAAAGCATCTATTGAGTGGGATATAGTGTACTTTTAGTTTTTTGTTATTTTCTATGGCTCGTTTAGTATTTGCATAGCTTCCTTTGCTTTTACCATCCCATATCACAGACGAATAGTCTGTATGGTTTGTCATATAGATATCTTTTGAGGTTTGTTTTTCTCTTTGACTTTTGAGGTTTGTGTCATAGTCTATTTTTTTGATCTCAAAAAGATTTGATGCTAGATTTCGTGGCTTATCATATATGAAGCATACTGCTAAGTTGATATAATTTTTAGATTCAAAATAGTTTTGGGCAATGATTTTATCATCAAATACATACTTACTCTTGGCGTGATTCATGGCTTCTTCAAAACTTGTAATATCATACATTGATAATTTTGAATTATTCATTTGTTTCCATTTCCATTATTCTGCCTAGAGCTTTTTCAAGCTGTTTTTTATCTGGAAGATAGAGTTGATATTTTGCAAGAAGTATTTTGTTTGTAATGCTTTGGGTAGCATACTCGACTAAAATATGATTTTTGTATGCACCCAAAATAATCCCTACTGGTTCGTTATCTCCTTCTGTTGCTTCCTCTTTTTTGAAGTAATTCAGATAGAGATTCATTTGCCCTATATCTTGATGGTCTATTTCACCTCTTTTTAAATCAATCAGCACAAAACATTTTAAAATTCGATGATAAAAAAGCAAATCAACTCTAAAATGCTTTCCACCAATACTCATACGGTATTGTCTACCGATAAATGCAAATCCTTTTCCTAGTTCAAGTAAAAATTGTTGCAAATTTGAGATAAGTCGTTCTTCCAAATCACTCTCAAGATATTGATATTGCTCTGGTATATTTAAAAACTCCAGAACAAACGGGTCTTTTAGTAAATCTTCTGGCTGTATAACCTCATGACCATTGTTGGCTAGTTTCAACACACCTTCTTTGTCCGTACTAAGTGCTAAACGATGAAATAACATACTTTTCATTTGTCGTTTTAATTCTCGTACACTCCATTTTTCTTTTTCAGTTTGTTTGATGTAAAAACTTATTTCAAGGTCAGAATCCGCTTTTAGTATCTCGTAATAATGACTCCAAGTCAATTTGTGGGACAGTGTCCCACTTATTGGAAATATTAAATAAAATTTTCTCATGTAAAGTAAATTTGACCTTCCAAAGCCTTTCCCATAAGCTATGTGCAAATCTTTTGAAAGTCTTTCAAAAAGTGCTGTACCATACTCAGCTTTTTCATTTCCATTTTGCTCAAATTCTACGATATATCTACCTATTTCCCAATATGTTTGCACCAAAATAGTATTGACACTATTGGCTACCTTTTCTCTACCTACAGCTAGTAAGTTACCTATTTGGTCGATAAGCTGTGTATAGTTTTTTTGAGTAATAGCTTCGGTATTCACTTTATCTGCCTTCAAAGCTCAAACTGTACAAGACACAAATATGTTGATAATTTTGAATTATTTTCCATTTAAATACCACTCATACATAATTTTAATACCGTCATGGAGTTCCACTGTATGCTTCCACCCAAGATTATGAAGTTTTGAAGGATCAGTGAGTTTTACCATTGTTCCGTCTGGTTTGTCGGTGTTGAAGTAAAGTTCACCTTTGAAACCTATGGTCTCTTTTATAACTTCTGCTAATTCTTTGATGCTTATGTCTATGCCTGTACCGATGTTGATATGCGTGTTTCGGATTTCTTGATGTTTTATACTGTTTGGTGTACATGTATCATTAGTAGATTGCTTCACTTCGTTCGCAATGACATCGGCGAAATCACGATTTTCCATCAAAAACACACATGCATCAGCCATGTCTTCTGAGTACAAAAACTCTCGTCTTGGCTTTCCGCTTCCCCATATCTCTACTTTTGACTCATCTACTCCAAATTTTGCTAGGTACTCTTTGGCTTCTTCTATAGAGTTTACTCCTAAGTCTTTGACAACTTCGTCGTATTTCTTTTCATTGAGAAGTTTTGCACAATGGATTTTTCTTATCATAGCAGGAAGTACATGTGAGGTTTCTAAGTCAAAGTTATCATTTGGTCCGTAAAGATTTGTCGGCATTACGCTTATAAAGTTAGTGCCATACTGAATGTTATAAGACTCACACATCTTTATACCTGCTATTTTTGCTATAGCATAAGGCTCATTTGTGTACTCTAGCTCAGATGTTAGCAGGCTATCTTCACTCATAGGTTGTGGAGCATTTTTTGGGTAGATACATGTACTTCCCAAAAAGAGTAACTTTTCTACTCCATTGAGATAACTCTGATGAATGACATTGTTTTGAATCTGAAGATTTTCATAGATGAAGTCTGCTCTGTAAGTGTTGTTAGCAACTATCCCTCCAACCTTTGCAGCAGCGAGTATGACATACTCAGGTTTTTCTTGTTTAAAAAACTCTGCTACTGCTTTTTGGTTTGTGAGGTCTAGTTCTTTATGAGTTCTATGGACTAGGTTTGTGTAGCCTTTAGACTCAAGGTTTTTAACAATTGCACTTCCTACTAGGCCACGGTGTCCTGCTATGTATATTTTACTTGTTTTATTCATTTTTGTCTTCTTCGTCAAATATTTTTAACATATTATCTTCTATTTCTTGAGCTGTGGGAAGATAGCCTTTTAAAGCACTTGGCAATGTATTTGATAGTGTATATGTGGCTATTCCTATAGGTTGGTTGCTGTCTTTTAATGCATATTCTACCGTTGTTCTCTTTTTTTCTTTACAAATAATTATACCTATGGAAGGATTTTCATCTTCAAGCTTTACAGTATCGTTAAGACAAGCTAGGTAAAAATTCATCTTCCCAGCGTATTCGGGTTTAAACTTTCCTATTTTTAGTTCTACGGCAATGAGTGATTTTAGTCTTCTGTGATACAAAAGCAAATCTATAAAATATTCTTCATCATCCACTTCAAGCTTGTATTGATTTCCTACAAAAGTAAAATCGCTTCCCATTTGAGCTAAAAATTCTCTAATTTTACTAATCAACCCAAGCTCTAATTCATGTTCACTATACTCATCGCCAAGTTCTAAAAAAGAAAAATTATACTCATCTTTAACAGCTAGCTTTGCTTGATGTTTATACTTGTCTACAAGGACTGCATCAAAATTGGTCTGGTTCAATAAAAACTTTTCATACGCTTTGTTGTCAATCTGATTGTCAAGCACTCTATAAGTCCAACCAAATTTTTTGCTCATTTGTATGTAAAATTCTCTTTCTAAAGTCTCTTTTGATTTTTGAAATATCGTAACATTATGGGACCAAGCTATTTCTCTAGACAGTGTCTGGAGTTTTTTATTCTCTTTGTACTCAAGGTAAAATTGTCTCATATTCCAAAGGTTTTGGACTGAAAAACCCTTCATTCCAACAAACTCTTTTCTCAGTTCATCAGACAGGTTTTTGACAATAGATTTGCCCCAGCCAAATTCTTCTTGCTTTAAGACTATACTTCTGCCAATATCCCAATATAGGTTTATAAGTTCTTTGTTTACAGATTTTAAGGCTTCATACTGAGAAGATAGTATTTTTTTCTTAATATCAACTACAAAGTCAGTAAATATATCCGTCTTAATACTTTTCATTTTTTACTCAAAGTAACTCATTATTTTATATCCGCCATCTTTGAGGTAGACATCTTTTGTCATAAGTTTCAGGTCTGATTTCATCATATCATTTACAAGTTCTTGTAGTTTATACTCTCTAGTCCAGCCTAATTTTTTCTCTGCTTTACTAGGATCACCTAAAAGAAGATCAACTTCTGTCGGTCTAAAGTATTTAGGATCGACGGCAACTACTTCTTTGCCGATTTGGACTTGATAGTCAGGATTTGAGCATGCTTTTACATATGCCTTTTCATCTACACCCTCGCCTTTAAATTCCAGCTCAATTCCTGCATATTCAAATGCCATTTTCACAAAATCTCTTACAGTTGTGGTCTGCCCTGTGGCGATTACCCAGTCTTCTGCTTCATCTGCTTGAAGTATCATCCACATCATGCGTACATAATCTTTTGCATGGCCCCAGTCTCTTTTTGCATCAAGATTACCTAGGTAAAGTTTATCCTGAAGTCCTAGTGCTATTTTTGAAGCTGCTCTAGTGATTTTTCTTGTTACAAAAGTCTCACCTCGTACCGGTGATTCGTGGTTAAAAAGAATTCCGTTACAGGCGAACATACCATAAGCTTCTCTATAGTTTACCGTAATCCAGTAAGCGTACATCTTTGCAACTGCATAAGGGCTTCTTGGATAGAATGGTGTTGTCTCACTTTGTGGTGTTTCTTGTACTTTACCGTAAAGTTCAGATGTACTTGCCTGATAGATTTTTGTTTTATTTGCAAGTCCCAACAGTTTAACAGCTTCAAGGATTCTTAGTGTCCCTGTTCCATCTGCATTTGCTACATATTCAGGTGTTTCAAAACTTACTGCAACATGGCTCATAGCAGCCAAATTATATATTTCATCGGGCTGTGTTTCTTGAATAATGCGGGTAATATTCATAGAATCTGTCATATCACCGTAGTGCAGGATTAGGTTTCTATTTTCTACATGTGGATCTTGATATAAATGATCGATTCTATCAGTATTAAAAAGTGAAGATCTTCTTTTCATTCCATGCACTATATACCCTTTTTTGAGTAAGAACTCTGCAAGATATGAACCGTCTTGTCCCGTTATCCCTGTGATAAGTGCTACTTTTTTTTCTGCCATTTAATTATTCTCCGTTATTTTGATTTGATTTAATAGAATGTGAAGTTTCCAACTCTCTTTGCAGCTCTTCATACTCTGCCTTTTTGCGTACGACAAATTTACGGGTGAGGGTGAGTTTTTCTTCGAAGCCTTCTTGGGTCAGGAGGTATTTGTACTGGTTCTTGTTTTTGTTCTGTATAAAGCTGTCTGCTTTTATGAGCCCTTTGTCTATGAGGGCTTTTAGCACGTAGTTTATCTTTCCCACACTGTAGCCGAGTTCATCTGCAAGCGATTTCTGTGTCTGAATAGTCTCGATATTTCTGAGCACGCTGAGCGTGAGTTCTTCGTTTTGCAAGATGAGAGGTTCCTAGTGTTTTTTGGTCTATAAGATTCAATTTTTGAATTTTACTTTTTTTATTCTTTGCTTTTGGTTAATTTTGTTTTTATTTGATTCATTTTCCCTAGCTGTCTGAATTAAAGATATCTCTCGTATACACCTTTTCTTTTACATCCATGATCTCTTTTCACACTCTTTTAGGTTTTCTAGGTTTACAAGGTTATAATTTGGGTATTTTTCAAAGCTACTTCCTATAAAGCCTGCTTCTCCTGTTAGTAGTATGTTTTTAGTTTTTTGCATCTACTCGACTTCCAACAAGATATAATTTTGCACCTAAAGAAAGCGTTTCTAATTTATTTTTTAACACTTCAATCTGTTCTTTATAAAGTCTCATCTTCTCTCTCCCACATAGATAAAATCTTTTTGTGCATAATATTTAATGATAGGGTTCATAAAGTCTAATGCCACAAAATCCATGAAGTTCTTCTTTTTTACTTTTTAAATATTCTAATATTTCTGTTTTATTCATCAAAAGTCCTTCACACCCGCAGCATATATTCGCTTATCAACCTGGTTATATCAAAAATGAAGGCAATATACGATTAGTTTATGAGTTGCCATAATACCTTATTTGAGCAATTCGAATATTTTACTTTGTAAGTCTTGTGATGCCGAAGATGTTATTATAAAGCACAAAGAGAGTGTAGCTTTTAAAGGTACTAGGAGTCTGTCGGACTCCAATCATCCAACAATAAGCAACTAAACAGTAAAATACCAACTCCTAAATACAATTACAAAAAGATTTTTATATGGCAAAAGAGTACCTTAGTTCTAACAGACAACAAGCATATTTATTAC
>JAHJJX010000018.1 GCA_018822665.1 bacterium
AGAACCTGCATAGTTGAAGATACTTTTTCATCAAAATACGGTTCGTTTTTGAAAATACCGCAACGGGCATTGCAAGTTCCACATGCCTACAAGTTTATCCCTTGTACATACATTTTTTTGAGCATGTCTTGTTTACTCTTCTACACTCCAAGCAAAGATACATTTCTATGAAATATTCCACATGCCATAAGGAGTTGAAATCTAAAATATAAAAACAAAACAGGAGCTTCGCATTTGATTTATACTTAAATTAAAATAAAACAGATAGAATTTTAATACTGAAATATTAAGGATATTGATGTTAAGCATTGCTTCATTTTTAAAACTGCTGCAAGAATCATTTAGAGATTTGTTGCCTATTATTTTAGTCATTATGTTTTTTCAGCTGGCAATCATTCAAAGTGTTCCCGAAAACTGGTTAAGCACAACCATTGGGCTTGCCATTGTCGGTGTTGGTTTGGCGGTTTTTCTTCTGGGCCTTGAAGTTGGAATTTTTCCTGTGGGCGAGGGGCTTGCAAGTGAGTTCGCAAACAAGGGTTCTATCGGCTGGATAGTATTATTTGCTTTTATGATTGGCTTTGGCACTACTGTAGCCGAACCCGCGCTTGTCGTTATAGCCGATAAAGCGGCAAGCATCAGCTCGGGAAGAATTGATGCTACCACACTCAGAATGGTTGTTGCATTTTCGGTTGGATTTGCAATAGTTATAGGCGTTTGGAGGATTATCAAAGGGCATCCTATCCACTACTACATCATCTCTGGTTACATTATGGTTGTAGCGGCGACCGCCTTTGCGCCAAAAGAGATAGTGGGGCTGGCTTATGACTTGGGAGGCGTTACAACTTCCACCGTTACCGTTCCTCTTGTTGCCGCTCTTGGAATCGGGCTGGCTTCAGCTATAAAGGGGAGAAACCCCGTCTTAGACGGCTTTGGACTCATTGCTTTTGCTTCGCTGACTCCGATGATATTTGTTCAATTTTACGGAATCTTTGTTTATCAGTTTGTTGAAGCTGTTGATGCTGTTGCCACGACTGCTCAATGCCTTGAAACTTCTGCTGTTTTTAACTTTAACATCCTTGATATATTAAGAGGTTTTGCGGGAGTTATCGGGGATGTTCTTCCTATACTGGCAGTAATTTTATTTTTTCAATATATCGTTCTCAAAAAGTACATCGACAATCTTAAAGAGGTCATCATTGGCTTTGGACTGGTTGTCATAGGTCTTTACGCTTTTATAGTTGGCCTTGAGATGGGATTATTCTCCCTTGGGGAGACAATGGCATTTGAGCTGACGCAAAGAGATAATAATTTCATTATCTACTCTTTTGGTTTTGCCATTGGATTTTCTACAACTATGGCTGAGCCTTCGTTGACGGCAATTGCAAGAAAAGCAAAAGAGATTAGCGACGGCAGAATCAACGACTTTGTGCTTCGTCTGTTTGTTGCACTCGGTGTCGCCATAGGTATTTCACTTGGCTCTTACAGAATTGTTGTCGGCGGAGAGATTGTTTACTACATTATAGCCGGCTACATGTTTGTTATAGTCCTTACTTTCATTGCTCCAAAATACATCATCCCTATTGCTTACGACAGCGGCGGAGTCACAACTTCAACGGTTACGGTTCCTCTTGTTGCTGCACTTGGTCTTGGTCTTGCAACAAATATACCCGGACGCGACCCGCTCATTGACGGTTTTGGTCTTATAGCATTTGCATCTCTTTTTCCTATGATTACCGTTATGCTCTATGGTGTCATTACGGAAAAAATAGGCATTAAAGGGGAGCACGAGCTCGAGGAACTCCACATCAAGGAGCTTCGTCATGCGCTTGAAGATGCAAACAATATGGGACTATCTACTGTAAATGTACAAGGAACACACAAGCGACATTCCTATAAAATGGCATTTTCGTGCGTGCATGTTATCGTCCCCAATGAGAGAAAAGACCAAGCACTCATCGCAGCCAAAGAGGCAGGAGCGACGGGCGTTACCATTATGGAAGCGCACGGAATGGGCTTAAATGAAATGGATAACTTTTACAATAGACTCGAGAGTAAAGCAACCGATGTCAACTTAATGTTTATCGTTCCGACTAAAAAAGTTGATCATCTTATTTATACGGTTATGCATAATCTTGACATAGTCGGAAATGGGGCAGGACTCTCCTACTCTTATCCTATTTCCCATCTTAAGGGCTTAACCTTAAACAGTAAGGATTTATAATGTATGATTTTTCTCAGTTTTTCAAAAATAGCAATAATCAAATCACAGAGGAGTTTATTAACAAATATACCTCGTACCTGAATATCTCGGATAAAGACAGTGTTTCCATCTTATCAAGCCATTACAAAAAAATACTAGAAGCTTTCAGCGCCCCTTTTGAGCAAGATGAACTTTTAGAACTATTTAAAAATTTGGCTCAATATCAAGTTGCCATAGAAACACCTTATGTCATCATTACAAATGAAATTTATGGTCTTAAAAGCATCCTTTTATCTGAAATAATCAACGGATCCTCAGGTCCTGACGTGATTGAATTTATATTGCTTTTTTCGAAAATCAACAATAAAATTGCGCATGTTTATTTACTTGAATATATAAAAAAGCTATCGTCTTTGAATGCTTTACGACTCAATTCAATTTCGGATTTGATTGAAAAAAATATCATTCAGCATTATGAATCGCATCTTCTATGGCTTACAAGTCTGGCAATATGTATGAGAGACAAGGAAGTGAATAATTTTCAATTAGACGAGAGCATGTGCAGTTTTGGACAATGGCTTCATAACGGTGCTAAAAAAATTATACAAAATGACTTAAAATACAAAACATTAAATACGCTCCACAATAATTTACATGTTTTTGCAAAAAATATATTGGCACATCTCCATAACGATGAATATCACATACTGCTCACCTATTTAGAAAAATGTGAGCTTTTATCACTGAGTATCGGCACGGAGCTCGCCCTCATAGACAACATAATAATGAATCAAAAAGTTACAAAAGATCCACTCACAAATGCACTCGGCCGTGATGGACTGATTCCTGTATTTGAGAATCAATACGAGTTATCATTGGCAACAAGCAATCCCTTTGTTTTAGCGATATGCGATTTGGATTATTTTAAAAATGTGAATGATGTTTACGGGCATGTGGCAGGCGATGAGATATTAAAACTGTTTGTAAGAATCGTTAAAAAATATATTCGTAATTCAGACTCAATTATCCGCTATGGCGGAGAAGAGTTTGTCATCGTCCTTCCGGCGGTAAAAAAAGCAAAAGGGCTGGATATTCTGGAGAAAATTCGTAAATGCTTTGAAAATACTCTTTTGGAGTATGAAGGCAATCATATAAAATCAACTGTTAGCATGGGCGTGATGGAGATTACGCCTGAATATTACTACAAGAAAAGCTTCTTAAACGAATATATCAACATCGTAGATAAAAAGCTGTATTTGGCAAAAAACAGCGGCAGAAATAAAATAGAGGTGTATTAACATACCCTAAAACATATCGCTATAATCATATTTTATTCTGTCCATGTAGTATTTATTTCCGACAAGAATAATTCTATGATCTTTTTTAGCTCTTCTTTTAAAGACTGCTTTTATTTTTTCTTTTTTGTTGCTTGAATAATTACTATGTTTTAAATATTTTTTTAAAGATATCAGTTCTCCCCTTTTATCGGTGATATCTTCTATCTCTATCTCCGCTTCAAGATGTTCCTCTTTTTTGGAAGCAAGCTCTTGGGAGGTGTTAAGTAAAAAGTTTGAAGAAATTGCATTGAGTATATTTTTAAGCTGCTCATCTTTATCTTTATAAATTTGTTCTATTCTTATTCTTTCTTGGATTAACATCTGCTCTTTTTGCTCTCGCAGAGCTCTCGTCTCGTTTTCTAAGTTTAAAATTTTATCTTGGAGCTTCGTATTTTGCTCTTCCAAATATTGATAGTATTTTTCGTCCCAATGTGTTAAAGTTTTTTTGTTGCTTGGAGTTTTTATGCTATTGGATACACTTTTTGATTGTGCAGTATCATCAATGCGAACCAGTTTGAGGCCGTTTTCTACAACACTCTCAAGAGAGCCTCTTCGTATCCTGTTATGAATCGCTTCTTTTGATACCTCAAAATATTCGGCTGCATCGGCGATGCTCATCTTTAGCATAATAAACTCCTTATCTCATGTTTTCAAAAACGAGCGGCGCTTCCCATTCCATAGAGCGAATATGTGCTATAACTTTTTGCAAATCATCCAGTTTCTGCCCTTTAACCCGAATAGAATCCCCTTCTATTTGTGCATTGACTTTGAGCTTCAAGGCTTTTATCTCTGCCGTTATTTTTTTAGCTTCTTTGGATTCAATATAATCAACAATTTTGTATGTCAATTTTCTATTGCCTCCGCTTGAATCTTCAGTTTTAAGCGCTTCTAAAACCTTTGATGACAAACCTTGTTTTAAAAGTTTTGTAATGACTACATCTTTGAGAGCATCGAGTTTGTTATCGCTTGAAGCAACCAATACTAACTGTTTTTCTTTCTCTTTATAAGTGACTTCATAGGTTGTGCCCTTAAAATCGTAGCGGTTTGCGACTTCCCTGTCTACCAAGTTTATCGCATCTTTGAAGCTTTGCATGTTTATCTTTGCACTGATATCAAACGAGTATTCTTTTGCCATTTAAAACCCTTTTAGTTCTGAAAATAAAATTGATTATAACATATTTATAACGCTGTTAGTTCATGCAAGCGCAGTGTTATATAAAAAATACTAATCTAATACTATAAAGAAGTACAGTTTTCAGGTGCTTGTTATTAAAAATTTAATATAATTGCGTCTATTTTTTTCTGGAGAAAAACACTATGACATCAAAGTTATTTTTACTTCTATTTTTACTTTTTTCAAGCCTATTCGCTGAAACAAATTTGGACCAGCTCAAGCAGGCGGTTGAGCAAAATCCTGCTCTGCTCAACACCCCTCAAGCACAAGCAATGATGCGAGAAAAAGGTGTGAGCGTAGATGAAATTCAACGCAAACTTGAAGCAGGCGACATACACCCTGAAGCTGAAACTCTTCAGCAAAAAAGTATAAAAAACGATATTTCTCTTCAAGATGACAATCTCACTCAAGAGCGAAACAATACACAGGTACAGCGTCTTAATGTGGAGAATATTAGCCCGTTTTCATTTCAAAGCAATGCAAAAATCAGAGAAAATTTAATTAAAAAACAACAATCTCTTGCAGAAAATAAACTCTCAAGATATTCAATGCGTTTTTATATCAATAAAAATCAAGTAGATTCATCTTCCCTGCCGACTCCTGATGATTACGTTATCTCCAGCGGAGATGTTTTTAACATCAACATCTATGGAGACAGAGACAAAGACTACTTGTTGGATGTTAAAAACGACGGAGCAGTGACCATCCCCTTCTTAGGACCGATTAAACTCGGCGGAATGAGCTTTAAAGATGCCAAAAAACATTTAGAAAAAGTTCTCGGCAATCACTATAAAATGAGCAGTTTCAACATCAGCATCAGCAAATACAGCACCATTCAGGTAACTCTCATCGGGGAAGTGAAAGCACCCGGTTTGTACAACCTATCCTCTTTTTCTACGGTAAAAGACTTGCTTATTACTGCGAGCGGCATTCAAAGCAACGGCTCGGTTCGAGATATTGTTGTAAAAAGAAACTCCAAAATAGTGGCACATCTGGATTTTTATGATTTGCTCTTTAACGGTGAAGAGTTTGGCACATCTTTGCTAAAGCACGGAGACACCGTAATTATCAATCAGGCAAAAATATTGGTCAGTATTGACGGTTATGTAAATAATTCTGCTATTTTCGAACTTAAAGAGAATGAAAATCTTGACAAACTTATTGAATACGCCAGCGGGATGAAACCAAATGCTTCAAAAGTAAATATAAAAGTAAAAAGATATAGCGATAATGCCCTCACTCAAACTTTCAATATCGCGTCCAAAGAAGCTAAAAACTTTAAAATGCTCAACGGAGACAGCGTTTATATCTACCCTCTTGATTTTTCAGCACAAAGCAGTGTGAATATTTACGGAAATATTATCCGACCGGGAAGCTATGACTTAAGCAAAGAAAAAACCCTGAATGCGCTACTTCAAGAAAACATCAAACATGGAATGAAAAAATTCTTTTTGCCGCAAACACATTTTGAATATGCCGTTATTAAAAGCTATGACAACTCTCTTAAATATACGACAAGGTCAGTGAATCTAGCGCATGTTTTAAACAATAGTGAAACGGTGCAGCTCTCTTCACAGGATGAAATTTTTATCTTCAGCCAAAATGACATCTATTCAAATTCGTTTATAACAACTATCGGAAAAACATTAATGAATCCGGGTAAGTTACAGTATTTTCATGGAATGACGGTTCAAGATGCTATTAACGCTTCGGGTCTCAATAAAATCATAGACGACAAAGTAAGAATTACAACCTTCAATACAGAGGACAACATGCCTCAAACGAAGTTCATATCGCTTAAGAAAAACGGTTATACACAATTGTCACCTTATGATGAAGTGGAAATTTATGACTTTTATGACTCAAATATCTTAAAGCCTGTAATCATCAAAGGCGAAGTTGTCAATCCTACAACCACCTACTATGAAGAGGGGATGAATGCAGCCAAACTTTTAAACATCTCCGGAGGCTTTACAAATAAAGCGTACAGAAACAAACTCGAAATTGTAAGATACTTTTTAGATGCAAATCTGACAAGACAAAGAGAGATCTTGGGAATTGACTTAACAAACACAAATATGGAGGATGTCATCATTAAGCCGTTTGATGAAGTAACCGTTTTCAAAATCCCAAAATGGGGAGAAAGAAAAACGGTCACGCTCCTCGGTCAGGTTCAATTTCCCGGTACCTACACGATTGATGATGGAGAAAAACTTGTTGATATTTTAAAGCGAGCCGGAGGCTTTACCGATAAAGCTTTCATTGAAGGTGCCGTATTTACGAGAGAAAGCATCAAACAAAACCAAATGGATCAATATAACAAATCTTTGGCAAGAATAAAAAGAGAGCTTGCCATTTACAATGCAATGCCTGCAAATGCTAAAAAATCTGCATCTATGGGTCAAGCAAGCAACACCTTAAATGAAGTGATTCAAGAAGCGCAAAAATATCAGCCCATTGGTCGCGTAAGCATCAATCTTGATGAAAATCTCACAAAAATTGAACAAAGTAATTTCAATATCGTTTTAAACGACAAAGACACTCTTGCTATTCCAAGCTCCATCGATACGGTGACTGTTTTTGGAGAAGTATTCAACCCTAGCTCCTTTATCTACGATGCGTCCAAAAACAGTGAAGATTATATTGTTATGGCAAGCGGTTTTTCCAAGGCTGCGGACATTGACAATTCCTATATTATACATGCAAACGGTACCTCTGAACCACTCAACGGAGGATGGCTTAGTGCCGATGTTGACATCAAAAAAGGGGACACTATCGTCGTTCCTATTTACATCAAGGAATATGATGCTCTTGAAGTATGGGATAGTGTTTCAAAGATTCTTTCAAGTTTCGCAATTACTGCCGCTGCACTTAACAGCTTAGGAATTATTACACAATGAATCCATTAGAACACAACAATCAATCGATGCAAATGATAGAAGAAGATGAAATAGACTTAAGAGAGCTTTGGCAAACGATTTTAAAAGGCAAGAAGCTCATTTTAATCTTCACCATGCTTGTAACTGTTTTTACGATAATTTTTGCGCTTAAACAACCGAATGTGTATCAATCGCAGGCTGTTCTCATCCCGACTGAGGCGGACACAAGCTCACTTGCAGGGCTGGGTGGTTTAGCGGCGATGGCGGGAGTAAGCCTGGGAGGAAGTTCTATGACTCCGGATATTGCGTTTGAGTCTCTTTTAAACAATTATGAATTTATGAAAAGCTTTATTGAAAATAATAAAATTCTTGAGTATTATGAAAATAAGGAGCTTGATAAAAACTATGTTTTTGCTCTGGGATACAGGGGAATTTATGACTTGTTTCAATTCGATAAAGAGGAAGAAGAAGATAAAGATGAAAGAATATATGAGCTCATGGAGTTAATTCAAAAAAACTTTTCCATTTCAAGTGATAAAAAAACATCCCTTGTAACTATCTCTTACAGTGACTACGACAAAAGCTATGCCCCAAAAATGGTTTATGCTTTTTTGGAAGATTCTAGCAAATACTTGGTGGAGAACGACCTTAAAAATATCAACAACAGTCTGAAATATTTTCAAGAAGAACTCAGCAATGCAGACAGCATTGAACTGCGTCAAAACCTCTCTAGCCTCATCTCCAATATTTTACAAAAAAAAGTGATGAGCAAATCTAAAAAGTACTACCAATGTGATGCGCTCACCCTTCCGTTTGAAGCGTATGTAAAAGACAAAATCAAACCAAAGCGTGCACTCATTGTGGTTGTAGGCTTTGTAACAGGACTTATACTTAGTATCTTTTTAGTTTTCTTTTTAGCATTTATAAGAAATGAGCAAGACTCTAAAATAACACCTTAGCCTCCCCCTTGCACATCTAGGGTTTCCACATGGCATGTGGAAATTCTAGAACATCGGCGAACCGTCAAATCCTCCGCTAAAATTCCCAAAGTTTGTGTCCATAAACCCTAATTGAGCGCTTTTAGAGCGAAGTTTTTCTATATCTGATTTAGATGAAATTCCCTGCGGACACACCATCGTGCACGCATCACACAAAGTACAATCCCAAATTCCATTCATTTGTATATTTTCAATTTTTGCATCCACCCCGTCTTCTCTGATATCGCTGACGTATCTCCAAACTCTTGTGAGCGCGAACGGACCTAAGAACTCTTCATTTACTGCATACACTGGGCAGGCACTATAACAAGAACCGCAAAGGATGCAGTCACTTTGAATCTCATTTCTTTTCTCATCTTCTTGAGTAACTGCGATACCTTGGCTAAGGGAGTTCTGCCATGTCTTTGCTTTTTGGTTAAAGGCGTATGATTTGTCCATATCCACAATCAGGTCGCGAATAACTGGAACATTTTTAAGGGGCTCAATCAAATCACCCTCTTGAACCTTGTATCCACATGCCAAGACTTCTTTGGCGTTAACACGCACCGAACAGCTTCCGCAAACACTGCTTCTGCACCCGCTGGCATAAGAAAGAGACGCATCCTGCTTTGTTTTAATCTCATTGAGAACTTCCAAGAGGGTCGCATCTTGCAAATCTACTTCATACTCTAAAATAGCTTCCCTGAGTTCGGGTTCACTCGTATATCTTTTAATTCTTACTCTCATCTTCTACTCCATAAAGTCTGCACAAAGCACACTGTCTTCTTTCCATGTTATAGTATGTGCCTTGTACGCCCTATCGTTTTCATTTGGGAGATCTGCTCTAAAGTGAGCACCGCGACTCTCATTTCTGCTAATTGCGCACACAAGAATAATTTCGCTCAGCTCCACCATATTTCCAAACTCTATAAATTCGATAAGATTTGTGTTATGCACCTTCGATTTGTCTTTTGGACCCATAAAAGGGAGCTCTTTTTGAATTTGACGAACAGCGCCAAGGACCGCTTTTAATCCCATCTCGTCTCGTGATATTCCTGCATTATTATAAAAGATGTTTCCCATAAACTCCCGCTTTTGATAAAAATCTATCTGGTTCGTAAAGTATTTCACACCCATTATAAAGTTTTGGGCACTTTTTATTTGCAAACTTGCATCTATGGTGTGCGTAAATTTTTTTGCATACGCAGCCGCATTTTCGCCCGCTTGTCGCCCAAAAACTACAAGTTCCAAAAGAGAGTTTCCTCCAAGACGGTTTGCCCCGTGGACTTTGTGGTTTGCACACTCTCCGGCGGCATAAAGACCTCTAAGTTTAGATGATGAATTTTTATCTACCTCTATTCCGCCCATAGTGTAATGCGCCACGGGTTTAACAGGAATCAAATCATAAACAGGGTCAACATTTTCATAAAGCCTTGCCAGTTTTCTCTCCTGAGGAAGTTCTTCGTTTATAAACGCTTCTCCTAGATGACGGATATCCAAAAATACATCTTCCCCCTTTTCTATTTCATTGTGAATAGCGCGCGCCACTTCATCTCTTGGGGCAAGCTCATTGGTAAATCTTTCCCCTTTCGAGTTGACAAGATAACCGCCCGCACCTCTGGCACTCTCAGAGATTAAAATAGACGAGTTTTTTAAAGCTGTCGGGTGGAACTGTATAAACTCCATATCGCTCAGTCTTGCTCCTGCACGGATAGCGGCAGCGATTCCGTCACCCGTTGTACCGACTGCATTTGTTGAGTGTTTGGCAAATATTCTGCTGTATCCGCCCGTTGCGACTATCACCGAAGCACTCTCGTAACTCTCAACCTCTCCTGTTCTCATATTTAAAACAGTAGCTCCGCATGCATAAGGCTTTTCATATTCATCTTTGTTGCTTATAAAGTTTAAAAGGTATCTCTCATTTAAAATTTCTATTCCACATGCCAAGCATCTGTCATACAAAGTATGTAAAATTTTAAGACCTGTATAATCTTGCGCATAACAAGCTCTCGGTGCGGAAGCACCGCCTAAGGTTCTTTGGGCTATTTTTGCATCTTTTGTTCTGCTAAAAGGAACGCCTATGCTATCGAGCCACTCCACTGCTCTGGGGGCTTCTTCACATAAAAGTCTCACTGCTTCTTCATTTGCCAAACCATGGGCAGATTTGAGAGTGTTTTGCACATGCGCTTCAACGCTGTCTTTTCCAACATTTCCAAACGCCGCATTTATGCCGCCTTGGGCCATGCTCGTTTGAGACCTTGTCGGATAATCTTTTGTAATTACTCTCACTTTTACCCCGGCTTCATGCGCATGAAGCGCAGCAACCAATCCCGCCCCGCCGGCTCCTATAATTAAAACATCGCTTCTCATCTACAACCCTCTAAAAAATTTATGAATACTACAACATTTGAAGTTGTGTTTTCTTTATGCTTTATATCTAAATACAAGCTGCCATGCTTCATGAAAGAACCTGCGATTTTTATACCAAAGTGCTTAAAAAATAATATCTTGCCACTCTTAAAGAACCCGCTATTATAACAAACCAAACAAACTTAAGTCTAAGAACACCTGCAACAAGTGTTAGCGGGTCACCAATTACGGGAAGCCACGAAAAGAGTAAAATAAAGTACCCGTATTTCTCTCCGTAGTCGTGCGCCTTTGTTCCCACTTTTGAAGAAAGAAGTTTTGTTTTTGTTTTTTCATAGAGCCAGTAGCCGAACCAGTAGTTAAGAATAATTGCTAAAATATTTCCAAACGATGCAAAAAACATGGCATGTGTAAATTCCATGCCGTTGGATAAAGCCACTAAGAATGTGGCTTCTGAGCTAAGGGGAAAAAGAGTGGCTGCTAAAAAAGCAGATAAAAAAAGGGCTAGTTCAGCGATGCAATGTTCTCAATCGTTGAAGCGATAAGTTTATCTCTTGCTTCAATGGATGTCCACGCAATATGAGGAGTTATGTAAAGGTTCTCTTTATTTTTAACACTTAAAAGAGGATGATTTTCAAGCATTGGCTCTTTTGTCAAAACATCTAAACCAAAATAAATATTTTTCTCATCCACTATTTTTGCAACTGCCTCTTCATTGATGATACCGCCGCGTCCCAGGTTTAAAATTATGCTTCCATCTTTGCATGTTAACAACTGTTCATAGTCTAAAAGGTTCTTCGTTTTATCGTTAAGAGGTGCGTGAATAGAGATAATATCACACATTTTTAAAAGTTCATCTAGAGACGTTTGCTGATAATCATCCCTTACATTGAGTCCGCTCGTTGAGTAGTAAAATATCTCCGCACCGAAAGCTTTTGCTATGTTTGCGACTCCGCACCCTATAGCTCCAAATCCGATGATTCCCCATTTTTTGCCTTTGATTTCAAAAAATGGACGTGAGACATCGGTAAAGATTGGGCTTTTTGAATAAGAACCGTTTTTTACATACTCATCATAATAGCGTGCGTGTCCCATCAGATAAAACAACATGGAAAAGGTATGCTGTATCACCGAGTCCGTTGAATAGCCTGCCACATTTTTGACGGCTATCGCTCTTTTTTTTGCCGCTTGCAAGTCTACATTATTCATTCCCGTCGCGGCTATGCAGATTAATTTTAAAGTCGGGGTGTTTTCCATGTGGAAATCACTTATAACTACCTTGTTAGTAACAATAACATCACAGTTAGTTATCCGTGTCTGAACTTCTTGTGGAGACGTTGTTTGAAAAACACTTACATCCCCCAATTTTTCAAAACCGCTTAAATCCGTATCGCCAAAAGTCAAAGCATCCAGTACGACTATTTTCATTCTTTATGCGTCTTTTACTTTTTTAATCAGCTCTCTTGCGGTGGCAAGTGCTTTTTGTGCTTCATCAAATACAAGCGCAACAGCAAGACGTCTTCCTTTGTGCGCTTCGGGCTTTGAGAAAACTCTCACAAAACTTTTCTCGCTAAAAAGGCTCTCATCTACCTCCACGACAGGAGCATAGTTGTGCGTTTCAGATTTAAAAGCAGCGCTTGCTCCTCCTCCGTAAAATGTAAAGCCCAAAGGAAGTCCTAAAACAGCGCGCAAGTGAAGTGCAAATTCACTCTGACTTTGTGTGATGAGGGTAACCATGCCTGTATCATGAGGACGAGGAGAAACTTCGCTAAAATAAACTTCATCCCCTTTTATAAATAATTCAACCCCAAAAAGACCCTGTCCGCCAAGACCGTCCGTAATAGTTTTGGCCATCTCCTGCGCTTTTTGTTTTGCGAGTTCACTCATAATCATCGGCTGCCATGAAAAAACATAATCACCGTCTCTTTGCTCATGGCCTATCGGCTCACAAAAAACAGTTTCTTTCCCGTTTCTTGCAGTTAACATCGTTATCTCATAATCAAAATCAACAAAGGCTTCAACAATCAGCTCACTTGCGTCTCCGCGAGCTTCTTTTGCCATCTCCCATGATTTTTCAATATCCGCTTCGCTTCTAGCAACGCTCTGTCCATGTCCTGATGAACTCATTACAGGCTTGACAACGCAAGGAAAACCTAATCTTCCCATTGCATCTCTCATACCCTCAAGAGTTGTGACAAACTCATAAGGACCTGTTTTTAAACCCAGCTCCTCCGCTGCAAAACGGCGAATATTTTTTCTGTTCATCGTTTTATTTACCGCTTCTGCATTTGGAATTACATTAAATCCCTCCGCTTGCGCTTCAAAGAGAGCCTGTATGCTGATAGCCTCAATTTCAGGCAGAATATAATCCGGTTTTTCATGACGAATAATCTCTAAAATCGCATCTTTGTCTTGCATATTTACAACATACGCGCGATGTGCCACATGGTGTGCGGGAGCGTTCTCGTATCTGTCAACTGCGATAACTTCAAGCCCTAATCTTTGAGCCTCGATAACAACCTCTTTACCGAGTTCGCCCGAGCCCAGAAGCATGATTTTTTTAGAATTTGATTTTAATGGAGCAGAGAATTTCATGTATAAACCTTATAAAAAATTAGCGAAATTGTAGCATAATAGATATGTTTCTTGCCAATGAATCCTTACGCGTTTAGCGCAAAGTATTATTTAAAATAAATCAAACTTATATTTTTAATCTGTATGCAACTCTATCTTTCGTTATAATATCTTATGCGGAAAAAATCATTTTATCATATATTAGTAATTATATTTACCCTGCCTCTCTTTTGGGGATGTTCACCCAAAGAGGAGCAAACATTGAGGTTGGGGATGGTTCAGTGGATTGGCTATTCTCCGTTTTTTGTTGCCGAAGCAGATTCCGGCCTGCCAAAATCATTACGCATCATTGATTATGCGGCAAATTATGACATTATTGAAGCCATTAAGTCCAAAGAGCTTGATGCCGCCCTCTTAACGCTTGATGAAGTGATTATTCTAACACAAGAGGGGATAAAACTTTATATCATCCTTATTTTAGATACTTCCAACGGCGCAGATGCGATACTCGCAAAAGCTTCCATTCAAAACATACGAGACTTAAGGGCGAAGCGTGTTGCTTATGAGCCCAACAGTGTTCAAGAATATCTTCTCTCCCGAGCATTAAAACAAGAAAATATGTCACTCAAAGATATTGAGCCGATTTTTTTAAAATATGATCAACAAAGCAGTGAATGGGAAAATCGCTCCTTTGACGCGATTGCCACCTTTGAACCAAAAAAACATAAACTTATTGAAGCGGGTATGCACACGATTTTTGACAGCAGTAACATACCTAATGAGATAATTGATACCTTTGTAGTTACACAGGAGGGAATTAAGAATAATCCGCTGACGATTCAAAAAACCGTTAACGCATACTTTAGCGCCTTGCTTAAAATCAATCAAGATGAAAAAACGCATACCATCATTGGAAAATATCTTCATACAACACCAAAAAATGTCAAAGAAGCATTACGCGGCGTAAAGATTATGAACCGCGAAGAAAATAAAAAGCTCATAGCTTTTCCAAATCCTCATATACTAAAGTATTCTGCTCATGTTGTAAACTATCTGCAAGATCACGGTCGCACCAAAGGCAAAATCAACATCCGAGCACTCCTTTATCCTGAGTTTATCTCTAAGGATAAATAATGAAAAAAATCATAAACTCTCTTTTCTTTTATCCTGCTCTTGCCCTTTTTATCATTTTTTCCGGTTTGCTTGGCTTGTATATTTTCTCTCTGGAAGAAGCAAAAGAAACGATAACCCAACAAACCATGCAAAGGTCAAAAGAAGATGCTTTTTTGCTTAAAAGCATTATAGAAGAATTGTCCATAGCTAAAAAATCGTCTTTAATTCAAAGAGAGATTAGTCGTGCAGCTACAAGAAAGAATATAAAGTATATTTTGTTGGTATCACCCGATGGTACCGTCTTATACGGTGACCGCTTGCATATCATCAGTCAAACCATAGAAGAGGTTTTTGGAAGCATACAAGCATCACACTATCTAAAAGAGACACGAGACAAGGCGGGCATACATATTCATCCGACCAACTCAAATCACATCGATACAACAATCAATTTAAATTATCTCTACAACCCGATACATAAGATTTTAGAAAAAGGGCATCTTCTGATTCTTTCTGATCTTTCAGCCCCTTTATCAGAAAAAAAAGCTGAACTGCAAACCGAATTTTTTCAAATTTATCTGGGAATAAGTTTCACCATACTGGTACTGTTTTATTTATATTATCGCCATTTTTTAAGAAAATTACTTTATCTTGAAAAGATTTCATCCCAGTTGCAATCTTCTGTAAAAAATCGTAAATTCAAACAAGGAGAAGACTTTTCTCTCGATACTATTGTCAATCGTTTAACACAAACAACACAAGACCTTGCGCTCATGTCGCATGTGATACATTTTAGCAACGATGCAATTCTCATAACCGACAAAGAAAAAAATATTATTAGTGTCAATCCTGCCTTTGAGGAATTAAGCGGATACAACTTAAAAGAACTTCTTGGAAAAAAGCCCGAATCCCTTGTAAAATCCCATCTCATGGATCAACACTTTTACATAAATATGTGGGAAAGTATCCATAAAAACGGCTGCTGGAACGGTGAAATCATCGACAGACGAAAAAATGGAAGCAGCTATACGGTTTGGCAAAATATATTCACGCTTCAAGAGCCTGCAAGCGGTGAACTTTCAAACTATGTTGCCATAAGCAAAGATATCTCTGAACTTATGCAAAAACAAAGAGAGATTGAAAATTTGGCATATTATGACGGTCTTACAAATCTGGCAAACAGAAGCTATTTTTTACACCTGCTCAATAAACTCATTTTGCAAAATAATCGTATCAAACACCATTTTGCCATGATTTATGCCGATTTGGACGATTTTAAAGAGATAAATGATACGCTAGGCCATGCCGCGGGAGATAAAGTACTGCAACAGTTTGCATTATCGCTCACACAAAAACTACGCAGTGCAGATATCATCTGTCGTCTTGGCGGAGATGAGTTTGCCATCATTACACCAGATATAACCACACCCGACGGTGCGCTTGAAATAGCAAATAAGATAATCGGTATTTCTAAAATTCCCATTTTGATTGAAGGGAAAATGATTACTGTGAATGTCAGCGTAGGGGTTGCCCTGTATCCGGACGATGGCATCGATGAAAAATCCTTACTTAAAGCTGCAGATTTAGCGATGTATAAATCAAAGGAAAATGGAAAAAATCAAGTTACTCTCTTTCAAGAGCAAATGCAAAAAGAGGCTAATAAACGTGTGCAGATACGAGAAGACCTTCAAAATGCAATAAAAAATAAAGAGTTTATTCTTCAATATCAGCCCAAAGTAAATACCAACACGCAAATAGTTTCAGGATTTGAGGTGCTTATACGTTGGAAGCATCCTAAACGCGGCTTAATTCCTCCCTATGAATTCATTTGGATTGCTGAAGAAAGCGGGCTTATTGTGCCAATGACTGAGTGGATATTTCAGGAGGTCAATAGTGTCTGCGGCCGTTTTAAAGAAGTATCGAATCATGATTTCTCTTTTGCTATAAATATTTCTGCAAAACATTTTCAAGAACAAAATCTCATTGTACAAATTGAATCATCTCTTCAAAAACAATGGATTCAAAACGGATGCATAGAGATAGAAGTAACCGAAAGCGCAGTTATGAAGGAGATTGAAAAAGCAAAAGAACAGCTTCATGCGCTTCATGGATTGGGAATTAAAGTATCTCTTGATGACTACGGCACGGGACACTCCTCTTTATCTTATCTTAAACATCTGCCAATCGATACAATCAAAATTGATAAATCCTTTGTCGATGGTATCACCTATGACAAAAAAGATCGTGCTATTGTTTCTTCAACAATACAATTAGCTAAAAATCTAGGAATAATAACCGTTGTTGAGGGGGTTGAAACCGAGGAGCAAGCTCGCTATGTAAAAGATTTTGGAGCGGATTTTATACAAGGATATCTTTACTTTAAACCCTTGGATGAAAAAGATGCGATGGCACTCTGCCAGCATCTTAATTCTTAGGCTATTTTTACTGTTTCAAGCCGATAAGCGTCTGAAGAAGCTGGTCGGAAGTGGTAATAGTTTTACCGTTTGCCTGAAAGCCTCTTTGAACGATGATAAGCTGCGTAAGCGCGCGCGAGAGGTCAACATTGGAAGCTTCAAGCGCTGATGACTGAATAAATCCACGACCTGCCGTTGCTGCTGTGCCGATAATAGGATCTCCGGAGTTGGCGGTTTGAATAAAAACATTCCCCCCTTCTGTGCCTAAACCCTCATTATTTGTAAATTTTGCCATCGCTATTTGTGCCAAACCGAAAGAACGTCCATTTGAAAAGGAACCAACCAGAGTACCGCTTTGGTCAATTCTAATTCCGACCAAATCCCCTCCCGTATAACCATCTTGGGAGATTCCGGAGGTAGCAGATTTTGAATCAAAACTTGTCATTCCGTCAAATGCATTTGCCGTACCCAAATTAAGATTCACCTGCTGATCCGGTGAAGAACCGTTATTTCCTGAGAATGAAACATTCGGCGGATTGTATGTTGCCAGTGAACCATCACTGTTAAAACGAATCGAACCTGTTTTTTGATCAAACGGATACGTAGTGTCGATTGTCGCAGGAGCAGGAACACTAATATTCATATTCCAGCTACTGCCGGTAGCTATATCAACAGAAACTTTTCTAAATTCTATTCTTAGTGTGTGCTTTGAACCAAGTGAATCGAAAATATCTATGGAGCTTGAGTGTGTCGCTGCGTTAAAACTTTGTGAAAATGCTTTCCCCGTGCTGCCTACGGGTAAAACCGCATTCAGCGCCGTCATACTTCTAGTAAAACGGGTATTTTCAGTTATTCCCGAAGCACTTAAGCCTGTGACTTGAAGATTCATATCATAATCGCCGTCTTGCGAACCGCCGGGATTTGTAATTTCAAACTTGCCTTGCGCATTGATTTTTATTTCAATATTATTCTCATTTGGGATACCGTCGGTATCTCCATCCCCCACAGCACGAGCTTGAAGTTCCATCGCATAACGAAGGTCTGATATGGAACTAAAAGTTTTATCGCTATCGACTATGTTGGACGAAGACGCAGGGTCATACTGATATCTATACGCAGTCGTTACCGTGCCTGTCGTTAAACCGCTGTTTGCATTATTGGCAGTTAATCTAATATTATGTGAAGCGGATGCATTGGCATTTGTATTGGTAAGTCCAATGGTGCCCAGCACCGCATCATAAGAAGCAGACACTCCCGTTGTGCCTGACTGCGCATTGATAGCTGAAACATATCTGTTTGCATTTTCTGCCGCTGTATTTGTAGCCAAACCACCCGAAGTTGCAATTGTTTTTGTGCTACCGTTATCAAGAGTAAAGGTGATATTTAATTCACCGGCTCCTGCTAAAACAGGAGTGCCGTCCGTTTTTTGAGAACTTAAAAAGGATACCCATATCCCCTGATTTTTTTGAAGAGAAAGCGCTTCCCCTGCTTCATTAAACATAACACCCATATCACCCGACTCTATCGGATTTCCATCCCCGTCAATAGCAGGCGGTGTCGGAATTGCGGGAGGAGTTCCGCTTGGAACTTGATAGGCTGCAGAAAAACTGCTTACAAGCGATCCTGAATTAAGATTTGCTTTTAAAACAACTTCAGCGGTAGGATTAGCAGGCGTTGTCAATCCCGGTGGAATGTTAATATTAGTTATTGGAGCCGTTGAATCCACTTTTCCGGTCGCTCCGTCTCTTAGCCAACCTTGCGCAATAAAACCATTATTATCTACAAAATTTCCCCCTGCATCAAACTTGAAGTCACCCGCACGCGTAAATTTATAGGTATTGCCGCCATCTGGAGAGATAATAAAAAATCCGTCCCCCTGAATAGCGACATCCGTATTTTTATCGGAGTTTTGAACCGAACCCTGTGAAAATATACGCGTCATTGAACTCACGGTTGAGCCAAGCCCGACTTGCACGGCATTTTTACCGCCCAAAGAACCTTGGGGAGCAGTTGCAATAGATTGTGTTTGAGCTAATAGGTCCGAAAAATTCGCACGGGAATATTTGTAACCCGTCGTATTTACGTTTGCGATATTATTTGATTCCACATCCATCGCTATTTGATGTGACTGCAGTCCGGATACGCCGGAAAAAAGTGATTTTAACATTTTAAATCCTTTCTATATAAGTAAAAAATAAATAGCATTAAATGTTCCAGTTTTAACTCTATCTCTTCAATAAAAAAAATATATAAAGATTATGTAGTACTGTAGAGAGATAGATGCCTTATTTGGCATCCATATTTAAAGCTTTTTGCATCATTTGATCGGAGGTGCTTATGGATTTTGAATTGGCATCAAATGCTCTTTGCAAGATTATAAGTTCGGTTAAACCAACTTCAATTCTGACATTGGAGTTTTCAAGTTTAAAGTTAGAAACGTTTGCGCCTAAAATATTTTGACCGTTTTCATCTTTAAAAAAAAGTGGCTTGCCGCTGTTTGAACTTTCCATAAATCTGGAGCCGCTTATTCTCTCGAGTCCCTGATTGTTTTGAAAATGGAATAAAGCAATCTTGCCGACACTGCTTTGCATCCCATTTGTAAAAGTAGCTATAACTTCTGCATCTCTATTGATTTCATAACCCATTAGTTCGCCGCCGATTGTTCCATTGGCTGAACTTGAGCCGGATGTAACAAGAGTATCCATGGAAATGATGCCGCTAAATTCAGTGCCTAAATTGATGGCTACTGAAGCTCCGTTATTATTTATGGATGTTAAAGTCGTAGACAATAAAGCGCCTCTTGCATCAAAGTCCACCATTCCTGATTGGGTGTCATAAATTATTGTGCCGTCCAAGCTTTGGGTTGTTGCCACAACGTCCCATAAAGTTCCCAAAGTATTTTGCGGCGTTGCTTTTGTAAATGTAAGCTTCAGTTGATTTTTATTACTTTGCGGGTCAACGACTGAAGCGCTTACAACCCTGACTTCATCAGCTACCCCTAGGTTTGCGTAAAAACTCGCTTTTGTTGTCGGCTCTGCCGGATAAGATAAAGTTTTTGGAAAGCGTAATGTTTCTTGAGTGGCAATATCCCCAAGAGCGACACTATCTAATTTTTTCGTAAGAACTTCTCCATTGATATTTTTACCCATTGTTCCCAAAACATAATATCCGCCATCGGCAGTCACCAAGTCACTATTAACGTCAAAAGTAAAATTTCCGGCACGGGTATATAAGGTTTCACCGCCTCCTTGTATGCCAAACCAGCCATCACCATCAATCGCCAAATCCGTATTTTTCTCCGCAAGTATCAAAGAACCGTTTTGTTGTGACATCACGGTTGCCTGAAGCTTGGAGCCAATGCCTATACTGCTGTCAACACTGCTAAAATTTGATCCCGATAGCATGTTTTCAAAGAGTGATGAAAATTCGGTACTGTACCCACGATATCCAATCGTGCTTAAGTTGGCCAAATTATCACTCAGCGCATCAATGGCAATCTGATTCGATTTAATCCCGGATATTCCGGTATAAAAAGCTTGACTCATCATGACAATATCCTTTTAATAAACCTCGACTATATTCTCTAAAGGAACATAACTCGAACCTACCTTGACAAGTGTTTGTCCATTTTCAAATCTGATAGATTCGATAGGATATGCGCCAACTCTTGTGGTTTGTGCCGCTCCCTCTGAATCGCTGTAACTTCCCGTCACATAATAAACTCCGCCATCCACACTATTTCCGGCTGTATCTGTTCCATCCCATGTAAACTGATAAACACCTGCCGGATTAGTACCGACATCGAGCGTTTTTATTACAGACCCCTCGGAGTTCATAATATTGACGGTTCCCTGACTGATGGATGAGGGGAAATACATCTCAAATGTTGTATTTGTGCCATCTTCAAGAGATATCGCATTACTTCCTAAATCTGCCGTTTTACCAATAGCAGAAATAGTTGAAAACTGTTGCGTCGAGGACAATGAAGCAGCCAGAGCTTCAAGTGCTTTGTTTGTATTTTCCGTTGATTCCAAAGTAGCTAATTGAGAAGTTTGGCTCAAAATCTTCTCGCTGTCCATAGGTTCAGTCGGATCTTGATGCTGAAGCTCCACCAGCAAAAGTGTTAAAAAGTCGTCTTTGCTTAAAATACTTTTATCTTCCGCTGCTGTTGGAGCCGTATATTCCGCTGTTGTCGCAGCATTTAAACCTGTTGATGTAATGGCCATAATAAATCCTTTATATATATTTTGGAACTACAATCTCTAAAGAACTTAAAACTTCTTCGTGAGTCTCTTCATTTTCGTAGTGTTTATATTCATCTTGCGCCTGTCGTTCATTGTGGCGATTTTGTTGTTGCTGCCCTTGGGGATTACTGCTGTCTGAATGATTATTAAAATTTAATGTAGCATTATTTATGCCACTATTATTGAGTTGTGTTCTGAGCTCATTTGCATTGAGCGCCAAAGTATTTATGGCGCTGTTATTGGAACTGATATGTACGTGTAAATTTTTACCTCTTTGAACAATAGTCAAATCAACCTCACCCAAATTTTGTGGATTTAACTGAACTTTAACTCTTGAAAAAGGGGACTTGTAATCTTCAATGGCGGTTTTAACATCGCTTGAGAGATATTTAATCATCTGTTTTGCTTCATTGAGTTTTACTTCAAAACTCTCAGCCTTCAAAGGACTTAATCCTTCCGATTTTGAACTGCCGCTTCCCTCGCTTTGAGATTCCAACTCTGAATGTAAAAGTTTTTCTAAGCCTTTTGCAGCGTCAGAAGCAGCACTCGGTGCTAAAACTTTAGCAGTTGCAACAGAAAAATCGGCAGTCAACGCCGTATTTGTTAAAGTAGACTTGTCCGTACGAAGCAACAGTTTTAAAGTTTCATCCGCTTTATCTTTTGGTGTTTTTTCTTCAACTTTGAATTGTTTTGTTTGAACGAACTGCTCCGTTGTATATTCTGCTTGAGAAGCGGCTTTAAATAAGGGTGTTGATTTTACATCTTTTATCAAGTTAATATTTTTATCATCTTGTTTAAGTTGTTCTCTTTTTTCATTTTTGATTTCAGAAATTTCAGAAGCATCCGCTGTCTTCTTTTCGACGGAAGCTTTGGCATGTGCAACCGCGGAACTTTTGTTCACCTCATTGGCATGTGGAACTTTGGCTTTTGTATCACCCTTTGAAAGTTCTTGGGTTTCTTTGGTGCTGGATACTTTTACATCTTCATTTTTTATTTTTACTTCTGCTCGAATCTCTTCAAAGCTTACTTTACTCACATCAATTCCAAACTTTTTAGCCATTTGGGCCAAACCTTTTAATGTCTTTGGAAGCTCTTTAATTTGTGCTTTTTTGTAATCATCGCTTTGAATGATTTTAGATTTGAGAAATTCTTTTGCATCCATAACTAAGGTTTTTATCTCTTTGACGCTTAAATTTTTGCTCAACTGAGGATTTAACTCAAAATTCTCTTTTGTTTGCCCTCCATGGATTTGGGCTGAAGATTCAGATAATTTCGCTTCATCATTGTTTTTAAGCAAAGCAAGTAATTTATCGCTTTTAGAAGTTGTTTTAGCGCTTTTAATCTCTTTTTCGTCACCGCCAAGAGCCAAAACCAATGTTCCATTTTGAACAGTTTTGGCATCTTTAAGATTTTTGCCGGTGCTTACCCCTTTTAGAAGTTCCGAAAATGATAAGGAGCCTTCGCTTTGCGCAGCGGCTAAACTTATGGGTGAGGAGGGCTTAGTTTTAACATCTAATGAAATCATCATATTCTCCTTGTCTCCCATTCGCATAGAGAGATTTTTTAAAAATAAGCATTAATTATTCCAATATTATTAAATATCTTCACGCGCAATGTCTTAAATTCAGAGTACAAATAACGATATAATATGCCATGAATAAAATATTTATTTTAATACTTCCCTTTGTTCTCTTGGCAAAAAGCCCTTTTGAGTCGTCCCAGTCGCAAGAGTTTGATGTTTCTGCTTTTAATTTTAAAAGTAATCAGCTGAATGAGGCGGCAAGTGAAAATGTGCAGGTAAAGTGCAGATGGGTGTGCGATAAAAAAATCTATAAAGAGCAAAAGATAGCAGAAGCTATCTTTTTTTACAAAAATTCAAAAGATTATAAATTTAAATAACTTTGGCAAATCTGTCTAAGCAGTGCAGTTCTTTTTTACAAAAGAAACTCACGCTGTCTTGCATAAATCCTAAAATCTCTTCCGCGGTTTCTCCATCGGCAGGATAACTCAGCAAAAAGGATTTTAAAACCTTATCAAAAAACTCATCGAGCATCTTTTTAACGATATCCGCTCCATATTTATCTGTGTAAGGCAAAACAAAAAAGTAATCTTTCCCGTGATTTACGATAGAGTCGGAGGTTCTGAGTATCTCTTGCAAACAATTGCTGATAATCTGATTATCTATCTCGCTGAAATCACAATACAAGAGCGTAAAACTCTCGGCACGATTTTCATCAAGCCTATCAGCTATACCTATATTTAAACTAAGAAGTTGTTTAAAATTATTAAAATCAAAATGAATTCCAGCCATAAATTACCCTTTATTTAAAGTCTTGTTAGTATAACCAAAAATATAAACATTACTAACTTCACTGTTGCTTATTTTTTTCCACATGCCGGGCATGTGGAAATTTTACATAATGCTGTAAGCTTGAATCTCTTCTCTTGAAGCAAATGGTGAACTTTGAGTTTGCTCCTCATCAAAGGACAAGGTATAACTCTCCTCAGGGGAAGTTTTACAGTATGTGAGAATTATCTTTGACGCCAATTCTTTATCACTTTGCGTAGCATTTTTACTAAGCATGGCATGTGGACCTCTGAGTCCAACTGTCTTTATGTGATAATATTTATCATTATTTATTTTTTGAAGATGCTCGTTTTCTTCTTGATTTCTTCCAACAACAAGCTTTGCTCCCTCGCTTAAACGAAGATGTCTTCCATACTTCATAAGTAAAATATCTCTCACTTCAAACGTGTCGTGTTTAATAAAATCGAACATCTTTTTAGAAAAATTCTCATCTGTTAAAAGACATCCTCCGCCCGGGCTTTCAAAATCTTCAAGTCCTATCTCTTTGGCTAGTTCCATTTGTCTCTCACGGCTTCTTCCTGTGATGCCTTCGAGTCTTTCTCTATCTACCCAGCCATTGATTTCGGCGATTGTTGGAGTCAGCATCTTTGCGGACAGGGGGCGAAGAAGAAGTCCTCCGCAGTTGCTCTCATTTAAAACTGTCTGCAAAGCGTCTTTATTTTGGCTCATAGGACGCTGTCCCATCACTTCGCCGCTTATTAAAAAAGAAGCGCCCTCTGCTTCCATAATACGTTTTGCAACTGCAAACATTTTAGCATGACAATCTATACACGGATTAAAATTCTTGCCATAGCCATGCTTTGGGTCAAATAAAACATCTTGGAGATATTCGCTTTGAATATCTATAATTTTCAGTTGGGCACCCACTTGGTCACACATGCTTTGCATATGTTCCAATCTGTCTTTTGTGCTTCCAAAACCTGTGTTTATATTGACTGCCAAAACTTCGATACCTTGATCACGTATGAGTTTTACAGCTAAAGTCGAGTCTAGCCCTCCGCTAAAAAGTGCGATTGCTTTCATTTCTTTTCCTTATGTTAAAGCACAAGAGCAACCTGCGGACTAATCCCGCGAAGTCACCAGTTCACCTTGTTTTAATTTTGCAATTTTACCACGAAACTTGCGAATATAAAAAGCTTTCTCTTCAAAAGAAACGGAACTTTGCATATTCACCTTCTTTAACTCTCTTTCATAGTATTTTGTTAAAAAAGTAATAAGCTCCGCTTTGAGAGCCTCTTCGCTTTGCAGTGAGAGAATCTGCTCATCCACCAAAATTGCCATAAGTGCGGGAAAATTCGCATCTCCTTGAAGGGCTAAAGAAAGTTCTTGTGAATGAAACTGTAAAAGAGAGGGGTCTAATACATCTAAAATCTGGTCTATGAAATGCGGATGTTCTAAAACAGTTTTTATAAGTGTGAGTTCCCACATATCTTTGTGTGAATTGCTTTGTATAACCACTCTCTTTTGGTTAGTGTTTGTTTGGTTAGTGAGTCGAACAAGGGACGGGCTCACCCCCAAACCGCCTAAACGGGATGCCAAATAAGTTTTATATTCCTCTTGAAGAAGCGGTGATAAAGTTTTTAAATACGCAATAGCATCTTGCATACAGGCTTCTTTTGCTTTTGGATCTCGAAGATTATAGAGTGCTAAAATCTCATCCAAAACAAATTCTATAAAAACCTGAGGCTTTCTAAACATATTTGCCAACTCTTCAATAGCCCCTTTTGCAACCATATCCGCAGGGTCGAGTCCGCCTTCAAAAAGAATAACTCCGCCGCTAAAGCCTGAAGCGCTTAAAAGTTTTGCGGCCTTTAATGCCGCAGTGCGTCCTGCTTTATCCCCATCATACGCCATAACGACTCTGGGTTCACCCTTTCTTAAAAGCGGCAGATGCTCCATAGTGAGAGCCGTTCCCAAAGTCGCAACAGCATTTACAAATCCGGCTTGATGGAGCATGATAACATCAAGATAACCTTCTGTTATAATTATTTCACGCTGCTTGTGTATTGCCTGTTTTGCATGATGATACGCATATAAAAGACGGGATTTATTAAAAAATGGAGTCTCGGGAGAATTGACATATTTTGCCTGATGTCCGGTGATGGTTCTTCCTCCGAAACCGACGATGGAACCGTTGGCAGAATGGATGGGAAAAGTTATCCGCTCTATAAATCTGGCATAGGTCGTTTTATTTTCACTGTTGTAACCGAGCACTCCCATCTCAACAGCTTCACCCATATTAAGCATTTGAGATTTTATATAGTAAATCGTAGCATTTGAATCAGGCGCATATCCAATGCCGAATTTCTCTATACTGCTCTCATACACCCCTCTTTCTTTGAGATATGAAGTTGCGGTTTTATTGGAAGTAAGTAAACTTTTATACCACTCGCCCACCTTTTGCATAATTTGCGAACGAGGCGTATGAAGCTTGCTGTCCGTGTATCCAAGGGAAAAATTATAAGAAGATGCAAGTTTTTCTAAAGCTTCGGGATAATTAAGTTTTTCATATTCCATCACAAACTTAACGCTGTCTCCACCGACTCCGCATCCGAAACAGTGGTATATCTGTTTTTGCGGACTCACCACAAAAGAGGCCGTTTTTTCACCGTGGAAAGGGCAAGGAGCCTTGTAGTTTGCTCCGGCTTTTTTCAGCGCAACATAGGAACCTACAACATCAACAATATCAAGTCGAGCTTTGAGAGCTTCTATGGAGTCTTGGGTAATCATAAAAGAGATTATACAAGATAGCCGATTAAAAATAAGCAGACGCTCCACATGCCAATCAAACGATACATAGCGGAGCGTGATATAATAAAAAATGTGTTAATATTATCGTAAATAAACCAAACTCTCAAAAGGTGCGTTTAGATGGCTAAAACATTAAGTCAATGGATTGAAACAGATGTTTCAAAAGTGCATGGACGGTCGATGAAATGGCTGAGTGAGGAGCATTTTTTCCGTGATCCCAACAGAGCGCTTTATTCGGATAGTTCCTATTTTTTCGCTCCCGCCGATGGGGTTATACTCTATTGCAAAGTTGTTAAAGGGGATGAATCCATTCTTGATATCAAAGGCAAGGCATATTCACTTCAAGATGCTATGCGTAAAGAAGATTACAAAAAGAAAAGCCTTGTAGTAGGTATTTTTATGACATTTTACGATGTGCATATTAATCGTATCCCTTACAGCGGTCGCTTGTCCTATAAAGAACTTGAGACCATCAGCAGTCATAATCTTCCGATGCTTGATATTGAAAAAAATCTCATTGATGCGCTTGCCGTAAATACTGAAAATGCCCAATATCTCTTTAGTAATCAGCGCATGCTCAATACAGTTTTTTGTATGGATCTGCAACAAGAATACTACATCTTGCAGATCGCAGATTATGATGTGGATTGCATTACACCCTTTCATCTCAAACAACATAAAAATTTTGCACAAAATCAGCGTTTTTCACAAATCCGTTACGGCTCACAAGTGGACCTCATCATCCCTCTGAGCGAACACTTTGATTATACTCCGCTCCTAGAAGCCGGAATGCATGTTGAAGCGGGCGTGGACCCAATTGTCAAAATAACAAAAAAATCAGTATAAGGAATAAAAATGTTTGCATACAACATAAGAAAAAATATTCTCTCAGGCGATTGTGTTGCGTTGCCTGACTTAAATCCTACAAGTTTAGAGCGCCCCGCTTATCTGCTGAATGTTCCGTTTTCGCTCCAAGCTATGACATCAAACAATGTATGGATGGAGGAGTTAAAACCAAATGAACGCCATATTGATATTAAAAAAGCCATCAAGCAATTTTTACAGCTTTATAATTTCATGGCGGCAGAATCCGTTGTTTATCTTTTGCCTACACCGAGATTACAAGGACTTCAAGATTTAGTTTATACGGCAAATTTAGGCATTGTTGTTGATCACCTTCCGGATCACAATACGGTCATTCTCTCGAATTTCAGCTCAAAAGTTCGTATCCCCGAAACACTTGTAGGAGAAAAGTTTTTCCAAGAGATGGGTTACGATGTGGTCATTCCCCCTTACCACTTTGAGGGAGAAGCTGAACTTAAACACCTTTTTGGAAATGTCTATGTCGGGGGATACGGCATACGCTCGGACAAACGCGCTTATACGTGGATGGAGGAGCAGTTTGATATGAAAATCATCACACTCAAAGAAACAGACCCCTATCTCTATCACTTGGATTGCACGGTTTTTCCTCTCACGAAAGAAAATACTCTCCTTAGCACAGGAATGTATACAAAAGCGGAGATTAAGCAGCTCGAAGGACTAACCAATATTATTGATATTAGCAATGATGATGCTTTTTCAGGTATCTGCAACTCCGTGAGAATGGGAAATATTCTTCTTAATGCTTCTAACATTCATGAGATGAAAAAAAGTGACCAGTACTATGAAAGTGAACGCCAAAAAAACCGCACACTAGAAGACATCGCTTCGAATTACGGTTTTGAAGCTGCATTTTTCAACACAAGCGAATTTCTCAAAAGCGGGGCCCTACTCTCCTGTATGGTGATGCACCTCAACCGCAAATCGTATGATATGATACTGACATAGCACTAAAACGGATAAAGAGATGGCAGGATTAACAAAATTTTTACCAACCTATCGAAATATTTGGATTCTATCATTCCCTTTGATTTTCGCAAGTATTAGTGAGACTATCGTTGTTATTACGGATGCCATCTTCTTATCACATTACGGGATGCAAGAGCTTGCGGCAATCGGAATGGCAGATACCATTTACGGGGTCTCTTTATTTTTGATTTTAGGATTTGTGGACGGTATCCAAATAACCATTGGACGAAGAGCCGGAGAAGAACAACATAAACAAATTGGCAAGGTACTCAATCAGGGGCTCTATCTCTTAGCCATACTCAGCACATTGATGGTATTATTCATCCTCTTTATAATGCCCATTATCACAGAAAAACTCTTTTTATCCAAGGAGATTTATACAGCTGTGGATGCTTATTTGAAAATTGCGATTTTTGGGCTTTTCTTTCATGCCTTCAATCTGGCATTGAGCGCTTTTTATGTTGGAATATCCAGAACAAAAGTGTTTATCGGAGCAACACTGATACTTGCCATTACAAATATTTCACTTGATTATTTACTTATCTTTGGAAACTACGGTTTTGCAGAGATGGGTATCGAAGGCGCCGCCATTGCCTCTTTGAGTGCAGAAGTTGCCGTTTCTCTTTTTCTCATCATTGACATTCTGCGACGAAATTACGTTCAAATCTATGGATTGTTTCTTTTTGAAAAATTTAACTTTACCATAATAAAAACACTTACCCTGCTCTCTACTCCCGTCTCCATGGAAGTCTTGATTCAGTCGATTCGATGGTTCGTGTTTTTTCTCATCATTGAGCAGCTTGGAGAAGAGCCATTGGCGACAGCGACCATTATCTTCAGCTGTTACGCGCTGTTGCAAATTCCCATAGAAGCATTTGCCGAAACAGTCTGCTCCATGGCAAGCAATTTGCTTGGACAAAAAGGTGAAAAAAAGATTGGTCTGCTAGTCTTAAAAACAATCAAATTGGGTTATCTAGCCATTGTACCCATGCTTGTCGCCGCTCTCTTTTTCCCTCAATACGTATTGGCAATTTTTTCACCCGATGAAATCATCATTGAAAGTGCTACTGCAACGCTTATGGTAATTGTACTAGCTACTATACTGGCTGTTCCTGCGAATATTATCGCTTCGACCGTTGCAGGAACCGGTGATACGGTAGCTACTTTGCTGATAGAACTTGTTGTCTCCGTATCTATACTCGGTTATGCCTATTACGCTGCACTTGTAGCCGGATTTTCACTCGAATCTATCTGGTTTGCCGAAGTAATCGGCTGGAGTATTTGCTTACTGCTTTCTTGGATTTGGTTACGAAGTGCTTTATGGAAACGCATCAATATTTAATATCTTTTGTCTCAAAAGATATTGTTATGGTTTGAATGAGAAAAAACAGCACGATAAATATAATTTTTTTACTTCTCCTTAACTATGCGTTAACGCACATTTTACTATACTTCATGCATGTCAAGAATATTACTCTTAGAAGATGATGCCGTCTTATCTGAAACATTGGTTGAATTGCTAGAGAGTGAAAAGTTTGAAGTCATACATGCAAGTAATGGCGATATGGCGCTTGATGAGAGTTTTATACAACACTTTGACCTTTTACTTTTAGATGTAAACGTCCCGTTTTTAAACGGTTTTGAACTTCTTAAAAGTTTACGTGAGAGTGGTGACATGACTCCTGCTATTTTTATAACAGCCCTTAGCGATGTGGCTTCCCTCTCCCATGGTTTTGATATCGGAGCGGATGACTACATCAAAAAACCATTTGATTTTGATGAACTATTAGTTCGCATACATGCGCTTCTTAGAAAATCGTATCACACGTATGCAAACGAAATTAAAGTGGATAATTTTCGTTTTGTGATAGAAAAAGATGAGCTCTATCTTGGCGGTGATTTTATACCGCTTTCCCCTTATGAACTACAGATAACCAAGCTGCTTTTTCAACATCTCAACAAAACACTCTTAAAAGAGCATCTCTTAGATAATCTCAATTCAGGCAAAGAGATGAGTGAAGGCGCACTAAGAGTTCATATCAATAAACTTCGTAAAGTCGGACTGCCGATTACGACCTTAAAAGGGATAGGATACCGTCTTGCATCGTCATGAGAAACTGGCTTTTTTAAAATTCTTTGTCACTTATTTTATCAGTATCGCCATTTTCATTTTGTTTGCCGGTTTTTTTTATTTTTCAGAGGTAAGCAATCATCTCCTAAAAACGGAAGAATTCTCGCTTATTGAGTATGCGAGACATATCAAAATGGGAAATACTTCAGAAAATTTCAGCAATGATTATCATCATACTTTTATAAAAAGCGATACGCATATCGATATAAAAAACTTTACAATAAATGACAATGAGTTTATAAAATTTCTTCCCATGAGAAATGATTTGTATTATCTAAAAGTTTTTAAATCAAAAAAAGATTTTACAAAAAATCTTTGGGGTCTTAAACAAAAAATTGTAGCCGGTCAAATACTGCTGCTTCTAATATTTGCATACATAAGCTACAGGTTGGCAAAAAATGCTCTCAAGCCGCTGCAAGAGAGTATTTTAACTCTTGATAAATTTGCAAAAGATTTAATCCATGACTTAAATACTCCCGTAACAGCGATAAAGTTAAACCTGAAACTGCTTGAGAAAATCTGGACTATCAAGGAAAACAATGCATTTATACGGCTTCAAAAAAGTGTCAATACTATCTCAGAACTCCATGAAAATTTAACAATTCTTTTACAAGAGGAAACATTTCAGATGCAGCTTGCAAATGTATTTAACCTAGTCGAAGATGTGGTGCAAATACAAAAAACCATCTATCCGAATATAGATTTTAAAATTGAGAGCTCAAACTTCAAAGCCAAAATAAATCCACATGCCATGAAGCAGATACTCCAAAATATCATCTCAAATGCCTGCAAATACAACTCTCAAAACGGTTATGTAAACATCTATGCAAAGGAGAACTCTCTTTATATACAAGACAGCGGAAAAGGGATAAAAGAGCCGAGTAAGATTTTTGAACGCTCTTACAGCGGGGAGCACAGCAGCGGAATAGGTCTGGATATTGTCAAGAGGTTAGCAAACGCCATGAATATAAAAATTGAAGCAAAATCAAACACGCAAGGAACAGTATTTATCTTAACGATGCGTTAACACAAACTATGGAACAATTCATAAAATACAAGGAGTTTAAGATGAAACGTTTAACATTAGCAAGTTTAGTGATTGGCAGCGCATTGATAGCGGGAATGGGGTTTAATATGCCTTCTTACAGTGATTTTGACACTGACAAAAACGGTAAAATCACACAAACAGAGTTTGAAAATGCACAAAAGGCGCGTATGACAAAGCAGGCAGAAGCCGGAAAAATGATGCGCAATGCAGGGAATGCTCCAACCTTTAAAAATATGGATACAAATAACGACGGTGTCATAGATACATCTGAGTTTAGTAAACATCAACAAGAACAAAGAGCAAAAATGGGTCAAAGCATCAATAAATAAAAAATGAAAAAAATCACTTTATTTATCTCTGTGATGATTGGTATCTTAAATGCACAACAGTTAAATTTAGATGAGTGTATTGACAAGGCACTAAAAACGCATCCTGATATTCAAAGATTTGTATTACAAGCTAAGTCGGGCAAAATCGGTGTAGATATTGCCCGTGCCGATTATCTCCCCCAGATTTCATTGAATGCTGAATATAATCCTACCAAAACGTATGCCTTAGCGGCTAATGGAGTTTTTAACACCATAAATAATAACGGTTGGCAAGCCGGAGCTACACTCAACCAAAAGATTTGGGATTTTTCAAAAACAACTTCAAATATAAAAGCACAGCAGTTGCAAGAGGATGCTTCAATATTTACTCTTGAAGATGCTAAGGCACTTCTGGCTTACAAAGTCAAACTGCAATATGAACTTATGGTTCTCCAAAGAGAGGCTATAAAAGTACGACAAAAAGATTTACATGCAAAAGAAGAACTGCACAAACAAGCCGAAGCTCTTGTAAAGCTTGGGATGAAAACAAATGCGGATGCAAGCCGTTTTTTATCATCTGTGTATATTGCAAAAGACAATCTTGCTATTGCACAGGCAAATTTTGCCAAAGCTAAAACTATTTTATCTTTATATATCAATGAGCCTATAAACATTGATGCAAAGCTTCAAGACACTCTCTCGGAGAGTAGCTGGTTAGAAGAAGATGAGCAAAATATATTACAAAATTCACATCTGCTTAAGAGTCTCAAAAAAAACATAAACAAAAGTGAATTTAGCTATAAGGCACTCAAAGCCTCCCATTACGGTTCAGTAGATGCCATGGCATCTTACACGCACCAAGACACTTTAAATGAATATGATTCCACTTTAGTAGGAATCACACTCAATATTCCCCTCTATAGCGGTGGTCGAACTTCTGCTTTGGTGCAACAGGCTGTTATAAATAAACAGAATGCTGAACTTGAATACAACTCAAAAGAGTTGCTACTTAAAGAGGAGTTTGAGAGTTTATTGATTGATTTAAATCGATACAAACAAACTATACAAGCTAAAAAGTCTCAACTTCAAGCCGCGAATCAAACAAAAATAGTATCGGATGCAAGATACAAAGAAGGTCTTTCAACTTACATAGAAGTGTTGGATGCCATTGCCCTTGTTTTGGATGCAGAACTTGGGCTGCTTCAGGCAAAGCATGAAAGAAGCGCCACAATCCATAGACTGGAATATTTGCAAGGAAAAATTATATGAGAACCTCTATAAAATATAGTCTAGCCCTCACGGTTATAGCCGTCGTAGTTGGAGTTTTTTACTTAAAAGTTTATATTCCAAAGAGTACATTTACAACACTAAAACCTACCCTTGGCGACCTTCAGGTGAGCGTAAAAGGGATTGGAAATGTCAGCGCTTTAAACATTTACTCCATCACTGCCCAAACCGGCGGAAAGATATTGGAGATTTTGGCGGATGATGGAAAGTGGGTTAAAAAAGATGATTTGCTTGTTGTCATGGATGGAGTTGATTTACCGCAACAACTCGAAGTAGCAAAAGCAAACTTCAGAAAATCACAGTTTGAAGAGATGGCATTACAAAGTGAGTTGAATAACCAAAAAGCTCAAAAAGCTCTGTTGCAAATTACCTATAATCGTTACGCAAAACTTAAAGAACAAGGTTTCGCATCTGCGTCAGAATATGACAAAGCAAATACAGAGTTAAAAAGCATAGATGCGGGCATGCATGCTACTGCTTCGCGCATCGATTCAGCTAAGGCTGCTGTAGTTGTTGCTTCAAAAAATATAGATGCCCTAGAGGTGAAAATAGATAGGCTCAAAGTGTATGCGCCGGTTGATGGGTATGTCATATCTAAAGAGGCAGAAGTAGCACAAAATGTTCTTCCCTCCACTGCAATTTTAAAAATTGTTGACCCAACGACATTATGGGTACAGACAAAAATAGATGAGCGAATCAGTGCACAAATAGAGCTAAATCAAAAAGCAACTATAACTCTTCGCTCAGAACCGGACAAAGTATATGAAGGAGTCGTGAAAAGAATTGGTGCTATGAGCGATAATGTAACACTTGAGCGAGAAATATATATAGCGTTTGAGCATATTCCAAAACCTTTTTACATAAATGAACAGGCAGAGGTAAATATTAATGTTAAGACATATACAAATATTATAAAAGTTCCCCTCAAAGTAATTGTAGAAAAAAATGCAAAAGTCGGCATGTGGATAATAAAGGACGGTCATGCTCATTTTCTTGACATAGAAAAAATTGCGCAAAACGGGAGTGAAATCGCCATCTCAAACGGAGATGAAAATACTCAAATCATCATTCCGGACACTGCTAAAAAACCACTCTCTGAGAATATGAAAATAAATTTATGATAAATTTAGCCAAAGAAGATATCAAACACACCTTAGGAAAATTTATAGTAACTGCTATGGGTGTTGGGATGCTGCTTGGAATTGTTCTCATTATGGTGGGAGTTTATCGCGGCATGATGGCGGATGCAGAGGTACTTCTTAACGACTTTAATGTTGATTTATGGGTGGTTCAAGAAAATACATTAGGTCCTTTTGCAGAATCTTCGAGAGTACATGAGGATTTAAAATACACTTTAAAATCGATTCAAAGCATAGATAAAAGTGAAGCTGTTACATTTCAAAATATGCAACTGCCTTTTGAGAATAAAAAGATAAGTGTTATGGCAGTCGGATTTGATGTTTATGGAGATATTAATCCTATAAATCCTGCAAGACTTATAGAGGGACGGGTATTGGAAACTGACCATTATGAGATAGTCGTAACAGACAAAACAGGTTTTAAACTTCAAGATAAAATAACACTTGGACGAAATATTTACACTGTTGTGGGATTGACTCATGGCACTGTCTCATCCGGCGGAGATTCGCTTGTCTATGTCAGCCTCAAAGATGCGCAAGAATTACAATTTTCTTACTCAAACAAAGAGATACAAAATGATAGAGCAAGAGGGATAATCAACAAAGATTCCCACATGGTAAATGCCATCATTGCTACAACTAAAGCAGGATACAGTGTTGATAGTGTGGCTGAAGATATAAGAAAGTGGCAACATAAAAGCGTCTATACGCGAGAACAACAAAAAATAGTTTTGACAAAAAATGTTGTAGAAAAAGCCTCCAAACAAATAGGCATGTTCACCGCTATTTTAATCGGTGTTTCAACCATCATCATAGCCCTAATCATCTACACGATGACCCTTGAAAAGATGAAAGAGATTTCTATTATGAAACTCATGGGGCTTCCAAACAGTATGATTATTAAGATGATTGTGGAAGAGACTTTACTGCTTGGTGTTTTGGCTTTTATATTTGGAAATATCTTTTCACATCTCATTGACGATAAGTTTCCAAAAAGAATTGTTTTAGAGATTCCGGATGCTTGGATGCTTTTTGGCGTAGTGATTATTGCTTCTATTTTTGCTTCATTTATCGGCGTAAAAAAAGTTATAAATGCAGATCCTACTGCAGCAATAGGTGGTTGATTTTGAGTAGACAAGCGATAAAAGTCGAAAATCTTTATAAACATTTTGGAAAAGATGAAAGTTTTGTGGATGTCATACAAGATGCCTCATTTAGTATTAACAAGGGTGAGCTCGTGGCTCTAGTAGCCCCAAGCGGTGCCGGAAAAACAACACTTCTTCTAATGATAGGCTGTGTTGAAAATCCAAGCTCGGGTAAAATCTGGCTCGGCGATGAAAAAGTATATGATAACAAGTGGCTCACAGGTGAAACAAGAAAAATAAGAAGAGAAAAAATCGGCTTTATTTTTCAGTCGCACTACCTTATCCCATTTTTAAATATCATCGATAATCTCACCCTGCTTCCACAAACAAACGGCACCAGCGATAAGGTTGCACAAGCAAAAGCAAGAGAATTATTAAAATATTTTGAGATATCTGATAAAGAGAAAGCTATGCCATCACAACTCTCAGGCGGACAAAACCAAAGAGTTGCAATTGCAAGAGCCTTGGCGAATAACCCCCAAATAATTCTAGCAGATGAACCAACAGCAGCATTAGATATGCAACGCTCGGTGGATGTCATAAAGATGCTAAAAAAAATAGCATTAGAACAAGATGTAGCCATAGTTATGGTAACGCATGATGATAGAATGCTTCCATATTGCGATAAAATTATGAAGATAGAAAATAAAACTATAATTTTTGAATAATGGGTGTCTCTACATAAAATAATTTTAGCAATATTTATAGCTTTATAAGAATCTACCGTGAATATCTTCTTCACTATTTTTAAAAAATAGAAAACTTATGATACAATTCCATTCCAAAAATTTTACAGAAAGTGGGTGATGTGATATGCCAGGTATTATACTACGTAGTGATGATAATTTTGATGCATCTTACCGCCGTTTCAAGAAGCAGACTGACCGTAACTTAATCGTTACTGAAGCTCGTGCTCGCCGTTTTCATGAAACAGCAACTGAAAAGCTTAAGAAATTCAAAATTGCTTCTCGCAAAAAAATGCTTAAACGTCTTTATATGATGAGACGTTACGAATCACGCCTCTAAGCACAAGCTCCTCTTCTTAGGAGGAGGACTGTGTTTATCTCTCAAAAACTTCTTCTAACAAAACTTTAACTATAAATATTCCACATGCCAAACTGAGAATGACAAAACATTAGAGCTTTCCGTACATCTCATTATAAAAAGAGATAGCATACCTATCACTCATAGAAGCGATATAATCAGCAATTACTCTGTGTTTATTTCTCATATCCAACTGCTTGTAGTAAAAATCCGGCAACATTTTATTTTCCTCCATCAATCCGCGATAGAGCCCTTTGATAGCTTGCTTACCTGCGTACATCTTTCTCACTATATTTTTATGCTGATACAATTTATTGAATAGCAACTTTTTGAGCTTTTTAATTTGTGATTCAAGTTTTGGATCAAAACCGACGGGAAGTTCCGATTTACTATCTAAAGAGGCACTGAGAATTTGTGAATTATCTATCTTGCTCTGTGAATAATCGAGCAGAGAATAGACTAAATGATTGATAAAATGGGAGCTGAAACGGTAACGAAACATTTCGTCATTTTCCGGTCCTATTCCCTCGTGCTCTACTTTTTCCAAAATTTCACAAATTAAATCACTTTCTTTTAAATCATCAAAACTGATGAGTCCTGAATTTATCCCATCGTCTATATCGTGGCTTATATAAGCTATTTCATCTGCGCGGTCCACAACCATTGCTTCTACGGAGGGATGTGTATCTAAATGAAAAGCTTCATCAATTTTAGCAGGGAAAAAACTTTTTTTATAGGGATAGGAGTGCTTTAAAATCCCCTCTAAAGTTGCAAAAGTAAGATTGAGTCCGTTAAAGGCTTTGTATCTTTTTTCCAAAAGCGAAACCACTCTAAAACTCTGGAAGTTATGTTCAAAACCTGATGTATGTCCATCCTCTTTTAAACATTCATTTAAAGTATCACCACCGATGTGTCCAAAAGGAGTGTGTCCCAAATCATGTGCAAGCGCTATGGACTCAGCTAAAGCTTCATTAAGTCCAAAATGGGAAGAAATAGAACGGGCAATTTGAGATACTTCTATGGAGTGTGTAAGACGGGTACGAAAAAAATCACCCTCATGGTTTAAAAAAACCTGTGTTTTGTACTCCAGTTTTCTAAAACTTCCCGAGTGGATAATTCTATCTCTGTCTCTAGCATAAGGGGATCTGAAGTCCTTGTTTATCTTATAAAATCGCTCGTGAGGCAGCATTATGATTTTTTTAGAAATTTTGTAAGAATGAAAATCTTTGTTCCATTCACACGGCCTTCGATATGTTCAGAATCGTCCGCCACCAAAGATATATTTCTAACAGCTGTACCGCGTTTTGCGGTAAAACCGGCCCCTTTGACCTCTAAATCTTTAATGATAACTACCGTATCGCCGCCTTGAAGGATAACTCCGTTGGAGTCTTTGTGAACTACGGTGCCATCAGCCCCTGCAGACGAGCTCATGCCTGCTTCTGCCCATGCTTTTATGTCATCTTCCATATACATCATTTCTACTAAATCCTGACGATTAAGAGCATTTAAAAGGCGGTAGGAGATAACTGCAACCGCAGGAATTTCACTCCACATACTGTCATTAAGACAGTTGAAGTGGTTTTCATCTAATGTATCAGGATTTTCAATCTGCTCTTGGCATGTGGAACATACATAAACAGACTGCTCAGCACTTCCGTCCGAGGGTGCTACTTCTAAAACATTTAACTCTTTCTCACTGCTGCATAGTTCGCATTTATCGCCACTTCTTTTTTGTAATTCTTTTTCTACACTCATAATTTCTACCTATTTTAATTTTTTTGGATATATCATACCCTCTCTGCAAGCAAGCAGATTCAAGCAAAAGTCTGTCTGATTTTGATACAGCAAACCTATGATTTTTTTATAACGGTTCCTATCCCTTCACTTGTAAAAACTTCCAAAAGAATAGAATGTTCCACCCTTCCATCAATAATGTGTGCCTTCTCAACGCCTCCGTTCACCGCTTCTAAACAGGCATCCACTTTAGGTATCATACCCCCGAAAATAGTTCCATCCGCTTTATAGCTGTTGATTTCATCTTCTGTCAATGTGCTTAGGAGATTTTTTTCTTTATCCATCACTCCGGCAATATCTGTCATAAAAATAATTTTTCTCGCTTTTATTTCAGCAGCAATTTTACTCGCCGCTAAATCTGCGTTTATGTTAAAACCGGGATGATTTATCTCATTTGCTGAGGCTATGGGCGCAATGACAGGGATGAACTTATCATCGAGCAAGTTTTGTATTACTCGGTTGTCAACATTGGTAATTTCACCGACGAGACCATATTTTCCATTGTCTTTAGGCACCGCGGTAATAAAATTTGCATCTTTGCCCGTAATACCCAAGGCTTTGCCGCCGTGCATATTGAGAAGGGTCGTTATCTCTTTGTTGATATTCCCGCTCAACACCATCTCAACCACTTCCATCACTTGAGCATCCGTTACTCGCATCCCATCCACAAATTCACTTTTAATTTGCAGCTTATCAAGCATCTCGTTAATCTTATTGCCGCCGCCATGAACGATAACCGGTCGTATTCCGACGAGATACAAAAGTATGATGTCCTGAGCGAATTTATCTTTAAGTTGCGGATTGATTTGCGCGGAACCGCCATACTTAATAACAAAAGTTTCATTCGCGTACTTTTTAATATAAGGAAGAGCCTCTAAAAGCGTTTTTGCCTGTTCAATCTTTGTTTTCAATAGAATCCTTTATAATATCTGTAATTTAAATGCGAAATAAATTGCATTGCATCTGCCTGCATACATTCATTTCTCTATCTTCAAATGAGCTTTGCGAAAATAAAATCTACTCTTTTTTAAACTCTATAATCTCTTCAGACGTTTGTTTGTCTTTTGGTTTATTAAATGCTTTTTCAGCTTCTTCTTCGCTGTAATTTCTACACTCTTTAGGAACTGTAGCATGTGGGTCCGAGGCTATCTGCTCACACATAGACGCATTAAATGTAAAATATGAACATCCGCTAAAAAGAAAAACACTTACTATATAAAATTTCCACATGCCAAACATCCTCTTACTTTTTTTTAACAATTAAGTCTAAATATTTTGAAGGTGTTGCTTTCATCATCGCTTCTGCAAGCCATCTGATTTGAAAATACGCAGCACCGCTGTCTCTTAAATTAAAATAATTTTTCAAACTTCTCAGATTGAAAGTCACAACCATATCCACTTTTACGTTATCCGTCACAATATGCTTAAAAGCGTCACCGACATTTCTCTTTTTTTTACCCTTTTGAAGTGCCTCAAAGAGCGCCTCGGCATCATTGCCAAACTCTTCTAAAAAAGGAAGTGAGCTTTTCGCCACGGCGATATCGTAAAAATCTTCCACTTTGCCTTGCTGAAATTTTAGTTTATCAAACATGGCACCAATCTCAATTATATTGTACGCTTCATCCGAAGTTACAAACATGTCAAAAGCCAAAATTTTATTTATAAAAAAATCTTTTGGATTACGGCTCTGCTCTGATGCCAAGAACGCGTTAATAACAGAACTCATCGTATATCTTGTACTCCGTACCGAAATTGCCTGTATGCGGTGTCTTGCGTGTTCCTGAAGCACACCTCTTGAAGTACCGCGAACTAAAAAGCTTAGGTTTGCATGCTCCAAAATACTATGGTGAAAATAGGTCCAGGCCAAATCATTGAGCAGGTTCGATTCTTCTATCTCATTTATCTCACTGCACATTTCACCATCGGGCAGATGGTTTTCAATATACTTAATTGCTTCATTTTCGCTATTTTCAAATGAGTCATAGCAAGTTCTCGCAGCAGCTTCAGCTACTCCGATGCCGGTATCTTGCAAAAGGACTACTTGTGGTTTTGAATACGTAATTCCATACATACTAATTACATCCTCTTTTTAATTGCTGTTATTTTACAACAATTAGCTTGAAAGTTTTAAATGCCGATTATTGCCATAATGATATTTAACCGTAATCATCTCGTAACAGTAGATTTTTATACTTCGCAAAAATATTTCCAAGGAATACAATGAAATTACTCATAAGCATTTTGCTGACATTGCTTCATCTTAACGCCGGCATCTTCAGCTCAGATGATGCAAGTCTCAACAAAACAAACCAAAAATACAAACAGATACATAATAGTTTTCGACAAAATGTAAGTGATGCCAATGCAATCATCAAACGAGGAGAATATGAAAAGATAGACAGCTATACATCAGAAATCACATCTATTATTGAGCAAATAAAATATCTGGATATTCCACGTGAAAATAAACTAAAACTCCAAGAAGATATGATTGCTTATTCAAATCTTATCAATCAGATAACGCAAACACTTAAAAATAAAGCACCGAATCTAAAAATGAATTATGGTAATACATTGGAAGGTCTGCAAAAATTCAATAAAAAAATTGCAAGTATCGGGCTCTCCGAGCTTACGACTCAATGGATAGAGTTAAGCCGCATAAAAAATCACTTCGTAAAGAAACCAAATGCAAAACTAGAAAAAGAGTTTGACAATAAATGGAACGCGGTTGTCGTAACCATTACAGAACTTTATCTAGATGAAGAGATAGAAAATCCACTTTTTAATTACCTTAACAGCTACAAATCCTACTTTAAAGAGATTAGCTTGAGCTACAAAGACGTAGAATATTCTAATATTAATAAAATAAAACCTCTTAGTTATAAAATCAAAGCGCAGCTGGAACTTTTAGTACCCTACAAGTCGTAATCTCTCAGGCATGTGGAAATATTCCGGTTCCAAAAAATAGGAAAGTTATTTCTCTAATCTTTGCATGATTAAAGCATCGCATCCGTCTTTATAAAAAGACGGACTGATTTTTAACTTTTTAAATCCGCACTTTGCATACAAGCTTATTGCTTGCTTGTTGTCAATTCTCACCTCAAGCACAACCCTCTTTTTATCTTGATGGTGCAAATATTCTAACATTTCTTTTAGCAGCACAAAACCTACTCCTGCACCGCGATACTTTGAAGAAACTCCAAGTGAATAAATTTTTGCCCAAGTTTTTCTTCTAAGAGCTAAAATATATCCCACGATTTCCTGTGATTCATTTTCGGCAAGCAAGATAAAATTGTGTTCTAGATGGTACTTGAACATACGACGTGAAACAGGGTAATTTTCACTGCTGAATAACTGTTGCTCCAGTTGAAAAAGCGGATTTAAATCATCGGAGACCGCAGCCCTGTATCTCATTTTTGATAGATTGTATATTTAGGAATTAAACGCTCCGGACGGTAGGACATTTTCACTTTTTTTAGATTCTCAAATCCCATATCATCACCGACATTTATCATTTCTGAGTGATATTTTTCAAAAAGCACTTTACAAAATTCTCTAAAAATAAACTGTGCACACCCCAAAACTTCAAAATCTGTTTTTTCTATAATCACACTCGATGTATGGTCGTTGATTTTTTCGCCGACGGTAAACCCTTTAAGCTCATCATTAATATAAATTACAATACCGATAACATCTAGTTCTTTGTAATATTTCAACAAACGTTTTACCGCAAATTGCTCATGATAAATACCCTCTAAAAATCTATCTGCTTCCTCTTTTGGCATGTAACGGATACGATCACTTACCCACTTGCTGTAAAGAGACACTATTTGCGTAGCATGCACATCAGGATCTAAAAGTTCAATTTTATGGTCCGGATATGATTTTTTAAACTTATTTATTTCCGTTCGTTTCGTATGATATGAATTTCCGCTAAGGTTTATTAAACTTTCCGTTTTATAAACATAATCGACTAACTTTTTTTCCACAATGTAGTCTTGAAGTGCTTCATATATATATGTACCCTCTTCGAGATAATCAACAAAGCCTTCAAGCATCGATTCATCCACATAATCAATTTTTGAATAAAATCTTGTTGTATTATTTTCGTTCATAATTGTAAAACACTCAATGATTGCATCAAAAACTTTTTCACGTTTGCCCAAAGGCGGCAGAAGCATGCTGAGCTCACTTCCGCTCATTACAAAAAGACAAAAAGTATCATTAATTACAGCATAAAAACCGCTGTTGTTGGAAAGCCAAATAAAATTGGCTACAAAAGTATAATCACTAACATCTATATTTAAACCCTCTAGGTATTTATGCATTAGCTTGCTTGCTGAGAGATCAAAATGTCTTAAGTTATGATTTAGAATATGAAGATTTGGCAACAGTTCTCCTTGATAAAAAAACAGATGAAATATTTCACGTTTCAAACTGAATAATAAATGTATAATCGCAATTTTACTCTTCTTTTTCTAATTTATGCAATTAAATTTGAATATCTTGCGAGAACACACAAATCATGGATTTAAATGGATATTTTGTTTAAAAAATATTTAAAATTTTACTTTTGCACCCCATTGAGAACAGGTACAAAATCACAGGCTTCAAGCTCCGTCCTTTCTAAAGAGGAACCGTTTTTTTTAAAACGGGTTATGATTTGTTTATTCCCCTTTTCCATCGGCGCTACCAATATTCCGCCGTCGCTGAGTTGATCAAAAATTTTTTTCGGTATCTCTTTTGCAGAAGCTGAAAAAAGTATTCTATCATAGGGAGCATACTGCGACCATCCATTTTGTCCATCATCTATTCGGGTGTGAATATTTTTAATTCCAAGCTCTCGAAATCTTAATTTAGCTTCTAGCATTAAAGATTCTATTCTTTCGATGGTAAAAACACCGCGAAATATATGAGATAATACGGCAGCCTGATATCCGCTTCCGCATCCAATCTCCAATACCTTATCTGCACTCTTTGGTTCAAGATACTGTGACATTTTTGCAACCGTCAAGGGTGAACTTATCCACTGCGCAGAACCCATAGGCAGCGCATCTAATTTATATGCATTATGCTTGAATCCCATCGGAACAAAGGCTTCTCTGTTTGTCATTGCTATCGCATTTTTGACTTCACTGCTGAGTGAGAATTTTTTATGGCACTCTTCTGCCAGACGCGCTGTTTTTGTAGCTGTTATTCTATCCATCTATACCCACATCCATATATCGCCTCATGAGGGCTATCTCTTTTTTGTTATAGTCAAGCTCTAAGCAAGCCTTATTCCCATTGCGAATCACCTCTCCGCTTGGGTTAATTATTCCGCTCATTTTTGTGCAGTCCTCGTTTAAACTATCGCTTGCAACAACAAAACACTGATTTACAATAGCCAAGGCTTGGGTGAGAGACTTAAAATGCTCGGTTCTTAAAACTCCCCAGTAAGATGGAACAGCAATAATATCAGCACCTTCGAGTTTAATCCATAACTCTTTGAAACGAAGTTCAAAGCAGATTAAAATACCGATTCGCATCCCGTCTATTTCAATAATTTTTACCTCTTCTGATGCACCTTCGCTAAAGTAGTTTTGTTCACCGCCAAAACGAAAAAGTTTAGCTTTGGCTCTTTCATAAACAACCTCTCCATTATGAAAAACTTTAGCAAAATTAAAAACCTCATCACCCCTTTTTTCTATAACAGTGAGTATAACTATTTTCTTGTGTGAAATCTCTTTTATTTCGTTTATGGCATGTGGAACAAACGTCAAAACCTCATCCCACATCTCATAATCAAACCCGGTTAAACAAACTTCAGGAGCAACAACTAACGAATTGTTAGGCGTTTGTTTTATAAGTGTTAAGAGTGTTTGGAGGTTTGTGTTATAGTCATTTGTCGTTTCAAAAGAGAGGGAGCAGAGTTTATACATTGAAAATCCTCAATCGTAAAAGGTCAGTATTGAAATATAACAAAATGAGTTCTACTCATTTTGCGTCTGTGTACTTAGAAGTCGTCATCAAAACTAAGACTTCCTTTTGAGTAGTTCGTTACAGTTCCTTCAAAGAAGTTTGTTTTTTGATCGTTAAACTTAGCAAAATCATCCACCCATTTAATCGGATTTGTTACATTATAAAGCTTTTCAAATCCTACGGATGTCAAGCGGTCGTCTGCGAGATACTGTATATACTGCTCAACTATTTCATCCGTTAACCCTAAAATCTGACCTTGAGTAATATACTTGCCCCATTCTGCTTCAAGCCCGACAGCCTCTTTAAACATAGCGATAACTTCTTGTTTTAATTTGTCTGTAAAAAGGTCTGCTCTCTCGCGGCGAAGAGTGTTAATGAGATTTTGAAAAAGCACCAAGTGCGTTACTTCATCTCTTTGGATAAATCGGATCATTTGTGCGGAACCAAGCATTTTTCCCGAACGGGCCAAAGTATAGATGTAGGTAAATCCACTATAAAAATAAATACCTTCTAAAATCTGATTTGCGAAACAAGCTTTTACAAAGTTATGCTCAGTCGGGTTCTTAGAAAGCTCGGTGTAAACCGCAGCTATTGAATCATTTTTATGTTTTAGCATCATATCACGACGCCAAAGGTCATATATTTCCGCAGAGTTTTGGGAAATGCTGTCAACCATTACCGCATAACTTTGTGAGTGAAGCGCTTCTTCAAATGATTGGCGAACTAAAATAAGATTAATTTCAGGAGCAGTTACATAAGGATTAATATTATCTATAAGATTATTAGTCTGTAATGAGTCCATAAAAATCAGTTGTGAAAGAGCTTTATCGTAAGCTTTCTTTTCAGTATCTGTCAGATTTTTATAATCATTTACATCTCTTGTCATATCTACTTCTTTAGGAAACCAAGTGTTGTTTAACATCATTTCCCAAAGATTATATGCCCACTGATATTTAATATTGTTAAGTTCAAAAATACCGGTTGGATTACCGCCAAAGATTTTTCTATCATTAGCGCTTTCATTTGAATCTGGATTATAGATTTTTTTTCTATTCATAATTTGCTCCGAAATTTATAGTTTACGATTATAGCTTGAGGAAGATTGTATTTTGTTGAAGAAAGAGATAATTTCCACATGCCCAACACGTGCGGCATGTGGAACTGTTCCCGGCAGAAACGGGAAGTAAAAAATACTATTTGCGAGCGTGTCTTTTTCTTTCGCTTTCTGTTAAGAATTTTTTACGGATACGAATACTTTTTGGTGTAATTTCAAGAAGTTCATCATCTTCAATCCACTCTAATGCTCTTTCAAGAGACATATCACGAGGTGGAATAAGCTTGATAGCCTCATCCGCTCCAGATGAACGAACATTTGATTGTGCTTTACCCTTAATAGGGTTAACAACCAAGTCATTTGAACGAGAATGTTCACCAACAATCATACCTTCGTATACTTTAGTTTGAGGCCCTATGAAAAGCACACCACGGTCTTGAATGTTGAAAAGTGAGTAAGCCAGTGTTTCACCATTTTCCATAGAGACAAGTGCACCATAACTTCTTGATTCAACAGTTCCACTGTAAGGACGGAATTCTAAAAACGAATGATTCATTATCCCTTCACCTTTAGTGTCTGTTAAAAATTGTCCGCGGAAACCGATAAGAGCACGCGCTGGAATTTCAAACTCGATTCTTTGAAAGCCTTGACCCATAGGAAGCATAGATTTCATCTCCGCTTTTCTTTTGCCAAGACGCTCAATAACAGAACCGCTTAACTCTTCAGGAACATCTATCACCAAATGCTCGAACGGCTCACATTTAACACCTTCGATTTCTTTAACAATAACTTCTGGACGAGATACACCAAATTCAAAATTTTCACGACGCATGTTTTCAGCCAAAATTGTAATCTGAAGTTCACCACGGCCTGAAACTTTAAATTTACCTTCTCCCACAACCTCAAGTCTCATAGCAACGTTTGTAGTCATTTCAGCTTCAAGACGATCTTTAAGTTTATTTGAAGTAACGTGCTTACCTTCTTGTCCGGCAAGAGGAGAATCATTTACAGAAAACACAACCGTAAGCGTAGGCTCTTCAATGTGCATTGGGTCAAGCGGCATAGGGTTTTTAGGATCACAAATAGTATCGCCGACATCCACTGTTTCTAAACCGGCGAATGCAACGATATCTCCTGCTTCTGCTTCTTGAATTTCCATACGATTAAGACCATGAAAACCAATAAGCTTGCTTATTTTACCTTTTACAAGTTCCCCATCAGCTTTTGCAAGCATAATATTGTCACCTTTTTTGATAACACCGTTAAAAATACGAGAGATGCCTATTTTACCGACATAGTTATCATAGTCAAGTGTAAATACTTGAGCTTGTGTATGATTTTCTCTATCGCCTTCAGGTTCAGGAATATGCTTTAAAATTGTTTCAAAAATACACTGAAAATCACCACCCTCTTCACTCATATCTAGTTTTGCAACACCATCACGAGCAGCAGCGTAAATAATTGGAAAGTCTTGTTGATCATCTGTTGCACCCATTGCAGCAAAAAGGTCAAACATCTCATCAACAACACGTTCTGGTTCAGCTGAAGGTTTGTCGATTTTATTGATAACAACTATTGGTTTTTTGCCAAGTGCTAGCATTTTCTTAACAACAAACTTAGTTTGAGGCATTACACCCTCATAAGCATCAACAAGAACTAAAACGCCGTCAACCATCTTAAGAACACGTTCAACTTCTCCACCGAAATCAGCGTGACCAGGAGTGTCAATAATATTAATCTTATAATCTTTATAACGAATAGCTGTATTTTTAGAAAGAATCGTAATACCACGCTCTTTTTCTAAGTCATTGCTATCCATTGCTCTTTCAGCATGTGCCTCATGAGCACCGTATGTTCCTGACTGTTCTAGTAGTCCATCAACCAATGTAGTCTTACCGTGGTCGACGTGTGCGATAACTGCAATATTTCTAATCTTTTGCAAAGAGTTTCCTTTTAAGTTTCTGAAGTTTATGAAACTTGAGTAAAAATTTTCGCGATTATATCTAAAATAATGTTATAAATGCGTTAAAATAACAATCTAGTTACTAGCGTGCCATTCACACTATGCAACTGTTTATCACTAAAATATACATTATGTTTTATAATCCAAACACAATCGATGGTATAATTTTATAATACAGATTTTAAATTCATATAAAAAAGAATAGAATGATTGATTATCCAAATAAATTAAATATTATATTTGATAAGCTAAATAAATATGGCGCAAAATCTATATTAATCGGAGGATATGTTCGTGATTTTTTATTACAAAAAAACTCAAAACAAAAAAATTTCTCTAGAATGCCCTTCTTAAGCAAAGATATAGATGTAGAAGTTTATAACATCTCTTCATTTCATACTCTTGAAAATATTTTAAGTGAATTTGGAAGCGTCAATAGTGTTGGAAAAAACTTCGGTGTTTGTAAATTAAAAATGGATGATTTAGAACTTGATTTTTCTTTGCCGAGACTTGACAATAAAATTTCTGAGGGGCATAAAGGCTTTAGTATTTGCATTCAAGCTGATTTAGATTTCTACAATGCAACAAAAAGAAGAGATTTTACCATCAATGCGATTGGTTATGACATTGCGCAAAAAAAAATATTAGACCCTTTTCATGGCACGTGGGATTTAAAAAATAAAATTCTAAGAGCGGTTGATACGCTTACTTTCATAGAAGATCCTCTTAGGGTTTTGAGAGCCGTTCAATTTTGTGCAAGATTTGATTTCACGATGGATGAAGAACTATTTTCTTTATGCAAGACAATGCTAGATAACAATATGTTGGACGAGCTTCCCAAAGAGAGAATTTTTGAAGAGATAAAAAAACTTCTGCTCAAGTCTAAAAAACCTTCAATTGGATTTGAATTGTTGAAAAAGCTTGATGCTTTAAAATATTTTCCTGAATTAAAAGCAATCATAGGAGTAAAACAAAATACTATGTATCACCCAGAGGGTGATGTTTGGACACACACAATGTTGACAATTGATGAAATGGCCAATCTACTCACAAACAATGATAAAACAAACATTGTTTTAATGTTAGCCGCTCTTTGCCACGATTTCGGCAAAGCTATTTCAACTACACAAAATGGCGATGCAATCAAATCTATTTCACATGAAAACAGCGGTCTTGTCCCTGCGCAAAATTTTATAATCAGAATCAGTGATGATAAAGATATCCTCAAGAGAGTATTGCCTTTAGTAAAATATCATTTAATGATACCTCAACTCTATCATCAAAATTCAAACAATGCAGCGCTTCTTCGACTCTCTACAAAAGTGAATATTGAAGAGCTTTTACTTTTAAGCAGAGCTGACTTTTTAGCAAGAAATACAACTGAATCCAAAAGTAGAATCTATAAAGCGGGAGATGAGATACAAAGCAGGGTTAAAGAGTTGAATATTTTAAATAAAAAAATGAAGCCTTTACTTCAGGGAAGAGATATCTTGGCATGTGGAATATTGCCATCGAAAGAATTTTCCAAGATATTAAACACAGCTTATGAAGCTCAAATAAATGAAGTGTTTCATTCAGATGACGGAGCTAAAAAATGGTTAAAAAACTATTTGAAATTACACAATTTTATTCCATAGTATCTCAAGTATCTTATTCTCCGACGAGACTCATTTTTCTTTTTAGTTCGGTTCTCGCATTTATATTGTCGATAGCTTTTTGAAGTGCATCTTTTAATTTTTTTCCATATATTTGTTTATTTTCTACATCATATTTCGCAATAATATCTTTATAAACTTCCATAAATTCTTGAATTAATTCTATTGCAACAACCGTAATTTTTTTGTTTGTGCAAATGCTTAAAACTAAATCAAACCCTTTTTTTATTTTGCTTTGCATATCATCTATCTCTATATAACGCTTTGAGACATTTTTATTTGTCATTATCAATTTTTTCATTATCTCTATAATTCCATCTTCGCTCACCTCACAATCCAACATCTTGTTATTGATATAGACCCTCATATCTGTTAAATTCATATTTGATATTTTATCTATCAAAATTTGATGCTCTTTATCTCCAATTAATTCTTCGGGCTTATTCTTTCCTAGAATTTTTGCAAACATATTCAACTCCTAATAATTTTAGAACTATCTATCTCTATAACAGTATGCACATTTCCTCTTGGATTGTAATCTGCTACAATTTTCATATATTTTGGTTTTAATTTTTTCTCCAAAACATCATATATCTCATTGGCAGAATTTTCATGAGAAACATGCTTATCTCTAAAAGAGTTTATATATAACTTTATTGCTTTTAATTCTACAACCCATTCATCAGGCGTATATTCTAAATAAATAGTAGCAAAATCAGGATAACCGCTTCTTGGACAAAGACAAGAAAATTCAGGTAGTGTCATTTTTATAAGATAGTCTCTTTTATGCGCATTTGGCCATATTTCCAAATCCCTTTCTACATCAAAGTCATTAACAATTTTTTCACCGTATTTCATTTTTTCCCTTAAGTTTCATAATTTTGTTCTAAATCGGCTAAGTATTTACCCTGAGTATAATCAATATTTAATTTTCTTACAAATTCATCCGTTTCTTCGTCTTCAATCATCTTTATCCATGTTTTTACACCCTTTTCATGCGCCATAACATTAAAACCGTCAATTATACTCTTATAATTTTTATTTATTATATCTTTTGTATAAAAAGAATCAAATCTGACTACATCAATATCCAAGTCTCTTAAATATAAAAAACTTGTATGGATTGAACCTAGTCTGTCAATAGCTATAAATATACCCATACTTTTTAATATTTTTAAGGTCATGTTATATTTATCTATTTGTGAATAATATTCCGATTCACTGAGCATAAACATAATTTTATTTTTCACCAATGGATTTTTATTTAAAAGTTCCTCCACTACCTTTATAAATTGTAAATTTCTAAGTGATGTCGGAGATATATTTAAAACAAAAATTTCATCACTTAAATGATTACATTCTAGAATACTTTTTTCTAGAATCATTAAATCAAAATCCATCATTAGACCAAATTTATTCATAATTTTCATGTAACTTTTTTGGTGAATTATTTTATTATCTTTAGTTTTTAACTTTACAAAGCACTCTTTCAAAACAGACTTTTTGTCCTCAAAAATATCTTGAGTCAGAACTATAAAACTTTTATCTTCAATAGCTGCGATAACAAAAGATTCTAATTCACTCGGATTTATCTCTTCATCTTTTGAAGCGAGTTTTAAATTTCTGTTTTCTTCTTGCATTTCAAACAAATTTTCTATTAAATACTCTAATTCATTTGAGAATGAGGTGTCCGTTATGGCTCCCGATAATTTGACTTCAATGTCATTTACTTTAAATTCGCTTGCTTTTAAACACATCAGTTCTAAAAAAATTTTATATTGATTTTTATCACCCTTGAGTCCAATAACAAAATCTCCCCCTTTTACATGGCCCAGTGGAAAATTATTAATATCTTTACTTTGAAAATACTCTCCTATCCAATTTGCTACATTGAAAAGTACTTTATCTCCATTTTTAATTCCATAACGAACATTAATGTCATTTAAGTTATCTACACTTATAAGAATTAATGTATATTTTTTTTCTTTTAGAATCTCTTTTTTTAAGTATTCATACAAATATTCTCTGGTAAATGTTTTAGATACAGCTTCAGTTATTTTTACATCAAAACCATTATTGATAAGATACAAAATAAAATATATGCTAAATGCTAAAAATAATATAGATTCAAAATAAAAAGTTATGTGTAAACTTTCATAAATACTAAAAAGCGTATTTGAAACAAGAGCGATAAGCAGAGCGAAAATAGGGAGTCCCATCCTAAGTGCTAACTTAAAACGGTACTCCCTTTCTTTTATTTCTGGAAGTAGCATAGGATTTTATACATCCAAATGTTTAACATCTTTAGCATGAGTTTCTATATAATTACGACGAGGCTCAACTTCATCGCCCATGAAGAGAGTAAATGTTTCAGATGCAAGTTCGGCATCATCAATAGTTACTTGAAGCAATACGCGGTTTTCAGGTGTCATTGTTGTTTCCCATAGTTGATCTGGATTCATCTCACCAAGACCTTTATAGCGTTGAATATAAGCACCTTTTTTAGCATAATCTTTAATATTTTCTAATTCCTCAATAATATCATTATCAAATTTTAAATTCCATTCCATAATCTTTCTAAAAACAAAATCCGCTTCAGCAAAATGAGGAGCTGCAAAAAGTTCATCATTTATAAGAAGTTCTTCCATACCCCCTTTTGTTTGAACAAAAATATGGATATCTTCTTCATTTATACTTTTAGTTAAAATATTATTACCTGTTGAAATTAAAAAGTTTTCAACTTTTTCATACATACTTTTAGTGTCAAGTCCTATAATATCCGGATTTTCTATAAAGTGACGGATTAAATCAACGAGGGCATAACGTCTCTCTAAAGCTTCGAGTGAAGCTCTGTAGTGATCTACCATTTTGAAAAAAGAGATTAAATCATTGACACCAACATTTTCTACCGTTAAAGATTCAACACCATTTTCAATTAAATAATCATTCATATGACGATCATCTTTAAAATAAATTTCTTTTTTACCTTTTTTATAACGATAAAGCGGTGGTTGAGCTAAATATAAATATCCATTTTCCACAATAGTTTTGAAATGACGAAAGAAAAATGTTAGCAAAAGTGTTTGAATATGCGAACCGTCTACATCGGCATCGGTCATGATTATAATTTTATGATAACGAAGTTTGTCTTCATTAAAATCTTCACCGATACCACAACCCATAGCTGTTATCATATTTGTAATCTCTTCAGATTTTAAAACTTTATCCAATCTTGCTTTTTCAACATTTAAAATTTTACCTTTGAGTGGCAAAATTGCTTGAAAAACTCTATCGCGACCCATTTTTGCCGAACCGCCTGCAGAATCCCCTTCCACCAAATATAGTTCACAAATAGAGGCATCTTTGCTTTGACAATCTGCTAGTTTTCCAGGAAGTGTTCCAACACTCATAGAATCTTTTCTACGAGTTAATTCTCTAGCTTTTTTAGCAGCTTCACGACCGCGTGCTGCCATTAATGATTTAGAAACTATAGCTTTTGCTTCAAGTGGATTTTCTTCAAAATATTTAGAAAGAAGTTCATAAGTTAATTTTTGAACTAAAGGTCTCACATAGGTATTTCCAAGCTTTCCTTTTGTTTGTCCTTCAAATTGTGGTTCTGGAACACGGGCAGAAACAATAGCAATAAGACCTTCGCTTGTATCTTCACCGGAAATTTTTACATCTTTTTCTTTTGCTGCACCATTTTGTGTATTGTAGTTGGATATAACACGTGTTAATCCGGCTCTAAAACCGGCTTCATGTGTACCGCCGTTCGGAGTTCTTATATTATTTACAAATGATGCAAGCTTTTCTTCATACGTGTCGTTATACATAAGGGCTATATCAAATTCTATATCTTCTATTTTTGCAGTAAATGAATAAACTTGAGCAACTACAGTTTTTTTATTCATATCTGTAACGTATTGAGCTATACCGCCTTCGAAATGGTATTCTTCTTTTACGTTAGTTCTTTCATCTTTAAAAATAATAGTAATAAATGGATTTAAATATGCTAATTCTTTAAAGCGTTTAGCTAAATAATCGAATTCAAAAATTATAGTTTCTGTAAATATACTTATATCAGGGGAAAATTCTATTGTTGTGCCGGTTTTACGAGTAGTTCCTATAGTTTTTAAAACTTCTTGGGGAATACCTTTTTTAAAATCTTGTTCAAAGATTTCACCTTCTCTATAAATAGTCATTTTTAAGTCAGAAGAAAGAGCATTTACAACAGAAACACCGACACCATGGAGCCCGCCTGATACTTTATAAGTGTCTTTATCAAATTTACCGCCTGCATGAAGTACAGTTAATACAACAGTTGCAGCTGACATTCCTTCAGTAGGATGCATATCAGTAGGAATTCCTCGGCCATTATCTGATATTTTACATGTTCCATTTTTTGTAAGTGTTACATGAATAGTGTCACAATGACCTGCCATTGCTTCATCTATAGAATTATCGATTACTTCATAAACTAAATGATGAAGACCTCTATGACCGGTATCACCAATATACATACCAGGTCTTTTACGAACAGCCTCTAAACCTTTTAGGACTTTAATATTACTAGCACCGTAATTTTCCATTAAACTCTCCATAGCCATAATTAGGGGAATTTTATCTAATTTATACTAAAAATAAGTTTTATAAGAATTTGATATTTTAAAGTGTAGCAGCCACCCGCAGATGGGTGACTTTAAAGATAGAAAATTATATGACTATAGGCATAACAACTGTTTTAAAATTATCATCACTCAGAACAAAAGGCAAGTTCCCTTCATTGAGTCCTATGGAAAATTCAGAATTATTTATTGTATTTAAAAAATCAAGTAAATATTTACTGTTAATTGCAATAACAAAGGGTTCTATAAAATTTGTGTTATAAGTTATTTCTGTTTTTGCTTCAATATTGTCATCACTTAAAGACTCAAATATTATTAAATCACCATTAAATGTTATTTTCATATCTGTTGAAATAGTTGTTATTTGTTTTATTGAATCAATCATGATTGCTTTTGGCAATACTAAAGTATTTTTAATTTCTTTTGGAATAATTCTTGAATATTCCGGAAATTTTCCATTTATAAGTTTTGTAAAAAATGTATATTGCTCAGAATGAATTATTAAATTTGTTTCATCATAATAAAGTTCAATATCATCAAAAAATAGTTTTTGAATTTCAACAATGGCTTTTCTTGGAATGATAATGGAAAGCTCATTACCATTTTGATTATTAACATTTACAACGGCTAAACGGCGTGTGTCTGTAGATGCAAAATTAATTGAATTTTGTTTAATATCCATCAAAGCACCATTTAATTCAAATTTAGGATTATTTGTGTCAATAGCCGGAGTTATTTTTTTAAGTGACTCAATTAAAGAATGTGAATCAATAGTAATACGGGATTTTCCTTCATAGCTAGGAAATTCTGGAAATTCATTGTATGAAAATGTTGGTAATTTGAAATTAGAATGTGCTTGAGAAATATGCAGCATATCATTTTTTAGTTCTAATTTAATTTCACCGTCTTTTAAAATTTTTACTATATCTAAAAATTTTTTACCATTTGCAGTAACACTACCTGCTTGAGTAATGTTAACTTTATCTGTTGAAACTAGAAAACCTATTTCGTAGTCGGTAGCTTTTATTATTAATTTAGAATTAGAAGCATTTAAATATACATGTGATGTTATTTGAGATGTATCTTTTTTTTCTAAAAAAGGTTGTGCATGTATTAGAACATTTTCAATTATTGATTTTGAAATTGATATTTTCATAGGAATCCCTATTTATTTATAAAATATTAGTATGTAGTAGTAGGTGTATGTGATAACGTGAATAACACGTTTATAACCCTATTTTAAGAGGCATTCAGATGTGATGAACATCTCTTTGCCTATTCACACTTATTCACTTTGGTAATTATATCTTTTTTTTAGTTTTTTATGAAGATGAAGTTATTTTGTTTGTTAATTCATCAATTTTTACTTTAAAATCTTCATCATTTTCTATTAATTCATTTATTTTTTTAAGCATATGACTTATTGCGGTATGGTCTTTCATTCCAAAATATTGGGCTAGCTGAGGCATTGTATTTTGAGTGAGTTCTCTACATAAATAAATAGCAATTCTTCTGGCATAAACCAAGTTTTTACTTCTGCCTTTTGAACGAATTTCACTTGGTTTTATATTTAAATCTTTTGACACACTCTGAGTAATAATATCAAGTGTTAAATTTGAACGATTTTCTCTCAGTTGATCTTTTAATACATTTTTTGTAAAAGCCAAATCAATATCTACATGCATGAGTTGTGAATAAGCATGTAACTTTGAAAGTATGCCCTCTATTTCTCGAACATTGCTTTCAATTACCGTTGCTATATAATTAATAATATCTTTTGTAAGTTTTACTTTGTTAATTTCACATTTTTTTTCAATAATTGCTATTTTAGTTTCAAGCTCAGGCGGCTGTATGTCTGCAACAAGTCCCCATTCAAAGCGGCTTTGAAGTCTCTCTTCAAGACCTCCTATTTTTTTTGGATGTTTATCTGCTGTTAGTATTATCTGTTTTCCAGTACCTTTTAAAGCCTCAAAAGTATGAAAAAATTCCTCTTGAATACCTTCTTTATTGCTTAAAAACTGAATATCATCAATAAGAAGAACATCACATTTTCGATATTTTTCCTGAAATCTGTCCATAGTTTTATTTCGAACATGACGAATAAAATCATTTAAAAATTGTTCCACAGTAGTATAAATTACATTTTTACCCTGATTTTGAAAAACATTTCCGGCCGCTTGCATCAGGTGGGTTTTTCCTAAACCTACCCCTCCATAAATAAAAAGCGGATTATAAACCTTTCCTGCTCTGTCGCTTACACTTTTAACTGCAGCATAAGCAAACTGGTTGGAGCCGCCAACCATGAAATTATCAAAAGTATGGGATGGATTTAATAGAGAGTGTTTTGTTTTTTGTTCAACTTTTTGTTCTTGCTTGACTTTATCCATCTGATCTTTAAGTGTTATTTTTACACTCACTTTTGAACCCTGTCTTATTTCAAAGAGATGTGCTATTTTTTCTTTATATTTACTCTTTATCCAATTGGCGATAAGCGCATTAGGAGCATAATATATGACTAAATCGCTTGTGGATTTTTTTGAATCAAAAACTAACTGTTTTATGTATCTGTTATATTCAATTTCTGTTATTTCTTCTTTTAGCAATAATAGTATTTCTTGACCTATACTCAATTTATAACCTTATAATTATTAATATGTGAATAGTATCAATTTGTTGCATAAGATAGAGTTAAAAACATGTGAATAACTCAGATGTGATGAATGTGAATATGAATTGTTTGGCATGTGGAATAAGTTAATATATAATCTGTTTAGTAAATTCACATCTCTCCTAAAACGAGAAAATAGATTGTGATATTCATTAGGAGAAAGATGATAATTCTCGGAATAGATCCAGGAACAAGAAATATGGGATATGCTCTTATATCTTTGGAAAATAGCAAAATTTCACTTGTTGAGGCGGGGCTTATAAAAATAAAAGCCGAAGATTTACAGTTTCAAATTCCACAAATGGTTGAAGCTTTTGATAATATTTTTAAAAATCATGTGATTGATGAAGTTGCTTTGGAAGATATTTTTTATGCACATAATCCGGCTACGACTATTAAATTAGCTCAGTTTCGCGGTGCAATTATGTTAAAACTTCTTCAAGAGTTTGGGCAGTTTCATGAATATACGGCGCTTCAAGTCAAAAAGGCTTTAACAGGAAAAGCAAAGGCCGGGAAAGAACAGGTTTCATTTATGGTTAAAAGACTTTTAAATATAAAAAAAGAGATAAAACCTCTTGATATTACAGATGCTATGGCTGTTGCTATAACGCATTCACAAAGAATAAGGTTCACTGCAGGAAAAAAATGAAAATTTGGTATAATCTGAATTAAAAAAAGGTAATAAATGTCAAAATTAAATAATGTATCGGTAGTCAAAAAAGCTAATATTTATTATGATGGAAAAGTTACGAGTCGTACCGTAGAGTTGGGTGATGGTTCTATTCAATCATTGGGAATTATGCTTCCGGGTGAATATACTTTTGGTACTAATGAAGCTGAAATAATGGAAATATTGAGCGGTGATTTGGATATTAAACTCCCAAATGAAGAGTGGAAAACTTTAAATACGCCAGAGAGTTTTAATGTTCCTGCAAACTCATCTTTTGATTTGAAAATTAAAAGTGTTACGGATTATTGCTGTTCATATATTAAGTAGTTTTTATGGCATGTGGAACTTTTCTACATGCCATAATCTATTTTTTAATTTAGAAACTGTGAAACAAGCTTTGATAAACTCGCTTCATCTAAAGCCCCTGAGACT
>JAHJJX010000019.1 GCA_018822665.1 bacterium
CCTTACCATCGTATCGTACTGCGTCGATTTGCAGATCTTAAGCAGCCTTTTTCTCGCCTCTTCGTCAAGCTCCGACGGATGCTTCGCCCATAATGAAAGAATGTAGTCGTTTTTCAGCGGATCGGTATAGAGGCTTAGCTGCTCTATAAGTGAGGGACTGATGTTAAAGGTCGCTTTTAGCCCCTTGTAAGCGCTCAAAAGCCATGGCATCTCATAGTAGTCTTTAATGGCATGGAGGAAAACCCATGGCATTATCATCACTCCATCACTGCCCCGGTAGTCGGGCTGGTGCATATGCCAGAAAAAGCAGAGATTAAGTGATGGTTTTTTCATTACGTATTTGACCACTTCTTTATTTTAGCAGTGTACTCAGCCAAAATAGCTTCGCCTTTTTCGTCGTTTTCAGCCTGAATATAGAGGTTGAGATGATCGTTATACTGGTTAGGAATCATTAAGATCCAATCGTTTTTGTCCAGCCAGATCTTGACACCGTCAAGCGTCGAGGACTCTTTGTCCTTGGCATCTTCAAGGAACATACGCATCATCTTGCCCTTGAGCGACTGGGTGCACGGTGCCTTGGAAGTATGATAATAAAAACTCGGAATCGAATTTATTATATCGGAAAGTTTGACATCGTTGTTGAGCATCATCTCAAGAATTTTCAGGGTCGCATACATCGAGTCGCGGTGTGTCGCAAATTCGGTAAACGCAAAGTTCCCTTCGCCTGTTGCCACAAGATCATATTTTTTCATCTCTTCGGCCTTAAAGTTCGCATACTGCCCGCGTTCGATCTCAAGGTCATCAAAATAGACGATATCGGCAGCCCAAGTCGGCAGCAAGACGCGTTTTTTGCTTTTCGATGCCTTGGCTTCCAATTAATATAAAAACAATCTTTATTTTGGTATTATTACGAAATTTTTATGTAACAAGAGGATAGGTAATGGCGTTCGATAACGAATCATTTGAAGAAGAAAGTTTTGCAGAGCTGTTTGCTGCTAGTGAAAAACAGCAAGAAACAAGTCGTATTGTAGAGGGTGAGATTGTTGAAATCCAAGAGGATGAAAACAGAGCATTGGTTGGCGTTGGTGATAAACTAGAAGGTATTATTAGCTTAGATGAGATTCGCGATGAAAGCGGAAAATTAAAGTTTGGTACTGGCGATAAGATAAGAGTAATGGTAATGGGGCACTATAATGAGCGTCCTAAAATCTCTTATAAGAAAGTTCTTGAACAACAAAAAACTATAGACTTTATTGATGCAAACAAAGATGACTTTGAAGATGTTATTATTGAAGGTATTATTACGAAGAAAAATCGCGGCGGATATGTTGTAGAAGCTGATGATATAGTTTTCTTTATGCCTCGCTCTTTAGCAGCATTTAAAGATACTGATGAAGTGGTAGGCCGTAAAATAAAAGCTCAAGTTGTTAAAATAGATGAAGCAGAAAACTCAATTGTAGTTTCTCGCCGTAAATTGTTTAATGAAGAGAGAAAGAAAAAGAAAGAAATTATTGATAAACTAATGCAAGATGATACGATCATTGAAGGTACTATCAAAAAAATCACAAGCTATGGCATGTTCGTAGATGTTGGTGGTGTTGATGGTTTGGTTCACTATAATGAAATCAGCTACAAAGGTCCCGTAAACCCTTCTAAGCTTTATAAAGACGGAGACGTAGTTACCGTTAAAGCTATATCGTATGACAAAGACAAAAGACATCTTTCTCTTTCTATAAAAGCTGTTCAACCAGATCCATGGGCTGAAGTTGAGAGTGAATTGGATGAAGGCGACACAATCACCGTAACTGTTTCAAATATTGAAAAGTATGGTGTTTTTGTTGATTTAGGAAATGATATAGAAGGTTTCTTACATATTTCTGAGATTACTTGGGATAAAAATGTAAATGATCCAGCTGATTATTTGACAGTGGGTCAAGAAATTGATGTTGAAGTAATTGAGATAAATCCTAAAACTCACAAGCTTCGTGTTTCGTTAAAACTTTTATTGCCAAAGCCGTTTGATGAATTTTTCAAAAAACACAATGAAGGCGATATCGTAAAAGGTAACGTAACATCATTAACTGATTTTGGTGCATTCGTTCGTATAGACGGAGTAGAAGGTCTTTTACATAACCAAGATGTTTCTTGGGACAAAAATGTTAAATGTAAAGATATCTTAAAGCCAGGCGATGAAGTTGAAGTTAAAATTGCTAAAATCAATCAAGAAGACCAAAAAATCTCTTTAAATCGTAAAACACTTCTTGAAAGCCCGATAGATAAATTTGCAGCAACTCACAAAGTGAATTCTGTTGTTACTGGAACTATTCGTGATATTAAAGATTTCGGTATTTTTGTATCTTTAGAAGATGGCGTGGATGCTCTTATTCGTGATGAAGATTTATCTCCATTGGTAAAAGAAGAGCTTGCAGTCGGCAGTGAAATTGAAGCAGCGATAGCTGTAATCGATACGCGTCGTGACCGTATCCGTCTTTCTGTTAAAAAATTAGATTATATTAAAAATCAAGCGATGCTAGAAGAGATTAACGATAATGAATCACACTCTCTTGGTGATTTAATAAAAGATCAACTCAAGTAAAATGCAAAAGATTTTAAAATGGTTTGCTCCAGTCTTAGCGCTTGGAGTTGCCATTTTTATCGTCTTCTTTTTAATTTCTATAAATCCTTCTGAAGAGCTAGGCAGTGTTAAGCCTTTAGCTCATGCAAATGAAGCAGTTTTAAAACAACCAAAAAAGATTTGGTTAAATCATTTTTCGCAAACTGAAAGACTTGGATATTTTTATCCTGTGAATGAAGTTTACATTAAAGTAGATTTGAATGAACAAGTTTCTAGCAATACAATTTATAGACTATCTGCTTCTCTTTTAGACCCATATCAACTTTTTTGTTTAAAAGAGGAATTAAAACAACATAAATTGCGATATTATCTCGAAAGAGATAGTAATGGTGTTGAATTGTTAATCTACTCAACAGATATTGAAAAATTAAATTCTTTAGTGAGAGTATTAAAAAACTATCAAATTTCGGCGAATGTTAAGCCATATAAAGAGGATGTATAATGCAAAAACATACAATAGTAGTTTGTGATCATATTCATGAAGCCGGATTGGAAATGCTTCGTAATGATGAGAGTATAAATTTTGTTATGGCTGCTGATGTTGATAAAGTATCACTTCTAGATATTATTGCTACGGCAGATGTAGCTATCACTAGAAGTTCAACAGACGTAGATGATAAATTTATTGCACACGCAACAAATATGAAAGCAATTGTTCGTGCAGGTGTCGGTGTGGATAATGTTGATATCGACGGCTGTTCCAAAGAAGGCATAATAGTTATGAATGTACCGACTGCAAATACCATTGCAGCTGTTGAACTTACTATGGCGCACATGCTTTCATGTATGAGAATGTTTCCATATTCACATGACCATCTTAAAAACCAGAGAATCTGGAAAAGAGAAAAATGGTATGGACATGAGATGAAAGGCAAAAAGCTTGGTGTTATCGGATTTGGCAATATCGGTTCGCGTGTAGCTATTCGTTCAAAAGCCTTTGAAATGGATGTTATTGCTTATGACCCATATATCAACGCATCTAAAGTGACAGATCTTGATATGGTTTATACTAAAAATTTTGAAGACATTTTAGCTTGCGATATCATAACAATCCATACTCCTAAAAATCAAGAAACTCTTAATATGATAAATGAAGCAGAGATAGCAAAGATGAAAGACGGAGTCGTTCTTATCAACTGTGCTAGAGGTGGTTTGTATAATGAAGAAGCACTTTATAATGGTCTAAAATCCGGAAAAATCCGTTTTGCGGGAATTGATGTATTTAATAAAGAGCCTGCTACAGACAATCCTTTACTTGATTTAGACAATATTTGTGTTTCTCCGCATCTTGGTGCCAATACGTTTGAATCTCAGTACAATATAGGGGTGCAGGCTGCTCAACAAGCTATTGAAGCTGCAAAAAGTATAGCATTTCCACATGCCATGAATTTACCTATTGATGAAAGTAAAATCCCTTTATTTGTTAAACCATTTTTAGAGATGGGTCAAAAGATAGGTTTTCTTGCTTCACAAATGAATAAATCTCAACTATTATCGATTAAGGTGAGCGGACAAGGCGAGATTGCCGAGTATGTTGGCAGCTTATCTACTTTCGTTGCTGTAGGCGCAATGAGCCAAAGCAGCGGAGATACAATTAACTATGTGAATGCAGAGTTTATTGCGCAGGAGAAAGGGATTAAAATAGAGTCAAAGGCTCTGAGTGATTCATCTGTATATAAAAATTTGATTACAGTTAAACTTACGACAGCCAAGGGTACTACAAGCATATCTGCTACTATATTTGACGACAATGTATTTCGTATTGTGGAAATTGACGGTTTTGACATAGAAGTAGCACTTAAAGGCGATATGGTTCTTTTTAAAAATAGCGATGTCCCAGGTGTAATAGGAAGTATCGGTACGATTCTTGGTAAAAACAATGTAAACATTGCAGACTTTTCATTAGCAAGAAATAATCAGTCACAAGCATTAGCCGTTATCTTAGTTGATAATGTAGTGAGTGAAGCTACCTTAAATGAGCTCTCAAAACTTGAAGCTTGTTTGAGTGTAAATTACGCCCGCTTATAGTCTATCGTAATCAACATAACTCTTAAAATAAGCAAATTAGATTTTGCTTATTTTTACTAAATTTCTGCTTTTTTATTAATTGTTCTTCTCGCTTAACTTATCAATTATCTAATACATAGTATACTCAAAGAGCTTATCACATCTATGTTACATCTCTAAACACTAAAGAAGATTTAATGCCACATAATAAAACATTAGCGCCAAAGCTTTTTAATATCATAGATAGTATTGAGCTAGGTCGAAAAGAAATAGCCGACAGGTGGGTTGAGATACCGAGTGTCAGTGTCGTATTTAAATTGCATAATATCTCTACAAAAAAATTTGCAAGCGGATACGGCGTACCAATCATTGAATATTTTATTGCAGTCGTACGAGAAGAAAAGGAAGTGGGCGACTGTCCGATTATGAGCAAGTTTGTACATTTCTTGCTTGAAAAAAATATAACACCGAAAAATGTCTTTGATATATGTATGGGATTTAGACGTACGCTTGTTTCCTATATGTATGATGAAAAGCTTATAAATAAAAATGCTTCTCAAATAATGAATGAAATTGCAGATTTATTTGATGCAAATCTTTCAGGTGTTTTAGATATTTTTACAACTTTTTACAGCATGCAGCAGCAAAAAATAGAAAAAGCGTCTATCGGGCAAAAAAAGATAAAACATATACTGCAAATCATAAACTTCATTAATACTAAAATTATAATTATTCAAAACGGCCGTATTATCCTTGGAAATAGACCGTTTTTTGATGCTTTGGGTGTAGATGACATTAAGGAATATTATAACAAATATGAAGATGCATGGTCGTTTATGAAACGTGTAGATATTGAGAGTAAACTGTTTAGTGACAGAAATATTGAAGCATGGCTTCGTAAATTAGACCAAGTAAAAAAACATTTTAAAACTGATATTTTTCATCATAAAGCGGGAAAAAATTTTACATACAGCGGACGTATTACATCGCTTCCCGATACGGACCCTGTAGAATATATTATTGCTCTTAATAATATTGCAGCACACCTGGACGATGAGGCTGAAGCGCGAGAAAAGCTTATCCATGACGAATTAACCGGTTTATATAACTATAATAAATTTTGGCTACTTTTAGGTGAATCGCAAATAAATGCACTTAAAAACAACATCAATCTAGCGATGGTTGTTGTTGATATTCCTGAACTAAGACAGATTAACATAGAAAACGGACAAGAAAGCGGAAATAGGGTGATTGTGGAAGTGGCGGAAGATATACAGAGATGTACAGGGGAGGATACAATTTTTGCTCGTCTTGAAGGAAGCAGATTTGGAATTTTAATTTCTTACGAATCAGAGCAGGAGATTTATGATTGGTGCATTCAACTGTATATGTTATTGAGTGAAAAACCCCAAAGAAAGACACTCTCTTTAACCGCATTTGACCTTGCAGAAACACCAAACAGACTTCAAATGAGAGCCTACGATTTAATTGATATTGCAAATAGTTCTGAGTCTGTGATTGTAAAAACTGATATGGAAAATATAGAACAATACAGTATTCTGCCCGAACAGAAACTTTTTACCGATAAATTTAGAAATATTAAAAATATTAAAACGACAGTATATTACAAAGAGTTGCCGATAACTGTAAACAATACGGTTGTCTCTGTCAAAAAAGACAGCATTACCATTTCATTATCTAACAAACAATTTAACTGTGCGGTCTTGCACGACCCTATTTATTTCACTTTTGAGAAATTAGGACATGTCAAAGCGCATATAGAGATGATTGATGCCAAGAACAGGGTAATAACTATCAATAAATTTCGTTTTGATAAACATTCTCCCTTGCAGAGAAAAAAATATAGAGTCCAAGCCGCAATGCCGATTAGTGTAAGTATTATTCACAATAACTCAGAATCCACAGGAACTCTAATCAATCTTAATGAGAATTGCATCGCCGTTGATATGAAACGTAAAAAAAATTTAGAAGAGGGCGCTTTGGTCGGATTGGATATGTTATTGCCAATTTCTCCGGAACATCTTCAAAATATTAATACAGATGCGACAATACTAAGAATTGAAAAAACCCTAAGCGGGTATAAAATAGTATTTTTATGTCATTTAAATACGAATAATGAAAAATTAATAAACCAATATATTTCAAAATGTCAAATTGACATAATCCAAGAGCTTAAAAATAAAATATAAGATAGGTTAGTTTCCACATGCCGATGCTTGGCATGTGGAAATGATTTTACGGTTCAAATATAGAAACCGCTTTTTTCTCATGAAAGTTAAAATGTCTTTCAAGGTCTGAATTGTAGAGTAGCACAGGAACAATAATCAAGGAAGCAACTACCGCTGCGATTGTTCCAAAAATAAGCGCTACTCCAAGTCCTCCAAATACAGCGTCCCCTGCAAGCAAGGTGGAAGCCAGTATAATCGCTGCCGCAGTTAAGAAAATTGGCTTTGCACGAGTTGCCGTTGCAAATGCTATGGCATCGGCCTTATGCATACCTTTTTCATGCATGAGGGATTTTGTAAAATCAATGAGAAGCAAAGAATTACGAGAACTGATTCCAATGAGAGCAATAAAACCTATGAGAGAGGTCGCCGTCAAAAAGAAAGTGTCTGTTGTAAAAATATCCATAATCCAATGACCTACAATAACCCCTATGATAGAAAGAAAAGAGCCAAGTAAAATTATTCCGCTTAAAGTATAACTTTTGTAGTAAATAACCATAAGTAAAAATATAAGTATAAGTGCAGCTATAAAGGCACCTCCAAGTTCAACGAAGGTATCCAAAGTCACTTCCATTTCCCCGTCCCATACAAGTTTATAGACAGAACCATCCGTTTTCTTTTTGAGTGTCAGATTAAACAACCCCGTTTTTTCTATCTCATATTCATCAGAAAATGTATTGATAATTACATCTCTTGCTTCCATTAAAGGATAGACTTGAGATACCATATCTGTTTCAGCGACCACATTTGTCATTTTATGCAGATTTTTACTCATAATCATAGGATTAGATTTTTTAGGGGTGATAGTCACTAGCTCGGTTACCGGTATCATCATCCCAAGTTCATTCATTAATTTTAAAGAAGATAGTTTTAATTCAACAGAACGGATATCTTTATTTGTAAACTTTTTAGATTCTTTACTTAATGATAAATAGATAGGAATCTGTTCATTGTGAATATTGGAGTTTTTTACGGCAATCTGCATCCCTTCAAAAGCGAGATAGAGTATGTCATTGAGCTGTTTGATACTTACTCCGGATCGAACTACTTTTGTACTGTTTACATGAATTTCGTATGTATCATAGATATCATCTTCCATTATTTCAACATCCACCAAGCCTTTGGTATTTTTCAAGACTTCAGATACTCTTTTTGCCAATACACTTATTCCGGTATTGTCATTTCCATATATTTCTGCAACTATGGCAGCTAGAACCGGAGGTCCTGCGGGCGGCTCTACAAAAGAGATATTTGTATTTTGAAACATGGAACCGCAGCTTTGTGTAATAATCGGTCTCATTCTTTGTACCATAAAATAAGAAGGTTCATCTCTGTCGTGCTTTTTCGTAAGATTGAGAACTATCTCAGCAACATTTTCTGAATTTTTAAAGTGAGAACCTTTGATAAGTCCCGCAAAATCCAGAGGGGAACCCATTCCTAAAAACACTTCCGTATCGAGTACCTCTTTTTCTTTTTGTATAAATCCGACAACGCAATCACTCACTTGTTTTGTCTGTTCTATGGAACTTCCATTGGTAAGACTCACATAAATACTAAAGGTGTCATTATTTTTTCCAGGGAGCATTTTCGCTAAAACCATTTTGCTAGGAGCAATCATTAAAACTGATAATATAAACGCGACTAAAGTTCCAAAAAGAATTATTTTTCTTTGTGTAGGGCTTTGTATGCCGACTAAAACAGCATTTTCAAATTTTTTATACACTAGTGTGCTCCTTTAGTGTGATCTGGTTTTTTCAGCATTCTAACTGCTAAATAAGGGGTAAAAATATAAGCGACAAAAAGTGAAGCTATAAGAGAAACAGGCACATTGGCAGGAATCGGTTTCATAAATTGTCCCATCATCTGACCAACAAATGCCATAGGTACCATCGTCATAATGATGGCTAAAGTTGCTATGTTGGTTGGCGGTCCTATTTCATCTGTTGCTTTAATCATCAAATCATCTGCACTTTCATGCTGTGATTCTATAGAGTGATAGTGTCTGTGTATATTTTCAATAACAATAATAGCGGCATCCACCAATAAACCAAGGGAGAGCAAAAATGCAAAAAGTGTAATTCGGTTTATCGTCTGCCCAGTTAAGTAGGCAACAAAGAGAGTAATGGCCAAGATTGCAGGTACGGTAAAGGTAACGATGAGTGATTCTCTCCATCCAAGCACAAAAACAAGCAAGATTGCAATAATGACGATGGACAATATAAGGTGAAAAACAAGCTCATTTACCGCTTCATTTGCTCTTTCTCCATCATTTCTCGTAATGACATAATTCATCCCGTTTTGCGCTAAAAACTCTCTATAGGTTTCTAACTCTTTTTTTACGGCTTCGGCAATAATAACAGCATTTGTTCCCTGAAGTTTAGAAACAGTCAGAGTTACCTGTTCTTGAAGCGGTGTAAACTTACCGGATTCGTCTTGTACACTTATATGTGCCGATTTGAAGTTCTGAATGTCGTATGAACCTGTTACTTCTGCTACCTGATTAAGATAAATAGGAGAACCCATGTATTGCGCTACAATAATATTGCCTATGTCGCTTGCGCTCTCAACGGCATTTTTAACACCTACCATGACTATCTGGTTGTTTTTTGTTCGGTTTTTGACCGCAGGAACACTGTAAGAGAGGGATTGGACAGATTGAACAATTTGACCCATAGATAAATTGTATCCTGAGAGTTTATTTAAATCTACTTCTATATTAAATTGATGTTTATGCCCACCTTTTATCTGTGTTACGGCAACGTTATCTAGCCCGTTTATATGATGTTGAATATCTTTTACCTTGTCGTAAAGCTCGGTATGTGTCATATTTTTATTATTGGAAAAAAAAGCAACGGAAACAACTGGAATATCTATATCGATATCTAAAGGTTTGATAACCGGATTCATCGCACCTTTTGGAAACATATCTGAATTTTGCATGATTTTGTCATAGACTTTTAGATTGGAGTCTTCTTTTTCTTCACCTATAAAAAATGCCGCATTGACTATACCGACATTGTCCATAGCCATACCATAGATATGCTCGACCCCTTTTACCTCTTTGAGTTTTCTCTCAAGCGGTTTTACTATAACTTTTTCTATTTCGGCAGCACTGGCTCCGGGAAGAGCAACAATAACAGTGGAACCACTGACAACCATTTGTGGATTTTCTTCACGAGGCATAACCATTAAAGCTAAATAACCAATAGCAAGCAAAGAGATGCCTAGAACTAAACTAAGAGGATTTCTTAAAAATGCTTTAGCTAATTTTCCGGCGATATCTTTAGGTTCGTAAGGTTTTAAATGTTTCATTATTTTCGCCTTAGTCTATATGTATCGTAGCATACATACCAGGATATACTGATTTATTTAATGTAGTAAATGAGACTTTGATTTTAAAAGTGTGGGTCATAGGATTTGAACTTGGAATAATAGCTGTGATTGTACCTATCGCTTTTATTTGCAAAGAGGGAATTTCTATCGTTACTTTTTTACCATGTTGAATAAGACCTAAGTTGCTTTCCGCAATCTCTGCTGCTATTTTCAGGTTTGTTAAGTCTGAAAGTACAATGGCAGGCATGCCTGGCATTGCCATCTCGCCAACCTTAATATTTTTAGACACGATTACACCGTCATTTGGAGCAGTTATGTTTAAATATCGATATTGATTTGTAACTTCTTGCAATCTTGCTTTTGAAATTGAAATCATATCTTGAAGATTTTTAGCAGCGAGCTCCAGATTTTCAACTTCATATTTTGAAACCATATCTTTTTCTAAAAGTCTTTTGTGTCTATTAAGGTTAATCTGAACATTCGTGAATTGATTTTCGTACATCTGAAGACTTAGTTCCGCTTGAGTTTTTGCAGAGTCTATTTCTCTTGAGTCAATAGAATAAAGAATTTGATTTTTCTTAACATTTTCCCCCTCCGATACTTTGACGTCTGTAACAAAACCCATAAATCTGCTTGTAATCATTTTCTGATTATCAGAAATAACACTTCCTGAAAGAGTTAAACCCTCTGCCATAAGTGAAGCACCTAATGCTAGTAGTATGAAAAGTTGTCTCATTTTTGTTCTCCGTTTGCTAATTTTTCAAGTGCGAAAATTCTTTCATTTCGTTTGTTGTGTGCTTGTTGTAATTGTAAAATCTTTTGAATCTGTTCTGATTGTTTAATGATTACATCACTCATTGAGGAGAGTTTTTCTCTGTATCTGCCCTCATAGTTTTTGTAAATCTCATCTGCTAAAATCAACTCTTTTTCTAAAGATGCTATCTCTGAATCAAAAGTTTCTATCTCTGTTCTTATTTTGTCAATTTGAAGTGAAATACCTTTTTTTGCCAATTGAACTTCTGTTTGTGTTTTCATCTGCTCAATGCGGGATTTTTCTATTTTTGCTTCATCTATTCCGCCATTAAAGATATTCCAAGTAAGTCTTGCCCCGACAGAATACGCTTTATGATCGCTTGCATCGCCTAAAAAAGTGTTATCAGCCGTAGATATCTCTGCAAAAGCTCCAACCATCGGATAATAAGATGATTTAGCAACATTGAGCATACTTTTTCTAATCTCAAGACCCGTGGAAGCTCTTTGAATATCGATGTTGTTGTTTAGAATCTTTTCATTGCTACAAGAAGGAAGAGGCACATCCGAAGATGGAGTTTGGATGCTTCTAACCTCTTTGTTTAATAAAAAGCTAATGTAATGGTAGAGAAGTTTTTGGTTTGAATTCATTTGCGCTATAAGTCGCTCAACATTGCCCTTTTTTGCTTGCACTTCTAACAAGTCAACTTTTTTTGCATAACCGACTTCTATCATATTTTGTGTCATTTTTTCCAAGGTGACAATATTTTCTAAAATAGTGCTTAAATGTTTTGTGGAGTTTTTCAAAAGAGCCATGTCATAAAAACTTTTTATAAGCTGATAAATTTTTTCATTTACGACCTGCTCTTTTTCCAAGGTTTTCATTTGAGTCATAGAAGTCATTATCTCTTCATAGCTGCTTATTTGAAAGCCGGTAAAAAGAGGGACTTCATATTTGAGTTTGCTCTGAAAAAACGTTCTTGCATCAGGGTAATTTAAATCGTTTGGCTGAACAGTCAGTATATTTGGATTTGTACCATCAAATTCTGCAAACCCAAAATCCCCAAAAGAAGCTTCTCTTGAAGCTAGTTTAAACCCAAAAACATTTCCCGCATCATTTGAATTTGCAACATCTTGAATAAAATCCAATTTACCCCAATGATTTCCCGAAGCCGTGTCCGCGTCCGCCTTGGCAGAATCCACGTCAAGCTTCGCAACTTTAATTTCCAAATTCTCAGATTTTAAAATTTCTATGGCCTCATCAAGTGTCAATGGGCTAGAATTTATCGTATCTGAAGCATTTAGCAGTAATGCGAACAAGAGCATACTTACTATTATTTTCATTCGTTTTCCTCCGAAATTTTGTAAAAATTTTAAGCTTAAATTATAACATATATTTCATTTTCATATATCACAATAAAATCAAATTTTATAATAGAGGGTATTGCTAAGATGACACAAAATTTAATCCGTATGGCATCCTTGAAAGGGATGCTCTAGATATTCAACGCATTCAACATCTCTATGTTTTAAGCAAAAAAGATATTTTGGATGAATATTTGGCATGTACGATGAGCAGATGTTTTGCCATAGATAAAGAGCTGTTGAATGTTAAAAAATCAATAGAATTAAATATAAGAAAATAAAATAATGCTTCTTTTAAGTAATTATCACTAAAATTCGATCTAATTTTTTAAAAGGCTCTTTATGTCTTACTCTTGCCCTGTTACGTTTGTACAAATTGATACAAATGTATCGAGATTTAACTCTTTATTTGTAAGTTCATTGGTGGTAGCGTATCTGGGGAGTTCAAATGTTTTTATCCTTTATTTTTTGGCCTTGGATTTTTTAATAAAACTCTACATCAATAAAAAGTATTCCCCCCTCTACATACTTTCTCGGTTAATGAAAAAAAGTTTGGGACTTAAAAATAATTTTACCGATGGCGGTGCAAAAAGATTGGCGGCTTATTTTGGTTTGCTTTTTATGCTTTTATTAATCATCACACATCTTTTTAACCTGTGGATACTCTCTTTGCTTGTAGCCGCTTTCTATTTATCTTGTGCGCTTTTGGATGTTGTACTGAACTACTGTCTTGGATGCAAGGTTTACTTCATCATCAAAAAGATATACCCCCATTTTATGAATTGATTTTTTCATTATAATAACACTGCTACAATGTGTTTGTATTTTCATAAAATTAAATAAATTGGACAGAACTTGCTAAATAATATCTGCATGGATTTAATCCCTATTAACATTGTTATCTTCAGTGCGGCACAGAATGGTGATTTTGTGGTTGCAAATATAAATAAAATGGCACAAAATACACAAAATGTTTTAAAAGAGGATGTGATTGGCAAAAAATTTACAGAGGTATTTAGAGATGTAAAAGATGCCGGACTTTTTGAAGTTTTTGAGAGAGTGTATAAAAGCGGAATAAGCGAAGTCTATGAGTTAAATTATTACGAAGACAGCCGTAGATGCGGTTGGAGAAAAAATACCGTCATTAAGCTGAAAAACACAACGATAATGACGATGTATGAAGATTTAAGTGCCCAGAAAAAGCTCGAAGATGAGCTTGTAAATCATAAATTATTAGAAGAGAAAATATTACAGACAAATAGAGATTTGGAAGAAAAAGTACAACAAAGAACAGAAGAACAAAATATTTTATTATCTCTTTTTGACAAAGGTTCTTCTGTTTTATTTAAATGGAATAACGATGTGAATTGGAGTGTGGCCCACGTGTCTCAAAGCGTGGAGAGATTGCTTGGCTATTCAAAAAGTGATTTTATAGAAAATAAAATTGTTTATGCAGACTGTGTTTATAAAAAGGATTTGCCAAGAGTGATAAGAGAAGTGAATCAAGCCATTGAAGAGCAAAAAGATTATTTTGAACATGAACCTTACCGGGTTTATACAAGAAGCGGAACTATAAAATGGGTGTTTGATGGCACCGTTATCGTGAGAAACAATGAAAATAAAGTGATTAATTTTGTTGGTCATATCATTGATATTACGCTGATTAAAGAAAAAGACAAACAGCTGCTGCAACATTACAAGCTGGCTCAAATGGGTGAAATGATTAGTATGATAGCGCATCAATGGCGTCAACCCCTCGGAGCAATATCAGTGACGGCAGCAAATTTGAAAATGAGTATGATGCTAAAGAAATATGATTTTTCTCTTGCAAAAGATGTTGATGAATGCGTAAGATATTTTGATAAAAATCTTAGTAATATTGAAGATTTTACACAAACTCTTTCTCAGACTATTGACGACTTCAGATATTTTTACAAATCGAACAAAAAATCTGTTTTGCTTACCATTGACAAACCGGTTGTAAAAGCTTTAAATATTATAGAAGCATCCTTGAAAAATAATGGAATTGCGCTTACGAAAGATTTTAAAAGCAAACAAGAACTCAACCTTTTTGATTCAGAGATGATGCAGGTAATTTTAAATATATTGAAAAATTCTCAAGATAATTTTTTGGAAAGAAGAACGAAAAACCCAAAATTAAAGATAGTTTCTTATGACACAAACGAGAGTGTTGTCCTTGAAATCTGCGATAACGGCGGGGGAATACCCGAAGATATTATAAATAATATTTGTGAACCTTACTTTTCCACTAAAGATGAAAAAAATGGGACGGGATTGGGTCTTTATATGTCCAAAATTATTATTGAAGAGCATCATAAAGGCAGTTTGAAAATTAAAAATGTCAACGGCAGCGTTTGCTTTTGCATGGAGTTGTATTATGACAAACTCAAAGCAGCTTCAGGAAGCATTTGCTAAGGTGATTCATAGAAAGAAGATTTTAAGGTGGATTGAAAATCGACTTTTAAAGGATAGTTTTGATAAAATGCCAAAACGAAAAAAGTAATAAAAGGTTCTGTAATAGATATGCAAATAGTAGTAGATTCTCTTAGAAAAAAGGGAAAAATTTATAAGAAGATGCAAGAAGTGGCTCCTAAAGAGCTGGGCATCAGAAATAAAATTAAAATGTATAAGGCTACGGATACTACGGGCTATTTTTGGGCTATTTTTGCTGTCAGTCAAAAAAGTAAATTACTGATGAAAGATGTACATAAACTTGAAGAAATTTACAGCAAGCTCATCCTTTACTTTGACCATAATTTTAAGCATAAAGTTATTTTTATAGATGCACCGCTTTGCTCAAAAGCAAAAGAAGCTTTTAAAAGTCAAGGCTGGAAAATCCAATAATGCTTCTTTGTGACGTCGGAAACACCTCTTACCATTTTCAAAGCGGCGAGAGTCATTATAAAGAATCTGCAAAAACCTTCAATCCATCGACAATTCAAGAAACAGTTTATTATATCTGTGTAAATCCACATGCCAAGAAAGTTTTAAAAGAGCTGGAAAATTGGGTAGATTTAGCAGGGCATGTGCAAATGTCAAACTATTATCCGACGATGGGAATAGACAGAATTATCGCCTGCGAGGCGGTGGAAGAGGGAATCATCATGGATGCAGGAAGTGCCGTCACCGTTGATTTGGTAAGGCGCGGTGTTTTTGAGGGCGGTTTTATTTATCCCGGACTCTCCGCCATGCAGAAGAGTTACACAAGCATATCGAGCGTGCTTGAATATCCCTTTAACTTTGATGTCGATTTGACGAAGCTTCCTAAAAATTCACAAGATGCCATAAGTTACGGTTATCTTAAAACACTCTATTGTGAAGTAAACTCTCATCAAATGCCCCTGTTTTTAACGGGTGGAGATGCAAGAACATTTGCAAAAATATTTCCACATGCCAAGGTGGATGAACAGCTTTTATTTACAGGAATGAAAAAAATCATCAAAAATATTACTTTTTAAGTTAGCCGGGTGTTTTGAGATGATTAAAAATAGTAGAATTATTCAGATTGTTTTTATTTTCCCATCTTTTTTACCCACTTGTGTGCAAGTTTTATTGATGTGACTCTAAAAAATCAAAACATTTTAGAAAAAAGCGAATTCTTCATTGACAAAAATGAGGTGGTTTGGATTTGACTGACACTCAAAAATGATACAAAAGAAGATATAAGCAGAATTCTCGAGGTAAAAAATTCTCTTTTGGAAGAGGTGAGTTTATACCATCATGCGCAAACAAAGGTTTATAGCGGTAGAATCGTCAAAACCAAACAGGTATATTTCGACTATGTCATCAACTCAAAAACATCACTTTGCTTTACAAGTAAAAATAAAAATATAGATTTAGGTCCTATTGATTTGTACGGTAATGTTGATAAAGCCGCAAATCTTTTAAAAAGTTTCTTTTAATTCTTCATTATTTCCACATGCCAAGCTTGGCATGTGGAAATACAAATACTTCAATTACTTTCACTTTAGCTACTTTTAGATAAAATGCCGAAAATAAAAAGAGATGCTTTTTTAAAAAAAACTAGATTTCCATAAAAGCGTCGGAAACTACGAGGATACGTTATGCTGACAGTTGCACTTCCAAAGGGTCGTATTGCACAAGAGACACTGGAAATTTTTGAGACTATTTTTGGGGAGTGTTTTGTGTTTGATGACAGAAAGCTTATATTGGAAACTCCAAATTTTCGTTTTTTACTTGTAAGAAATCAGGATGTGGCAACTTATGTTTTCCATCAGGCGGCCGATATCGGCGTGGTCGGGTTGGATACTTTGGAAGAACAGGGCTTAGATGTCATTAGGCTTCTGGATTTGAGAAGAGGTGTCTGTAAAGTTGCCATAGGTATGCGCAAAGGTGAAAAATTGGACCTGAGCAAACCGGAGATAAAAGTAGCTACGAAGATGGTTAACATCACAAAACGATATTTTGCCGAGAGAGCGGTTTCTGCTGATATTATTAAACTCTACGGCTCCATCGAATTGGCACCTTTGGTCGGTCTTGCAGATATGATAGTCGACATCGTGGAAACCGGAACAACAATGAAACAAAACGGTTTGGAAGTTGTTGAAAATATTATGGAATCATCAACGTACCTTATAGCAAATAAAAACAGTTATATCGCAAAAAAAGATGAAGTTCTCAATATCTATGAAAAAATAAACAAAGTTATCAAAGCAGAGCAAAAAGCAAAATGACAAATTTGGACCTTTATGCAAAAGCTGAACATCTCTTAGGAATAGAAGAAGCAACCGAAGCCCTTTATGATTTATACCGTTCGGAGTTAGATGAATATAAAATAAAAACTCTTTTAGATGTAGGATGCGGTCGCGGAGGCTTTATGCGCCGAATGATAAGCGATGGAGTAGAATGCAAGGGCATTGATTTGAGTGCTGTGATGATTGATGAATGCAAGGCACAGAACCTTGATGCCGAGTGGATTGATATCAGCGAAGTAGAAGGCAAATATGATGCCGTTGTCGCAATTTTTGATGTATTGAACTTTTTAAACCACGATAAACTTTTGGCATTTTTAGATGATGTTGCCCAAAGATTGAATGATGAGGGTGTTTTTATAGCCGATATCAATACGCGTTACGGTTTTAGTGATGTAGCCGAGGGAACGATGAGTAGTGAAAATGAAAAAGAGTTTTTAAGCGTGGATGCCGTGTTTGAAGATGATGAACTTCACACAAAATTCACCTTATTTTTAAAAAATGAAGATGGAAATTACACAAAACATCAAGATACTATTATTCAATATTTTCATAAAATGAAGATATTTCAAACGCTTGAGGGCTTAAAACTTGCCGATAAGCAAACCTTTTCACTTTATGACACCGAAGATAAAACACTTCTAATCTTTAAAAAGAGATAACTGCACCCTCTCTTTTTAAAGCCTTACTCTTCCCCTCTTGCAAACAAACTAAAGTTAAAAGACAAAAGAGACAACTTGTCTTGTACTTTAAGATGAGTATCTATATAATTTACCAGAGGGTAGGTTGATGTTTATAGATATTTCAAGAGGAGTATGATATGAGAACTCGTAATTTTTTAGCAATATTGTCAATGCTTGGGGTAATGGTATTTGTTTTGAGTGGTTGCAGCGGCGGCGGCAGCTCGGGCAGTGATGCGTTAAGTGTTTCTAGTGCATCGGCGGTTCCGGGTGAATACATCACGCTTACGCATGATTCTTTTAATACGGCTACTCCTGTTACTGTAACTTGGTCGGATGATCAAAATTACAGTGTAAAAGTTATAATCAAACCGATTGCGCAGAAGATACTAAAAGTTCCGGTTCCTGTTTATATCAGCTTGCAAGGCAGCGGCGTGGCAGAAGGCAACGTGAGTATTTTAGTTTCTGGAATAAGCGATACAAAACCTTTTACCATCCGTAAACCGATTACAATTACTTATGGAGACAGCGATAAACCGGGGGGAATTTTAATGGAGTGGTTTAAGCAAAACCGCTCAGATTATAACAACACTTTAAATACAATTCAAACCTTTGGAGTGGATACGACAGATTTTGCATCGAGACTGAATGTTGAGATAGAGCGTATAAATAATATCGTTGCAGAGTATGATGCAAACAGTACTTTTACTCTTTATTATAATGATTCTACAAGCAAAACACTTTCGCAAGATGAACTAAAAGAGGGGGATGCCCTGCTTTATACGGCGGCCTTAGGAATGTTGGCGGCGAATGAAGATATTACCGCATTGTCAAGTTCGCCTTATCGCGGAGATAGTCTGAATGATTTATTAAACAGTGAAACGGCAGACAATAATGCGGCATTGCAGATTGTTAAAAATCTAAGAGATGTGATACCTCAAATAATGGAAAATGTAAAAGGGGGCTCTACGCTGCTTGTTGGAGGTGTAACCGTTGTGGCAGGTGTTGCCGTGTTGGTTGGGTCGATTTCTGCGGGAACAGCCCTTGTTATCGGGGGACTTAGCGCAGGAACTTATGCGATTGTCACGGGGGTACATAGTGAAGGTTTGGATTGGATGAGCTCAAAAATAGATGAAGCGACTCTCACTCTCAGCGACTATGAATTTGGCGGCGAATTGGCAGATAAAGCGAAAGACGCAGCAATCAGCTTCGCTTTTAGTGTAGGTTCAACAGCGGCAGATGCGGCAGGAGGAGTGGCGGAGCTTGCCTATACCGGATGGAATCTGTTTACTTCAAAAATTCAATCCATTTGTGATGCAACAGAACCTGCTCCATCGAGTTCGCTCACGCTTTTGAGTACAAGTTTGAGCGATGAAGAGCAGTTTTGCAGCGAGATAGAGGTGCTATTAATTTATAAAGATTATTTTGAATTCACTATAAATATTCCGGGTTACACAGGTCCGTTTATCAAAGAAGCGGTTGCTTTTGGACGAGGTACGGTGGATGATGGTTCTGCAAGCTATCTTGTCATTACGGCTGTTTCTGCTTCGAGTAATTTTGACCCTTTGGCAGATGATGTTTTGAGTGTATTGTTCAATGAGAATCTCACTGCTCCGGGCAGTTATATCCTTGATGATACTTGGATAACCGAAGGCGGTTACACAGATGTTTTCTTTAGCAGTCATGAAATTCTTGAAGATATCGATTCTACGCATAAATGGCCTGTCGGGTTTGGACAGACAGGAGGAACTTTAGAACTTGAATATTATGGCACGGCATACGGCGACAGACTCAAAGGAAGTTTTGTCGTACATGTGGAGGGCAGTAAAGACACATGTGCCGATTTTGAGTGTGAAAATTATACGACAGAAATTATTACAGGTACAATCAGCGGCAGTTTTGACGGCTTGTTGAAAGAGTAATAGCCGAGAGTTTATGCACTCTTGGGTGGCATGTGGAACTTCCACATGCCTATGAAAGAAATATCAGACAGACGGTTCTAGAATAATTTCTGTTATTTCGGCGCTTGCGCCAAGCCTCATAGGCGGCCCCCAAAAACCCGTTCCCTTATTGACATAGATTTGCAAATCTTTATTATGTTGGTGAAGCCCGCTGATATAGGGCTGTTGGAGTTTTACTAAAAATTTAAAAGGGTAGAGTTGCCCGCCGTGGGTGTGCCCGCTTAAAACTAAATCGACGCCGTTTTTTACCTCGTGTATATATCTTGGCTGATGTGCCAAAAGTACAGTCGGAGAATCTTTTTTATGGAGGAGCGCTTTGTCTAAGTCCGGCATGTGGGATTGGACTCTGTAACCGAAAATATCATAAACTCCTGCGAGATTAAACCCTTTTGCCTCTTCTCCTATGTAAACATTTTCATTTTCAAGCACTTTAATTCCAAGAGATTGAACACTGTTGATAATGGTAGAGACTCCGTGAAAATACTCGTGATTTCCGACGATAAAGAAAGTTCCATAAAGAGAGTTTAAGTTTGTGAATTCATGAAGCGCGTCTTTGGCATAATTAACATCCACGTCCACCAAATCTCCGGTGATAACTACCAAATCCGGTTTGAGCGCATTGACTCTGTGTACTATCTCTTTTATAAACTTTGCGTCAATAAGTCCGCCAATATGAATATCGCTGAGCTGAACAATTTTATAGGGCTGTTTTAAATTCCTGATTTGTATCTTCACCTGCTCCAAAGTAACAAATTTGGCTTCATACATAGCTCTCGCACTTAAAGCGCTTGCAACGATTAAAGAGGAAACATCCAAAGATTTTTTAAAGAATTTTCGCCTTGCATCGGACATGGGAGCGTAAAAACAAAATGTTCTGGAAATATCATAAATAACAGCCGTGCAAAAAAGTAAAAAAAGAACGCCTATGGGGATAGAAAATAAAAAATAGAGCCAGTTGGGCATATTTGTATAGTATCTTCCCATCATGTAGCCAAGAATGCCAATAAAATTTATAAGAAGAAAGAAGCGCAGGTAGATTTTAGTTTGATGTTTTACGTCAAGTTTGGCAATCAGCCTTTTTGATATGTACATGTTGAGTAAACTAAAGACACCAAGAAAAGCAATTGCAAATAATATAATGTTCATAGTCGCAATTATATCGAATTAAAGAATCTCTTTTTGATTTTGTTACTAATTAGTAGTATAATTATTTCAGGTCAGGATACTCGTAATTTTATTGTGATGTGTCTGTTGAAAAATAGATAGAAAGAAAAGGTTTGCAAAAACCTATATTGCCTTCAAGGCAATACACAAAGGATATGAAAATGAAATTAGAAAATATAATACTGGCAACGCTTCTTGCTTCGAGTGCTTTATTTGCAGGAGTGTATAAAGTAGATATTGCACATTCAAGCGTAGCTTTTAAAGTCAAACATTTGATGATAAGTAATGTCAAAGGCACATTTTCAGATTATAGCGGTACTTTTGAATATGATGAAAAATCAAAGAAATTAAAAAGTTTAAGCGGAATCGTAAAAGTTGATTCCATTGACACAGGCATTGAAAAAAGAGATGAGCATTTAAAATCAGAGGAAATCTTTAACGCAGAGAAATATCCTGAAATTACATTCAAACTTTTAAAAGTTGAGGGTGATAAAGCGTATGGGGAGTTTACAATGCACGGTGTTACAAAAGAGGTGAAATTTGATTATGATAACGGAGGAACTATTAAAGACCCATGGGGAAATACGAGAGCCGGTATCTCCTTAAGCGGTAAAATAGATAGAAGAGATTACGGAGTTTCATGGAATAAAATTCTTGAAGCAGGCGGTCTTACTATAAGCGATGAGGTGAAGCTGGAAGTGGAACTCGAGGGAATCCTTCAAAAGTAATTTTATTATGAAAAGAGAGGTAATTGATTATGGAGCCAGAACAAATAAAAGTATGAAAACCTGGTTGGAACTTATCAAATCACAAACAAAGATAAGCGCCAAAGAAGTTGTGTACATACAAGAAAACAGTTTAACCATGAATCAGTTTAAAGTTTTGGAGGTTTTATACCATCGGGGAAATCTCAGCATAGGAGCGATTACAAAGCTGACGAGGAGCACTCCCGGAAATATTACGGTAGTAGTAAGAAATCTTAAAAGAGATGCGCTTGTAGAGAGTGTGGTAGATGCCCAAGACAAGCGCTCAACACTCTTGTCTCTCACCCAAGCGGGTAAAAAAGTTATATCTGGCATGTTTGACAGGCATGCACACAACCTAAAAAGTTATTTTGATGCTCTTGATGATGAAGAATTGGATACGCTCTTTACTCTTTTGAGGAAACTTCAAAAATCACAATGACCTCAAAGCCCAAAGAGGCTTGGATATGTTAAAAAATCTTTATCCTGCTTTTTGATAGTTTTAGCAAGGAAAGGATATGCTTATACCCTAAAATAAAACATGAAGGATTCACCTATGTTTAAAATGCTTTTTTCTTTTCTTTTTATGGTTACATTACTCAACTCTTCTGAAATGGGTTTAAACGGCGGTAGTTGTGTATTGGCTCAAGAGGGTGCCGTTACGGTGAGTTTCAAAGCGTACAAAACCGCCGCAAAAGCTGGTGTCGGAGGAGTGTTTGAGAATGTAAAATACACGGCTTTTGCTCCAAGCGGTAAAAATTTTCGTGAAATTTTTGTAGGTTCTAGTGTAAATATTGATACTTCGAGTGTAAACTCGAACAATAAAGGACGTGACGATACGCTTGTAAAATTTTTCTTTGAAAAAATGAGCAGTAAAAATATCAGTGCAAAAATTACAGATTATCTTCCAAACAAAAGGGAAAAATCAAAGCCAAAAACAGGTGTCTTTATGGTTGACATCAGCATGAACGGCGTAACCAAAAATATATCTATGCAATACAGTTTTGATGGAGGCATCATGCAGGCGGAGGGTGTTATTGATATTTTAGATTTTAGTGCAGGCAAAGCACTTTCCTCCATCAATGAAGCATGTTACGATTTGCATGAGGGTAAAACTTGGAGTGATGTTACAATCGGATTTACAACGAATGTAAAATACGAACTTTGCAGCAGCAAATAATAATTCTAAATCAGAGCACACTCTAGCAACATAATGTTGCCGTAGTATGTATTCATATCTCGCTTATTATATTTGTATTTTAAGATATTGGAGTACAATATTGTATAAAATTAAATAAAAAGGGGTGTGTGATGATGGTTAGAAAATTTAAGTTATCATTAATAACTGTTGTTTGTCTTGTTTTTGGTGAGGTTGCGTTTGCGGGAAATAGTAATTTTCAAATAGCGCCGCCGCCGATTGCTTACCCTTATTTTGAAGAGGGGAAAACAGATTGGAAAATTGAACCTATGTTGATGAACATCGAGTCGTCGCAAGCAGATTTAAGCCTAGTGGGCGGTGGACTTAACTTTATAGGGCGTCAGGCTTTTTCAGAATATTTAGCTATTGACATGCAGGGTTCTATTTCTGCTTTATCCGGTCAAATGGCGGGCATTGCGCCTATGTATTATTCTACATCATTTTATCCGCGTGTTGATGGCAAATCAGACGTAAGCATGGGTTCCATGTCTATTAGTTTTAACATTGAAGCGCAATTAATAAAAGAGGATGCAGGAAGTTTGATTGTTTTCTTTGGTCCAAATTTAGGGCTTACCAATATGAATTTGACAACACCTTACAGTCTTGTTCGTATCTCAGACGGTGCAGTGACTTCTGGCTATACGGACCAAATGCAAATTCTAAGCAGTACGGTTGGCGCTCAGTTTGGTATGCAAGGCAGTTTGTCTTTTGGCAAAGGCTTGAGTATCAGCCCATTCTTTATGATAAGTTCAACTTCCGGAACAGCTACAATTACAGATGATCCAAATACAAGCGATACAAGTGAAAGCGAATATACAGTAGATATCCCTGAATCTACGACAACTTCATTCGGTATGGATATCATTATGGATGAGATAAGCATTGGTACAATACTCCAAAGCATTGCTACCGCGGACGATAACAGTGATGTGAATATTATTATGTTTAGATTTGGTTATCATTTTTAAGCTGATTTTTCAGCTTTCTCTTTTAGAATTTATTTTATAAAAGAGAGAGCACTTTTTACGGCATTGACGTAGCTGAGTGTTTTAGCTTCACCTTTGTAGGCGATGTCAAAAGCTGTTCCGTGGTCTACGGAGGTTCTGATAATGGGAAGATTCAAAGAGATATTTACACTCTCATCAAAGTAAAGAGCTTTAAGAGGCGCTAAGCCTTGGTCATGGTACATTGCAATAAAGTATTTGAAGTTTTTTCTAAAGTGCGGAGTAAAGGCAATATCGGGAACAATGGCTCCAAAAAACAGTTCTTTGCCGAGTTTGGAGTTGACACTTTTTATGGCTGCTTCTATCTCTCTTTCTTCATCGCCAAGCACCCCGTTGTCTCCGGCATGTGGATTAAGTCCCAAAACCGCTACTTTTTCATTCGGTATGCTTTTATGGAGCTCAAGGAAGAAATTTTCCAGTTTCTTTTTTTTTACAGATAAGGGCACATCTTTGAGGGGAATATGTTCTGTGTATAAAGCGACAAACATCTTCTCGCATCCCAGCATCATAATTGCATCTTTTTTAAAATGGTAGCGGAGCAGGTCTGTATGACCTTTGAACTTTAGTCCTGCCATCATCCATGCTTCTTTGTGTATAGGCATAGTAACCAAAGCGTCGGTTTTCTTTTCTTCGCACAGTTTTATTGCGCTCATAAAAGAGTCATACGAATACCTTCCACATGCCGGATTTACCTCACCCGGATGTATGTCAAAAAAACCTTCCACATGCCAAGTTTTAAAATCATTGGGTATAACAAAACCTAAAAGTTTTGCCGCTTGCGTGAGCATTAAATCATTTATGCAATAAAGAGGCTCACAAAGTTCAGATATTTCTTCATGTGTTTTTAAAGCTATTTCTATGCCTACGCCGTTTAAATCACCGACACTGACTGCAATGCGGGTTTTCATCGTGTCGTAATTCGCTTCATCTCTTTTACGGCATCTGCCAAACCGCTAAAAACGCTTCTTGCGATGATGCTTTGTCCGATATTTAATTCTATAATCTCTTTGATATCCATCATGTGAGATACATTATGATAGTTTAATCCGTGTCCGGCCGCAACTTCAAGCCCGAGGGAATGTGCGTGAACTGCAGCATTTTTTATATCTTCAAGCGATTTTTCCAGCATTGAAGCCAAGTGGTTGCGAGGAAGTTCCAACTCTTTGATGGAGTGGTTGGAGTAGCTTAGAGAAGAATGAAGCATTGCGTAGAGATTTGCGAATGTTCCTGTGTGAAGCTCAACCATCTCCGCACCAAGTTTTCTTGATTGATTTACCGCTTCTATGCTCGGGTCTATGAAAAGTGAAACCGGAATGACAGAATCATGCAACTGCTCAATTGCATAGGCTATCGCATCTTCATGGCCAAACACGTCAAGTCCTCCTTCGGTTGTAACTTCTTCCCTTTTTTCAGGAACTAAAGTGGCACGATGAGGCTTTAAAGCACAGACGATATTTAAAATATCTGTGTTGATAGAGCACTCAAGATTTACGGGAATACTTGAACTTTGGATGATTTTTTTTGCATCACTGTCTTGAATGTGTCTTCTGTCTTCTCTTAAATGGATTGTTATCTGGTCCGCACCATTGGCAGATGCCACATAAAGAGCCTGCATAATATCTGGGTCATTCACTCGTCTTGCTTCTCTTAAAACTGCTACATGGTCGATGTTTACGCCTAATTTCATTGTATTCAAATTAAATCCCTTTTTGCATTATTCATAAAGTTTGTATAGTCATTTTCTAAATTTTTTGCATCAAGGATATCTCCTATATGCACTTCAATAATTTTTGGACTTTTGTAGGGAGCATTTTTAAAAACACTCTCGAGTTTATCATTAATAAAAACGGGTACTACATCAAGATTATTTGTTTTTGCTATTTTGGATGCACCGCTTTGAAACTCTTTTATCCCCTCTCCTTTATGTCTTTCACCTTCGGGAAAAATATAAATATTGAGGTCATTGACTCTTGAAAGTATATGTTTTATCTCTTTGAAGAACTTTAAAAGTCCTTTGCCTGTTTCAACATCTACACTTATGCATCCGCTATATTTAAAAAAGTCACCATAAAAAGCATCAAAAAGTTCTTGTTTGGCTATCCATATTCCGCTTTTATTATGTTTTGAAAAAAGGTGTTCCATCACAATGATGTCAAGCAGAGAACGGTGGTTAATCGCATAGAGTATTTTATTTTTTTCAGGTATTTGACCTATGAGTTTTACTTCTATATTCAAATATTGCAAAACACTATTCGAATAGGATTGTCTATCGAGTGAGAGTTGTGTATGCGCTGCTTTTTGTGAGACAAAAGGGTGATGATAGGTTTTTTTATAAACCCTGATATATCGAAACCCAAGCTTTATCATATATGCAAATTTAGGGAGTGCTTTGAGCATACGGAGCCTTTTTATTGGTAGAGAAAATTGTATCTAAAATTTGTAAAGCCCGGCATGTGGAAATGTTTTTCACATGCCAAATCTTTGGAGCTTATTTTCTATGAAGCGGGTGCTGATAATCGGGTTTTTCACAAGCAGTAAAAAAAGTAGCCATACCAAGTGCTAGAAGTGCCGATAAAAATAGTACTTTCATTCATTCTCCTTTTGAGTTGTATTTTTAAATAATGTTTTTATTATAAGTAAAATAATATTAAAAAGAGTTTTTAATATTATGATTGACTTCATCGATATTTTGCGTATTTGAAAAGCAGCTTTTATCTCCACAAATCATAAACCCGTTTTCCGAATTTGCCTTATATTGCACAAAAGGATACTCTAAACTGCTTAGTTTCAAAGAGTTTTTTTGTAAATTATCCAAGCTAGACTTGACAACTCTGTCCCCTTTTAAATATCGAAGCATCTGGCTTAACATATAGGGGTAGAAAATCGGTCTTCTGCCTAAATCATAAGAGTTGTATTCTAAGGTTTTAAAAGCAAAATGGGTGTATTTTTCATCTTCGAGAAGGGTTCCCAAAGAAAGCAGAACATCAAGCATTATATTGACCGGGCTTGTATACGTGTTGTCGGAAATATCGGCTTTTGTTACAAACTCGCCGTTACTGAAATTCCACTCACCCTTGTTATAAAACTCTTCCAAAGCTTTGTTGGCAAATCTTTGCGCATGTATGAGATACATCTCCTCTTGGGTAAATTTGTAGGCACAAAGAAGCGCCTGTGCTAAAAAGGCATAATCTTCCAAAAACGCTTCTATTTTCGGCTGTTTGTGTATAAGCGTAGTGTGATAAAGCGTTCCATTAACGTACATAGTCTCCAATAAGGCATCAAGACTTTTTATGGCTCTTTGTTTGTATTTTTCATCAAGAGCGCCTAGAGAAAATAAAGATTTTATCATCATGCTTGACCAAGAAGTTTGAATTTTTTTGTCAATAAACGGGTACGCTCTTGTTTTTCTAAGATTTTGCAATAAAATTTTTACATCATTAAAATATGCAGGTTTTTTTGTGCCTTTGAGTCTGATGATATTTTCCCCCTCAAAGTTTCCATGATGCGTAACTTCCATTTCATCCATCATAGCCTGTATATTCTCATAACCGTTTTCTGCGAGTGTTTTATATACTTCATCATAAGAGTACACAAAGTACGTTCCCTCTTCCCCTTCGCTGTCGGCATCACTGGCAGAATAAAAAAGTGAATCTTCACTCATGAAATTGTGCCAAAAGTCTGCAATCTCTTTTGCTGTTTCTAAAAAGCTTTCCTCTTTGTAGGTAAGATAGGCCTGCGTATAAACATCACAAAGCAGGGCATTATCGTAAAGCATTTTTTCAAAGTGGGGAACTTTCCACATGCCGTCTACGCTGTAACGGCAGAACCCGCCATCTACAAGGTCGTACATGCCGCCTTTTTTCATAGATGTCAAAGTATGTACAACCATAGATTCAACTGAAATATCTTTATGGAGCCTGTCAATAGTTAAAAGCGCCTGAAGGATGGATACTTGAGGAAACTTCGGAGCAAGGGAAAAACCGCCGTCTGTCGTGTCGTAATTATTTTTTGCCTGAAGTATAAAGTTTTTAACAAAATCTTCTTTTAAAACGGTTGCTTCTTTTGGTTTGTCTTTTTGTTGAATGAATTTTTCAATTTCATCGGCATTTTCAAAAAGTTTCGGGTCATTTTCGCTAACTTTAGCAGCGATAAGTTTTGTAAGATCTTTAAAACCCATCCCCTCAACACTGCCTTGTTTTGATTCGGGAGGGATGTACGTTCCTGCAAAAAATGGCTTGTTGTCGGGTGTACAAAAGATAGAAGTCGGCCAGCCGCCGGAGCGGCGGTTGAGCAAGAGATGTACCTCTTGGTAGTGTTTGTCAATGTCGGGTCGCTCTTCGCGGTCTACCTTGATGCACACAAAATTTTTATTTAAAATGTCTGCACACTCCATATCTTCAAAAACTTTCTCTTCCATTACATGACACCAGTGGCAGGAGCTGTAACCAATACTTATAAATATGGCTTTATTCTCTGCTTTTGCCTTGGCAAACGCCTCGTCACACCAAGGATACCAATCTACCGGATTATTTTTGTGTTGTTGTAAATATGGGGAGTCTTCTGTAGCTAATCTGTTTGACATCATAATTCTCTGTATTTTAATTTTATGTAGAGTAGGGAAATCTTGATGATGTTTTGCTTAAATAAGAAGTTAGTGAAATATTTTTAGCATCGCTGCTATGCATAACAATCGGTGTCCACTGTCTATTTTGAGATAATCTATCGCAAAATGTTTTAAATAAATATGTTTTATTTTAAATAATATTATTGTAAAATCAACGAATGCATACATATTCAGAAGCTGTTTTAAGCTGTAACGACATTGGGCTTATTGTTGAGCAGAACAATATTCAAGATGGTTCTTCGCTTTTAATTCAGCTCTTTAGTGCAAGGACTGATATCTCCGCAATCAAAAAATTTCAAACTTTTTTTCAATCAAAATTTCCTCTAGCAACGCTGATAGGCTGTACAAGTGACGGTGTGATTAGCGGTGCGAATGTGTATCCCAAAGATAAAAGTGTTGTGAGCTTTACAATTTTTGAGGCAACAAATCTATCATCATATTTTATAGCACATGATGAAAAAGAATACGATGCATTTCAATCCGGAAGGAGGATTGCAACGCGTCTCATCAGTGAAAACACAAAACTCTTGATTACGTTCACAGACGGCATATACACAAACGGCGAAGAGTATATTCAAGGGATTAGCTCTATAAATGAAAATATTATCGTCGCAGGCGGTATGGCCGGCGATAATGGAATGCTTGTAAGAACATACGTATTTGACAAATACAATATCACTTCAAGCGGGGCGGTTGCAGTTGCTTTTGAGAGTGAAAGTTTGCAGGTTGTAACGGATTATAATTTTGACTGGACACCAATCGGTAAAAAGTTGCTGGTGACTAAAGCAATAAAAAACAGAGTTTATGAGATTGACGGCATGTCGGCAGTAGAGTTATATACCAAATATTTAGGTGAAGAACTTACGCGATATCTTCCTCAAATCGGCATAGAATTCCCTCTTATACTTGAGAGAGACGGTGTATTGATTGGTCGTGCGGTTCTTTTCAAGCACGATGACGGGTCCCTGACTTTTGCAGGAAATATTCATGAGGAAGAAATAGTGCGTTTTGGAGTGGGCAATGTTGAAACGATACTTCGAAGCGGAAATTATAATCTGCGTAACCTTTTTAAAAAAAGTATATACCAACCGGAGACATTTTTTATCTACTCTTGCATGGCAAGGCAAAGATTTATTGGAAGCCTCATTGAAAGAGAGATGAAAAAGTTTGCAGAAATTGCTCCAACAGCCGGATTTTTCACTTATGGAGAATTTTATCATGACAATGGAAAAAATCAGTTATTGAATGAAACGATGACTGTCTTGTCACTTTCAGAAAGTAAAGTTCCAACAAGTGTTGTTATAGACAACGCCTTGGTTTATGATAAATATTTTAGTGTCAATCCCCTGCATATAATTTCCCATTTGACAAATGTTGTCTCCAGCGAATTAGAAGAGATAAATGATATGCTTGAATCTCGTATAAAAGAGAGTACGGGTTACATTTATAATCAAGTATATTCTGATAAATTAACCCAATTGCCAAATCGTTTAAAACTTATTAAAGAGTTGCCAAACCATACGGGTAGAATACTACTGCTCATCAACATTGATGATTTTACGCTTGTTAATGATTTTTATGGGCATATTGTCGGGGATTATGTCTTAAAGAACATTGCTTCTGTCATAAAAAAATGTGCTTCATCCGAAGATGCCATAGCTTTTAAACTGCCTTCGGATGAATTTGTTTTAATTTTACAAAAAAACAATGAGAAAAAAATAATTGAGCAAATCATTGAAAGATTGATATTTGTCATCAAAAATACAAATATCAATTACAACGGTTTCATCATTAATATTAACGTGACAATATCGGCAGCTGTTATTAACAAAGAAGGAACAGGTTTAATCAATGCAGATATGGCACTCAAACTTGCCAAGCAGGCAAATAAAAGCTTTTTATTTTTTGACGAATCTTTAATGCTGATTAAACATTATGAAAAAAATGTAAAGATGGCAGGCGCATTAAGAAATGCGATACAGACCGATAATATTATTCCCTATTTTCAGGCTATTTACGATTTGAATACGGGCAATATAGAAAAATATGAATCTCTTGTCAGGCTGCGCCAAGAAGATGGTGAAATATTGCTTCCCGCTACATTTTTAGAAATAGCACAAAAAATTAAACTTTATTCTCAAATTACAAAGATTATGATTGAAAAAACATTTTCTTTTTTTAAAAAGAATGGCTTGCACTTTACCGTCAATCTTTCTTTTGAAGATATCGTTCATCAGGAAACACGAGATTTTATTTTTGAAAAAATAAAACAATTCGATATCGCCAAACAGCTGACTTTTGAAATTTTAGAAACGCAACAAATTGAAAATGAATATTTAGTTCAAAAATTTATACAAGAAGTGTATGCGTGCGGAGCAAAAATTGCGATTGATGACTTTGGAAGCGGATTTGCAAATTTTGAGCACATGACGAGAATGCGGGCTAGTTATATAAAAATTGACGGTTCCCTTATAAAAAATATAGATACCGATAATAATGCTCGGCTTGTTGTAGAAACAATTATTGCATTCGCCCAAAAGTTAAATATGAAAACGGTGGCAGAATTTGTACATTCCAAAGAGATTTTGGAAATAGTTCGCGAACTGAAGGTGGATTTTGCCCAAGGGTATTATCTGAATATGCCCTCTGCGGATGCCACATGCCAAGTGCCGTTATTTTCTCAGGAAATGTATACTTAAATAAAATAAGCATGTGGATTTGGCTCAAAGCCAACAAGTTAGCTTTGAGCAATCTAAATTTTAATTTAGATTGTTTTTTAGAGAGGTGTATATTCATTCACGAGCGTGTAACTTATTCCTCTGAATTTTTAAACGAGAAAAAAAGAATGTTTAGCTATATTTTTGAAATAAACCACCTGTGAGATTTGAACTGAGTGATTTGGTATATTTTTTGTAGAGATTTTTTTGCAGCTCTTGCGTTCCCGTTGTTGACTCCTCTTTGTCTTTATTCAGTTCTTGAATCAAGATGTCTGTCAAATCATTTTTCGTATCACTACTTGAGGTTGTATTTGTTTTTGTTTCATTTGACTCAGGATTAGCTTCTTTTTTCATCATAGTATAAATTTCGTTTAGATACTCAGAAAACTTACCAAGTCCTGACGACAATTCACCATTTGAAGCATAAATATCTTGAAATTTACTCAAAACATCATTAGCAGCTTTAAGGTCAAAATCAAAAGTGTCATTTTTACTCGTAGCAATTCCATCGCCATACTCGACATCACCTGAATAATTAAACTTTACAATGCCCAGAACACCTTTAAGAATATTTTCATCCGTTTCTTCATTAAGCATTTTATTGGTCGTTTCAGTCACAGCATTTTTGAGGATAGGAGATGTGCTTTCAGGCAAAATAACAACGCCTATTCCACCGCCATTCGCTTCATAATCTTTAAGTTCTGGGATACTGTCAATAACTTTATTGAGATAGTCATCTAAACTTGAATCGTATGGCTTATCCACAATTTTACCGGAAGCTTCAGCATCACGTTCTTCGAGTACTTGATTCGCGTATTTATTATTTTGGATATAAAGTGTATAACCCACACCACTTTCATGAACATACATATTTTTTCCCTTTTGAACAGTTATAAAATAATTATAACTATTCAAGCAATATGTATTCCTTGCCTCTCTTGTACTTTATTTTAGACTATAATGTTTACATGTTAAGTAGAGAACAACAGGTGGTTTTCTGCAATCAAAAATCACCCTACCTCTGTCCATGAATCTACACTATAGAAACACCTTGTTCCGTGAAAGCAAAAGGCATTTTTCTAAGTCCCATTATCTCTTGATTGGAAGTCGCAAATTGCGACTCCCAATTTTCTAGCTCATCTTTTAAACATAAACTCTTCAGGAAATCGTTCAATATTTCATTCATAGCCAATCTTTGATACTTTTATGTATCATGGCATTAAAAAAAAGCTTTGGCTAAAAATATGACATTTTGAAATGCATAAATCAGTAGCCGATGGCTTGCCTTCAGCAGACATTGCTTCAACGTAGACAATGACTTTTGATATTTATTTTAAAGCAGATAATACTTGAAACTCATGCAAAGCAAAAACATCCGTCATTCCGCTTATAAAGTCGATAATGAGTCGTGCTCTATAGTAAAATTCAAGTATTTGACATGTCTCTTTATTATCATTGTTTTCTAACACTTTGACATCATTTTTATAAGCTACAATCTGCTTTGATGATATTCTCTTGATAAGGCGCATTGTCACAAAGCATTCAATTTTTTCATCATGTAGTAACTTCTCAAAATCTTTTGCATTAAGTTCAAGAAGGGGATTTGTTCGGTAGCGCTGTGAGCGAGTGCTCTGAAGTCCCCTTGGGGGATTGATTTGTTCGGCATGTGGATTTGGCTGAAAGCCAACAAGTTAGCTTTCTGCAATCTAAATTAAAATTTAGATTGTTTTTTTAGAGAGGTGGATGTTCATTCTCAAGGTATAATTTTAATTTTAAGGCTTACACAGGTAAATTTACAGTCTCTTCTTGCTCAATATTTATGCCTAGTTCTGCACTACAAACTTCTATAAAATTTTCAAGATTAAATGATGCATTAACTATATCTATCTGATATTGTTCAAAATCTTTAAATATTCTTTTTTTGAAAATATTGATACGCTCTTGATTTCTTTTACCAGATTGTAAGTGTGAGTTTAGCCTTTCCTTTAGACTTTTTTCAAAATATCCAAGTATGTCTTTATTAATTTTATCATTCTTTTTTCTGATATTATTTTTGATCTCTTCGTTTTTTAATTCTTCTTTTTCTTCGTTTTTCTTCCTTATTTTTTCTTCTTCTATTTCTTTCTTTCCCCAGTGACCTTTTTCGAGTTTCTTAAGTTTGTCGGCAATAATTTTCTTTCTTTCATCTTCACTTCGAGATATTTTATTCTTTCTTATTCTTGCATCATGTTGTTCTTTTTGTCTTATTTCTTCTAATTGATGCATGTTTATTCTGTCTCCATTTTTTTTTGAAATATTCTTAGAATTTTCGTTCTTTTTTCGTTCTTCTTCTAAAATTCTCACAAGAGATTTATTGCTAGTTGTTTTCTCATATTTTTTATTACCAACCTGAACAAATATTTCACTACCTGTATATTCAGATATTAAAGTCGGATATGGGCAAACATCACAATTTAACCACAATTTATTGCTTTTTTGACTAAATTTTGCATCATGCGTATAGGATTTGCCACAAAGTTTACATTCATAACTGCCATACTTTATATCCTTTATATGCCCACAGTCTTCACACTCCCAAAATGATTTTTCTTCTTTATATTTGAGTTTTAAATTTTTGCTCTCACAAAGTTCGCACTTTTGCCGGTTGTCGACAATCTCTTTCATTTGCTTAGCTTTGATAGGATCTAATGGCTCTCCTAAGTTTTCTATTACATTGCCACAATCTAAAAGTAATGCATGGGTTTTATTGTCGGCTATTCTTAATACTCTGCCGACCATTTGTTTGTAAAGATTTTGACTTTTTGTAGGTCTAGCAATTACTGCCACATCCGCATCTGGCACATTAAAGCCAGTAGTAAGCATTGCAACAGAAACTAAAATTTTAGTTTGACCATTTTTAAAGTTTTTAATCTCTATTTTTTGTTCTTCTTGACTTAACTTAGAATGAATGACTTTCGCAGCAAAACCTTCATCTTGATAGGCTTTTGTTAAAAGTTCTGCATGACCAATGTCAACAGCAAATACAATCGTTTTTTTGTATTTTGATATGTATTCTGCGGTGCTTCCTACTATTTCTAAGATTGTTTGGTTATTAGAGACGATTTTACTTAATTCTTGTTGATTATAGTCTCCAGCTGTAATTTTTACAGTACCTAATTTAGTAATTCTTACTAAAACTTGACACTTAATATTTACTAAATATTTATTCTCAACCATATATTTCAAATCATATTTGTCAAGAATTAACTCAAATCCTTTTAATTGCTTTCCATCTTTATCATAGGGTGTAGCCGAGAGTCCTATAATTCTAGCGTTAGGATTATCTTTAATCAGATTTTGAATCATCTTACCTTCATAGCCATAATGAACTTCGTCAATAATTATGATATCTGGTTTTATAACTCGTTTACTTGCAGTTTGATTTGTGCTAACTAAAACTTTATAATCTTTGTTAGATGTATTCGTTCCATGTAATTTATATGGATTTAGTCCTTTGAAAACTTCCGCCGTTTGTTCCATCAAAATAATTTTTGGTGCTACAAATAAAACTTGTTTATTTAATTTTTCAACTAAATGCTGGATTATTTCTTTAGCAATGTGTGTTTTGCCGCCACCTGTTGGGAGTTGTATCAATGTAGACTTATTGCTGTTTAGCGTTTGCTTGATTATATCTAGTTGATAATCTTTTGGTTTAAATTCTTCCATCACCCCTCCAACCTCTTCAAAATATCAAAACTCTCCATCTCAAACTTAGAAAAAGCGAACCATTTTTTGCCTGAATCTTTGAGACTGCCACGACTTCTTTGAAATCTCGCAGTGACTGGGCTTTGTCATTGCTAGGGAAGTGCTACAATCTAGTTTTTATGTGTGCTATACAAACACTTCATTGAAATTAAATATAAAATAACTTAAATTGAGGTCTAATTTATAGCTTAAATTAACTTGATATTCACTTGCGTTTTGTTACAATTAGGCAGATAAAAAATTATTGGAGAATCTTATGAAAACATTAACAATTCAGGTGGAAGATAATTTTATGAATGATTTTTTAAATTTTGTCGGCAGTTGTAAAGATAAAATCAAAATTACAAAAGACAAAAATTTAGAGTACGACCCTTACTTTTATGAGAGACAAGCCCAGTTGCAACAAATCAGAGATGACATCAAAAGCGGTAAAGCTGAGATGATAAGTGACAAAGATTTTTGGGAAGATATTGACGTTTATACAAGCTCATTGCAATAATGAATATCATACATAATCGTACTTTTTCTCATGAGTTAAAAGGTATTTTAAAATATATTGCAGATGACAAGCCATCTGTGAGTTTAAAATTTAAAGACGGGTTAAAGCTTAAAATCAGAGAAATTCCTGCTAATCCATTCAAATATAAGCAATCACTTTATTTTGATGATAAAAATATTAGGGATATGACTTATAAAACTTATACAGTCGTTTATGAACTAAATTTTGAAAAAGATTCCGTTGAAATTTTAAAAATCTTTAATAGAAATAAGCCAAAAAACTAAACCGTTTCAATCTTAACTCTCACAACTCCACAACCCGCTCAAACATCTCTTTAATCTCCATCTCGTGGCTTATCAGAAATATCTGTCTGTATTGCTCTTTTATGGTGTGGAAAGCTTCTAGTATCTCCATTCTTCTTGCTTCGTCTTGACTTCCGAAAACTTCATCAAATGCCAAGAAACCTATGGAGCTTGCACCGCTTAGTTCTGTGAGAGTTTTTGAGATGGCAATGCGTAAAACTAAGTTTGCCAAGTCTATCTCTCCTCCTGAAAAACGCTCTATGGGGTACTTTTTGCCTTCGTCGTAGATGAAAAAGTCGAAGTCGTTGCTTACTTCTATGTGTTGGTATTTGCCTTTTGTTATCTGGCTGTACATGGTTGAGGCGATGTCGGAAATACGCGGTGCGACTTTTGCGTTGAGCTTGGTTTTGAACTCTGCGAGACTTGTTTTGATTTTCTCGTAGTCGAGCAAATCGTCTTTTTTATTCTGCACTTTTTTCTTTTGCAGTTCGTTGTTAAGAAGGGCATTTTGAATGGTTTTTATCTCCCCCTCTATGCTTGCAATTTTTACTTTTATTTCATTTAAAAGAGTTGTTTTTGAGTCTATGGTTCCCCGTGTTCCCTCATGTTCATCTTTGATGTGTTTGTGTTTGACATCTTCGTAGATGACGAGGTGAAACTCCGCTTCTTTGGCTTTTTCTGCTACCGTGAGTTCTTCTATCTTTTTTATAACGTTTGCAAGCTCTGTTTTTATGAGCGGTGCGCGTTTGAGTTCCGTCTCCAAGCTCATAACCTGTTTGTATTGCACTTCTAATAAAGTGAAACTGTTTTGGATATTTTCGTGTTGTTTTGCATCGTAAGAGTATTGCTCGAGCTCTTTGAGTTCTGCTTTGTTTTTTAAACCTTTTTGCTCCACCTGTTTGAAATATTCTTGTGCAGATTTCAGGTCTCCCAGCTTGCTTTGTATCACTTTGAGTGTGTTTGAAAGCTCTAAAAACTCTTTGTCTTTTGGTTTCTTTTGTGTTTCAAATGCGGCTTTTTGGGTGAGCACATTTTGGAGCTGTTTTTGGTACTCGTTTATCTTCGTTTGGTGGGTGTTGTTTACGGCTTTGAGTAGTGAGTTTATAACATTGTCATACTCTTCTAAAAGCGGTCTTGTGCAGGTAGGGCAGGCTGATTTGCTTCCGAGTTCTTGGAGTTTTTTGATTTTTGCCTTTGTGAGGTCTATCTGCTTTTGTTCGCCCGCCATTTCTGCTTTGAGTTCGTTTTCTATAGTGTGTTTGGTGTTGATTTGCTCTTGCAACATGGCGAGGCTGAGTTCTAAGTTTTTTGCACCAAACACAAGCGCATCGTAATTTCCACATGCCAACTCTAAGGCTTGAATGTCGGTTTTGCTTTTGGTGTATTGTTCTCTGAGTTGTGTCTGCTCTTTAGTGAGTCCCTCTTTTTTGAGGTGAAACTCTTTGAGCTTTTCTTGACTTTTGAGCTGTTGTTGCAAGGAGAGATATTCCGTCTTTACTTTTTCGAGTTTTGTTAGTTTTTGCTGTTTGTGCTCGAGCTCATGATTTTCGGCGATGAGTTTTGCTTCGCTCAGCAGTTCGAGACTTTTTGTGTTTTGGAGGAGCTCGAGTTCTGAGAAGAGTTTTTGTTTTTGCTCTTTGGTTTTGGCAAAGATTTCAAGCTCTTTTTTTAGTTTCTGCTCGTGGAGTTTGATGGCTTCGAGCTCTTTTGATTTGAGCTCCACATCTTTGGCAAATGTCTCTTTTGCACTCTGGTTAGTATGAATCTGTTCTTGTTTTATTTTTACATCTTCAGCGCTTAATAGAACTTCATCAAAAGCGTTTATCTCACGTTTAAGCTCACGGCTTTTCTCTACCAGAGAGTTTTCTATGAAGTCGATTTTTTCTAAGCCTAAAAGCTTGCGTATCATCTTTTTTCTGTCTTCATTTTTGAGCGTGCTGAGGCTTGTAAGCTCTTTTTGAGAAGCGAAGAGGGTGTGCATGAAAGCATCTCTGCTCATCTTGGTGAGGTTCACTATGGCGGTGGTAACCTCTTTTGCTCCCGTGGTTGTTAGCGCTTCGTTTTTGTAGAGTTTTGCGTTTGCAGTGAGGCTTTTCCCGCGGAATTCGCGCATTACTTTATACTCGATGCCTTCAAACTCAAAGTCGAGTTCTACGACTACGGCCTCTTTTATCGAAGCGTTTGCATTTCGTATGACATCTTTTGTGCCTCTGTTCTTGAGCTCGCCGTAGAGTGCGAAAAGTATCGCCTCAAAAATGGTCGATTTTCCGCTTCCGTTTTTGCCGATAATGCCTATGAGACCAAGCTCAAAATCTATCTCATACGAGGTGTACTTTTTGAAGTTTTCAAGGCGGAGTTTAGAGAGAATCATCACGAGCCTCCTCATACTGTGCAAAAAGTTCCTGCACTTTGCCTTTGAGCCTCTCGTACTCTTTTTCGTTTGAGTCCTCTTTGATATGCTCTAAAAAAAACTCTTCCAAAGAGAGTGCTTCTATGTCGGTTAGCTCTGTGTCGTTTATGCCGTGCTTGAACTCTCGTTTGACGGTGACGCTCATGGCATGTGGAAATAGTTTTTTGATGTCTGAGTTCTGAATCTCTATGGATTGCAGAGGCGTGAGGTTTATGAGTTTCACTTCGACTATGGCGTTTTGGGTGTCGCTTGCATCGATGAGTGCGTTTTCATAATCTGTGCAGTCAAGCTCTTTTTGGACGATGGGGCGTATGCGTATCTCTTTGAATTCTATAGTTCTTGGCACCCCAAGAGTACTTCCTCGGCAAGCCTCACCGCGTATGTGGAAAAGAGAAGCAGTTTTGGAGTTTGTAGCATCGTCTAAGTCAATCTCTACAAATCCCTTTGAGTTGCGTTTATCATTGAGGCTTGTGCGTTCTGTTGAACCGCTGTAGTAGACGTTTTCATGTTTGCCGACACGCCCGAAACCGTGCCAATGTCCTAAGGCTACATAATCCATTTTTTTGAAAATATGTTCCTTGGCATGTGGAAATACCCACTCGCCGAATTCTGCCATAAGGTAGTGTGTGCCGACGGAGCAGTGCATCATCATAATGTTCTTTTTACCCTTATCAATTCCCGCTTCGCAAAGCTCGATTTGTGAGAGAGCTGTTGTTTCATCGTTCATGTGGGGCAGAGTGTGGAAGATGGCATCTACAAACTCTACTTTTTTGTACTCTTGGTTGTAAGAGACATAGATGTTCTCAAAGTTCTCAAAAATCTTTAAAATAGGTGAGCTTAGGTTTGTCCGCGGAGTTGAATGGTTTCCTGCTATGAGAATGAATGGGATTTTGAGAGCGTTTATAATCTTGAACTGTTCAAGTGCAAAGGTGATGGCTCGATTAGATGGGCTTGAGCGGTGAAATAAATCGCCTGTATGGATGATGTAGTCGGGTTTGATTTGTTTGATTTGCTCGATGACCTGAGAGAAAGCATCGTAAAAATCCGCCTCTCTTTGGTTGATGTTTTCATCGTTTAAAATGTCGAGGTCATTGTAGCCTAAGTGGGTGTCGCTGAAATGTATGATTTTCAAGAGCTTTCCTGATAGTTTTGAATATTCTATCAGAAAAAATTACATTCAACAATAAATGTTATCTATTTTAATTCTTTACAAAAAAACCTGTAATAAAAATCTTTTATCAGTTTTATTTTTGTTCTGCTGATTGCCAGAGAGCCTTTTTCAACCCTACCGCTTGTGACCGTCGTTCCCGCGGCTATCATCACATCATCTTCGATTGTAAGGGGAGCTACGAGTTGGCTGTCGCTTCCTATGAAAACATTTTTGCCTATAATGGTTTTATACTTTTTAATCCCATCGTAGTTGCATGTAATCGTTCCCGCGCCGATATTTGTGCCTTCATCCACTTCAGCATCGCCTATGTAGCTTAAATGACCGGCTTTTACACCTTTGAGTGTACTTTTTTTAATCTCTACAAAGTTTCCTACATGGGTGTCTTCGAGATAAGATTCAGGGCGAAGATGCGCTAGCGGTCCAACATCAGAGTTTTTAACAATGGAGTTTTCTATCACGCTGGAAGCTTTTATGTGAGAAGCATGAATGTGCGTATTTCCGGTGATGCGACAACCGTTTTCTATTATACACTCACTCTCAAACGTCACCCCTTCTTCTATGTAGATAGTTGAAGGAAGCTGCATAATAACACCTGCATTCATCCATAACGCTTTGATTCTGTTTTGCATTATCTCTTCTGCAACCGCCAAATCAAGTTTTGAGTTAATGCCCTTAAAATGCTCCTCATCAACCAAAAGAGGAGAGATGGCAAGTTTGTCTGCTCTGGCCATGGAGATAACATCTGTGAGGTAGTACTCTTCTTGCGCATTGTCGTTGCGCAGCAGAGGAATATATTTATCTAAAACACTTTTTGAAAAAGCGTAGATTCCTGCATTGACACTTGTTACGTTTAGCTCATCCAAAGAAGCATCTTTTTGCTCAACGATGCGCAGAACCTGCCCGTTTTCTATAACAACGCGGCCGTATCCGTCGGGGTTTTGCAAATCAAAAATGGACATGATGATGTCGGAGTCATTGTCTAAAAAACCTTGCAAAGCACGTGAAGTTATAAGCGGCATGTCACCGTTGAGAACCAAAACTTTCTCATTTTTTGGTGCAACATTTTTCATTGCTCCGCCGGTTCCAGGAAAGTTTTCTGCATCTTGGACAACAAAGTTTATATTATCAAAATAGAGGCGCATTTGCTCTATTACGGCCTCTTTTTGGTGCGCTACAACAACACTGATATCGTTTGAAATCTCTTTTGAAGCTTTAATAATATGATAAAGCATCGGTTTTCCGCAAATACTGTGAAGAACTTTCGCTTTTGGAGATTTCATGCGGCTGCCTTTTCCGGCGGCTAGGATGACTATACTTGTTTTATCTTTCACTTTATTCCTTCTTTGTACATCAAAGGCACTTCCTCATTTTTCACAGGGCATGCGGAGTTGTCTTTTTTGATGATAAATTCGTCTGCAATTTTACCATCAATTGTTAAAAATTTTGAATGGAGCGTTGTCGGAGTTACATCGAGAATGAGTGAACCCATCGTCTCAAAACTAAAAGGCAGTGCAGGGTGCTGAAGTTTAGCTCTGTCGAGTTTGGAAGAGGAACCGCATACCTGATAAATTGTTCCGCTGTTTTTAGTTTTTTCCAGAGGTTTAACGTAGCACTCTTTTGTATCTTGAACTATATGTTTTTGTGCATCAAAGGTTTTACTTTTACCTGTATGTCCCACTAAAAGTTTTGAACGCTCATAATCGTGTGAATGCCCGCTTATCACCAAGTCCACACCAAATTCATCAAAAATCGGAACTAAATTTTCTCGTATCTCTTTGAGTCTTCCTCCGCTGTCGTAATCGTTGTCGGAACTATGTCCTCCATCCGTGTAGGGGGGAGAGTGAAGCACAACGATAACCCACGGTTTTTTATTTGCTTTTAAATCTTTTTTGAGCCATGTAAGCATATAACCTTCGGAATTTCGATCTTGTGTTTCGCTGTCAAGCATTACAAGGTGAAGATTGCCGTTGTCTATGGAGTAAAAGCCTTCGCTAGAGCTTGGCAAACCGCCGCTTTCTCCTTTTGTCGGAAAGTCCCAAATATCATAAAAAGCCCATCTTCTTGCATCATGATTGCCGATGACCGCCCATGGCACAAAGCGTTTTACAAGCTCTCTGTATGGAGTAAACAAAGCTTTATTGTATTGCTTTTGCGTTCCGCTTCTGTAGGCATTGTCACCAAGTAAAACCCACATATTAAGGGAATTGAAATCATTATTTATATACTTGAGCATCTGCTCATACACTTTTGTCTGATCTTCACCCTCTTGACCGCTGTCGCCGATGAGCCAAAGTCTTTGTTTGTCGGCAGTTTTACACAGGGTGCTGAAGCTTCTGTTTTGATTGTCTATACTCATAGACGGGGAGTGAACAGAGTAAAAATATTTTGTACATTCACTGAGGTTGGAGATAGTAAGAGAGTGCATATCCACCGCTGTTTCTTCAACAATCTTATTGTTCATCCCATCAGAAAAAAAGCCGTAATGAACTTCCCCTTTTTCTTTTTGCGGGCTTTGCCATTTTAGAGTGATGGAATTTTGTGTCTGCATTACCATATAGGGCTGTCTATCAACAAAAACATAACTGTCGTACGTGACAACACCTAGTCTGCCAACACCGTAAATAACAACAACAGCAACAAGAAACAGAAGTATTTTTTTGATGATATTTTTCATAATTTTTTTCTCATTTTAGAATATATAAACATAGTGGAGAGTGTTCCTATCATAACGCCGGCAAAAAGATCGCTTAGGAAATGGTCATTTGCCAAAAGTCTGCTGCAAGCAAGCACAATCGCCATGCTCAACCATAGATACACATACTTCGGAAAAAGTAAACTCAGGTATGTAAAAACTGCAAAAACTGTGGTCGTATGGCCTGATGGAAAAGATGAATAGGTCGTTGGAGCTTCCGCAAGCGTTGCAAAATGATACTTCATTTTTTCTATAAAACCCAAATCATAATTTTGAAATAATAAAAAACCGTATTCGTCACCCTCATTTCTCATACCCCACGGTCGGATACGTCCAAAAATATTTTTTAAAACAAGGCTTATTAATCCAGAAAAGATATTGATGTAAAGTAAAAATAAAAATCTTTGTTCATAAAGTTTGTTTTTTTTAAGATACTTAAAGAGTACAAAGCCGATGACGGCCGTTGCGATATACCAATGGGATTCTCCCCAAATACTGATAAAATCGCCTATTTTCTCATAGGTAGTAACATTTTGCAAAAAGTATTTTGCAATAGTTTTATCTAAAAAAAAGTAAGAAAGGAAGATAAACGCGACAAGAAAAATCAGATAAAAGAAATAGTGTTTTTTTGAGAAAATCATCGAAGTCCCTGATAGTTTTTACATGTGATAAGTTCTATGGTATTGACTTTGTTGTTATTTAAAACAATATCAAATTCGGCATGTGGAATGACTGCGTCGCATAAAGCGTAATCGGATATCTTTTTATTGAAAAAATGGGTATTTATAAACAGCAAATCTTTTCCCAGAGGACTCTCTTTTTCCCAAATATCGAACTGGTCATTTCTGTCATCAATGAGATAAACAGAGGAGGTATACGCACGGTTATAGTAAAGAGCGCGAGAAGCTAAAGTCCAGTTTATCACCGCAAGAGCCTCTTTTTTGTTGTCGCATATCTGCGCATTTGCTTTTTTCATAATTTCATCCCAACCGTAGATGTCGCGATGCAAAGACTGATAATCAGGCAGAGGAATAAACTTAAAACCAAGCTCTGCGTAGGCAATAGAACTTAGTATAAGACCAAAGCCTATGGCGAACTTAAGATAGATGAGTGCTTTTTTTGAGCCTTGCAAAATATAATACGTTCCAATGGGGATAAAAAGCATATAAAAAAGTGCACTCCAGTGAGGCAGGGCAGTTTTATATAAGGATGCATAGGTGAAAAAACAGATGAGAACCAAACCAAAAAGAGCCGTTAAAAAAAGAGTGTCATTTTTACTGAAAAAAGATTTATAGAGTCCGTAAAAAGCCAAAGGAAATAAAAAAGGGTTGTATGCACCAATCTGCGCACCGATGGAACTAAAAAAACTTTTCCATTGTATGCCCGCATCTCCAACAACGTGGGCGCTTTGATACGCAAGGCTGGACCAGTCGTTTTGAATATTCCAGAATATAACAGGGACTATCATGAGCAGGGCGATGGAGGCAGTGAGAAAAATCTTATATGAGTAAAAAAACTCGTATCTTTGTTTGATAATAAAATAAAAAATAATAGGAACGGCAAATAAAATAGCTGTATATTTTGAAAGCCCTGCTAAACCCAAAAGGACCCCAAGCAATATCCACATGCCAAGAGTATTGTTTTTTTCCAGCTCAATTACCGTAAAAATAAGAGGAAGAATGAGTAAAAAAAGTAAGGTATCGGGCATAAGCATAAGAAATAAAGCATTAAATAAAAATGAGGCATGAAGCGCTAAAACCGCTATGAAAGCTTCACTGCTTTTTTTATGGATGTTATAGATAAGTTTATAGATAAAAATGGAGGTAACAAAACCTATAAGTATGGCCGCAACGCGTGCGCCGAACTCGCCAGATCCAAAGATATGTGTAAAAATATACTGCGTCCAGCCAACCAAAGGAGGATGGTCAAAATAGCTTAAATCAAGGTTGAACGCATAAAGCACATAGTGGGCTTCATCTACTCCAAGCCCAACAAATGGAGCAAGAAGCAGCCTTAAAAGAGCTACAAAAGTAATGAAATATAAAAAGAGAGCGTGCTCTTTAGTGCGTAAGTTCATCAAGTTTAAATTTCAGCGTGTTAAATACCCACTCAGGTGTGATAACTTGAATACATTGGTTGTCTGAACAAGGTGTTTTTCTATGGTTAGAAGCACTGACGCACGGGCTACAAGCCATACCCGCATAGATAGGGGTTGTCGGTCCAAGCGAGCCGTAAAGTGCGGGTGTTTCAGGACCGAAAATGACGAAAGTGTGCATATTTGTAATAGACGCAAAGTGCGCAGGACCTGAGTCGTTTGTAAGCATAAATTTACATACGCTGTAAAGAGCCGGCAGTTGTAAAAATTTCACGGCACCCGCGAAATTTATACATCTTTTGTCGTTTACATAATCCGCTAAAAGCTGTGCACCCTCTTTTTCTGATGGAGCACCGGTTAATAAGATGATTGCCTCTGAATTGTAAGCGAGTATTTTTTTAATGACATCCCCATAATTTTCTCTGTCCCAGCGACGTTGAGGCAAGAGGTCTGAAGCATTTGAATTCACTAAGATAACAGGAGTGTTCTCTCTGGAAAATCCATCATATATTTGAGAAATAATAGCCAAAACACTTTGCTGCTCTTCATCGCTTATGGTTGCTTTTGCTATGAGGATTTCATTGTCGGGAATAATTCTTTTAGTATAAGGCAGTTCAATTTTTTCACTTAAAAGCGCATCTACAAGTGATATGAAATTTTTTGCTATATGCTGGTGCGGATTGTAAGCCACTTTTCTCGTTAAAAAGTCGCCTCTGTAAAGCCCTTCATTGTGAAAGGCATGAAAACCTACACAGTTGGCTGCTCCGCAAGAAGCTGTTAAAAGTGCTGTAAAACGGGAAAAAAGTTCCAAATCAATGACGGAATCTATTTCATTTTTACGACACCAAAATAAAAATTCTAAGGAGCTTTTTGCAAGTGCAAACAAACCGCTCTCGTCAATACTGAAAATATTTTTTTCTTTTACAGTTTCTAAAAGCTGTAAACTGACTTTATTTTTAGAAAAAATGACAAAAAACAGTTCACCCTCTATGTTCGCCTTGAGTTTTCTCATGGCAGGGTCAACGATGATTGCGCTTCCCATTTCTGAGAGTTCAATGAGAAGAACATTTTTTGGTTTTATCTTTTTTGGCGGTATGAAAAATTCCACGATTTTCTTGATTATTGTTCCTAAAAATGCGAGAGGAACACCTGCATAGTGGTCTATATTTCTCATAGTATCTACATTCATTCATTTGATCCTTGTTTAATTTTAAGTTGCTTTTTTACTTTTTACCCAGAAATAAGAACCCGGAAGAGAACTGATGATGAGTAAGAGTCCATAGAGAATTGACATTGCCAAAATTTTAGTTTCATCTGCGCCTACAAGCATAAAAATACCTACCATGGCTCCTTCTCTTATTCCCCATCCGGCTAAGGAGATAGGAATAATCGTTAACAAAAAGACAGGAGGAACGGCGATAAGAAATATCTGAAAGGGCATGTGGAAATCTATGCTCAGAGCCAGAGCATAAAGAGTCAGAATAGACAAGATATGCACACCGACGGATATCGCAATATGCTGAAGAAGCAGGGTTTTTGATGTGTAAAGGTTATTGAGTCTCTTTGCCAAGCGATGAAAAAGGTTTAAGAACTTATAGTTGGCTAAAAAGGTGATTTTATGAAGATGAAACAAAAGGGCAAAACCGCTTATACCGCCGAGTGTTATTAAAATAATAAGTATGGAAAAGTCGCTGTCAAAAGCCCCGTAAAACAACAGTGTCGCTATCAGGTTAAGGACTAAAAGACCGACCAAACCTACGACTCTATCTACAAAAATTCCATAAAAAGCATCTTTTTTATCGTACCCTTTTTGGGTAAGGTCGATAATTCTTACGGCATCTCCGCCTATACTGCTTGGAAGAACCTGATTAAAAAAACTACCTTTGAAGTAGCTTTTTACATAATATGAAACACTCTCCTTGAAGACTAAAAGTCTCATAATGAGCCGCCATCTGTATGCCGCTAAATAGGTGCTTCCAAGTTGAAAAATGAGGGCTATGAGTATAGTCCCTCCATGCGATTTTGCAAGAATATCTATAAGATTTTGAAAATCTATATATTGAAATAGAAAATAAAACATAATAATAGTGATGATTAGTTTTATAGTGTTTTTCATGCTTCACCGTCTTTAAAATTGATGTGATTTTATCAAAAATTGTATTAATTATCTATTTTACACGGCTAACTCTGTATATATACAGGGTTTTTTCCCCATGCAAGCCTTTTTTTACACGGATACTCTCAACAAGTTTAACATCTTCATAAAGTTCTTCGAGCCTTCTTTGTTCAGGGTCTCTTGTTAAAACCAAACCATTTTTCAAATAACCCTCTTTTCTCCACATGTCGTACTGCGAAAAACGGGATTCCAAAGCTAAATCTGTCTCAGGATGATTTTGAAGATAGTATTTTAAATACGCCGCAATGGTTAAATGGTCTCCGTAGAAACTATCGCCGTCTTTAGCATGCGTCTGCACTAGTTCCACAGCCTCTTTATTGCCGTACATTCTGTCTTGAACCACTTCTAAGTAAAGCATGAAGGCAAAACGTGCCAATACGGTAAAAATCAAAGCAATAACAAGAGCAACTTTAAAGGTTTTTATAAGTTTGTAATTTTCAAAAATATAGGCAGTTAAAATAGCGCCGCCTATGTATGCCGGAGCGGTATAATTCAGCTCCATTCGAGTAAAAAAACTTTTATAAAAGAAAAATAGTAAAACTATTACAATGCTAAGAGAGAGAAAGAAGAGTTTGTTGTCTTTAAAATAGAGTTTTTCTTTTACTAAAAAGTAAAAAAGCAAAGCGGTAAAAACAGGAGAAAATATTCCGAACTGTCCTGCAAAAAATTCAAAGAAAAGGTGAGGAAATATTTCAAAACTTTTTGTTGAACCATGGTCTAACTGAAAGGCAAAACTAATCCAGTCATTTTGAAAATTCCATAAGAGCATAGGAGACACAACAATAACAGCAATAACAGTCGCTAAATAAAAACGGAAGTTTATAAGAATATCTCTGCGTTTGAAGAGTATATAAATTAAAATCATGAAAACAAAAAGAATAGCTGTATATTTACTCAGCATCATAAGTCCCAGCATGATTCCCGTAATGATAAAATCTTTAGTTTTTCCGTAAAAAATTGCTTTGTAGGAGTAATAAAGAGAGAGCGTCCAAAAGAGAATAAGAGGTGAATCCGGAGTGGTTAAAATGAACCCGGCATGCACCAAAACAACGCTGGAAAATATTAATAAAGCGTTGAGAGCGATTTTATCGTTAAATATTTCGCGTGCGAACTTAAAAATATAGATTGCTGAAACGCTCATACTAAATACGTTTACAAGCCTGACTCCCCATTCAGATTCTGAAATAAAGTTTGTTAGGTAGATAAAATAAGCTATCATCGGCGGATGGTCATAATAGCCTGTTTGAAGATGATGACTCCACATCCAGTAATAGGCTTCATCCCCGTGCAGAGGTAAAAAAGCATTGTAAACAGTGCTCGAAAGTGCCAAAAGAATGATAATTAAATAGGCGCTTTTTTGAGGCGTTTTGTGTAGAAATTCTAGCATATTGGGATTGTCCAGATGTGATTTGATTGCGTAATTGTACTCATAAAATACCTTGTCTTTAATAAAGTTATGCGTTCATTAATAAAATATCATTTAGAAAATAAAATTGGCAAAAAAATCTTTTTTAGTGTTTAGCCTAATATTTTTTGTGGTATTATAAGCCAATTATAATTTGTAAGGTTTGCGAATGGATTTAGGTACAGTCATTGGTTTAGTGTTAATCATGGCACTTCTTTTAGGTGCTATGGCAATGGGTGTTGGTGTTGGAGCGTACATCGATATTCCGTCGGTATTAATCGTTGTCGGTGGTAGTATTGGTGCTCTGATGATATCTTTTAAGCCTTCGCAGATGAAAGTGTTTGTGAAAGTTTTTATGATAGCTATCAAACCTCCTGAAGAAGATGTCGGACAACTTATAAAAAAACTTGTGGAATTTGCAACAAAGGCCAGAAAAGACGGTATCTTAGCCTTGGAGTCTGAAGTAAATGCGGAACCCAACCAATTCTTGAAAAAAGGTTTGTCTATGGCAATTGACGGAAGTGAACCCGATACCATAAGAGAACTTTTAGAGATAGAGATGGAACAAACCAGTACCAGACATAAAATTCACGGTTCTATTTTTAATCAATGGGCTGGACTCGCGGGAGCTATGGGTATGGTTGGTACGCTCATCGGTCTTGTTGCGATGCTTTTAAATATGGCGGACCCTTCTGCGATTGGTCCGTCAATGGCTGTTGCCTTGCTTACAACGATGTACGGCGCTATTATCGGAAATGTTTTCGGTACTCCTATTTATAATATTTTGAGTATTAGAAATGATGAAGAAACCTTGGTCAAAGAGATGATTCTATCCGGAATTATGTCCATACAATCGGGAGACGCACCAAGGGTTTTAGAGGCTAAACTTCTAAGCTATTTGGCTCCCGCAAACCGTGTGAGCCAGTTTGACTAATGGCTAAGAAAAAATGTCCGGATTGTCAGGAATGTTTACCGGCTTGGCTGGCCGCATTTGGGGATTTGATGTCTCTTTTATTATGTTTTTTCGTTTTACTCCTTTCTATGTCAAGCATGGACGCGAAAAAAATATCTGAAGCTATCGGGTCACTCTCCGGGGCTATGAGCGTTTTAGAGGGTGGTACAAAAACTGAAATTTCAAAACGCAGAATTCAGGAATCTACTCCTATAGAATCTCAAGATGAAAGTACTGAGACTGTAAATAAAATAACACAAGCCGTTCTTGACGCGAATGAAATGATGGAAAAAGGACACGGACCTACAATATCATTGGAAGAAGCACAAGAGGGGTTTGTGATAAAACTTCCGGCTTCATTATTATTTAAGTCAGGCAGTGCCGTTATAGAAAATGAAGATGCACTGCTATTTTTAAAAAGAGTTGCATTGATTATAGAAGAGTTGCCAAATGATATGGAAGTAAGCGTTAAAGGACATACAGACAATCAAGGACCCGGAAATAAAAGTCCTTTTAAGGACAATTGGGAACTTTCATCTGCTAGAGCCATTTCTGTTTTACAAGAATTGCTTCTTGATGGTGTAGACCCAAGCAGAATAAGTGCTGCCGGATATGCGGAATTTACTCCTTTGGCAACGAATGCTACGGAGAGCGGACGAGAAAAAAACCGTAGAGTTGAGTTGCATTTCTTTGGCAAAAAATCAGAAAAAGAGGCGCAAGCCAAACGCTCTATTTTGGATAAGGCATCTTCTAAATAATGTTAAAATTATTATTTTTAGTTTTTGGACTGGTTTCCATTTTGGGTGCCGAAGCTTTGAGTATACCTACTATGAATTTTGAGCTTTCCGCTCCTACGACTCCACAGCAACTGGTAAGTTCGTTGAATGTATTGGTTGTTTTAACGCTTCTGTTTTTAGCTCCAAGCATGGTTCTTGTAATGACAACGTTTACACGCTTTGTCATTGTCTTTGGCTTTTTGAGACAGGCTCTTGGAACACAACAAGTTCCACCAACACAGCTTTTGGTTATGCTTGCGATGATTTTAACTTTCTTTGTAATGGAGCCGGTTGGAACCAAGGCCTATGAAGATGGCATAAAGCCTTATATAGAAGAAAAGATTGGTTATGAAGAAGCTTTTGATAAAACAGCGCTTCCTTTTAAAAATTTTATGGTTAGAAATACAAGAGAGAAAGACTTGGCACTTTTTTTTAGAATCAGAAAAATGGAAAATCCGCAAACTATAGCGGATGTGCCTTTATCTATTATCATCCCGGCATTTGTGATAAGTGAGCTAAAAACGGCTTTTGAGATAGGATTTTTACTTTTTTTACCATTTCTAGTCATTGATATGGTTGTTGCCTCCATTCTTATGTCTATGGGTATGATGATGCTTCCTCCGGTTATGATATCTCTGCCGTTTAAGATACTTGTATTTGTTCTTATCGATGGTTGGAATTTACTCATTGGTAATTTAATAGCTTCAATAAAATAAAGGTGTAAAATTTGGATTGTAAATATTTTGGTGAATGTGGAGCTTGCAAGCTTTATGATGGCGGATATGAAGTTCAATTGCAAGACAAAGCAGAAATAAACAAAGAGCGTTTTTCACCTTTTTACAAGGGAGAACTTTTAGTTTTTAAATCTCCACAATCACATTACCGTTCCCGAAGTGAATTTAAAATCTGGCATGTGGAAAGTGTAATCCATTATGCTATGAACACAATGGAGAAAAAAGGTGTTGTCTTAGTAGATGAGTGTCCTCAGGTAAATGAACATATATCTGCGCTTATGCCGAAACTTTTAGAGGCTATTCAAGCAGAAGATATAGGCTTTAAACTTTTCGGTGCGGATTTTTTAAGTACGATGGAGGGAGAAATTGTCGTTTCCCTTTTGTATCATCGTAAACTGGACGCTTTATGGCAAGAACATGCTCTAAAAATATCCAAAAAGCTTGGCATTAATATTATTGGGAGAAGTCGTGGACAAAAGCTTGTCATAGGACAGGATTATGTCACTGAAACTCTCCATGTTGATGGAGAAAAATATAGATTTAAGCAGATTGAAAATAGTTTTACTCAGCCCAATCCAAGAGTGAATGAGCAGATGATTGCATGGTCTTTGAAAAACTTCTCCAACATGGAGGGAGATTTGCTGGAACTGTATTGCGGTGCAGGAAATTTTACTATACCTTTTTCGAGAAAATTCAACAAAGTCTTGGCAACCGAAATATCTAAATCGTCTATCAGTGCAGCAAAAGAAAATATGCTTTTAAATAATGTGCAAAATATTGAATTTGTAAGAATGAGTGTAGAAGAATTTGTCGAAGCCCTTGATGGGGTTAGAGAGTTTCGCCGAATGAAAGATATTAATTTAGATGCATACAATATCAAAAGTATTTTTGTTGACCCGCCAAGAAGCGGAATGGATGAAGCTTCATGCAAATTTGCCTCAAGGCATCATCATATTCTATATATATCCTGTAACCCTGAAACCTTGCTAAGAGATTTGAATCTGCTTTGCAAAACACACGAGGTAGTAGATATGGCTCTTTTTGATCAATTCCCTTATACGCATCATGTTGAGATGGGTGTAAAACTTGTCAAAAAGGTTTAATATGAAATTCTTGCTTATGGGTCTCATGCTTGTGTCATTTATATCCGCAGATGAAATTCAAAGAATTGAGGAGATAAAAAAGCTGGAAAATATTGAAAAAAAGTATAAAAAAATATTAGAAACCAAAGATATTGAAATAAATAATCTAAAAACAACTTTAGAAAATCAAAAGCAAATGCTTATTCTTAATGAAGAAACATGTGAAAAACCAAATAAATTTCCAAAATTAATAATGAAAGACGGATACGAGATTCAATTTTCGGAAGATAAAGATATGCGGATTCAAGAAGCACAGATAGTGCAACGATGATACATCAACTTTTAAAAAATATATTTGGACATGATGCATTTAGGTCTTTTCAAAAAGATGCTGTCGATTGTATAGTAAATAAAAGAGATTTGATTACCATTTTACCGACAGGCGGAGGCAAGTCTTTATGTTATCAGCTGCCTTCGCTTGTAATGAATGGAGTTACAGTTGTTATCTCTCCTCTCATCGCTCTGATGCAAGATCAGGTGAGAGGATTAAAAAGCAATGAAATAAAAGCTGAAATGATTAGTTCCTCTCAAAGTGTTGAAGAGATAGAAGATATTACTAAGAGATTATTGTTATCGGAGATAAAACTTCTTTATGTTTCACCGGAGCGTTTAAGCTCTAATGGCTTTATCGACCTTTTAAGAAAATTAAATATTAATTTTTTTGTCATTGATGAAGCGCACTGTGTCAGTGAATGGGGGCATGAATTTAGAGCGGATTATAGAAATCTCAATAGATTAAAACAACTTTTTCCATCCACGGCAATCGCAGCTTTTACCGCAACGGCAACGAAAAAAGTTCAAGATGACATTGTTCAAACGCTTGGACTTGAGAACCCGCTTCAACTTAGAGGAAAAACTTTAAGAGATAATCTTATGGTTTCTTCACAAAAACGAATTTCAAACGGCAGAGACCAGCTTATTGGATTTTTATCAAATTACAAAAATGATTCGGGAATTGTATATGCCTTTAGTCGAAAAGACGTAGAAGGAGTTGCAGAGTTTTTAAAAAGCAAAGGTTTGAGAGCAGAAGCATATCACGCCGGGCTTAGCAGTGAAACAAGAAGCAGTGTTTACGCGGATTTTTTATATGACAGAATAGACATTGTCGTAGCAACAATTGCTTTTGGCATGGGAATTGATAAAAGTAACATAAGATTTGTTGTGCACATGAGTATGCCAAAAACTATGGAAAATTATTATCAGGAAATCGGCAGGGCAGGTCGTGACGGCTTAGAATCTAAAACACTTCTTTTATATACAAAAGCCGATGAGATGCAAAGAAGAATGCTTATAGATGATTTGCCCAGCCAAGAATATAAAGAACTTCTTTACAATAAACTAAACAGAATGTATAGTTATTCTAACTCTTCACAATGCAGACATAAGCTTATCGCCAATTATTTTGATGATGATTTGGAGGCATGTGGAAATATGTGCGATAGCTGCATTCAAGGCGAGAGAGAACAAATGGATATTACACTGGAGTCGATGAAGTTGCTATCAGCTATTTACAGGTGTGATCAAAAATTTGGACTAACACATATTATAGACGTGCTCAAAGGGAGCAAAGTTCAAAAAATAATTCAATTTTCTCATGACAAGTTATCTGTTTATGGGATTGGAAATGATAAAAGTAAAAATGAATGGAATGCTGTCGCAGACAGACTTTTTGAAGTTGATGCCATTGAAATAGGTGAATTTAGAGTCATTAAAATAAAACAATTCGGATTTGATATCTTACAAAAAAAAGCAAGTGTTTTTATAGATATGGATAAAACAGGAGTCGCTGCAAAAAAAAGTGAAATTCGAAATTCAGAGAGTTTCTTAAATAAAAATTTTGATAAATTTAAAGCTTTAAGATTGGAGCTTTCAAGCAAAGAAAAAGTTCCCGCGTATGTAATTTTTGGAGATAAAGTTTTATCTGAAATGAGCCAAAAACTTCCTCAAACAAAAGAGGCGATGCTCAAGATTAGCGGAATCGGAGAAGTTAAATTTGAGAAATACGGTGAGGATTTTTTAAACCTATGCAGAGAATTAGCACCATCAGCGGATACAGCCTTAAAACCTCTGACAAAAACATATCTGGAGACTTTAGAATTGATTCAAAATTCTAAGAGTTTGAAAGAAATTGTAAAAATAAGAGAGCTACAGACAAATACCATTTTGGGGCATATTTTACTTTTGAGAGAACATGAAAAAATAAGCACCAAAGAGAAAGATACATTGTTTGAAGATATAAAAAATAATTTTAATCCGCAAATAAAAGAGTGGTGTGAAAATGGACTTGAAATTACAGATATTCAAGAACTAAAGCAGCAACTGTTTCTTTATCAAAATATATTTTTGAATTAAAATAACAGAAAAATCTGTTATTTTATTGTCCGTCCCAAGGCATTTTTTCTTCTTTCCATCCAAAGATAAAACCATCTTCAAGATTATAAGCTGTAATGCCCTCTTTTGCTAAGATATTTGCTGCGGAAATCGATCTGGGCCCACTGCGGCAAACAAGGATAACACTCTCGACACCTTGTATTTTCATAGCTTTCATAACTTCACTTACAAAGTTTTTATTGATAACTTCTTTTGCGTTATAAAGTTTCATTGAAGCTTTGTGGTCTTTCACCTTTGAATTTTTAATCTCATAGTCAGCACTTTGGACGCGCGTCTCAATCGATTTAGGAACATACGTCCATTCATAAGCGGGAATGTTGATAAATCCTTCTCCATGTCCCGTATAGATAAACTCCAATGTTGTTCTAACGTCTACAATAATAGCTTTTCCCTCTTTTTGCATATTATAAGCTTCTTGGGCACTTACATCAGCTTCGTAAGAGTTTCCAAATACTAAAGTGGATAGAAAGAAAAGAGTCATAAGAAATTTCATTTATTTTCCTTGTATCATTAATTCGTTGCTAATTATAGTTTGCATAAGTTAACACGACTGTAAAAATGCTATAATTGCGAAAATTTGAAATAAAAAAATAGAAGAAAAATGAAAAAAATTTTAATAATAGTCGACGGCAGCGTCGGTGAGCATTTCATAAAAAGAGTTATAGATACATATACCAGTGAAAATATATATTACGTGGTTCAGTTAAAAGCAAAAGAGTATGCAGATGCAAATCCGGCCCGCTTTAAGTTTTATGAATTTGATCCTACAAGTTTTTACAAGCTCTCCAATTTGCTTAAAATGGAATTTGTTCAAGTTCTTATAGCAATGGATAATCTTCTTGATGTTGAAAATACAATAAAAAATATTAGAATGGTCAAAAAGCAGCTTCGGGTTATTGTTTTAAACCAATGGGCGCTCAAAAATGAAGATTCAAATGTTGTATCCGTAAATGTGAATGAAATTTTATCTTCAAGATTGTTGGATTATTTGCCAAATGTTCCTGTTATTGCTCAGAATGTCGGTATTGGCGAGGGTGAAATCATGGAAGTTTTAGTTCCGTTTGGAAGCTCTTTTGTTTATAGGCATATAGGAGTGATAGAACAAAAAAATTGGCGAATAGTTGCTATTTACAGGAACAGAAAACTTGTCATGCCCTCTCGCCGCAGAATGATTCAACCAAATGATTTGCTTCTGTTGGTGGGTGAACCAGCCGTATTGAAGTCCGTTTATCGTGCCATTAAAAGAGAACTTGGTCAATTTCCGGAACCTTTTGGGTCTAATCTTTATCTTTATATCGACATGAATATAGTAAATAATGCAACAATTAAAGAATTGGTAAGAAGAGCAGTATTTGCACACAAAAAATTCAAACATGAACTTATTATAAAAATAGTAAATCCCGGTAATATTTCTGTCATAGAATACATAAAAGAATTTAGAAACGATAATGTTACTATAGAGATAGAATATGAAAATGTAAACTTAAAGAGCGCTTTTCATCTGGATATAAAAAAATATCATGTCGGACTCGTCATTGTGTCCAAAGAGATATTTGCAAATTTTAAGATGAGAACAATACTATATGAATCGCATGTTCCCGTTTTGAAAATATCGGACAGATCTTTTTCTACCGTAAAAGATGCCGCTTTGATTTTGAGTGATAATCGTGATTTGGAAAAAGTTTCAGCAACGATATTTGATATATCTGAGCAGATGGGATTTAATATAGAGCTGCACAATTATTTAAATGAGCATCAAGATGAAAAAGAACAGGTAATTGAACATTATTATAATTTATCTACAATATTCTCTAAGTCGATTAAAGTTATTAAAGAAAATGCTAACCCGATAAAGACATTAAGACAAAAAGATAATTTTATTCATATATTGCCTTTTACAAGCAAATTGACAAAGAGGCATATTTACTCATTATTTTCTACGGACAGTGAAAGACTTTATTATAAACTAGATAATTATCATCAAATATTTATACCGGTACAACTATAGAAATTATTGCTTTAGCGGTTTATTAGCATTTTTTAAGTATCATATATCCATTTAATAAATTTTATTTTTGGATAGACAATGCAGGTAGATATTCCCCTAAAAAAAGTTATAGACAACTCATACAGCATCACAATTGACATGCTCCCACAGATTCACTTTGACCATAAAGTAGCCATAATAACAAACCCCAAAGTAGCCGGTCTTCATTTAGGGTATTTACTTTCAAAAATAAGTGCAAAAGAACTTTACATTATTACGGTTGCCGATGGTGAAGAATATAAAAATCAACAATCCATAGATACTATTTTGGAATCTCTTTTTAACCACCGTTTTAACAGAAAATCTTTACTTATTGCTTTTGGCGGCGGTGTTATCGGTGACATGAGCGGTTATGCGGCAAGTATATATCAAAGAGGAATCGATTTTATACAAATACCCACAACGCTTCTTTCTCAAGTGGATGCCAGTGTCGGCGGTAAAACAGGCATGAATAATCAATATGGAAAAAATCTCATTGGAGCCTTCCATCAACCAAAAGCTGTTTATATAGACCCGCATTTTTTAACAACACTGCCTTCAAGAGAATTTGCTGCAGGTGTGGCTGAAATAGTTAAAATGGCTGTTACTTTTAATAAAGAGTTTTTTGAGTTTTTAGAAAGTGCAGATTTAAAGAATCCAAAAATTTTACAAGAGGCTATAAAGCAGGCAGTTCAAACTAAAGCCGATGTAGTATCTAAAGATGAAAAAGAACACGGATTAAGAGCAGCGCTAAACTATGGACATACCTTTGGTCATGTTATAGAAAATGAAACGCAATATAAAAAGTTTTTGCACGGTGAAGCTGTTGCCATTGGAATGATTATGGCAAATGAAACAGCAGTTAAAATGAATCTTATGAGTGAAAACGAGGCCAACAGAATACAAGCACTTTTACAAAAATATGATTTGCCGACAACATATCTTATAAAAAATACACACACCTTTTATGAAACATTTTTCTTAGATAAAAAAAGTTCTGATTCAAGTATAACATTCATTATTCCCGTTGGTATAGGCGATGTTCGCATAGCAGACACAATAGACAAGAATACAATAATGCATGTTTTAAATAAATTTAAGGAATCTTGATGAGTAAAATATTTTTATTTTTATTCTTAATATTCTCCTTAACATCAGCCGCAAGCGAAGAGAATAAAAAACTCGCCATAGAAAATGAAGAAATAAGAAAAAGTAAAATACTGGAGTATGTCTCTGCGCTGAATAAATTAGAGCATGAAATCTCTAAAGAAAAAGTTTGGATGAAAAGCTATGCTTCTTATCTCACTTCTATGGAAGTGCGAAACAGTTTAAAAAATATTAAAAATAGAATAAGTTATTTGAAAAAAAGTGACGACAGCGCAAGTGGAGTGGATGAATTAAATGCACTTATTTCAAAAGAAAAGATTCTGGCTTCTCAAATCGAACAGTTAAAAGAAAAGGATAGTGCCCCATTTTCTAAACTGCTTACTCCATCAGAAATTGATGACACTTTGGTGATATCAAACCCCTTTGATATATTTACGGGAATCTCTCTTCTTAAAACTTTAAATGCCAATTATGATGATTATATAAAAAGAAAAGATGAACTGACTGAGCTCATTGCTCTCATTAGAAAAGAGAATGATATTTACAAAGAGATTGAAATCCTTGATAAAGAGAAAAAATATCAGCAAGAAATAACTCTTAAAGAAAAGCAGCTTGAAAGATTTGAAACGGCACTAGACACGATTACCGTGACAGCAGAAGTGTATCAAAAAAGATTAGAGATTATAGAATTAAATCTTAATAAAGAAGTTCAAGAACAGATATGGAAACTTGCCAATATAGGGATTATAATTTTAGTTATTTTTCTAATATTTTTCTTGTTGAAGCTAATCGTTAAAAAATACATAACGGATAATGAAAGATTTTATATGGCAAATAAAATCATTACTTTTATGAATGTGACTCTGGTTATTATCATTGTATTTTTTAGCTATATAGAAAATGCAAGTTATCTGATTACTATCCTTGGTTTTGCTTCAGCGGGTATTGCCATTGCCATGAAAGATTGGTTTATGAGTATTTTAGGATGGTTGGTTATAGTCTTTGGCGGAAGCATACATGTTGGAGACAGAATCAGAATCGAGATGGATGGAGTAGAATATGTCGGCGACGTGATGGATATAGCATTGCTTCGAATAACCCTTCTTGAGGACGTAACACTCACAACGTACAAAATAAATAGAAGAGCCGGAAGAATCATCTTCGTGCCAAACAATTATATATTTACAAGAATGATTGCAAACTACTCTCATAGTTCGCTAAAAACTGTCTGGGATGGAATCGACATAGTGATTACCTTTGATTCAAACCATAAAAAAGCAATGAGCTTATGTAAAAAAATCGCTAAAAAATATTCCAAAGGTTATACCGATATCACGAGAAAGCAGTTAAATAAGCTTAGAAATCATTATAGTTTGAAAAATACAAACGTAGAGCCTAGAATATTTTCTTTCATAGAACCAAACGGCATCAATATAAGTACCTGGTATTTGACGAATGCATACGCTACGCTTACTTTAAGAAGTATTATATCTACGGAAATCATTGATGCTTTTAATCTTGAAGACGACATTGTGATTGCATACCCTACTCAAAGACTGCATATTGAAAACTCTGAGAAGAAGATATCTTTTGATGATAAAGAAGTAGTGTAATATGAAAAAAAAAGTATATTTTAAAACCTTCGGGTGCAGAACCAATCTTTATGATTCTCAAGTAATGATGAGCTCTTTAGAGGACTATGATATTACTTTGGATGAGAATGAAGCGGATGTTATCGTTGTTAATTCCTGCACCGTAACTAATGGGGCTGATTCTCATGTGCGTTCTTATATCGGGCATGTGGAAAAAAGCGGGAATGCTAAAATATTTTTAACAGGATGCGGAGCTCACACCAAAGGTGAAAAGCTATTTGAAGAAAAACGGGTACAGGGTGTTTTCGGTCAAAGTGAAAAACAAAAAATAAATTTTTTACTTTCTCAAGACAAACCTTTTTATGAACTTGGTGATTTAAATCATATAGACGAGAGCGTTGTGGATGATTTTATCGGTAAGAGCAGGGCGTTTATTAAAATTCAAGAAGGGTGTAATTTTCGTTGTTCTTACTGTATTATTCCTTTTGTCCGCGGCGATGCCAGAAGCATGGATGAAGAGAGAATTTTGAAACAAATCTCCAGATTGGCAATTAACGGTTTTGGTGAATTTATCTTAACGGGAACAAATGTCGGCAGTTATGGGCAGGGCACCGGTACTTCTATCGCAAAATTAATGAAAAAAATCTCACAAATTCGCGGAGTAAGAAGAATTAGACTTGGAAGCGTAGAACCTATTCAAATAAGTGATGAATTTAAAGAGATACTGGATGAACCTTGGCTTGAACGACATCTCCATATTGCGCTTCAGCATACATCTCCTAAGATGTTAAAACTTATGAATAGAAGAAATGTTTATAAGCAAGACAGGGAATTGTTTGAGTTTTTAGCCGATAAGGGTTTTGCAATCGGAACGGACTTTATCACAGGTCATCCCGGAGAGAGTGAAGAGTTATGGCAAGAAGCTATGATTAATGCAAGAGCATTGCCCTTAACCCATTTGCACTCTTTTACTTATTCTAAAAGAGACGGTACTCCATCGGCTCAAATGAAACCCGAAGTAAACGGCAGGTTGGCAAAAGACAGACTGCATGAACTTGAAGCTTTGATACAAGCAAAAAATCTAGATTTCAGAAAATCTTATAAGGGTGCGTTGGACGTTTTGATAGAGGGTGAAAAGGGTGGCTTCTATCATGGACTGGACCAACATTTCAATAAAATCATAGTGGAATCTGATGAAGACCTAGTCGGAAATTGGATTCATATACAAAACTATGAAATTAGAGGAGAGAGTAACTATGTTAAACTCTAAGACAAATCGTATAGCGCTTTATGTTTCTGCATTTTTGGTTGTTGCTTTAGTTTTATTTGCGATACTCAGAGATAATGCAAAACCGATAACATTGAAAGATGCTGTAAATATTCTGGATAATCACAGTGTGAAAAATGTAATTGTTACGAAAGAGTACGTTTATCTCAAGACAGAGAACGATTATTATAAAATTGCATCTTCACAAGTAACACCGAAAATGTTTGTGGATTATAAAGTGGAAGTTGAAACGGGCTCCAATGTACTTGTTTATTTGCTTGTTTTGGTTTTAGTTTTGGGAATCGGAACGCTTGCATTTAGATGGTGGCAAAAGCGATTAAATTCTGATGAGTATTTTAGTACATCCAACAAAAGTTCAACTCCGAGCTTGAATTCCGATGGACTGATTGAATGTATAAAAAGTGATGTTACTTTTAACGACATCGGCGGGATTTCCGATGTGAAGATGGAACTTGAAGAGATAATCGATTTTATGAAAAATCCAAAACGCTACAAAAGTTTTGGGGCAAGACTGCCCAAGGGTGTACTTTTAATAGGTCCTCCAGGTGTTGGAAAAACGATGATAGCTAAAGCTGTCGCACATGAAGCGGGGGTTCCGTTTTATTATCAAAGCGGTGCTTCTTTTGTTCAAATATATGTTGGCATGGGTGCCAAAAGAGTACATGAACTTTTTCGCGCTGCAAAAAACAATTCGCCTTCTATCATTTTTATAGATGAAATCGATGCTGTGGGTAAAAAAAGAGACGGGCAGAGAAATGATGAAAGAGAAGCTACTCTTAATCAGCTTTTGACAGAAATGGATGGTTTCGAAGGCTCCGGAAGTGTTATCGTTATAGCCGCAACAAACAAAATAGAAGTTTTGGATTCGGCACTTCTGAGAGCCGGCAGATTTGATAGAAGAATTTTTGTTGAGCTTCCGACAAAAATGGAAAGAGAAGCCATCCTCTCCAAGTATTTGCAAAAAGTTCCGCATGAGCTGGATATAAAAGTGGTTGCGAATATGACCGTTGGCTTTAACGGCGCTTCCCTTGCTGCGATTGTAAATGAAGCGGCACTTCTTTCCCTAAGACAAAAAGATTTTCATGTAACCATAGAACACTTTTATCAGGTAAAAGACAAGGTGATGTTTGGAAAGAAAAAACTTCAAATGCTCAACGACAAACAAAAAGAATACCGTATTACCTATCAGGCAGGAAAAGTTGTGAGTGCTGCTTATTTTGATTTGCCTTTTGAAAAACTGATGCTCTCCAATGAAAAACTGACACCGATGAATGATGCCCCCCTTATCAAGCATGAGTTAGAATCAAGAATAAAAATGCTTTTGGCAGGAATGGTGGCATGTGGAATTCGATTTAATGAGCATGCCAGCAGTGCAAAAGATGATTTGGATGAAGCAAAAGGGCTTGTGAGGAATATGTTGGAAGATTATGGAATGGGTTCCTCTTTAATATCTACGGAGCATGAGGAAGAGATTGTAATGACTCGATTGTTTAATGAGTGTGAATCTCTTTTAAAGTCTATGGAAAGTGTTATGCGAAAAGTTGAAGCTATTTTCTATGAGAGAGAAAGTATCACAAAAAATGAAGTTGTGCAGTATATAAATGAAATTTTATAGTGGATTTTCTTTAAAAAATGAATCTTTTCTTTTTCATAATTATCTAAAAAACTCAGAATATGCCGTCTGCGGTTTTAGTTATGGAGCTATCAAAGCATTTGAGATTGCAAAAGAAGGCTTGGCATGTGGAAAAAGAATAGATACTTTACAATTGTTCTCTCCGGCATTTTTTCAAACAAAAACAGAGAGTTTTAAAAGACTTCAGTTGCTGGCATATAAAAAAAATCAGGAGCTTTACCTGCGTCAATTTATAAACTCCTGCTTTTTTCCACATGCCATCAAAAAAGTTGAGTTTAGTCCGACAAGTTCGGATGCGCTTGATGAATTGCTGAATTATGAGTGGAATTTAGGAGAGTTGGAAAATCTGACGAAAAAAGGTGTAGTTCTGGAGATATATCTTGGCGAAGAAGATAGAATAATAGACGTAAATTCCGCAAAAGATTTTTTTCAACAAGTCGCTACCGTGACATATATTAAAAATGCAAACCATTTTTTACAAATAAATTAAAGGAAATGCGTATGAGCGAGATTAAAATTGGTGTGATAACTGCAAGTGACAGAGCGAGTAAAGGGATATATGAAGATATTTCCGGAATAGCAATTCAAGATACTATGAAAGATTATTTAAAGAGTGAATTTGAGATAGTTTACAGGTGTATTCCTGATGAGCAGGATATTTTGGAAGAAACTATGATAGAGCTTTGTGACAAAGAGGGTTGTTGTCTGGTTGTTACAACAGGAGGAACTGGACCGGCCTTGCGAGATGTTACCCCTGAAGCTACTGAAAATATATGTCAGAAGATGATGCCGGGGTTTGGAGAGCTTATGCGACAAGTGAGTTTACAGTATGTGCCGACTGCAATTTTATCGCGCCAGAGCGCAGGTATTAGAGGGAAAAGTTTAATAATCAATCTACCGGGAAAACCAAAATCGATTCGTGAATGTTTGGATGCAGTTTTTCCGGCAGTTCCGTATTGTATAGATTTGATAGAGGGTCCTTATCTTGAAACAAATGAAGATGTTATTAAAGCATTCAGACCAAAATCTAAATAAATTTTTTGCTTCAAGGTACGCATTCTAAATAATTATTTAAGTATGTTAAATATATCATTGAGTATACATTATAAAGGATTATCATGAAAAAAATCTCTCTTTCGATGCTGGCTGCTTCAACACTGCTTTTTGGCTTTCAGTATGATTATGAAACGACTGAGTTTCAGACGTATGTAACAAACCAGACGGTTGTAAATGAAGTTGTAAGCGATACGGCTATGGTTGATTTTGCAACAAGCGATAAAACGGTGGGTGTAACGGCTCAGTATATTTATGCGGGGGATGTAAGTATTTTAAATATTCCTCTTAGTTTAAATATAGGTTCCAATTTTGGTTTGGATGCAATGCTTCCGCTAATCAAAATAAAAAATTCTTCTACGGGTGATGACAATACAGGTATAGGTGATATATCTGTTGGAGGCAATTTTCATTTTGGCATGCCATCAGATGTTAGCGGAATCAATGTCACTTCACTTCGCTATAAAACAACAACGGGTGACGATACAAAAGGGCTAGGCTCCGGATATGACGCATATACGCTATCGCACAGAATTACAAAAAATATTGGAGATAGATTTCAGGCGAATGGCTTATTGTCCTATACTCTAAATGATGAAAAAATCTCAGGAAACTCATACTTAGTTATGGCGGGCGGGTCTATGCCTTGTTTGTTTTGGGATAAAGTGAGAACGCATGCAAAAATAACTTATTTTGGAGTAGAGGCATTAAGTGGATTTGGCGAAGTTAAAACTGCAGATTTTTGGTTAGGATGGAATAGTGACAAAATTGCCCAAGGGATTCCTCTTGGAATAGGTGTGAAAATTCCTTTGATAAATGAACTAGACGGCAAGGAAAAAAATAAAACCGTACTATTTTATTTAAGCGCTTCAAGTTTCTTTTAAACGGTTAAAACATGGCATGTGGAAGTTTCCACATGCCACAACTAAAAAGAAAGTCTAATGCCGACGGGGCAGTGGTCTGAGCCTTCTATGTAGTCGAGTATGAAAGCATCTTCCAAGCTTTCGGCTAAATCTTCTGAAATAAAAAAATAATCAATTCTCCATCCGACATTTTTAAGTCTTGCGCTTGAACGGTAACTCCACCAACTGTACCTGTCTGCCTCATCTCCGTTTACGTATCGAAATGTATCGATGTAACCCGTATCGAGCAGTTTATCTATCCATTCTCTTTCCATCGGTAAAAATCCTGATGTTTTAGAATTTGCTTTTGGATTTTTAAGGTCTATCTCTTTATGGGCAGTATTGACATCTCCACAGATAATGATTGATTTGCCATTGTCTCTCAGTTTCTCGCAGTAGGTCAAAAAATCATCATAAAACTTCATTTTAACAGATAATCGCTCTTCATCCTTTTGCCCATTTGGAAAATAGACATTAAAAAGAACTATATCATCATAATGCGTTTCTACGATTCTGCCTTCGCTGAGAGTATCGATATCTTGGCATGTGGAATTATAATCGCTTTGAAGAGTACTCCAAGTCATTGTTCCGCTATAGCCTTTTTTTTGAGCTGAATTGACCAAAATCTCCTGATATTCTTTATTGAACATATTATTGGGTATTTGCTCTTGCAAAGCTTTTATTTCCTGGAGGCATAAGATATCAGGCTGTCTCTCTTCTATCCATTTGAGAGCTTCTTTATTTGCTACAGCACGAATACCATTTACATTCCAAGATATGATTTCTATTGATTTTGACATTGAAGTTCCATTTGTATGATTTGATGAAGGTGATATTGTATAGAAAGATTCCCGCTTTTAAAGCGGGAATAAAAAGAAGTTTATTTATATAAAATTGACTTTAGTTAAGTGATGTTTCAAGCCAAGCTGCTCTGAAGTACATCCAAGTGCAAGTCCTAACATTTGTTGCATGTGCAATACAGGAAGAGCGACTTCACGACCGATAGCTTCAGAAGCATGACCTGTTTGAGTGTCTAATTTCAAATGACAAAGAGGACATGGAGTCACCATCCAGTCTGCATTGCCATCCATCGCACCGGCAATTGCATTTCCTGTCAATATAGATGCAGTTTTTGGAGCTTGAAGTTCAACGTGGAAACCACAACATTTATTTTTTTCTACATAATCTACCGTCATACCGCCGCAAGCGATAATCAAATCGTCCAAGGATGTAGGGTTATATGGATTTTCCGCTTTTTTATGAGACTCATTTTGAAGCTCAGAAGGGCGGATATTGTGACAGCCATAAAAAGGTGCAATATTAAACTGACTAAGCGGCGTTACAACCATCTCTTTAATTTTATCAAGACCAAAATCATCAATGATTGCATAGAGGAAGTGAATTACATTTGAAGTACCTTTGTACTCTAAACCGACTTCTGCTAATTTTTCATTAACTTTAGCCTTTAAATCAGCATTTTTATCTAAACGATGTTTCGTCATCGCAGTATTGAGTTGACATGTATTACAAATAGTAACCATTGTCAAACCATGTTTTTCTGCATAAGCAATATTTCTTGCATTTAAAACAAGGGATAAAAAGTCATCATAATCTTGCAAGTGAGAAGCACCGCAACATGAGGCTTCCGTTAATTCTATAAGTTCGATACCCAGTTTATCGGCAACAGCCATAGTTGACATCATCTGCTCAGGAGTACTTTGTTTTGCTGTACAACCTGTAAAAAGTGCATATTTTAATTTTTTCATTCGGCTACTCCTAGAACTTTGCAGTTGATGATGATTTTATTAGTTTTTGAATTTCATCAAGATTATCAGATTTTGGCATATTCCAAGGCATAATTATTTTACCTTTTGTAAACATTTTTAGGGCAACCGGAATATGTTTAACAATAGAAGGACCTTCAGAGTAAAGAACCAATCCGCCTTCATCTAAAACACCGTGTTTTTTAATAGAATGAAGGAATCCAACAGCATGACGAGTCGCTACATTGCTAGTTGCAACACCTTCTCTAAATAACATTTGGTGTAATTTAGTGATTTTATCTATTGGATTCACATCTTTAGGACAAGCTTCCGCACATTCATAGCATTTAACGCAGTCCCAAAGACCTTGTTTTTCTTCATGTAATTCCTGAAGTCTTTCATTGTGTGCATCGTCACGAACGTCAGCTTCAAAACGATAGGCCTTGGCAAATGCGGCAGGACCAAAGAAATCATCGTTAATCTCTACAACCGGGCACGCATAGTGACATGCGCCGCATTGAATACATAAATCTGCTTCAAGCAGCTCTTCTGCTTCTTCTGGCGTTACAAGATGTTCATGCTCTGGATGTTCTTCAACGTCTGAGATGAGATAAGGATGAATAGCATCATGTTTTTGCCAAAAATCAGCTTTATCGATAATCATATCTTTTACTGCTCTTTTGATGCTGAGAGGTTCAAGGGTTAATTCATTTCCAAAAAGCTCTATCATATCTGTCATGCGCTCTTTACAAGCAAGAGTTGCACGTCCATTTACTTTAATGGCACATGCTCCACAAATACCGTGACGGCAGCTGCGACGATAAGAAAAACTGCCATCATGGTCCCATTTAATTCTATTTAAAATATCTAGTACAACTTCTTCCGAAGTAACTTCCATCTTATAATCAGTATAGTATGGAAGATAGTCTTCATCAGAATTAAAACGAAATACTTTGAAATTTACCTGTTGTGTAGTAATTTTATGTGTACTCATAAGTATCCCTTTTAGTAATTTCTTGCTTTTAGCTCATGTTTGCCAAGAACAACATCCATGTAATCAAGTGATATATCACCATTTTTATCCATATAAGCCATTGTGTGTTTTAGGAAGTTTTCATCATCGCGAGTATCAAAATCTTCTCTGAAATGTGCACCACGGCTTTCATTTCTTGCAATGGCACTCTCAACGATAAAAGCAGAATAATCAAGCATATGGCCAAATTCTATAGCCTCTTGAAGTTCAGTATTAAATATTTTGGATTTATCTTTTATGCGAATATTTTTAAATCTTTTATGAAGCTCTTTTATACTTGCTATTTGAGTTTCTAATGACTCTTTTGTTCTAAAAGCACCGGCATTAGTAGTCATTCCCTGCTGAAGTTCTTCGCGCAGGCCTGTGATTGTTTCATTTCCGTTATTATTCAAAATAAAATTAATTTCGTCTAAAGCAGTTTTTGCATCTTCTTTTGTAGCAACTCTTAATTCGATATCATCTACCTCTTTAACCATTGTTTTACCAACAAAACGGCCAAATAATAAAGCTTCTAAAACAGAATTTGCACCAAGACGATTTGCACCGTGTACTGAAACGCATGAACACTCTCCAGCAGCATAAAAACCTTCTACAAGCTCTGTATTGTTTTTACGAACATTACCGGCAATATTAACAGGAATACCACCCATAGAGTAGTGTGCGGTTGCAGAGATAAGGATAGGTTCTTTAATCATATCAAGACCAAGGAAAGTGATAGCTAAATCACGAAGCTCAGGAAGTCTTTCCATAATTAAATCTTTTCCAAGGTGCGTAACATCAATAAACACCGCATCTTTTCTTGGACCGACACCGCGACCTTCTCTGATTTCATTAATAATTGCACGACTTACAACATCGCGAGAAGCCAGTTCCATTGCGTTTGGAGCATATTTCTCCATAAATCTTTCACCCAGAGAGTTGAAAAGACGACCGCCTTCACCTCGGGCTGCTTCAGAGATTAAAACACCATTTCCTGAAAGACCGGATGGGTGAAACTGAACAAATTCCATATCTTCAAGAGGAAGACCGTGACGAGCAACTATAGAGAGTCCATCCCCTGTATTTGCATGTGCATTAGAATTAATCTTATAAGAACGAGCATAGCCGCCAGTAGCAAACATGACGGATTTTGCATTGAAAATAACTACCTGCATATCGCGAATATTAAAGGCCACTACACCGGAAACTTTTCCGTCTTTGTAGATAATGTCAGCTGCATACCATTCATCCCAAAACTTAACGCCTGCGCGATGCGCTTGCTCATATATTGTTTGCAGGAGAGTCAATCCAGTTCTGTCTTTCGCATAACATGCACGAGGAGAAGATTGTCCGCCAAAAGGTCTTTGAGCTATTTTTCCATCCTCGGTTCTGCTAAATGCCGCACCCATTCTTTCTACCCAGCGAATTGTTTCTGGGGCTTTTTGGCACATAAACTCTACCGCATCCTGATCAGCTAAGTAATCACTTCCTTTTACCGTATCAAATTCATGTAACTCGACACTGTCTTTTTCACTAAATGCTGCATTAATTCCACCTTGCGCCGCTCCGGAATGACTTCTCAGAGGGTGTAGTTTTGTTATAACAGCAACTTTTTTTCCTGCATTTTGCAACTCTCTTGCTGCTGCACATCCCGCAAGGCCTGCACCAACTATAATTGCATCGTAAGTATAAATAGGAATACTCATTAGCTTTCCTTTATTAAAGATATAAAATAATGCTGATTATATCCCAACAAGACTTTGTAAAGATTAAATATAGGCTTTGAGTAGAGGAAGTTTAACTTTGTTACTATTTGAGACATCTATAAGTATTTAAAATAAATAGTGTCACTTTACGCAACGTTTCGACAAAATTGCAAGACTAAAGTTTTTATAAGGCATGCTTTGCTAAGTCTCTCAGCTGAGAAATAGTATTTTTACTCCTACTTTTAGCATGTTGCAAAGTTTCCTTGGCTTGCTTTAATGCATCTTCTAGAGTTTGATTATTTGATTTTATGATAAAACCGCCACTGAGCGTAATTTTAACTTCTTCGCCATTGTTAGTTTTAAATTTAATCTCAGATATGCTTTCACGGATGATATCGACATCTTTAAATGACTGTTCTTTGCTTGGTCTTGAAAAAATAAGAGTGAACTGATTATAGTCAGTTCTTGCTATAACATCCGTAGGCTGTTCATGCAATGAAATGGTAAAAGCAATTTTTTTAAGAACGGCTTGTGTAAACTCTTGGGAAAATACTCTGTTTGCTTTTGAAAAGTTGTCTATTTCAAAAATTGTTACAGATATGAAATTACTGTCTTTCATACCCTTTTTATCTGTATAAGAATTTATCATCCCTTTGTGATTGTTGATTCCGGTTACGGGGTCCAGCATAGTCGGATTATCGGATGTAACAGCTTTTCTATTCATTCTAAGTGCGATTGCATCAACCTCTTCTGAAAAAATAGCATAGTCTTTTTTGTTTTTGTCAACAGCATAAAGAAATAAAATATCTTGGTATAAAAAATTTAATCTTCTACGGTACCAGAAAGTTATTATAAATATAAAAACAAAGGTTATTATGGAGATTTTTTCAAGAAGTGAAAATATAGCTTCATCATAAGCGATATTTTTAAAAATCATAGAATTAATATGAGAATGAATGGAATAAAAAGCATTTTTTAAATTTTTATCTTCTTTATTTTTTTCTGTGTAATAGGCATGTGCTTTTTCATTAAAGACAACAGTGAGCTGTCTTAGTTTGTTTAAATCTGACATGTATTCATCTGAGTTGGATAATACATACCGCCCTGTTATATTATATTTGTATAAATTATACAGTTTATCAATTTCATGGTGTAGCTGCGTGCTTTTGCCGTTGAACTGTATAAGTGCGAGTTCAATATCTTTTTTTTGCAAGTTTGCAAGAGATGCAATAGTCTCTTTTTGAAGATTTAAATTTTTTATTTTTATATATGAAGTATTTTTCTCGACCAAAAGGAGCATAGCAACCCCCGCAACCATTAAAATAACAATGAGGAATAAATTCAGGTTTTTAAAAATCTTATGCATAGAATGTTTCATGATAATCACTTTAATAATGTTATAATATTATACCATTTTATATATATAGCGTTTAATCTTTACTTAAGTGTAAGTTGTGCTTTTCGCTGTGCCAAGAAGTTGAATTGAATTTAGAAAATTATTTTATATCACAATTTAGAAATAAACATATTGGTGATGATGGTGCAGTTATCGGCAAGAGTGTTTATTCTAAAGACGCTTTTTTTGAAAATGTGCATTTTAAAACAAAATGGATGCGTTATTATCAAATATCGAGAAAAGCTATGCTTGTGAATATTTCTGATGCAATAGCAATGAATGCTACACCGAAATACGCACTTTTGAGTGTCGCAATGCCAAAAACTTTGTCTAAATCAGAGATGACGGAGTTGGCATGTGGATTTAAAGATGCAGCAGACGAATACGGAATTGAAATAATAGGCGGAGATACTATTAGCAATTCAAAACTTGATATTACAATAAGCCTTATATCTGAATCGGATAAGCCTCTTTGTCGAGATAAAATTAGGCCTGGTTATTTGCTGGCATACACCGGCAAGCTTGGGGATTCTAAAAAAGATTTGCAAAAGCTTTTAAATCTTGGCTTTATTCATAAAAAATCAAAGTTTATAAATATCAAATTAAGAGACAAATTCATAAAGGATTCATCAAGATTTTTAAGCTCGGGAATGGATATTTCTGATGGTCTTTTTAGTGATTTGGATAAGTTCGCCGTTTCCAATAGAATAGGTTTCAAATTTATACACAAAATTGCAAAACGGGTAGGTTGCAGCGGCGAAGAGTATGAAATGTTGGTGGCTTTTGATAAAAGAGTCAAAAAGACACTTTTAAGGCGGGCTAAATTAAGCAGAACACCCCTGAATATTTTTGCTGTTTCGGCAAGAAAAAAATATACAAATAGATGTAAAGCGCATCATTTTTAAAGGTAAAATATGGATAGATTTTATTCACTAGGTCACTCTAGTATAGATTTTCATTTTAGACAAAGTAGTAGAGATTTCGTTGTTGAAGAGATACCTCTTTATGAATTTTCAGGGGAGGGTGAGCATCTTGTTTTATATGTTAGAAAGAAGAATCTCTCAACACTTGAATTAGTCGGCATTCTTGCAAAATACTTGGGAATTAAAAATAAAGATATAGGTTATGCAGGCTTAAAAGATAAACATGCAATGACCAAGCAATACATATCTTTACATAAAAAGTATGAAGAAGCTATGGAAAAATTTTCAGATGAAAATATAAAAATAATTTCTAAAACGCATCATAACAATAAAATTAAAATAGGGCACTTGCGGGGCAACAGATTTTTTATAAGACTTAAAAAGGTAAATCCAACATCTGCTCTAAAAATAGATGAGGCCCTTAAAAATATTAATACTTTTGGAATGCCGAACTTTTTTGGATACCAAAGATTCGGAAATGACGGAGACAATCATATAGAAGGTGAAAAAATTGCCAAGGGTGAGAAAAGAGAGCGTAATCCAAAAATAAAAAAACTTTTGATTAATGCATACCAGAGCCATCTTTTTAATTTATGGCTCAGCAGAAGATTAGAGATAAACACTTTGGTTAAAAGTTTTGAAACTTCTGAATTAGAAACACTTTTAAATATGCCAAATGAAGAATTGAAAAAATTAAAAGCACAAAAACATCCCTTTAAGTTGATAACGGGAGATATTATGGAGCATTATCCCTATGGAAGACTGTTTGAATTTGATGGTACTCAAGAGGATATTGAGAGATTTATGAAACGCAGCATATCTCCAACCGGACTTTTGTGCGGAAACAAAGTAAAACATGCACTGGGTCAAGCCGGAGAAATAGAAAAAGATTTTGATGATGTTATATCCGAAGACGGTGCAAGAAGATACGCTTGGATTTATGCTGAAAATATTGAAGGTAAATATAGAAGCGAAGAGGCATGGTATGAGTTAAATTTTTCTCTTCCAAAAGGCTCTTACGCAACAGTGTTTGTAGAAGAGATAGCAAAACGCAAGCTTGTTTAGAAAAAAAATGAATTAAGGACTAATAATGAAAAAACATATAACTTCGGCAATTTCACAAAACTTTGGAAAGTTTGCTTCAAAAGAATTTCCTAAATGGTTTCAAAAAATTGTAAATAATTCTTATGTTTCTTTAATGGGATTGGATATGAGTGAATTTCATTCAGCTGATACTTACAGCAGTTTAAATGCTCTTTTTACAAGAAGGCTCAGAGAAGATAGAAAGTATTCTTTAGATGCCGATCACTTTATTTCTCCTTGTGATTCTTTCATATCTGAGTGTGGAAAATTAGATGAAGATTACGCGCTCCAAATTAAAGGGATGCAATATAAATGCAATGAACTCTTGGGGAATCATTTCAGTGATGATGAAAAACACAGTATTCATAACGGTGAATTTATAAATCTTTATTTATCTCCAAAAGATTATCACAGATACCATATTCCAACAAATACTAAAATTTTAAAAGCGGTTCATATTCCCGGTAAATTATATCCTGTCAATATGCCATCACTCCATAAAAGAGTAAATCTTTTTATTGAGAATGAAAGAGTTGTAATTATGTGTGAGACACCTTCTAAAAAGAAATTTTTTATGGTTTTAGTAGGAGCCTTGAATGTAGGTGTTATGCAAGTTTCTTTTGAAGCAAAAATAAAAACCAATGCGGATTCGCTTACTTCAACCGAATATACTTATGCCAACTTATATCTTAATAAAGGTGATGATTTTGGATGTTTTGAAATGGGCTCAACCATAGTCATTTTAGCAGAAAAAGAGATGTTGGAATTAGATGTTAAATCCGGTGATAATGTAAAATACGGAGATAAAATAGCGAGTATTTTATAGAATGTACAAAATAAAAGAGAAAAAGCAGGAGTATGTAGAAAAAATCTTTAATGACTCTTGTTTATTTGAAGCGGAAGTTTTAAATGTTTCTTCTGCTGAAGATAAAATAGAAATAATGAAAATTTTAGCCAAAATTATCGTAAGAGATAAGCTGAAAAATGAACTTAATTTTCTCTATATAAAAAATCTTTCTGATTTTAAACTTTCTTCTCTTTTAAACGCTTTATTTGCGGAAGTAGCTAATGAATGGGTAAGCTTTGCCGTAGAAGATTTATCCATTTCTGCTAGTGAATCCATTGAATATATCAAAAATGCAAAAAATGCAAATTTTATATATTCAATAGTAATGGATTATATTAGAAATTATAATCAATATATTTTTGAAGAAATAGCAAACACTTTCATAGAATTAGTGGATATAACTCCACATGCCAAGAGCAATAAGATAGTTGATGAAGTTTTAAACAGTGAATTCATGACTGATAAAAATATTTTAGCCATGCATAATGCTAACCAGCTTTGGAGCAAGGTAAAAGCTGCCCGTAACACTAAAAATGCTCAGAGAAGCAGAATTCAAATTAAAATTTCAGATAAAAGAGTGGAGCTTCACAATACAAATCTTGAGGAACAAAAAAAAGAAGAATTATTAGAAGCAATCGGTAAATATGAGCAAGAAGAGAAAAAATTAAAAGATACAAGTCTGGATAATTTTGATTTTGCTTTAAAAAGATTAAAAGACACGATGGTTCTTTCAATGATTTTATGGAATTCTAAATAATTCTTACAACTTGTAATTTTAGTAAAAGCTTTCCATTGTCATTATAAATATCAAGTTTTGTGTCGATAGGTATCTTTTGCCTTGTTATGCTGCCCTGCACGGAGTGCAATACATGAGCAAATTCTTGATACATCGGGACTATTATATGGTCTATATGGTCTTTTTTTAGAAGTTCTGCCAACATATCTACGGCACAATAATAAACACTTTTATTTATTGAGCGCTGAACAAGATAATCATGCATAATGTGAATGTTATTTTCTAAAACTTCTTTATCAATTGCACTTAAAACATTATTTTCATGCGCTCTTTGAAGATTATGATCTATGATATCTTCTATTTTATGATTTTGTTTGTCCATTAATATATTGATTTTAGGACAATATCTTTTTAATTCATTCAATATTTCACAAGCGTTGCACGTCGTAAGCTGCGCATCGTATATGTAAGTTTTGTCTTCATGGTATTCATGACTCAGTGCTTTTAGAAATTGAACTATGATGTTTAAATATATATATTTATCTTCTTTGTTTTTATCAAACTCTATGCCGGTATGGGAAATTATCGGCTTTGGCCCTACATATTTTAATTCCATAATAGTTTCATATTCCTTTGTAGTTTATCTTTGAAATTTAAGTTATTAAATATTAAATCTAAAATGCATAATATCACCATCATTCACGATGTACTCTTTCCCTTCAAGCCTCATCTTACCGGCTTCCTTGGCTTTTTGTTCACTTCCACATGCAATATAATCATTATAAGCGATAACTTCTGCTCGGATAAAACCTTTTTCAAAATCATTATGAATCACTGCTGCGGCTTTTGGTGCAGTTGTGTTTTTACGAATAGTCCAAGCGCGAACTTCTTTCACACCAGCTGTAAAATAGCTCATAAGACCTAATTTATCAAAGCCTTTATGGATTATCTGCTCCAATCCGGATTCAACAACTCCAAGTTCATTTAAAAACTCATTCGCTTCATCTTCTTCAAGACCGATGAGCTCCTCTTCGACTTTGGCACACAGTTTAATAATTTCACAGCTATTTTTGCTTGCATGCTTTTTGAGAACAGTTACATACTCGCTGTCTTCAAGCAGACCATCTTCATCAACATTCGCACCGTACATAATCTCTTTGTTTGTTAAAAATCTAACTTCTTGATTCAGTAGTTTATAGGTTTCTGTTTCGGCATGTGGAAAATTTCTAGCCAAGTTTCCGTCTGCTAAAAACTCTAAAAGCTCTTCTGCCATCGCTAGGGCTGAGGCAGCATTTTTATCTGTTTTTGCCTGCTTTTTGAGTCTGTCAATTCTGTTTTGTAAGACTTCGATATCAGCAAGGATAAGTTCACCTTCAATAATCTCAACATCTCTCAAGGGATTGATTGTTCCTTCGGTATGAACAATGTTGTCATCGTCAAAACATCTTACTATCTGCAAGATTACCTCTGTCTCACGAATATTAGATAAAAACTTGTTTCCTAATCCTTCACCCTTGCTAGCCCCTTTTACAAGACCTGCAATATCGACAAAATCTAAAGTTGAATATTGAATTCTCTCAGGGTTAACAATTTTTGCCAATTCCTTTAATCTTTTGTCTGGAACCGGAACAATAGCCTTGTTTGGCTCAATCGTACAAAAAGGATAATTTGCAGCTTCTGCATTTTGTGCTTTTGTCAGTGCATTGAAAGTTGTTGATTTACCTACGTTTGGAAGTCCTACAAGACCTATACTTAAACCCATTTTAGCCCTTAGCGTATAAAATAATTGTGTGATTTTAACTAAATTTTACTTTGAGTATCAATAAAGTGTAGCTATTTGCAACTATAACTCCATAGCAAAGGAGTGTATTTTGAAGCTACAGATATCTATTTGTAGCTTCTTGCGGTTCTCCAAGAAAAAACCCTTGTGTGCGACTTATCTTAAGATTCCTTACTTTTTCATATACTGTGCGACTATGAACAAACTCAGCAATAGTCAAGATATTTAATCTTTGCGCAAAATCAACAATTGTTTCTACAACTTTTTGGGCATTTGTGTCTTTATCAAGATTTTTAATTAGTGTTCCATCAATCTTTATATAGTCAATATTCAGTTTAAGAAGATGTTCAAAATTTGAATAGCCAGAACCAAAATCATCAATGGCTATTCTGCAGCCAAGCGCTTTCATTTCACTGATGAATTGTGAAATCTCTTCATAATTCTCTATCCCTTCAGATTCCAGAATTTCAAAGACAATTTTATTTGCAACGTTATATTGTTTGATTGTTTGTTTGATGCAATCTGTTATATCATTGCTGAGAATATCCTCAACAGATAAATTGATTGAAAAATCGTATGCGACATGTTCAAAATGTTTACAGCTTTTTTCAATCATAATTTTTGTCAACTTGCTGTAGAGTCTGCTTTTTTTTGCAGCATACAAAAAGTTATTGGGACCGATAACTTTGCCGTTGTCGTCAATGAGACGCATCAGGCATTCGTAACTTACGCATTTTTCTGATACATTGTCAAATATAGGCTGAAAATAAGGAACGATTTTATCTTTTTCAATTCCATTTTTAAGCTTTTTAACCCATTCCATATTATCTTTGTATTGCTCTTCTATATTTAATTTTTCATCATACATTAAAAAAGGTTTCTGTTCCTTCTTTGCTGACTTAAGCGCAATATCTGCTTTTTCCAAAGCCCGTCGTATCTGATAGGTGCCCCCAATAGAAACCCTGATACTAAACTCATTGTTATCATAATAAAAAACTATTTTTTCTATTTCATAAAGTAATTTTTGAACAGTTTGAATTAAGCTTTCTTTTGAGGGTTTTTCTATAAAAAGCAAAGTAAATTCATCGCCTGCGAGATGGTTGAGTTTTATATTATTGTCTGTTTCAAACATAAGATGCAATCGCTTGGAAAATTCTACCAAGATACTATCACCTGCTATATGCCCATAAAAGTCATTGATTTCTTTAAAATCATCAATATTTATTATAAGGAGTGCGGCATCGCTTAGATTGGCTAAGTCTTGTAGTAAACTAAGCCTATTAGGCAATCCTGTTAATGAATCTGTGTAAAGCTGATTGCGCAACTCTGATGTCTTTTCAGTTACTTTTTCTTCTAAAAATATATTAATATTTTCCTGTTCTTTTGAATATTGCGAAATTTTTTCTTGCATTTCATTAAGTGCATTTGATATTAATCCAATTTCATTATTTTCTGATGCAAAAGGAATTTTTATTTCTTTATTAGGCGAGTAGTTTTTGAGTGAATTAGCTATTTTTCGAAGCGGTAAAAGAAGTTTTTTGACATAAAGACTAAATAATAAAAAAAGCAGGCTGCTTGCTAAAAGCATTATTGCCAGCAACTTGGTATATTTGTGTATTAACTCCTGATAGTTTTTGCTGGAATAAATAATAACTAGAGTACCAATACTTTTTTTAGAATTGGGTTGATAAATACGCTTTTTAACAATAAAAGAGTCATTAAGCTCATCTTCGTATTTTTTAGATTTTGCTTCATGAATTGTTTGATTGTGTTTTAAAACTTTCACTGCCAAAATATTTTGATTTTCCATAAGCTGGAGTACAAGCTGATTGACGTTGCCCGGCATGTCAAGATAGATATTAAGTGCGATTAAGGGTTCAATGGTATTTGCAATTAAGCCAACTTTTTCAAGTTCAATATTATAAAAAGCTTCTTTGTTCATTTTCTCAAAAACGGCAAATATAATCAAGACGATAATAACGGACAGAAGAGAGATTGACAATACTATTTTAGTCGAAAGAGAATTAATGTTTTTATTTTTCATATTAAAAAGCAAACCTTTCATCTTGAGTACATCAGCACATTTAATAGGCTATAGTTTAGCATATCTAAGCTAATTATAGTGTTTTTCCATGGGTTCAACAGCCGATATCTATGCGTATTGAACCAAAATATTCGTGTTCATTGAGAAATATACAACAATAAAAAATGATTAATTATATAAACAATTTAACTATGCTCTTTATCAATGAATCTTACCATTTGCAGTAGAGAATCCACAAAGTCTATTTTTTTGCTATATAAATTTTCTTTATTAACATAGAGGATTGTCGATTTTTCTATCATTAAAGAAAACAACAGGCCGTTTTTCAAATTTTCAATATCATAAGCAAAAGCTATAATTCCTTTTTCTTTAGCGATTTCTGCAACTTTTTGTATGTTTTCGTTTGAATTTAATACATATATTGCAGATGATTTTGTGGCATGGGAAAAATCTGAAAACTCTACTAAATTAACTGTATACTGATACTTGTCAAGGCGAGCCTGATGGCTGTCTTTTATAAATTTACGTACTTCTGAAGCTGCATTGTAATCATCTTTTTCGTAAACAACGGTATAGATAATTTTGCCCTCTATAAGTTTGTCGTTGAGCTTCTTGTCTAAGAGCATTATTTTTGGAAATATAGAAGCCTGCGCTTTTAATAGCACCTCATTATAGGTATATCCATAGGCTATGTTTGCAAAAATGAAAAAAAGTATTATTATTTTCTTCATTTAAAACTCTTTTGTAAAAACTACGAGAAAATTTCTACTCTCTTGAGCATAATCTTCACTGTAGGTTTTTGGAGGAGATGGAAAAACAACATTTTCATTAAAAATATTTTTAATGCTGAGTGTGAGACTGTAATTATCTTTTTGATTTATATAATATAAAGATGTGTCAACGGTTGTGTAAGATTTTACTTTGTCTCGCACATCTCCGGCAATTCTTTCTTTTGACCCAACATATTTCGCAATACCGCTCAATGATAATGCGTTATTTACGTTGTAAATATAGTACCCTTTAGCCAAATGATTCGCAATATTCGGTAATGATTGGGCTGTGCTTTCATCTTTTATGTATGAGGTGCCATCTACATAAGAATAATTAAGATAAAACTGGTCTCTTGAAGATATATTCCCCTTATATTCAAGTTCAAGACCATAAATATCTGTATCGACAACATTTCTATATTCAGGATTTGCAGAGGAGTTGTATATTTGATCTTTATTAAATAAATAGAATATATTTGCTTGAAGATAGTTGTCACTTGAAAATTTCTTAATATATGCCGCTTCAAATGCTTCTACACGTTCAGGTTTTAGATTTGTACTTCCTACTCTTGCGTGGTTGTTCATAGTAAACATCTCTTGCCATGAGGCATTTCTATGTGAACGACTGTAGATAGTTTTAAAAATATTTGTGGGGTCTTGTTGATACACCATGGAGACTCTAGGTTCAAATCCTGCATCAATATAAGAAGTAGTTTCATAATTAAAACCATATATAAAATTAAGTTTGCTATTGAATTGATATTCATCCTGAAGTGAAAATATAAGCGTATCACGTTTTGCGTTTTTATCAAAAAATGGGTATGTGTCTGTATAATCAAAAGGTTCAGGAGTACCCGTTGTCCAGTTGGATGTTTTTGAAACCATATTTACAGTTTCTTCTTTGATAAAGCGGTATCCTGTTGTAAAAATATGTTTATCAAAACCACTGTATTTAAGATAAGCAGACTGGTATATTGTTCTTTGTTCTGCCAAGTGTTCCCCGTAAGCTCCATCCAAAAATGTAACAGGAACAATACTTGAAGGATATACAGTCATGTCAATAAACTGTAATCCATCGGGCAGTAATTTTGTTTTAGAATCAAATGTATCGTATTTCAAACCTGCTTTTATATCAATGTCAAAATTATTAAGCGTGTTGTCGTACCCTAATTCTATGTATCGACTTGGCAGTTTTACTCTATCTTTATCTTGGGGCAATGCAAGATTAATTCCATAAGCACTTCCTTGCGTATGTTCAAGCATACGTGCTTTCATTGAAAAATTTTGATATTCCAGATTCAAGCCGAGGGAATATTCTTTTAACCATAAAGGGGCATCTCCTGATTGGGAGAGTGCGGTATTGTCAATTAAACCCGGAATACTCATTACACCCTGTGATAATCCATCCGGACCCGATGGTGCGTTTTTATCATCTTCCTGATAGAAAAAATCTACAAAAATCTTCAAGTCATCGGTTTTATACGTCTTGACAAAGCCGCCCATTTTGTATTTGCTGGAACCTGCTTTAAGGAGGATTTTATCGTTGGATTCAAATCCATCAAAATCTTCTGTATAGGTAATAACATTTATAGAGCCTGCATACGCATTTACACCATCCGTTTTACTGCCGGGTCCACGGACAACTTCAATTCTCTTTATCATTTCTATAGGAAAAGAGAGATATTCGGAGTAAGCATCTAAAAATACGTTATTAACAAGAAATCCATCTATAAAAAGTTTGGATTGTCCCGATGCAAGGGGATTTGAGCCTCTGAATATTGGGCTTTGAATATTAGCGTTATCTGTTGCCATATCAAGCCCCGGTACTAAGCTCAGTGCTTCTTTGAGGTTTGAGACACCGAGTTTTTCCAGCTCTTTTCCATAAAACACCGAAATGATATAAGGCTGGTAATGTTCATTTTGTTTTGTCACGGTTGCAACTTCATTATAATGCTGCATATCTCCCGATATAGATGCCAATATATCATCCGTTTGGGCATGCAAGTTAGAATAAAAAATACATAAAAAAAATAGTAATGTATTTTTTAGTAACTTATTGAACATGCTGCTTATTCCAATTTTCTATTATTTCAGGATTTTCATCCCCTAATACTTGCGTATACAAAATACAAGGATACCGCTTGCACATAAATTTATGTATCTGCTCCTCCCCAATGGTATCATAATGAATTTTAAACATTTTTAAAAGTCTCAAAAAGCTTCCCTCTAGTGAGCCGTAAGAGTATTTTATACCTAATTCCATCATTTTTGTATATAGCGGTTCTTTAAGATGATGGATGATTTTTTTTGTTGTTTTGAGGTCTCTATATTTTGTATCAATAAATATTCTTGACATCTCCCCAAGTTTATCCCTTTCAAAGACATCTTTGTCAAATACTAAACTTTCTTCAGTCGGATAACCAAGCGGTGAGTTGTGTATGAGCCTTACGGTTGCGCATATTTCTCCATCTTCATCTAATACTGCAAATTGAACCGCATACTCATCATAAATATCAATTTCTTGTTCATTTTGAAGATTATTTGCTTGTATATATTCTTGATACTCATTGAAAACAATTTTATATCTAAACGCAAATACTTTTTTCAGTAACTCACTGTCTTTAACTTCTAAAAATCTAAAATCCATATTGCCTCCTTTTTTAAATATGCAAATAATATACATTCATGTTTATTATCAAAATTATTATACTACATAAATTAGCTAAAATGGGTGATATTGTGATATTTTTTATTGAAAAAAAGCTTCTAGTATCACAATTGTGAATATTCTTTGATTTGTGTAAGACAGAGAACAGCGTGGTATAGGCAAAAAGAAAAAAGTTTTAAGTAGTACAACTAAAAAGAACAGCATACTTTTTAGTTGTAAATAATTATATTATATGTTTTTAAGATATTCGCTCATTAGACGCACTCCGGCACCTGTTGCACCGTAAACATTGCAATCCCATGGAGTTTCAGTGTAAGCAGAACCGGCTATATCAAAATGCAGCCATTTATTTTTCATATCATCATTGATAAATTTATCTAAAAATAACCCTGCTGTTATAGCTCCGCCATAAGGCTTAGATGAAACATTAGAGATATCTGCTATTTCACTTTTTAGAAGTTTTTTCAAATGTTTGTTAAATGGAAGGGATCCCGTAAGTTCTCCCGAATTACTTCCGGCTTTAGAGATATCATGCTTAAGCGTATGTGAATGTCCCATGATTCCGGTAGTATATTGACCAAGAGCAACCATGCACGCACCTGTGAGAGTGGCAAAATCAAATATATAATCTGCCTTGACTTTGTCTTGAGCATAACTTAAAACGTCTGCTAAAACCAAGCGACCTTCCGCATCTGTATTTCTAACTTCTATAGTCGTTTTGTTTCGTGAAACCAAAACATCATCAGGTTTGTATGCGTTTGCGCCTATCATATTTTCAACCGCGCCGATAAAGGCATGAATTTCAACGTCAAGTTTTAATTCACTTGCAGCTTTTATCATCCCTAAAACCGCACATGCTCCTGCCTTGTCCATCTTCATTGTTACCATTGAAGCTGCAGGTTTTAAGCTAAGTCCGCCACTATCGTAGGTTAAACCTTTTCCAACAAGTGAAACTATTTTTTTAGAATTGGCCGGTTTATACGTTAGGTGGATTAATGCGCTGCCGTGGATAGAAGCACGACCAACAGCGAGCATTGCATGCATATTTTCTTTTTCTAAATCAGTTTCTTGAAGTATCTCACATCCAAGTTGATTGTCTTTTGCTAATTTTTGTGCTAAAGCCGCTAGTGTTTGAGGGTGCAAGTCCTGTGGAATAGTGTTGACAATATCACGGGTAAAACATGTGGCATTTGCTATTGTCAGTGCTTCATTAAAAATCATTTCAAATTTTGCAAAGTCAGGTGAATCGCAGGCCAAAGAAATCTCTTTTAAAGTTATTTCTTTGGGCTTTGATTTATACTCCGTATATTCATATCCGCCTAAAACGATGCCATCCACTAAAGCCGACAAAGTTTTTTTAGAGAAAACATTAATTTTTACGCTTTCATAATTTGATTCTTTAAGTGCTTTAATCATACAAGAACTTGCACTTCTTAAATCATCACTTTTTTTGCTCTCAATCCCACAAAAGAGCATTCCTTTTTCATGTAAAAAACATGTGGTATCCTGCTCCGCTTTGAAACCGGCTTTGTTTAAAATTCTAACTTCCACATGCTGTAAAAGCTCGTCTGCAGTTAAAAACTCTACCAAAACATCTGTTTTAATATCCGTAATATTTTTGTTTAATAGTTCAATCTTCATAGTATTCCATTGTTTTAAAATTATAGATTGCGATAATAGCTGAAAATATATAAAATTAGGTTAACATTTTTTAATAATTTTTATACCGACCGCTTTGAACATCTTTTTTTATTTCATCTAGTTTTTCTTGTAGAATATTTATTAATATTTCAGCCGCATTTTGGTCATCGGCTTCTGGAACATTCCAGTCGGTAATTTTTAAATTTGATTTAAAAAGAGATTCCAAATCACCTCTTACTTCATTACGTCTGTTGTCTAAATCTTTTTGAGTGGCGCTGGTTGTGGTGTTCATGATTTTTTCCTTTTGAAAGATTTAAATTATTGTACCCAAAAAAAATGGCATGTGGAAATCCAAGTGCTGAGATGATTATCTGCAATCACTATTCAAAAAAATACTCATTATGATTAGTTTATATAATGTATCTACTAATTTTTTTAAGTTCCATATTAGAATATGAAAAAATTATATTTAATATGGTACTATAATCACTGTATATTATTTATACATGCTGATAATTCTGTTAGCGCTATGTATAGATATAATAATGACGGCGAAGATGCTAAAAAATTAATATGGTGGTGATGTATGTTAGACAAATCTAATGATATACAAAGTAAATTTTGGGAAATATTTTCAAAGCAAGATAGAAAAAAAGTAGAAGAATTTAAAACATATATGGATAAATTCGCTATTAATTTTAATCTTTATCAAGATGGGAATTTCATAGAGCAGTCGTTGCCTTTTGATATTATTCCGCGAATAATATCAAAGCAAGAATTTTCGAAAATGGAAAAAGGGTTAATACAAAGGATTATCGCTTTAAATTTATTTTTAGAGGATTTATACACAGATGCTAAAATAGTAAAAGCCGGAATCGTTCCTGAAGAGTTTGTTCTTGAAGCAAAAGGGTATTTGAAGGAATTTGCCGGTTTTTCTCCATCGAAAAAAATTAGAACGCACATAAACGGAATAGACCTTGTTAAAGATACAAAAAATGATGAGTGGGTCATTTTAGAAGACAACTTAAGGGTTCCAAGCGGGGCTAGTTATCCGCTTTCCATAAGAGATACATACAGAAAAATTTATCCTGATTTTTTTGAACAGTTAAAAATAGAGCCTATTAAACAATATCCTAGCTATATTGCTGATTCTATGAATTATGTAAATTGCGGTGGAATAAATGTTGTATTAACACCGGGAAGATTTAATTCGGCATATTACGAGCATAGTTATCTTGCTGAAAAAATCGGAGCGCAACTTGTGAGAGCAAATGAACTCTGTGTTATTGACAAAAAATTATATTTTAAAAATTATAATGGTAAGAAAATCAGAGTAGGGTCTGTTTACAGACGACTGGATGATGACTTTTTAGACCCTACCTTTTTTAATCCAGAGAGCTTAATAGGTGTTCCTGGAATTATTGATGCGTATTTAAGCGGCAATGTTGCCATAATGAACGCTATCGGCAACGGTGTGGCCGACGATAAAGGTATATACTACTTTGTACCAAAAATGATAAAATATTATTTAAATGAAGAGCCGATTCTGCAAAATGCTCCAACATATCTTCCATACTTTAAAGAAGATATGGAATATATTTTTAATAATATACACAAACTTGTTATTAAAGATGTTGCGGAAGCCGGCGGATACGGAGTTAGTTTTGGTCACTCTATGTCAAAAGTTCAACTTGAAGATATGAAAACAATCATAAAAGCCAACCCTAGAAGATTCATAGCACAAGAGCTCATAGAATTTTATGATGAAAAGTGTTATTTAAATAACGAGCTTAAGCAAAGAAAAGCAGATTTTAGAGCGTATGTCGTTATGGGTGAAGATGTAAAAGTTTGGCAATGTGGATTAACAAGGTACGCACTTGAGGCCGGAAACTATTTAGTGAACTCCTCGCAGGGTGGCGGATTTAAAGATACTTGGGTAATGGAGTAAGAAAATGGAAGAATTATTAACTGCAAATTCAGCTACAAGTTTATATTGGCTTGGCAGATATTTAGAAAGAGTTGAAGCAACACTGATGGAAGTGAGTATTGCCTATGACAACATCATAGATGTAGATGCAAATGCGGGAGTGAATCTGTATAAAAATTTCGATATCGACCTGAAATATTCAGGTGCATTGAATTTTTTAAATGAAGCATTGCTAGGGGAACACAATTCAAATTTAAAAAATATTGTTGTGCAAACAAGAGAGAATGCAATTATATCCCGAACTCAACTTGGGGAAGATTCATTTGGCGAAATTATCGAACTGCATAAATTATTCAAAAATGTTTCTTATGCTACTTCATCCATAGACTATAAATTTATTGATATTGCTTTATCTTTGATAAGTGAAATTTGGGGAAGTCTTGAAAAAAGACAACAAAGAAAACAAAGTAATTATTTTATAATCTTAGGCAAGCTTGTTGAAGAAGTTGATTTTCATCTACGATTGAATAAAGACAAGCAGTCTGCTTTAATTATAATGGATGAAATTGACACAATTGTTGAAATTTTAGCCAATGGAGCGGAGACTAAAGAGTACAAAGATATTGATAAATTTGAGATACTGGACTCTGTAAATAAAAAAATCGACCTTATAATAATAGATTAGCAGAAAATATCCGGCTTGAGCCGGATATTTTTTAACCAGAAGAGTTCTTTCTTCCCTGTTGTTATATTTTTTATTGCTGTTGTGATTGAGTTTGTATTTCTTTATTACTTTTTAATTCTGCTAAGTCTTGTTTATCGGATTTTCTTACATCTACCATAACTGAAAGTTGACTATTCCCGCTACTAAATACAACTCCCTTGAGAGGTGAAATATCATTGTAGTCTCTTCCTGAGCCTAAAAGTATATGCTGTTCTTTTGGAATAATATTGTTTGTAGGGTCAAACTCTGCCCATCCTGAATTTGGTATATATACGGCGAACCACGCATGAGAAGCATCAGCACCAAATAATTTTTTTTCACCCTTGGCAGGCAATGTTTCTATGTAGCCACTCATATATTTTGCAGGTAATCCTATTGACCTGAGCGCAGAGATAGCAAATTGTGCGAAATCCTGACAGACACCTTTTTTTGCTTCAAAAATATTTTCAACAGGGGTTGTAATATCACTAAATCCAGATAAAAATTCAAAGTCATTAAAAATACGCCCCATAAATTCATAGGTTGCTTCAAACAAATCTCTATCTTTATGAAATGATTCCAGTACATATTGTTTTATACTGAGAGAATGCGTCGGAATAAGTTCTGATTCAAAAAGAAACTGTTTTGCATCCAAATCATTTACATTAAATTTACTCAACCTTTCTAGTGCTTTGCCATACGTGATACTTTGAGATTTCAAATTATGTATATGTTCTTCAATAAGATGTGGAAAAATTTCTACTATCGACTTGCCTGTAACTGCTAAAAATTGATGCGGCTCCCTGATGAGTAAATGATTGTTTGTATTGCCGAATATATCTACAAATTCATGCGACTCATATACTGCAGGTTGGATTTCCATAGAAAAATCCCGCAATATTTGATAGGGTGTATTCTTTGGTTTTAATCTTGCAATATTATGACTAAAAGTAACATTGCTTTGATAATTAAACTGTGTTTTATGGTAAATATTATAAATCATTTCTACTCGTCATAGTGGGAAAAATAGGTATTAGAAAATTCATTTGAGCACTCCAGATATAGATCAGCTAAGTTTGATAAAACTTTATCAAGTTCGGTATAAATCCCTTCTTCTTCTTTAATTTGCAAATCATTTTGCAGGTTTATAGATTTTAAAAGCGAGAGTGCCTCAACGATAGGTTCTTCGTAGGTTGTTAAATAGTTCTTTGCCTTAGGCAGCAATTTGAATTCTTTTAAAAGTTCATCAGTCATATACTTAAGAGATTTTGGAAACTGTGTATTGAGTATTAAAAAATCTACAACATTCTCTAAAGTTAAAGAGCTTTTATAATGCGCTCTATAGGCATTTAAACTCTCCATAGAATTTAGCATTCCTTCTAAAACATCATGTCCGATTGACTTGTCTAATTTTAAACATAAAATTGACCTAGCCTTTGAAATAAGAAGCAAAGAATCTTCGATTTTATAGCCTATATCATATAAAATAAGTCCTTGTTCTTTGAAAATACTTTCTTTTACAAGCTCTTTATAGGCCATCAAGTAGATGAGAAATTTATCAAGTTCACTAGAGATAACTAAAGTGGAATCACCTTTTCTATTAATAAATTCATTCCACTCTTTTTGCATTTTTTCAAATAGTTTCCATGATTCAAAAGCAAGTAAATCTTTAAGATTTATATTTGCAACAGAGAGCATTGAGATAGTGAATGCCAAAGATCCTGATCTTGTCGTGTTTTTTATAATAGAAGCTATCTCTCTCATCGGAAATCTATCAAGAGTCTTTTGATTTTTTGTATCCATAAAACCTGGATATGTCATTGTCATGTGGGTTAATGCATTTTGTAGAATCTCTTGAGACTCTTTTGAAGTAGCAACCTCATATCTATAAAAATTGGTTATTTTTTTGATAATATGTAAAATCAATCGAGTGGTAGTAATAGACCTTGCGATATATCTTCCTAGCCAAAATAAATTTTCAGCTTTTGGAGTTGGTATTTTATCAATAGATGTTTCAATAAATTGGGTGTTTTTAAAAAAGTTTATCGGATTATTGTTTTTTGGGTCCTCACCAAGAATCCATAAATCTTTACTTGTGCCACCTTTTTGCGAAGATACCAATAAAGAATCTTTAATTGAAGAAACTCTTACAAGCCCACCATTCATAACAGTATATTCATCATCTTTTTTTAAACAAAATGCTCGAATAACAGCATTTCTTGGTTCAATTTTGTCGTTGAAATAGTAAGGTGCCGTAGAAAATTCTATCTCTTCCTGGGCTACGTATTTGTTAGGGCTTTGCAATAATAAAACTCTTAAATTATCAAGCTCTTCTTGAGAAAGTTTTCTTCCAAAATAAACTTGAATTTTTTCTGTTCTGTCAATTTTTTTGATAATTAATTTATTTAAATTTGCAAGTACATAATCAAGTTCTTTTTTTTGACCGCACCACCATGTTGCAATTTGAGGAAGAATTAATTCCTCTTTTAAAAAATATTGGGATATTTTTTTCATAAAAGGGTTCAGTCCGATATTTTCCAAAATAGCGCTGCCGATAGGATTAATCATATTTAAGTTATTTTGTCGCATGGATTCAACTAAGCCGGCAACTCCAAGTTTTGAATCATTTTTAAGTTCCAAGGGGTCACAAAATCTATCGTCCACCCTTCTGAGAAGAGTATTTATCTTTTTGAGTCCGCTTAAGCTTTTGAGCCAAATAGAACCATTTTTACTCAGCAGATCCTCCCCTTGAACCATATTAATTTCTAAAAAGGAGCTGAGATATGCATGCTCAAAATATGTTTCATTATGCGGTCCGGGTGTTAGCAGTGCTGCCGTTGAGATGTCACCATCTGTTAATTGATTTAACACATCCTTAAACTCTTCAATAAAAGAAGATAATTTTTTTGTGACAATGTTTGGATATAGCTCTTGGGAGATAGAATTCATTGTAAGTCTGTTTTCTATCGCATAACCAAGACCTGAGGGTGCTTGCGTCCTGTCATTGACAACCCACATCTTTCCGTCAGGTCCTCTTGCAATATCTGTGGCATAAAAATAGAGGTTAAAGTTTTTTTTATTTCCAAAATCAAATACTTCTGTCGCAAAACCTTTATGGCCAAAAATAACTTCTGCCGGTACAATATTTTCTTTAATTAACTTCTGCTCTGAATACAAATCTTTAAGAATCAGATTAAATAGTTTTGCTCTTTGCTGCAAACCTTTTTTAATACTTTCCCATTCTTCTCCGGCAATCACGAAGGGAATGGGATCCAAACTCCAAGAGCGGCTTATTTGCCCATCATGGTTATCATAAATATTGTAAGTTACACCATTGTCTTCAAGGTGCCAGTCAATATCTGCCTGCTTCTTTTTAAGAGCATCCAACCCTGAGTTTTCTATATCCTTTAAAACATCTTTCCAACAGTCTCTGACATCATTATTTCTGTCAAACACTTCATCAAATAATGATTCTGAAAAGTACCCATCAAAAATCTGCATCTACTGCTTTGCCCACTTTCTTCTCAAGTCAAGCGTATTTGGATATTCCAAGCTTGCAGGAATATTTTGAAAATAAAAGATTTTTTTGTCTTTTTGTTTTTCTTTTGTCAAAACAGCTCTTTTAGCACCATTTACATCCGTGAGACTCTGTTTTATAAGTGCTGCTGAAACATATTCAACCTCACCTTGCGTATGATTAAAGTCCCAAAATCTATTGATTCTTCTTGATTCCGCTTCATTGGAATTCACAGGAAACGTATCATAAGTTCTTCCGCCCGGATGTGATACAAAATAACTCATACCGCCGATAGATCTTTGGTTCCATTTATCTACCACATCAAATACAAGGGGAGTGTCTACTCCGATTGTAGGATGAAGGGCGGACCAAGGTTGCCATGCCTTGTATTTAACACCGGCTACAAATTCACCCTCAACACCGGTAGGGCTAAGAGGAACGACAACAGAGTTACATGTAAGCACATATCTTTCTGGTGTAAAATGAGTAACTTTAACCTGAACACGCTCTAGTGAAGAGTCAACATATCGTGATGTGCCTTGAGAGCTACTTTCTTCACCTAAAACATTCCAAGGTTCGATTGCCGCACGCAATTCAAGATGAAAGTTTTCAACTGTAGCCATACCGTAAAGTGGAAATCTAAACTCAAAAAACGGATCAAACCAATCCAGTCTAAATGGATATCCCTCATTATTTAAAAATTCAACGATATCTCTTAAATCCTCTTTTACATAATGCTCAAGTAAAAATTTGTCATGAAGCTGTGTTCCCCAGCGAACAAGCTTATGTTTATAAGGTTTTTTCCAAAATAATGATACCAATGTTCTCACTAAAAGCATTTGCAACAGTGCCATTTGTGGGTGTGGCGGCATATCAAATGCCCGGAGTTCTAAAATACCAAGTCTTCCCGAACTAGAATCGGGAGAGTAAAGCTTATCAATACAAAATTCTGAACGGTGCGTATTTCCTGTTATATCTGTAAGCATATGACGGAACAGTCTGTCTGTGAGCCAAAAAGGAACTTCTTCATTTTGTGGAATCTGAGAAAAAGCAATCTCCAACTCATAAAGATTTTCCAATCTTCCCTCATCAACACGCGGCGCTTGTGAAGTAGGCCCGATAAATGCACCTGAGAAAAGGTATGAAAGACCAGGGTGATGTTGCCAAAACGTAATTAAGCTTCTTAGCAGTTCCGGGCGTCTTAGAAGCGGACTGTCAGATGGTTTCATCGCACCGATAGTTACGTGATTTCCTCCACCTGTTCCTGTATGTTTGCCATCGAGCATGAATTTTTCCGTACCCAATCGTGATTGTCTTGCATCATCATACAGAGTGAAAAGATTGTCGCTTAAATCCTTCCAAGATGTTGCCGGCTGGATATTCACTTCAATAACGCCAGGGTCAGGTGTAACTTTTATGGTATCTAATCTTAAATCATGTGAAGGCTCGTATCCTTCCAAAACAACTTTTATGTCTAATTTTTTGGCAACTGCTTCGATGGAGACCGCAAGATCTAAAAATGCTTCTGTATGGTTAAGAGGCGGTAAAAATATATATAATTTTCCATCTCTGACTTCTATATTGAGAGCAGTTCTTACAAAAACATCATCTTGTGGGTCTTTGAGTCCCAATGCTTTCATCTCTTCATATCTTTTTTTAGCATCTTTTCTAAGCTTGCTGAATTTTGACACTTCTGCAAAAAGATCAGGCTCAAAATGTAAAGGGAGTTCCTCTGTAGGCTTTTGTGTAAGGGAGTCTATTGGAAGTCTGAGTCCTAAAGGAGAATTCCCTGGTATTAAAAAGAGTTCGCCTCTTCTAAATTTCCATCCTGAAGTAATCCACTTGGTTTCTCCAAAATTGAGCGGAAGAACAAAACCAACTGAATTATTTAATCCTTGGCTAAGAACTTTTGCTATATTTTGTCTTTCAAGTGAGTCTTTTAAATCAGCTTTCATTGGATTAACATCCATAGGAAGCTCCGCCTCTTTCATAATATAATGGATTGGATCTTCGTAAGCATTGATAACATTTTTATCGCTTACACCCAAAGTGAGCGCTAATTCTTTTATAAAATTTTCTGCATCCTCCGTTGTATAGCTATATGTTTCATTCATATCTGCAAAAAGGTCAGGATTTTTCCAAATATCTTTTTTGTCTTTTCTCCAGATTATAGATGTCTGCCATCGAGGGATAGGTTCACCAGGATACCATTTTCCTTGAGCATAATGAAGAAGTCCCCCTTTTGTAAACGAACCTAAAAGCCTTCTTGCGAGCTTGTCGGCAAGTTCTCTTTTATGTTCACCGTCTGCTTCTGTATTCCATTGCGGCGATTCCATGTCATCAATGGACACAAAAGTAGGTTCACCACCCATAGATAACCGGACATCATTTTCTTTAAGCTCTTTATCAATCTCAAATCCTAGCTTATAAATAGCATCCCATTGATCATCGCGGTAAGGTTTCGTGACACGAGGTGATTCAAAAACTCTCGTTACCGTATTTGAATATTCAAACTCAGTTTCACATTTATCGCTTAAACCTTCTATGGCATGTGCACTTTCAAACGATGGCGTACATGCTAGCGGAATATGACCTTCTCCTGCAAAAAGTCCACTTGTTGCATCAAGACCTAGCCAACCCGCACCCGGAATAAAAACTTCCGTCCATGCATGTAAATCTGTAAAGTCTTCTTCCGGTCCGCTTGGTCCATCGAGCGATTTGACATCCGCTTTGAGTTGCACCAAATAACCGGACACAAATCTTGCAGCAAGCCCTAAATGACGAAGTACTTGAACAAAAAGCCAGGCATAATCCCTACAACTTCCAAGCTTTTTGTCAAGTGTCGTTTCGCAAGTTTGCACACCACTTTCAAGTCTGATTGTATATTTGAGATATTTGTAAATCTCAAGGTTTAAATAAACTAAAAAGTCATTAATGGGTCTTGGCGTTAAATCAAGAGATTTAATAAATTTTTTTAATTTTTTACCCTCTTCAGTAATTTCAAGATAAGGAATAAGTTCTTTTTTTAATTCATCTTTATACTCAAAAGGAAAATCTTTTGCATAATCGTCTACAAAGAAATCAAAAGGGTTGATGGTAATCAAATCAGCCAGAATTTCAACATCAATTCCAAATTCTTTAACTTTTTCAGGAAATACGATACGAGCCAAATAGTTTCCAAATGGATCTTGCTGCCAATTGATAAAATGATCTTCAGGAGTAATTTTTAAAGAATAACTTTCAATAGGTGTTCTGCTGTGAGGAGCAGGGCGCAGTCTGATGACATGTGGCGAGAGCGATATATATTTATCATATTTATAGTGCGTTTTATGGGACAGTACAACTTTTAGTGACATAAGAAACTTCCTTGTGAAATTGATTGTTTTATCTGAATGTAACACTTCACACTTATTATAACAGCATAAAGGTTATTTTAGAGAACAAATTTTGTATAAATATAAAACATAAGCAAACTGATTTTATCTATGATGAATAAAATATTAAAACCTTCCTCAGGAAGGTTTTAGTTGTCAAAGTTTAATAAATCTTTTGCCTGAATCATATCTTTATCACCGCGACCCGAAATATTTACAATGATGAGCTTATTTTTGATATTTGGCAATTTTTTTAAGTATGCAACCGCATGAGAACTCTCAAAAGCAGGGATAATTCCCTCTTTTTGTGATAACCATACAAAAGCATCAATTGCTTCTTGGTCTGTTATATTGTCATAGCTCACTGATTTGTTGTCATTATGAAAAGCATGCTCAGGTCCAATGCCGGGGTAATCAAGTCCGGCAGAGATAGAGTGTGCTTCTAAAACTTGACCATCCTCATCTTGAAGTAAATAACTCATCTGTCCGTGCAATACGCCCGGACGACCTTTTTTAAGGGAACATCCGTGCTTATTTGTTTCTATGCCAAGCCCACCGGCTTCAATACCTATGCATTCAACCTCTTCATCTTCAAGAAAATGTTGAAAAGTTCCTATGGCATTACTTCCGCCGCCTATGCAGGCAATGACATGGTCAGGCAGACGGTTTTCTTTTTCTAAAATTTGAGCTCTTGCTTCATAGCCTATGATAGCCTGAAAGTCTCTCACCATCATTGGATAAGGGTGTGGACCTGCAACAGTTCCTATGATGTAAAAAGTATCCCTTGCGTTTGTAACCCAGTGGCGAATCGCATCATTCATTGCATCTTTAAGTGTTTTTGAGCCACTCTCAACAGAATTTACTTTTGCTCCCAAAAGTTTCATACGAAAGACGTTTAGTTCTTGTCGTGCAACATCTTTTGCACCCATAAAAATTTCACATTTCAAATCTAAAAGTGCGCAAATCGTTGCTGTTGCAACTCCATGTTGACCGGCACCCGTTTCAGCTATAATTTTTTTATAGCCAAGTCTTTTAGCCATAAGTCCTTGCGCTATGACATTATTTACTTTATGTGCACCGGTATGGTTTAAATCTTCTCTTTTAAGATAAATTTTAGCGCCAAGCTCATCTGAAATATTTTTTGCAAAATAAAGCGGGGAAGGGCGGCCGACATAATCCTTGAGATAATAATCCACTTCACTCCAAAATTCTTTATTGAAGCGGATACTTGCATACTCTTCTTTTAATTTTAAAAGTGCCGGCATTAACGTTTCAGGAACATACCTACCACCAAACATTCCGAAATGTCCATTTTCATCAGGATCAAATTTTGACGCACTAGGAATATACATTAATCAACCTCTACTAAAGTGTAAACATTTGTTGTCTGTTTTAGATTTTTGATTCCATCTAAAAAATTCAGACCAATCACAAAGCAAGCTTCAACGCAATTTGCTCCTGCCTGATTTATAAGTTTTGCAGCTGCATTTGCAGTTCCTCCGGTTGCGATTAAATCATCTATGAGGAGAACCTTGGCATGTGGAATAGAACTAAAAGCATCGAGATGAACCTCTATCTCATCTATGCCGTATTCAAGTGAATATTTTTCACTTATGGTTGTGTAGGGAAGTTTGCCTTTTTTTCTAATGGGCACAAAACCGATGCCAAGCATTTGCGCAAGTGCCGCACCAAATATAAAACCTCTGGCATCAATACCTGCGATAAAATCTAGATTATACTCTTTATATTTTTGATAAAGATGGTTCATTAAGACACCATAAGCTTCTTTATTATTTAAAAGAGTTGTAATATCTTTAAAAATAATTCCAGGCTGTGGAAAATCTTTTATATCACGAATCGCATTTGTAATAATTTTTTTTTCTGTTTGGCTTAATTTCAATTTAATTCCTTACAATAGTGCATCTATACGGCTTTCAAGTGCCTTGATTTTTCCGTTTAGACGGTCTGTTTCTTGTCTGTGTTTGGCATTTCTTTGCTTGAGAACTTTGAGTTCATTTTTTAATTTTGTTAATTCATCACTTAAAATATCAACATTGCCTAAAGCTCTTTGAAGCTGAATTTGATATTTTCTAATCAGTATTTCCGCTTCTTGAAGCGTTAGCTTCATTAAGTCATTACTTCTTTGTTCTTTGTTTGTGATACTTTTAAAGTAAAACATTTTAACGAATAAATATACAGATAAAATAGATAAGATTGTTAAAAGTGACCATTCCCAGAACATGTTAATCCTTCTTTTGTTACTTTGGCTGTATAGCTTCTATTTTCTCAACTCTTCGAGTATGTCGACCGCCCTCAAAGCTTGACGCTATCCATGAATCTAAAATGGATTCGGCCACACCTTTTCCAACAATGCGTTCACCAAAACATAAAATATTAGCATCATTATGTCCACGAGCAACCTGCGCTGTATAGGCATCATGGCAAAGTGCCGCTCTGATTCCTGAAAAACGGTTAGCAACCATGCTCATACCGATGCCTGAACCGCAAATGAGTATGCCTTGTGAAGAGTTGTCTTCTAAAACTCTTCTGCAAACTTTAACAGCATAATCAGGATAATCCACTCTGTCTTTGGAGAATGGACCAAGGTCTATGACTTCATGCCCTTTTTCTTTTAATAGCGCAACTGTATAATCTTTTAAATCAATACCGGCATGATCGGTACCTATGTAAAATTTCATCTTTTTTTCCTTTTATGATAATAGTAGTTTTATAATTGTCTGTACAGGCATTAGAAGCAAATAATCTTTTAAAGGTGTCATCAATACGATTAAAACTACAATTATTCCATATCTTTCATTTTTATAAAAAAACTCTGCGATAGAATTTACTTTATGTTTTAACGCCAAGTGCATAATAAAATGTGCTCCGTCGAACTGAGGAATAGGGAGTAGATTAAATACTCCAAGCACAACATTGATAATAAGAAGCTGAAAAACAAATATATATAAAAATATATACATAAGTCCATCTGCTGATGTCGGTTGATGCATTGACATTATAGCTATGGATGCAAAAGCAGCCAGCGTAAAGTTATAGACAATACCTGCCAAATCAACCTGCATAGCTGCATTGTATCCGCCTCTGTTTATAACAGTAGACATATTAATGGGTACAGGTTTGGCCCAGCCAAATAAAAATCCGCTCTCGCCCCCTAGCAGTATAGGTAAAAAATACATAGTTGCAGGAACAATAATAGTACCGACCAAATCAACATGGATAAGCGGATTGACAGATAATCTGCCGGCATTTTTAGCTGTATTGTCTCCGTATTTATACGCCACCCATCCATGCATAATTTCGTGACCTATTATGGCCACCGCTAACGCTAAAACAGCTGCCGATATTTTTAATATATCAATAAATTCCATGGTCATCTTTATCGAGTTTTATTCTTTCTTCTCTTGCCAAATCAAGATAAAAAGAGTCTTCCAAATCTGTCGGAGTCTTGCCGATTCTGTCCCATCTGATTTCCCAGTTGTCATTTACGCTAAAGTAAATAAACCAAGGGGTTCCTTCAATGTTTTCATAAGGAACTGCTCCCCAAAAACGGCTGTCATTTGAATGGTCACGGTTGTCACCCATCATAAAATAATTGTCTTTTTCAACTTTTATAGGAGCAAAATTAAACAAGGGCATAGGATATCTTCCGTCATTGATGATTTTATCATCATTATGAATTCCGGGATGGTTTTTCCGATATGGATTTTTAACCCAAAGTTGTCCTGAAAAAACCATTATCTCGTATTCTTTAAAATTCTCTTTTATCCATTCATCACCTTCTCTATGGTGAATATATAAATCTTTATCTAAAACAAAAAGTTCATCATCGGGAAGCGCTACACATCTTTTGACAAAATGCTGTTTTGTATTGTGTGGATATCTAAAAATAACAATATCACCTCTGTTTGGCGTGTCCCCGTCCATTAGACGAAGTTTATCGCTCCACGGCATAATGGACATCTCTAAAAAAGGGATGTGGGGCATTGCGATACCATAGGCAAATTTTTTAGCAAAAAGATGATCACCTATTAAAAGTGAATCTTTCATAGAACCAGAAGGGATTCTGAAGGCTTGGGCGATAAAAAATATGATGAACAAAACTATGATAATAGTTCCTGTCCATGAATTTGAAAATTTATATGTTTTATGTAAAAATTCTTTCATTTATACTCTTTTACTTGCATTTATTTTTGCAGCTTTAAATGTATTGCTTAAAAGCATGGCAATTGTCATCGGGCCTACGCCGCCTGGAACAGGAGTGATGTAAGAACATTTTTTACTGACATTTTCAAAGTCAACATCACCGACGAGTTTGCCATTATCGGCACGATTGATTCCGATATCTATAATAACGGCATCTTGTTTCACCATATCTTCTTTAATAAGATTGATGACCCCGACACCAACTAAAAGTACATCTGCTTTTAAAGTGTGTTTTTTTAAGTCATCCGTAAATATGTGACATATCTCAACTGTTGCATTTGCATTTAAAAGAAGGGCTGCCATAGGTTTTCCTACGATGTTTGAAGCGCCTACAACTACACAGTTTTTACCTTTTACATCAATGTTGTATTCTGCCAAGAGATGCATTACTCCAAGTGGCGTACATGGTACAAATCCGTCTAAACCGGTCGTCAGTCTGCCTACATTGTACGGATGGAAACCATCTACGTCTTTGCTCGGGTCTACCAACTCTAGTATTTTTGTAGTGTCTATCTGAGGAGGAAGCGGCAATTGTATCAAAATACCGTCAATATTAGGATTTTTGTTCATCATAATAATTGTATTTTCTATTGCATCTTGAGAAATATCTTCCGGCATTTCATGTGTTACTGAGTAAAAACCCACTCTGTCACAAGCCTTCTTCTTCATGTTGACATAAGCTGCGCTTGCTTCATCATGGCCTACTAAAATTACAGCTAATCCAGGAACTATTCCCGCTTCTTTTTTTAACTCTTTTACTTGTAAATGTACTGTTTGTTCTATTTTTTGTGAGAGCGCCTTACCATCGAGTAGTTGCATTTAAACCTCATAAATTATTTTTTCGATAATATATCGTTTTTATGATAAAAGGTCGCTTTACAATGAAACATCTATTTTTTTTGCTTGTCCCTCTTTTTTTACTCGGGGAAACTACTTTTATAACACCCATTGAGTATGCGTCTCAACTCTATAAAAATCCAAGAGGCATAGGCTGTCAGCACTGTCACGGCAATAAGGGAGAGGGGAAAATTATAGCCAATTACATAGACAAAAAAGTGGAAAAGAGTTTTGGCGGGCCCGTTATAAATAAACTTGATTTTCAAAAATTTTATACGGCTTTGAATGTTAGAAAACAAGGTATGCCTCGATATTTTTTAACAGACAGAGAAATTCAGGCACTTTATCTTTATTTGCATCCGACTGAGATTAAAAGCAATAAAAAAGAACTCTCAAAACAAAAACAAAGTGTTCAAAATGTCAAATGATTTTTTAAATATTCTTGAATCAGCGTATAAAAGCAGAGACTTGAAAGCTTTAGACGAAATTGCTAAACCGACTTATAGACACATCAATGTAAAGAATAATTTTCGTTCAGTTTTAATGCTATCTTGCAACAATATCAAGCATTTAAGCAAAATAGAAGCACTTGAAGCTGACTGTATTATGCTCAATCTTGAAGATGGTGTGAGCAAAGAAGATAAACCATTCGCTCTTGTCTTATGCGCTATCTTTTTATCTCGCTTAAAAAAGTGCGATAAAAAACTGGTGGTAAGAGTAAATCCGCTTGATGAGGGAGGATATGAAGAGATAACTTACTTAAACCAATTTATGCCCGATGCGATAAGAGTGCCAAAAATTAAAGATTCTAATGAAATTAAAAAAGTATTAGCATTACTAAACGATGATACAGAACTTCACATATCAATTGAAACAGCTTCTTCTTGGCATAATCTTTCTTCTTTGGCTATTCATAAAAAAATTACTGTATTTTATCTTGGCATTTTAGATTTATTTGCAGATATGAAACTTTCACAAAGCCTTATAAGCAGAGACAACCCAACTATGCTTTATATCTTATCCCACTTTTTGATTACATGCAAAGCTATGAATATAAAGCCAGTTTCTTTTGTTTACCAAGAGTTCAAAAACCTGGATGAGTTTGGCATGTGGATAGCATTGGAAAAAAGTATGGGGTATGATGCAAAAGGTTGCATCTCCCCTGCTCAGGTCAATAGGGTGAATGAAATGTTTACTCATGAAAAACAGCTGTTAGCAAGAGCCAAAATAATTGTACAACTTTTCGAGATGCACAGAGATGAAGGAATAACAGGCTTTGTTGATGAAGAATATGGCTTTATTGATGAGCCGATTTACAAAGGTGCCCTTGCTCTTTTAAATAAATAACGATCTGGATTTGTATTTTAGGGTATTGGGAAGGTTTAAATCAATGTGTGGTACCTGCGGGCGGACTCGAACCGCCACAGCTCGCGCTAGCGGATTTTGAATCCGCCGTGTCTACCATTTCACCACGCAGGCATTGAAAGATTGAAATTGTAGTGGGTTAATGCTTAAAATATTGTGAAAATAAAAAAATTTAATAGTAAATAGCTTTTAGTCGATTGTTTTGTATGGAACTTTTATTGCTAGTGTGTAGTAGTAATATTAGTTAATGTTGCAACAGCAAACGGAGGTGCGTGATGAGAGTGACGTCTAGTATGTATTATAAGAGCCTTTATGGCGAAAATAATTCTCAGTTAAATAATAAGCTTTTTGATGTCAATAAGCAGATTGCATCTCGTTTGAAAATACAATATGCCAAGGATGGTGTTTCTGTATTTACCGAGACTATGAGACTCGATAATGAAATAGTAACCCTCAAACAGATTAAAAAAAGCACTGAAAGCGGGTATAAGGTTTCAAATCAAACAGATATCGTTTTAAATGAATTTGAAGATTCTATGAATCGTATGAGAACACTTTTACTGCAAGCTGCTAACGGTACGAATGATGAAGTTTCACTGAATGCTGTTGCCTCGGAATTGAGGGGAATTGAAGAGCATTTTAAAAATTTGGCAAACACATCCATTAACGGTAAACATCTTTTCTCCGGTTCAACCGTAGATATCAAACCAATTTCTGCCGATGGAACATATAATGGCAACAATATGGCAATGAAAGCTTTTTCAGGCTTAAACGTACAGCAGCAGTATAATTTAACCGGAGCAGAGTTATTTTTAGGTGAAGAAGTTCTTACAAGAAGAGAAGTTACGAGTAATGTCATACAAGCTGCAAATGCAAGCACATCTACTGTTGTTGCGGGTGATAGCACTATGAGCCAGTTTATGGGTGACGTAAACTCACCCAATGAGCATTATTTTTATTTAACAGGTGTAAAAAATAACGGTACCGCATTTAAGCAACAAATTCCAATGACGGATACTGAAACAGTTGATGATTTATTGACTAAAATAGGGAATGCCTATGGAAATACGCCCAGTGTTAAAGTTGTAAATGTTTCATTGAATTCTTCGGGACAGATTGTTGTAGAAGATAAGATGAAAGCTTCAAGCAAGTTGGATTTTCATCTCGTCGGTGCAACAGATTTTAGTGGTGGCGGTGCTGCAAATGTTACAAGTATTGACAATCTGGATAGCGGTTCAACTGATTACGCTTCAATTATAGCAACTCCGGGTTTATACGTAAGAGAATTTGTAAAATCACCTTATGGCTCCGCCGCTGCAGGTATTACAAATATTGATGGTCTTCTTTATGATAGAACACAGTTTAGTGTTTCCGGCAATACAGTTTCATCTGATGTTTCCCAAATAATGAAAACTACAAATGCATTCGCAACCCCCTCTACTAAAATTTCAGAAGTGGCAGATGTATCTCAGGGAACAGCAGGCACATTAGACGGTACGCAGTTTAAATTGGCCGGTACAAATGTAAACGGCATTGCTTTTGATGTTCAGATAGATTTTAAAAATACAGCAGGCGGAGGTTCGACTTTTTCGCCTGATGGCGGAATAACAAACTACAAAATATTTAATATAGAAGTACCTAGAGCAGCAGTGGATGCCGATAAGATGACATATCAGCAACTCATGGATGTTATTAATATGGTTGTAACAAATCAGTTTCCGGCAACAACAAATACAGATACAGATTATGACACTACGGTTAGTTCTTCAAATTTTGCCGGAACGACATCCCTTTCTTATGACGGTAAAATCAAGTTTGGAGACTTGAGTGCAGCAAATACCAAAGCTACCATAGCTTTATATGATTCCAATAGTGGAGATTTTACGGCAGGAGCTGACGCATCTGTAATGAGTTTTAATTCAAATAATGCCTTGACTATTCGTGATCCGAAAACAGATTTCTTTAAATCTATAAATGAGATGATAACGGCTGTTGAAAACTATAAACTTTATCCAGATAGCAAAAGCGGTGATATTAGAAATATAGGTATGGAAAACTCCATCGCTAGAATGGATTCATTACAGGACCATGTTTTTGGTGCACATTCATTGGTCGGTGCGCAATCAAATGCGCTTACTTTATCAATTGAAAGAACACAGTTGCTTGAAGTGAGTACGATGACACTTCGGTCTTCGGTAATAGATACGGATTTGGCAGAAGCATCTTTGGCTTTAACGCAACTGACATTGAATTATGAAGCGATGCTTTCTACGGTAGGCAGAGTTTCTAAGCTTAGTTTGGTTAATTATTTGTAAATTTTTTATATTTCAAAATGCCAAAAAAAATCCTTTGTGGAATATTTTTGGCTATACTTCATTTATCAAACAATTATTAATTTTTTAAAGGTATAACAACTTGAAAGACACTTTTTTTATAGTAGTATTTGGAATTTTTATTTACCTCGGTTTCGCAACTATTTTCGGAGACAGCGGGCTTATCGGCAGTTACGGTGCTATCTTTGCAACATACAATCATGAATATTTCGGATATATTTCTTATGTGTATCTTTTGGTGTTTTTGCTTCCATTATATTTATTTTACAAAGACAGTGTTTTTAATATTCGAAAATTTGAAATCGCAGTATCTTCTTCATTATTTCTTTTCTCATGTCTTTTAGCGCAGGCATTGTTAGTGGAAAATGATTTAAGAGGTAAAATCGGCGGGGACTTTACAGATTTTATTGCTCCTTACATAGGCGTATTTGGTCTTTGGATTTTTTGGTTTATGATAACTTTGGTATCAATAATTATCATTTTGGACAAAAGTACTCCCGAAATAATTGATATGTTATCGCATGCTATTAAAAACAATTTTCCTAAAAAAAAAGAAATTAATACTCAAAAAGTAAAAATAGATATTAAAAAAAAACATATTATTTTAACTCCTGAAAAAAATATAAATCCGGATAGTTTTGAAGACGAATTTGACAAACCGGCATATTTACGAAAAATGGACAACGAGGAATTATCTGAAATAAAAGAAGATGATACTTTAAGCAACAAACGCGCTCCCTCAATTTTTTGCAGTGATGAAAAACAAGAAAATACAAGTAGTTTCGAGAGTAATATGAACAGCTCTAAAATCAAAGAAACAAAAAAGAAAGAAGATGAAAAACCACATAATATTTTAGAATTGGCAATAAAAGTTAAAGAACAAAAAAATGCTCTTATTATTGATGAGTTGGAAGAAAATACAAAACTCTTAGAAAGTATAGAAAAAGGTGAGGTTGAAAAACCAAAAAACTTTACTTTGCCGTCTGTAAATTTTTTACAAAAACCAAGCATAACTTCTCATAGCGTGGATGAGAGTGAAGTTGATGATAAGATACGATATCTTATAGAAAAACTGGCGCATTTTAAGATAGAGGGCGATGTTGTAAGAACGTATGCCGGTCCAGTGGTTTCAACTTTTGAGTTTAAGCCCGCTGCAAACGTAAAAGTATCACGAATTTTAAATCTTCAAGATGATTTAGCTATGGCGCTCTCAGCCGAGAGCATTCGTATTCAAGCTCCAATACCTGGAAAAGATGTTGTAGGTATTGAAATACCGAATGCTACCGTAGATACAATTTATTTAAGAGATTTACTTGATAGTAAACTTTTTAAAGAGTCATCTTCTCCGCTTACTATTGTTTTAGGTAAAGACATTGTCGGCAAACCTTTTATAACAGACCTTAAAAAACTTCCGCATTTACTTATAGCAGGAACAACTGGAAGTGGAAAAAGTGTTGGAATCAATGCGATGATACTGAGTCTTTTATATAAAAATTCACCAGACCAGTTAAGACTTTTAATGATTGACCCAAAAATGTTGGAGTTTTCTATATATAATGATATTCCTCATCTTCTCACCCCTGTTATAACAAAGCCAAAACAAGCAATTGTTGCACTCAACAATATGGTTTTGGAGATGGAGCGCCGTTATGAACTTATGAGTGAAACAAGAACAAAAAATATAGAAAATTATAATGAAAAAGTAAAGCAGGATGGTGGTGAACATTTTCCGTATATCGTAGTCATTATAGATGAGTTAGCAGACTTGATGATGACGAGCGGAAAGGATGTCGAACATTCAATAGCAAGACTTGCTCAAATGGCTAGAGCATCAGGTATCCATTTGGTAGTCGCTACGCAAAGACCATCTGTTGATGTTGTTACCGGACTTATTAAAGCAAACTTGCCATCTCGCATATCCTATAGAGTGGGGCAAAAGGTAGACAGTAAAATTATATTAGACCAGCAAGGAGCAGAGTCTCTTCTAGGCAGAGGTGATATGCTTTTTACTCCTCCGGGTTCTACAGGTTTGGTTCGTCTTCATGCTCCATGGAGTACTGAGAGTGAAATAGAAAAAATTGTAAATTTTATCAAATCTCAAAGAGCGCCTAATTATGATAAAAGATTTTTAATTGAAGAAAATGAGCTCAGTGCTTCATCTTCGAGTGATACTTATGAGGAATTAGACCCTTTGTTTGAAGAAGCTAGAAATGTGATTTTAACAGATAGAAAAACCTCCATATCTTATCTGCAGAGAAAACTGCAAATAGGATATAACCGCTCAGCAAGAGTTATTGAACAGCTTGAGGGAGAAGGGGTGTTGTCAAGCCCGAATTCCAAAGGAATCCGTGATATTCTTTAAGGAGTTACTCCTGTGACGCGCCCAAAATTCATTTTTACAAAACATGCTCGCTTTTTTAGTGTATATATTGAAAACATAGAACAGCTTTCAGTATTACAGATTCAAAATATAGAAAATTTTGTCAAAATAAGAAAGGGTGTTTTTGATTTTGACACATACTCGTTTGTTATTCAAAAAAATTTAGAGTTTCAAGATTTTATATCTTTAATTGGGCATTGTTCAATAGATGCAATTTGTAAAGAAAAAAATTTCCAAATTCAGTCTGAAGCAAAGATTGAATTTGGAAAATATAAAGGAATGCAATATACTGAAGTTCCGGATTCTTATCTTATGTGGTTGAGAAGTAACTATAAAGGCAAAGACAGAAATATAATAGAGGCTGAGTTGAAAATCAGAAATATATAAATGTTACTTTTTCCTACATATTTAATATAAAATGTATTTGAAGTGTGAATATAAGTAACACTATAAAAATTGATGAGTCATTTTTAGATATAATATTTCAAAATTTATAAACAGGAATGACAATGGCATTTATTGAAGAATATAAAGCGCATATTATTGAAAGAAAAGCGCTTGGTGTACCACCGCTTCCACTTTCAGCGGAGCAAACTGCCGCATTAGTTGAGATGATTAAAGCGGGTGAAGGCGATATGACACAAAACATCGACCTTATAACAAATCGTGTGTCCCCGGGTGTTGATGATGCTGCGTATGTGAAAGCTGCTTTTTTAAATGATGTTGCATCTGGAAAAGTAACTGTTGGCGCAATCACTCCTGAGCATGCTGTTAAAATAATGGGAATGATGCTAGGCGGGTACAATGTAAAACCTATTATTGACTCATTGACTTCTAAAAGCATTGCTGTTATTGAAGCTGCTAAAGAAGCTCTCAAGCATACGCTACTTGTTTATGATGCTTTTAATGATGTTGAAGAATTACACAAATCCGGAAATGCAGCGGCGACTGAAGTAATGACCTCATGGGCAAATGCTGAATGGTTTACTTCAAAACCTGCATTGGCTGAGGAAATTACCGTAACTGTGTTTAAAGTTCCTGGTGAAACAAATACAGATGATTTATCTCCGGCTTCTGAAGCATTTACCCGTTCAGACATCCCTCTTCATGCAAATTCTATGCTTGTAGCCAAAATGGAAGACCCAATAGCTGCAATTGCAAAACTTAAAGATTCAGGTCATCCAATCGCTTATGTTGGTGACGTTGTTGGAACCGGTTCATCTCGTAAATCAGGTGTAAACTCTGTTCAGTGGCATATGGGTGAAGATATTCCAGGTGTTCCAAATAAGCGTACGGGCGGTGTAGTTTTAGGTAGTATTATTGCTCCAATTTTCTTTGCTACTTGTGAAGATTCAGGTGCATTACCTTTAGAATTAGATGTTACACAAATGGAAACGGGTGATGTCGTTACTATCTATCCATATAAAGGTGAAGCACATAAAGATGGTAAGTGTATAGCTACATTTAAGCTAAACCCTAACACAATCACTGATGAAGTTCGTGCCGGTGGACGTATTCCATTAATTATTGGCCGTGGTCTTACTTCTAAAGCGAGAGGTGTGTTAGGTCTTGATACTACAGATATTTTCTTAACTGCCGAGCAACCTGCCGATAATGGAAAAGGTTACACATTAGCACAAAAAATGGTTGGTAAGGCATGTGGAATAACTGGCGTTAGACCAGGTATGTATGTAGAGCCTGAAACTTCAACTGTTGGTTCTCAAGATACAACGGGTCCAATGACGAGAGATGAGATTAAAGAATTAGCTGCTCTTGGTTTTTCTGCTGACCTTGTTATGCAATCATTTTGTCATACTGCGGCTTATCCAAAACCATCAGATATTGAAATGCATCACACATTACCAGACTTTATCTCAAACCGCTCAGGTGTTGCTCTTCGTCCAGGTGATGGAGTTATTCACTCATGGTTAAACAGAATGGTACTTCCAGATACTGTCGGTACCGGAGCAGACAGTCATACACGTTTTCCAATTGGTATCTCATTTCCGGGAGGTTCAGGTATTGTTGCATTCGCTGGCGTAACAGGTTCTATGCCTCTGACGATGCCAGAATCTATTCTCATTCGTTTTAAAGGTGAAATGCAACCAGGTATCACTTTACGTGACCTTGTAAATGCAATTCCTCATCAAGCGATTAAAGAGGGTCTTTTAACCGTTGAGAAAAAAGGTAAGAAAAATATTTTTGCCGGACGTATTATGGAGATTGAAGGTCTTCCTAACCTAAAAGCCGAGCAAGCATTTGAGCTTTCAGATGCTTCTGCTGAGCGTTCTGCTGCAGCATGTACGGTACTTTTAAACAATGAGCCTGTAATTGAATACCTAAAATCAAATGTAACTCTGCTGGAGTCTATGATTGAAGCCGGTTATTCGGATGCTCGTACAATTCAGCGCCGTATTGATAAAATGAAAGCTTGGTTAGCTAACCCTTCATTAATGAAACCGGATGCTGATGCTGAATATGCTGCTACAATTGAAATTGATTTAAATACCATAACAGAGCCAATTTTAGCTTGTCCTAATGACCCTGATGATGTTGCTACATTAACTGAAGTTTTAGCATCCAATAGACCTACAAAAATTGATGAAGTGTTTGTAGGTTCATGTATGACGAATATTGGTCATTACCGTGCACTTGGTGAAGTATTAAAAGGCGAAGGTATGGTTCCAACAACTTTATGGGTTTGTCCCCCAACTAAAATGGATGAAAAACAACTAACTGAAGATGGTTATTATGCAATTTTTGGTGCTGCCGGTGCTCGTACTGAAATTCCAGGTTGCTCGCTTTGTATGGGTAATCAGGCTCGCGTCGCTGATAATGCTGTAGTATTTTCAACGTCAACTCGTAACTTTGACAACCGTTTGGGCAAGGGTGCCCAAGTGTATCTTGGTTCTGCGGAGTTGGCTGCTGTATGTTCTATGCTGGGGCGTTTGCCGACTGCAGCGGAGTATCTAGCAAAAACTAAAAAAATTGTAGGAAAAGAAGGGGATATTTATAAATATCTAAACTTCAATCTTATTCAAAACTATAAGTTGGGCTAATCGCCCAATTTACACACAATCTTCATGATTCTTCTGCATTTTTTAATCACAGTTTTTGGCGTTAGTAATAAAGTGATACAATAAAACTTTTATTGTTAAAAGGTTTTAATATGGCAGAATTTAAAGATTTTATTCCACATGCAAAAAAACTTTCAATACTATACATTGATGAAAATCAGCAGCAATTACACAGCTTTACGAATATTCTAAAAAAACTTTTTTTAAGAGTTGATGATGCGAGTGATGCAACTTTAGGCTTAGGGTATGCAAAACTCAACGAATATGATTTAATTATTATGGATTCTTTCTCCTCTGTAATGAATATTTACCAGTTATGCAAAAATTTAAAATCTATAAACAGCTTCCAAAATATTATTATTACTACAGATAACTTAACCTGTGAACAAGAAATAAAAATGTATCAGTTGGGTGTAAACTTGATTGTAAATAAGCCTATGAATATTTCAGCATTCTTGAATGATATTTTAAATGTATTGTTGAAACTAACGAATGATAGAGATTATTTGAAGGAAGACCTAGATAAATTAAATGAAACTTTATTATATGAGAGAAAGCGAATAGGTCGTTTTATGTTCAATGAAAAAAAATTAAATGATAAAATTAAACTTTTTGAAGAGAATATAGAAGTAAATAAAAATACATACGAACTTACAAAATTACCCAATAAATATGCTTTACAAAATATATTAAATGAAACGAAACAATCACTTTTATATATTAATATAGACCATTTTGATTTAATAAATACAATATACGGAATGGGAAAAGCAAATAAATTATTAAAAGAATGTGCAAATAGATTAGGTGCATATTTGCCTGCAAATGCAACATTATTTCATATTACTTCCGATGAGTTTGTTATTGTTATGAATAACTCTGTTGCGGAGCAGGATTTTATTTTAGCTAAACAAATACAAGCACTTTTCAAAGAAGCAGCAGTTGAATTTGATGATTATTCACATTACATCGTTTTTTCCATAGGAATATCGAGAGGTGAAGGAAAAATTCTTTTTGTAAATGCAAAATCTGCTTCAAAAGAGTCAAGATACTTTGGCGGCAATCAAATTACTATATATAATCCATCATCTGATTACATAAAAGAACAAAAGAAGAATTTTTATTGGATAAATGTACTCAATAAGGCTTTTGTCGAAGATAAAATTTTTACATATTATCAGCCAATAGTAAATAATGTAACTTCAGAAATTAAATATTATGAAGTTTTATGTAGATTGGTAGATGAAAACAACAAACTGATTGAAGCAAATGAATTTATTAGTAGTGCTAGAATTGCAGGCTTAATTACACAAATAACAAGAATTGTCATAGATAAAACATTTAAATTCTTTCAAGAGAATGAACATGCATTTTCTATTAATATAAGCATGCATGATTTACATGAAGAATATCTTTTAGAGTTTTTAGAATATAAATGTAATTTATATAATATTACTAGAAATAGGGTTCACATAGAAATAGTAGAAGATATTATTATCTCAAAAACGCTTGCTATTGATAAACAAATTTTAGATTTAAAAGAGTCAGGCTTTCATGTAATAGTAGATGATTTTACCTCAGATAAATCTGCATACAATAGAATGTTTGAATTGAAAGCGGAATTTATTAAAATAGACGGAAGCTTTATCACAAAGTTAGATAAAGATAACTCTTATAAAATAATTGTTCAAAGTATAGTTGATTTTGCTAAGAAAAGTAATATCAAAACTATTGCAGAACATGTGGAAAATATCGAAACTTATGAAATTGTCAAAGAATTGGGTATAGATTATTCTCAAGGATACTTCCTTGGAAAACCATCCATAAAATTATAAAATCAATCCCTTATAATATCAAATTCGATTGGTATTTTTGGAATAAACTGTTGAGAATCGATTTCTATATTTTGTTTTTGATTTTTAAATATTATTTTCACTTTATTTTCAAATTCATCTTTATAGGAAATAGATTCTATTAATTTATTTTTTGTCGTAATTGTAAATTTTGATTTTTCATAAATTGCTATGTATGTGTCATTTTCAATTTGTTTTGCACCTTGTATCATTTTAAAAAAATCAAAATTTGACTCTATTTTCTTTATTATCACCTGCTCTATTTCTGGTTCAACGATAGTTACACTATTACTGCTAATATATATATTTTTTTTTACAGGTTTTTCATAGGTCCACATTGCATTTTGTGGTTTTTCGGCTATTATCGTTCCACTATAAGAAATTGTTTTGTTTTTTTCATCTGTTACTGTTTGTGTGAAATCTGCCTGAAAAGAGCTTATGGCATCGAAGAAAGCAAAGATTTCACTCGCTAAAATTAATAAAAAAAATAAATACTTCATACTGCTCCTTTGTTTGTGAATTATATCGAAGCCTTTGTTTACATATTGTTTAATATTAAATATAAAAGTAATCATTACCCAATTTATGCAAGTTATTAATTATTGTATGATAAAATTACCGCCATTTCCATGGGAATTATATAATTTTATATATAGTTGTCTTACATAAGGTTGAGAATGCTACAAGCATTAATGAGTAAATTATTTAGTACGACAAATGATCGTGAATTAAAAAAATATTTTAAAAGAGTCAAAAAGATAAATGCCCTTGAAGTTGTTTATGAAGCTTTAAGTGATGAGGATTTACAAGCGAAATTTCTTGAGTTGAAAAACAATGTTTTAAAAGAGGAAAAAACTTTAGATGAAGCTTTAGAAGATTCTTTTGCAATTACAAGAGAAGCAAGTAAGCGAGTTCTCGGTATGCGTCATTTTGATGTGCAGCTTATTGGAGGGATGGTTCTTCATGACGGAAGAATAGCTGAAATGAAAACAGGTGAAGGAAAAACACTTGTTGCAACTCTGGCTATTGCTCTTAATGCTATGACAGGCAAAGGTGTTCACCTTGTTACCGTGAATGATTATCTAGCTAAGAGAGATGGAACCGAAATGGGGCTACTCTATAACTTTTTAGGTTATGAAGTCGGCATTATACTAGATGATATGGTGAATGCAGCAGAAAAGAGAGCCGCATACAGTGCGGATATAACTTACGGTACAAATAATGAGTTTGGATTTGATTATTTGAGAGATAATATGAGTTATTCAAGAGACTATATGGTTCAAAGAGGTCATAATTTTGTCATAGTAGACGAAGTAGATTCAATTTTAATAGATGAAGCCAGAACACCTCTAATAATTTCCGGACCAACAAACAGAGCAATGCAAGATTATGCGGATGCGAACAGTATAGCCTTGAAACTGGTTAAAGATGAACACTTTACCGTAGATGAAAAAGATAAAGTTGTATTATTGACAGAAGAGGGTATAACAAGAGCTGAGGAATTATTTGGTGTAGAAAATCTTTACAGCGCAGAGAACGCATCTCTTCCACATGCCATAGATCAGGCACTAAAAGCAAACTATATTTTTGAAAAAGATGTTGATTATGTAGTCAAAGATGACGAGGTTATCATTGTTGATGAATTTACAGGAAGATTAAGTGAAGGTCGCCGTTTTTCTGAAGGACTGCATCAGGCACTAGAAGCGAAAGAAGCAGTGGCTATCAAGGAAGAAACTCAAACTTTGGCTGACATCACTTTTCAAAACTACTTTAGAATGTATGAAAAATTAGCCGGTATGACAGGTACCGCACAAACAGAAGCAACTGAATTTTCTCAAATTTATTCTCTTGATGTCCTTTCTATCCCAACAAATATTCCTATTACAAGAAAAGATTTAAATGACTTGATTTACAAAACAGAAGTTGAAAAATTTGAAGCAGTTATCAGTACTATTAAATCTTTATCAAAAACTGGTCAACCTGTTTTAATCGGTACGGCCTCTATTGAAAAATCTGAAGCTTTGCACGAGTTGCTGAAAAAAGAAAAAATCGCACATACGGTACTTAATGCCAAAAATCACGCGCAAGAGGGTGAAATAATTAAAAATGCCGGTCATAAGGGTGCTGTTACCATTGCAACAAATATGGCAGGCCGTGGAGTAGATATAAAAGTAAGTGACGAAGTTAAAGCTCTTGGCGGACTTTATATTATTGGAACTGAAAGACATGAAAATCGTCGTATAGATAATCAGCTTCGTGGTCGTTCCGGCAGACAGGGCGACGCAGGAACAACACAATTTTATTTAAGCTTGGAAGACAACTTGCTTCGTATTTTCGGTTCTGATAAAATTAAATCTATAATGGATAGACTGGGTGTTGAAGATGGTGAATATATAGAGTCTAAAATGGTTACGCGTGCGGTTGAAAAAGCACAGAAAAAAGTTGAAAATCTTCATTATGAAGGAAGAAAGCAAATTGTTGAGTATGATGATGTTGCAAATGAGCAAAGAAAAATCATTTATAAATTTAGAAATCAACTTTTAAGTAAAGATTATGATATTGCATCAAAAATAAATCTTATCCGAACGGAATACATTCAACATATTTTAAATACATCCGGCATATACAACGGTGGTGCGCGTGAAGAATTTAATCTTAAAAGAGTTTCGGAACTTTTGAAAGAAGAAATTAATTTTAATTTAGATTTAGATGATTTGTTATCACTTGATTATGAAGAATTACTAGACTCCATTGTCAATAAAATTAAAAATTCTTATGATGAAAAAATGAGTGTTTTAGAAGATTCGATGCGTTATGAAATTGAAAAGGAATTTTATTTAAAAGAATTGGATAATGCTTGGAGAGAACATCTTTATACTATGGATAATATGAAAACCGGTATCAGACTTCGTGCTTATAATCAGAAAGATCCTTTAGTTGAATATAAAAAAGAGAGTTATAGTCTTTTTGGTGAATTGACGAATGATATTAAGTTTAATACAATCAAAACTCTTCAAATCATTCAGTTTAAATTGGAATCTCCAGAAGATGAAGCAAGAAGAATTGCAGAGAAATTAGAGCTGGAAAAAAAGAAAAAAGATGCCCAATTAATATTTAGTCATTATGAAAATCAAAATGAAGAAATTACAGCAAAAAAAGTTGCTAGAAATGATTCTTGTCCATGTGGAAGTGGAAAAAAATATAAGCAGTGTTGCGGTAAAAGCGGTCCAAAAAAAGGTATTTTTGCTTCTTGAAAAACTCAATCGTCACTTATTTAGTAAAAAGATTTTTGCGATTCGATAAAGAACAGCCTTTTATATTTTTATCTGCTTTACTTGCTTTTTTAGGGATTTCTTTAGGTGTGATGGTTCTTATAATTGCAATGGCATTAATGAATGGTTTTGACAAAGAGTTTAAAAAGAAACTTACAATTATGAATTATCCAATAACTGTTATCCCTAAGTTTTATGGTGCGGTTGATGAAAATTTACTTATGGATTTGGAAAATAAATTTCCAGAACTTGCTTTTAGTCCTTATGTTCAATCGGCTGTGATGGCTAGAAGCGGTTCAAAGCTCGAAGGCGGATACATTTTTGGTGTTAATTTTAAAGATGAAGCGAAAGTTAACAGTGTTTTAAATGAAGTAATCAATAAAATTAATATTGATAAGTTTGATATCCTTATCGGTAAATCCTTAAAAGATGAATTCAACTTGTTTGTTGATGATAGACTTATGTATATATTTACCCATGTTGAACCAGGTGGTCTTTCTGTAACACCTAAAATTAAAAGATTTAAGATAAAAGGTATCTTTGATTCTGGCCTTTCAGCTTATGACAAAGCCTACAGTTATACAACGTTATCTTCCTTGCAAGCTATATTGAATATCCCGTCTAATCAATATGATGGAATTCATATTTATTCACAAAATCCACATGCCGATATAATAAGAATAAAAAGTGAACTTCCGTCTGTTGTCACAATAAAAGGATGGTGGGAGGATAATGTTAATTTTTTTGCGGCTTTAGAGTTAGAAAAAACATCTTTATTTATAGTCCTAATGCTCATTATCTTAATCGCGGCCATCAATATAATCTCTTCTCTTTTAATGACTGTTATGAATAGAAGAAGCGAGATTGCGCTCCTTCTATCCCTTGGAGCAACTACAGGTGAAATTAAAAAAGTATTTTTATATTTAGGTATTGTTATCGGAATCAGCGGTATTTTGGCCGGTGTGATTTTTGGAATAAGTGGATTGTGGATTTTAAGCACTTTTGATATAGTTAATTTACCCAAAGATGTTTATCCAACAACAACGCTTCCTTTAGATTTAAGCATGAAAGATTTTGTTTTAATAGTTATAGGGGCCTTTGCAATTGTTATCGCCTCGTCTTATTACCCTGCAAAAAAAGCAAGCGAAGTTGATATTTTAACTGTTCTTAGAAATGAATAGTTAAAATATTTATTTTTCACCCGTTATTAGATGGTACGGAAGCAAAAATGTTCGTTTGATAATATTTAACGGCGCTAATATAATATCTTGTGCTATAAGCGTTGTGACTTCTGGATTGTCCAATGGACCTTTTATTCTCAATGAACTTGAAATACTGTCTCCATCAAGCATAATATATCCAACTACAGGAATTTTTGAAAGACTGCTTCCTAAATCAGTTTTTAAATTTAATTGCAAATCAATCTCATTTCTTTTAAAGCTAGCCGTTCCTCTGCCTAATATATCTATCTCTCGAGAATCAAGATATACATCCGTTATGTTTAGCACATCGTCTTTTGCATTAAAATTTATATAGGCACTCGCGACTGCTAGCCCATTTTTACTGTATCCCGGAAGAGAAAAAGTAACCAACGATGGAATTGTATTTACAAATGCCAATATATTATTTAAAATTTTGTAATCTAAGATAGTCGTATCTTTTATATGAAATGTACCGTTGTATTCTTTTGCAGTTCCCTCCATGGAAAAAGTTAAGGAGCCATTTTTGAATTTTGAAAGTGCAAAAAAATTATCCATAAAAGCATCATTAAAATTTTCTCCATATATGTGAAATTTATTATTTTTTAGATTAAAAAAAGCCGATCCGTCCTTATAGAGAAGTTGAGCGGATAAAACATTATTTAAGTATTGCAAATCTATTTTATCTGAGATAATATGCCTGTTTTTATCTATATATAAATAACAATCCTTGGATTTTAAAATGATATTTTTTGCAGTACTATTGTTTGATGTAGAATTTAAATCGTTCAACAAATGCAGTAATTCGTTAATATTAATACCTGTTTCTTTGGCCGTGATTTTAATTTCTTCGTTTATTTCTACATTAATTGAGTTATTTATATTTATAGATATATCTTTGCTTATGTCGTTTACTTTACCTTTTATAGTATATGTATCTAAGGGTTCGTTGTCTGCAACAAGTATTTTGTAAGGATAATGCAAGTGAGCAAGAAGATTTATGTTCTCTTCTTTTGTATTTTTAGATAAGGTCAAATTTCCATCTTTTAGATAATATTTTTGTAATAATTTTGATTTCTCAAAGAGGGATGACATGGAATTTAATTTTAAAGTCCATTCAATATTTGAGAAAATATAGTCAATACCAAATTCCTCTGTATAAATAGTTGTTGTGTTGGAATCTTTTTTAATATTGAATGTAATATCCTCTTTATTATAAAATATCTCTCCTAGAGTGGAATCTGTTAATTCTAAATCTTTGAGTGTAAGCGCTCCGTTACTGTTCTTATAGTTATAGGTTCCGCTAAGATTTGTTTTTAAAAATGTATCTATTTCCAATGCGCTATGTTTTATTTTAAACACATCTTTTTCTATATTGATTAGTGTATTTTTTAGGATAGATTCTAAGTTATTAAAATAAAATTTGATTTCATTTGGAGAAGAGATACTTGTTTTTTGATCATATTTGAATTGTATCGGAGTGCTGGCTTGTGCCAATTTTAAATTTTTATACGCAAAATTTAATACATCAATATTTAAATCAGCTTTATAAGGTTTTAGTAAAACTTCACCGGCTACATAAGCCGAAGCAAGATTGGGTATTTCTATGAATGTTTTAGGGATAATAGCTTCTAATGTGCTTAAATTAAACGGTATCGCGAGTTGTGCAATATTAAGCGTGTTTTCTTTAAATTTCCAGGTTGAAAATTCAATATTTATACTGTCTTGTGCAGGAAATATATTATAAGTAATTTTCAGTGGTTTATTTTCAAGTGATAAATCTATATCTTTAATTTTAATATCTTCCACTTTAAAATTGATATGACCTTTGCCATTTTTTGTATCGAGCTTGACATCTACCTTAGCTGTTGCAATATTCTTATATTTAGCTAACATATCATTGATTAGAACATCATAATTCCTGAGTGATACATAAGTGTCAAATATGTCTATATCCAGTCCGAGATAGTTAAAATTTGCTTTTTTTGTAAAAAAATCACCTACCGCTGCTACCTCTATTGTTCTTAAATTTACTTCAATCTTCAAGTTTGTATTGACAATTCCGCTATTTTGAAGAAAAGGAATTTCTATCTTATATCTGTTTAAAACGGACTTTATATCTTTATTTAGCATTCCTTTAAATAGTAAATGCAATGTTAAAAGTTCTTCTTTTTTTGTAAAATCTATCTTTAACCAGCTTTTATCAAGAAAAAAATTGTATGAATAAGCTTCTTTCGGATATATATATAGTACACCATTTTTAAATTCAATCTCCGTTTTTTTTGAGTGAATAGAATCTAGTTCGCTATCGTATGTATATTTTAGTTTATTTAGAGTTGCTTGCGCATATATATTTTTATAAGCATTACCTAAATCATTGTAATCCACCCATCCATGCACATTGTTTAATGACAGCTCTGACATGCTTACAGCATCAATTATCCAATATCTGACTCGCTTGTCTAGTTGGAAAAGATCGATAGTATGTTGAATACTTTTTATATCGTGTAATGAGTTTATTCTGTAAGATAATCTATCTGCATTCGTATTTGCCAGAACATTCAATGATAGTTCATCGTTTATATTAATATTTATTGATGATGTGATTTCTCGATTATCAACATTTAGGATGAGATTTCCATTGATAAATATTTTTCTTTTAAAATCATGAAGTGCGTCTATCTTCATGTTAAATAGATTAGACTCAAAAAGGAGAGAACTTCTTAGTAAAAAGTCAGGTGAAGAAGCTACTAAGAACCCCTCATTCCCATGCGTATACCTAAAGCTGGCAGAAATATTATTAACTGCAATTTTATTAATTGTTATTTCTTCAAACCAATTGTTAAATAAATATAATTGCTTGAAAAGATTATTTATTTTTTTATAATCTAGAGAAGGGGAGTTATTTTGAATTTCATTTATTATTGTTACTTCTGAAATACTAATATATATTTTTTCATTCCATTTGATGTATAATTGCTTCATTTTAAAATGGGGGATGGATATATTCTCTATATATAATCCATTTTGAAGAAGTATAAATATAATAGAAAGTGTTAAAAAAATGAATGACAAAAAACTAATTATAATGAAGTGTATTTTTGAAATAGTATTGATTATTATCTTGTCGTTCATGTATTACCTAAATAAGCCTCTAGATACCTCAAAAGTTTTATACATTCCACAAGGTTCCATAAATCAGATTATAACACAATTGCGTAATGATAATTACAAGCTAAGCAAACTTGATTCTCTTCTGCTGAGAGTAATTGGTTCCCCACAAAGCGGATGGGTAAATATAGGCACCACCAGAAGTACGAGAGCAGATTTTTTATATAAATTGACTACGGCAAAAGCAGCACTTCAAAATGTAACACTTATTCCTGGTGAAACAACGCACATATTTTTAAATCAGCTTTCATCCAATCTTAAATTAGATAGAGAAATATTGCAGAAAGAATTTGATAATCAATCTATTATATCAGAGGGAATATTTGTTCCAAATACATATATGATGCCCATGGGGATTACGGAAAAAGAGCTGATAAGGATATTATTGGATAAATCAATAAAGCAAATGAAAGAATTTTCTATAAAACTGTTTGGTACATATAATGAAAAAAAATGGTTTCATTATGTAGCAATAGCATCAGTGATACAAAAAGAATCAGCGAATGTTACAGAAATGCCACTTGTAAGTTCTGTTATCTATAATAGAATCAAAAAGAATATGATGTTACAGATGGATGGAACACTCAATTATGGGGAGTTTTCGCATATAAAAGTGACGCCAAAACGAATTAGAGAAGATACAAGTATCTATAATACATATAAAAATAGTGGTGTTCCTTCCCTCCCAGTGTGCAATGTAAGCTTTGAAGCTATCAAAGCAGCTGTTTTCCCGGCTACAACAGATTATCTCTATTTCATGAAATCAAGTAATGGAACGCACAATTTTTCATGTAACTATTCTACACATTTACGTAATATAAAGCATGCTACAAAATGAAACATAGTAATGAAATAACTCAATTTAAATATAACCTAATCCAAATATTATATATCTTAGTGATATCATGATATTGTAAATTTTTAATGGAACTTAAATTACCATAAAAATAAAATATCAACTCGAGGAAACAAGATGTCAAAAATAATTTGGTCAAAGATTGATGAAGCTCCAGCTTTAGCAACATATTCGTTATTACCTATAGTTAATGCTTTCACAAAAGCGGCAGGTGTTGAAGTAGTTACTAGTGATATCTCACTAGCGGGTAGAGTTATCTCTAAGTTTCCAGAAAGATTAACTGAAGCTCAAAGAATTAACGATGAGTTAGCCGAACTTGGAAAGGTTGTTTTACAGCCGGATGGAAATATCATTAAACTTCCAAATATTTCAGCTTCTGTCGGTCAACTTATTGAGTGTATTACAGAGCTTCAGGGTCAAGGGTATGATATTCCTAACTATCCTGAAGATGCAAAAACTGATGAAGAAAAAGCATTGAAAGAGTTATATTCTACTTGTTTAGGTTCAGCTGTTAATCCTGTTCTTCGTGAAGGTAACTCAGACAGAAGAGCTGCAACTGCAGTTAAGAAATTCGCTCAAAAAAATCCTCATAAATTAAGAGCATTTGAAAGTTCATCAAAAGCTTATGTTGCACATATGCAAGGTGGAGATTTCTATTCAAATGAGCAATCGGTTATTATTGATGGCACGACTCCGGTTACTATTGAGTTAAATGGTAAAGTTTTAAAAACATTAAATGATGTTGTAGACAAAGAGATTATGGATGCTACGTTTATGTCAGCTAAGGCCCTTCAAGCATTTTATCAAAAAACATTAGATGATGCAAAAGCAAACGGTGTTTTATGGTCACTTCACCTTAAAGCTACAATGATGAAAGTTTCAGATCCTATTATGTTTGGTCATGCAGTTAAAGTATTCTTTAAAGATGTATTTGCAAAATATGGCGATGAATTAGCTGCGATAGGTTACAACCCAAACATGGGTCTTGGCGACTTATACAAAAAATTAGAAAAATCTAGCAAAAAAGCTGAAATCATTGCTGCTATTGAAGCGACTTATGATGTTCAACCTCCAATGGCTATGGTTGATTCTGATAAAGGCATCACAAACTTACACGCTTCAAACGACATTATCATTGATGCTTCTATGCCGGTTGTTGTACGTGATGGCGGAAAAATGTGGAATCGTGACGGAAAACCACAAGAGTGTGTGTCTGTAATTCCAGATGCGTCTTATGCAGTGTTCCACAAAGCTATGGTTGATGACTGTGTTGCAAACGGCCAGTATAATGTTACAACTATGGGAAATGTTGCAAACGTTGGTCTTATGGCGCAAAAAGCTGAAGAGTACGGTTCTCACCCAACAACTTTTGAAATAGCTGAAGCAGGTACTGTTGAAGTAAAACAAAATGGTAAAGTATTAATGTCTCATAATGTTGAAGCAGGTGATATCTGGAGACTTTCTCGTGTTAAAGATATTCCAATTCAAGACTGGGTACGTCTTGCAGTAGAACGTGCACGTCTTACAGGTTCTCCGGCAGTATTCTGGTTAGATAAAAACCGTGCTCACGATGCTAATGTAATTAAAAAAGTAAATGAGTATTTAAAAGATCATGATACAACTGGACTAGAGCTTCCAATTATGGATGTTGCTTCAGCAGCTAAATTCTCTAATGCTCGTGTTCGCGAAGGTAAAGATACTATCTCTGTAACAGGTAACGTATTACGTGACCACTTAACAGATATGTACCCAATTATAGAGCTTGGCACATCGGCTAAAATGCTTTCTATCGTTCCATTACTTGCTGGTGGCGGTGTATTTGAAACTGGCGCTGGAGGATCTGCTCCTAAACACGTTGATCAATTTTTAGCTGAGGGTCACCTTCGTTGGGATTCTTTAGGTGAGTTCCTAGCACTTGCAGAGTCTTTAAGATTTATTGCTCAGAAAAATAATGATGCAAAGCTCGCAGCTGTAACTGCTGCACTTGATGTTGCTAATGATGCTTATCTAGATAACGATAAATCTCCTTCACGTGCATGTGGCGAGCCAGACAACAAAGCGTCTCACTTTTTCGTAGCTCAGTACTGGGCTAAAGCACTTAGTGCGTGTGACAATGAAGAGTTAGCTGCTAAATTTGCTCCTGTGGCAAAAGCATTAACTGAAAATGAAGATAAAATTATCTCTGAGTTACTTTCTGTTGAGGGTAAAGCTCAAGATATCGGTGGTTATTACCATCCAGATGATGCAAAAGCTGAAGCCGCGATGAGACCGTCTGCAACTTTAAATAGTATTATAGATTCAATATAATTTGAATAAATATATAATTTTCCTATGCTTAAAAATAGCATAGGAAAATATTCTTTTTTTTCTTCTTTTTTATGAAACTGGTTTAGTTTTATAAAAAAGGCGAAAGTCTTTTGAAAAATACTTGTTTATTTGCTTAAATGTTATGTCTTCGGATATCTTTTTAAGTCTTTTTATAGCAGTGTTATAATATTTAATTTCAAGGGGTGTATATGAAGCAAGGTAAGAGAGTAGGGATAGTAGGTGCTGGTAATGTTGGGGCGACAGTAGCTTACTCATTGGCAATGCTTGGCTCATGCCATGAAATTATTCTTCGTGATAATAAAATTGATGTTGCTCGCGGCAAAGCTCTCGATATGTCACAGGCGGCCTCTGCGGTAAGAAGCCATACGGTTGTAAGGGTTGCTGAATCAATGGAAGATTTAGTAAATTGTGATGTTGTAGTTGTGACTGCGGGTAGTCCAAGACTTCCAGGTATGAGTCGTGATGATCTATTAATGATAAATGCAAATATTACAAAAGAAGTTATCAAAGGTATCGCTAAATATTCCCCGGATGCCATCATTATTATGGTTTCCAATCCTCTTGACGCTATGACATATGTAGCATTAAAAGAAAGTGGTTTTGACCGTTCCAGAGTTATAGGGATGGCAGGAATACTTGATAGCTCTAGAATGGCTGCATTTATTCAAGAAAAACTTGGATACGGTGGTGGTCAAATTCGTGCTTCGGTGATGGGTGGACATGGAGATGATATGGTTCCCCTACCACGTTACTCAACGGTTGCAGGTGTTCCATTAACTGACTTGTTAAGCCAAGATGAAATAGACCAGATAGTAGATAGAACGAGACACGGCGGTGCTGAAATTGTTGCACACTTGAAAACAGGTTCTGCATATTATGCTCCTGCAAAATCAACTTCTATTATGGTAGAAGCAATTTTAAAAGACACAAAGCAGATCCATCCATGTGCTGTTTATCTTGAGGGAGAATATGGTTACAAAGATGTTGTTTCTGGTGTTCCTGTAATGCTAGGTGCAAACGGAGCAGAAAAAATTATAGAAGTAACTCTTAATGAAGCAGAAAAAAAGATGTTTCAGAATTCTTGTAACTCAGTTCAATCACTTATTGATACTCTAAATACAAATAAATTTTTTGAAGGAGAATAGTTTGAATAATAAACGTATTGAAAAAGATACTATGGGGGCGATAGAAGTTCCAAATAATGCTTATTGGGCGGCGCAGACGCAACGTTCTATTGAAAATTTCGCAATTGGTGAAGAAACAATGCCTTACGAGATTACTCGAGCATTCTCTTATCTTAAAAAAGCAGTAGCCCTTGTTAATAAAGACCTTGGTAAGCTTGATGCAACCAAGGCAGATGCGATCGCATCTGCCGCAGATGATATGTTGGCAGGGAAACTTGATGGAAATTATCCATTAGTTGTATGGCAAACTGGTTCAGGCACTCAATCCAATATGAATAACAACGAAGTCCTTGCAAATCGTGCGACAGAAATTTTAGGCGGAGACTTTAGAAAAGAGAAGTTAGTTCATCCCAATGATGATGTAAACAAATCACAATCTTCAAACGATACGTACCCTACTGCCTTGCATGTGGCCGCTGTTATTGCGGTGGAGACACGAGTTCTTCCTGCTATTGCAAAGCTCAAAGCTACACTAATTGATAAATCTGCGAAATTTGAATCTATTGTAAAAATTGGTCGTACGCACTTACAAGATGCGACACCTATTACCTTGGGTCAGGAAATTAGTGGCTGGGTTGAGATGCTCAATAAATGTGAAAAAATGGCAAAAGACTCATTAGAATCAGTTCGTGAATTGGCTCTAGGCGGAACCGCAGTTGGAACCGGGCTCAATGCTCATCCTGAATTAGGCCAAAGAGTTGCAAAAAAATTATCTGAGTTAACGGGACATGATTTTATTACAGCCCCGAATAAATTTCATGCATTAACAAGTCATGATGCTCTAGTATATTCACATGGTGCACTCAAAGCATTAGCTGCAGATATGATGAAAATAGCAAATGATGTAAGGTGGCTGGCCTCTGGCCCTCGTTGTGGAATTGGAGAGATAGAAATTCCTGAAAATGAGCCGGGTTCATCAATTATGCCTGGTAAAGTAAATCCTACGCAGGCTGAAGCAGTTACGATGGTTACTTGTCAAGTGTTTGGTAATGACGTAGCTATTTCTATGGGTGCATCACAAGGAAATTTTCAATTAAATGTATTTAAGCCGGTTATCGCATATAATTATTTACAGTCATGTCGTCTTTTGGCTGATTCAATTGTGTCTTTTAATGACCACTGTGCAGTCGGTATTGAACCTGTTTCAGATAAAATAGATTACTACCTGCATAATTCATTAATGTTGGTTACTGCATTAAACCCTTATATTGGTTATGACAACGCGGCTAAAATAGCTAAAACTGCACATGCCAATAAATCAACACTTAAAGAAACTGCTATAGAACTTGGACTTTTAAGTGCAGAAGAATTCGACAAATACGTTATTCCAAAAGACATGATAGCGCCTAAAGCGTAATTAAATTATAAAAGGAGATTATTAAATGAATATACATGAGTATCAGGCAAAACAGATTTTTGCTAAATATGGTGTACCGACACCAAGAGGTATTATTGCTAATACCCCGTCTCAAGCAATGACAAATGCACAGGAATTGGGTGGAAAAGTGTGGGTTGTAAAAGCTCAAATCCATGCTGGTGGCCGTGGCCTTGGTGGCGGTGTAAAACTAGCTAAATCGTTGGAGGAAGTAAAACAATTTGCCAGTGAAATCTTAGGTATGCAGCTTGTTACGCACCAAACAGGACCTGAAGGTAAGCTTGTACAAAAAGTTTATATAGAAGAGGGCGCGGATATCAAAGATGAACTTTATTTAGGTATTGTTCTTGACCGTGCAAGAGAAATGCCAGTTATTATGGCTTCGACTGAGGGAGGTATGGCAATTGAAGATGTTGCTCATAATACTCCTGAAAAAATAATTAAAGTTGCTGTAGACCCAGCTGTTGGTTTTCAAGGTTTTCATGGTCGTGAATTAGCATTCGGTCTTGGACTTCCAAAAGAAGAACAAGGGAAGTTTATTAAATTTGCAGCTGCGCTTTATAAAGTGTATATGGAAAATGATGCTGAAATGATTGAAATAAATCCTTTAGTAAAGACCGGCTCTGGTGACTTTATAGCACTTGATGGAAAAATGGGATTTGATGATTCTGCCTTAGGTCGTCATCCTGATATTGAAGATATGAGAGATATTTCTGAAGAAGATGCTGATGAGCGAGAAGCGAGTAGATATGGTCTATCATACATTAGTCTAGACGGTGAAATAGGATGTATGGTAAATGGCGCTGGTCTCGCAATGGGGACTATGGACACTATTAATTATATGGGTGGAACTCCAGCAAACTTTCTTGATGTTGGCGGCAGTGCAAATGCAGAGACTGTTGCGAAAGGTTTTGAGATTATCCTTAAAAATCCTAACGTAAAGGCTATTTTTGTAAATATATTTGGTGGTATTGTACGATGTGATCGTATCGCCAATGGTATTTTAGAAGCTACAAAACTTGTAGATGTGCATGTTCCGGTTATTGTTCGTCTTGATGGTACAAATGCACCAGAAGCAGCAGAAATATTAAGAAATGCAAATATTCCGAATGTAATTGCAGCAACGGATTTAGCAGATGGCGCAGCAAAAGCAGTAGCTGCAGCGAAAGGAGAAAAAGTTATATGAGTATTTTAGTAAATAAAGATACGAAAGTTATCGTTCAAGGTTTTACAGGTAAAGAGGGCTCTTTTCATGCTGAACAATGTATGGCTTATGGAACTAAAATTGTTGGTGGAGTTACTCCAAATAAAGGTGGGCAAGAGCATTTAGGAAAGCCTGTTTTTAATACGGTTAAAGAGGCGGTTATGGCCACTGGGGCAACAGTATCTATGATTTTTGTTCCGCCTGCGTTCGTTGCAGATGCCGTAATGGAAGCTGCTGATGCAGGAATTGATCTTGCTGTTGTAATTACAGAAGGTGCCCCTGTTCGCGATATGCAAGCGGCAAAAGCTTATGCTACTAAGCATAATATGAAAACTATAGGACCAAACTGTCCTGGTATTATTACAGCTGAAGAGTGTAAAATTGGAATTATGCCTGGAATGATTTTCAAAAAAGGAAATATTGGCCTTATTTCAAAAAGCGGTACTTTAACATATGAAGGTGCTAATCAAGTATGTAAAGAAGGTTTTGGTATTTCAACAGCCGTTGGTATTGGCGGGGATCCTATTATCGGTCTTTCGTATAAGCAACTACTTCCAATGTTTGAAGCTGATCCGGAAACAGAAGCAATTGTAATGATTGGTGAAATAGGCGGAGATCTTGAAATACAAGCTGCCGCATTTATCAAAGAGCATATTACGAAGCCTGTTGTAGCATTTATAGCAGGTCAAACTGCTCCTGCCGGCAAAAGAATGGGGCATGCAGGTGCTATTATAAGCGGTGGAGCAGGAACTGCTGCTGAAAAAATGGCGGCACTTGAAGCTGCTGGCGTGAGAGTTGTCGTTTCTCCGGCAGATATAGGTAAAGCTGTAGCGGAAGTTTTAGGTAGAAGATAGATATGCTAACAACAATAGAGATTAATAATGTGCGATGTAAAGGTTGTGCAGACACAATCAAAAAAACTCTTAAAAAAGAGGGGTTTGATGAAGTGACTATTGATCTTTCGTGCGAGCCTCGTAAAGTAACATTAGACATAAAAAACGAGGCGTCATTAGCACAGGTTAAAATAATTTTAAGGAGTCTAGGCTATCCTTTTTGTGATGAAGAGATTAGTTTTAGTGACTCAGCTATACTTAAAGTTAGGAGTTTTGTCTCTTGTGCAGTAGGAAAATTTAATGTTGAAGACAGTACGAATAATTCGTAGTTTAATAAATTAGGAGAAAACATGGCAGCTAGTCCAATGGTAAACCCAGGTAATCAACCGGTATGGGTAAATACAGATAATTGTAAAGCGTGTGATATATGTGTTTCAGTATGCCCCTCAGGTGTTCTTGGAATGAGATATGAGTCAACATCAACTCTTGGTGCAATGATTTCAATTGACCATCCCGAAGCTTGTATTGGATGTAATGAGTGCGAACTTACATGTCCAGATTTTGCTATTTATGTAGCAGATTCAAAAGAATATAAAGAAGCTGGCTTTAGTTTCGCAAAACTTACTGATGAAGCTAAAGAGCGTCAAGCAGCAATTATAGCGAACAACTATATGTCACTTAGTGAACAAGGAGTTAAATAATGGCAACAAGAGAAATTATATCAACTGGTAATGAATTAGCTGCAATCGCAGCGGTAGATGCTGGATGTTTATTTTTTGGTGGATATCCACTTACACCATCAAGTGAAGTAATGCATGAAATCTCTGATCTTCTACCAAAGATTGGCGGTGTAGCAATACAAATGGAAGATGAAATAGGTGGTATTTGTGCTGTTATCGGTGCAGCTATGGCAGGACAAAGATCTTTAACTGCAACTTCAGGTCCTGGTATGTCACTAAAGGCTGAAAACTTAGGTCTTGCACAAATGGCAGAAGTACCTTTGGTTTGTATAAATGTTATGCGTGGTGGTCCATCAACTGGTCTTCCGACTCGTGTATCTCAAGGCGATATTCTTCAATCTAAAAATCCATCACATGGGGATTACAAATCAATCACTTTGTGTGCAGGTTCATTAGCTGAGTGTTATACTGAAACAGTACGAGCTTTTAATCTTGCAGATAGATTTATGCAACCGGTTATCGTTTTACTAGATGAGACTATCGGTCACATGCATGGTAAAGCTGATATTCCAACTGCAGAAGACGTCAAGGCTGGCATTGTTCCAAGAAAAAGATTTGACGGCGCACCGGAAGATTATTTTCCGTATGAGTGTGAGCATGATCAACCAGCAGTATTAAATCCAATGTTCGAAGGTTATAGATACCACTTTACAGGTCTTCACCATGATAGAAAAGGATTCCCAACTGAAGAGATTGAAACTTGCAGAAAATTAATTCAAAGATTAGAAGACAAAGTTGAACTACATAAAGATGAACTTGAATCTTATGAAGAATTTATGATGGATGATGCTGATATAATGATTATCGCTTATGGTTCAGTTTCACTTGCCGCTAAAGAGTCAATAAGACACTTAAGAAAAGAAGGTATTAAAGCTGGTTTATTCAGACCGATTACTATCTGGCCTTCACCAGCTGAAAAAATAAAAGAGCATACAGATAAAATTGAAAAAGTTCTCGTTGTTGAGCTCAATATTGGTCAATACCACAGTGAAATTCAACGTGCTGCAGCAAGACTTGATATAGCTGGTTTATTTAAAGTAAACGGCAGACCAATATCTCCTTATGAGATTGTAAATAAAGTAAAGGAATTATAAGATGGCATTTAATTATGATAAATATTTAAGACTTGAAAAGATGCCAACACTTTGGTGTTGGGGTTGTGGTGACGGTGTTATTCTTAAAGCGTTTGTAAGAGCTGTTGAAAAAATGGGTATACCTCAGGATGATATATGTGTTGTATCTGGGATTGGTTGTTCTGGAAGATTTTCATCATATGTAGATTTTAATACTGTTCATACAACGCATGGCAGAACTATAGCTTATGCGACTGGTATTAAATTGGCTTGCCCAACTAAGTATGTGATTTGTGTTGCTGGTGACGGTGATGCACTTGCAATTGGCGGTAATCATACTATTCACGGCTGTAGAAGAAATATAGATATGACAATGATTGTTATAAACAACTTTATTTATGGCTTAACTAATTCACAAACTTCTCCGACTACACCAAAAGGTATGTGGACTGTTTCTCAAAAAGCAGGTAATATTGACCCGACTTTTGATACATGTAAACTGGCTATCGCTGCAGGAGCTTCATTTGTTGCTCGTGAGTCTATGCTTGACCCTAAAAAGTTAGAAAAAGCAATAATTAAGGCGATTGAACATAAAGGTTTCTCAATGATGGAAGTTCTTTCAAACTGTCATATTAACCTAGGTAGAAAAAATAAAATGGTTTCTGCTATGGAAAATCTTGCATGGATAGATAGTATTACTACTCCTAAAAAGAAATATGACGCAATGACACCAGAAGAACGACTAAACTTATTGCCTACAGGTATTTTACATCAAGATACTGAAGCTGATGAATATTGTGATATGTATGCAGAGATTCAAAAAGTTCATCAGGGTGCAAGAAAGTCAATCACTCAAGATGACTTTGCGAAAAAAATATAAGGAAACACTATGGCTAAAACATTAATGAGATTTACAGGTGTTGGCGGACAAGGTGTTCTTCTTGCTGGTGAAATCTTTGCAGCTGCAAAGATTAAAACTGGCGGTCATGGACTAAAAACAGCAACATATACATCACAAGTACGTGGTGGACCAACTGTTGTTGATATTCAGCTTGATGATGAAGAAATTTATTATCCGTATGCTAACGATGGTGAGATTGGTTTTATGCTTTCGGTTGCTGATATGAGCTATAAGTTGTTTAAAAATGGTGTTAAACCAGGAGGGACAATAGTTGTTGATCCTAACCTTGTTCACCCAACTGATGAAGATAGAAAAAAATGGCATATTCATGAGATACCAATTATTACTATAGCAAAAGAAGAGGTTGGTAATGTTATTACTCAATCTGTTGTTGCACTTGCAATTGCAAATACAATGATGAACGCTATTGATAAAACAGCTCTTATTGACACTATGTTATCAAAAGTACCAGCTAAAGTTCATGCAGTAAATAAAATTGCTTATGAACTTGGTGAAAAATATGCTAGAGCGGTAATGGATAAATAATCCGTTACCCTCAAAAAGACAACACATAAAGTGTTGTCTTTTTTTAAATCTTCAATATAATATTAAATAATATCTAGATAGACTCACATATTATTTGATATTAACTTTTAATACTTTCCCAAAAAAAATCTACATGCTTTTCAAACTGTGTTGATAAACTTGTTGTTGATATTGAATCATATCGCATAAGCGTAATTTGAAGTCTAATGTAAAATAGGGTGGATAAAAATTCATACGACATTATCATTGGGTCAGATGAGCGAATTAATGTATTTTGCATCATAATAAAAAATCCTTCAGACAGTACTTTTATATTTTTGTTATGAAATTCATTCATAAACTGCTCTCTAATATCTTTATTTTGCAACAATTCAATAAGAAGTATTCTAAACATGCTTTCGTTGTATTTATCAAATGTAAGTAGTTTATACTGCATAGCAAACTTATGTAAAAAAGCTTTTCCTTTCATTGCACTTTCTCTTATTTCACCATCATTAAATGAGAAGGGTGAAGAAAACATATCCTTAGCAACTTCAAGAAAAATTTCCTCTTTATTCATATAGTGATTATATATAGCACTTTCCCTAATCCCTACATTAGATGCAATTTTTCTAACACTTGTACCCTTGTAGCCATACTCAGAGAATAGGGCTTTAGAGACTTTTAATATTTTTTCTTTTGTTCCGGTTCTCTTATGAACCATCGTATTATCGGACATCGCACAGCCTTTTTATAAAATGAACACTTGTTAATTGAAGTGTAATTATATATGAACACTTGTTAATTTAAACTTATGTGAATATGAACACTTGTTAGTACTATTGAAAAGTAAAATGAACGATTGTTCTTCTTTTTTAAAAACATACATTAAAGGAAAAATTGAGTACTATTTCGCAGGCACAACAGATAGTGACTTGTTAAATCAAGAGGAAAGTCCGAGCTGCTGTAAGACAGTGTTCCATTTAACGAATGGCCGTAGAAATACGAGGGAAAGTGCAACAGAAAATAAACTTCCATTTTATATGGTAAAGGTGAAAAGGCGGTGTAAGAGACCACCAGTTTCTATAGTAATGTAGAAAGCTTGTAAACCCAACATGGCAGCAAGAAACAGATGGTTAGCGTCTTACAAGGCTATTGTTTCGCTAGAGATACTATGTAAATAGTATAGTAGATTAATGCTATCAAAACAAAACTCGGCTTATAGTTGTGCCTAACATGACAATGTGTCGCTTTGTTATTTTATTCGCAGATTCAAATTATTTTATAAATACGTTATGATTTCTGAGATGCTTGGGTGTGCATGAATAATTTCTTTTAGCTCTGTAATTGTTAGCTTTTTTTCTATAGCTAAAACAAATTCATGAATGATTTCTGTAGCGTCAACCCCAATAATACTTGCCCCCAATACTGTATTGCTTTCCACACAAACTATTACTTTTGCAAACCCTATATCATCTCCATATATTTTAGCTTTTGCATTGACTTTAAATAATGCTTTATTGATTCCAATCTCTTTACCTTGCTCTTTTGCCTCTTTTTCGTTTAATCCACAACTCGCAATTTGAGGATGCGTAAAAATAGTGGATGGTGTAATATGAGTATTTATTTTGGACCCTCTATTAACAATATTATGTGCGGCAATCTTTGCTTCTGCGTAGGCGGTGTGTGCGTAGGAAGGTGTGTTTATACAATCACCTATAGCGTAAATATGATCTTGTGAAGTCTTGAATGATGGATTAACACAGATGAATCCATTCTCATATTGTTCAATATTTGCATTTTTTAGATTCAAGCCTTGCGTGTTTGGCACTCTGCCAACAGCGCAAAGAACCAGCTCACATATAATGGATTCTGCTGAATCTAAAAGTAGCTCCACGCTGTTGTCTTTAAGATTTACTTTTTCAATATTTGCAGAGATAATTACATCTATACTTGATTTTTTAAATGCACGAAGCAGTGCTTTTGATACATCTTCATCTTCGCTGGAGAGTAGTTGTGCGCCACGCCCTATAAGAGTGGTTTTGACACCAAAAGAGCTGAAAAATGTGGCAAATTCACATGCAATTGGGCCGGTTCCTATGATAGATATAGATTTTGGAAGATTATTTAACTCAAACACCTCATTGCTAGAGATGATAAACCTGGAGTCCAAAGGCAGCTGCGGTAATTCTCGAGCTTTTGAACCTGTCGCTATGATGCATTTGCAAAATTCTATATGTTCACCATTTACTTCAATTGTTTGAGCATCCACAAAACTAGCCGTTGCGTAAAGAATCTCTACATGAGAATGCTCAAGCATCCATAAAACACCTGTACGAATCTCTGTTATGAGTTCTATTGTTTTTTCTTGAAGCTGTTTGAGGTTCAAACCTTTAAAATCCAAATGAAGACCTAGTTCTTTATAGTGTGGGATTTGAGATACCAAAGAAGCACTCTCAAGATAGTTTTTTGTTGGAATGCACCCTACATTCAAGCAAGTGCCGCCGATATGCTCTTTGGATTTGTCGATAAGTAAAGTTTTTACACCGACTTTGCCTAACTCGAGTGCCGCTTGATAGCCTCCTGGGCCTGCACCGATAACCACAACCTCATATTGTTTCATATTAAACACCTTCTCTTAGATACTCTTGCGCCATATAGCTACTTCTTGTATATGGTGAACTTTTAATATAGGAGAATCCCATCTCCATGCCTGCTTCTCGCAAATGCTCAAATCGTACAGGATGAACGTATTCTACCACAGCTTCATGGCTCTTTGATGGAGCCAAGTATTGGCCGATGCTTAAAAGTCTGCAGTCAACATTTATGAGATCCTGCATAAGAGATTTTATCTCTTCATCGCTTTCCCCGAGCCCGAGCATGATACCACTTTTTACAACAACGGTCGGATTGAAAGAGCGGAGTAAGTGTAACACTCTCAGTGAACGTGCATAATCAGCTCCGCTTCGTATATGATAAAGACGCGGTACGGTTTCTAGGTTATGACCGATTATTTCCGCACCGCTCATTGCTACTTGTCTCAGTGCCTCTTTATTTTCTTTCATATCAGGAATGAGCAGCTCTACAACGATGGAATCATCCATTCTTTTGATAGCATGCACGTTTTTGCAAAAATGTTCCGCTCCGCCGTCATTCAAGTCATCCCGAGTAGGGCTTGTAAGTACCACATGCCGAAGTCCAAGATGCTTGACGGTTTGTGCAATATTATTTGGCTCATTCACATCCGGAGTCATCGCTTTGCCCTTATCTACTGCGCAAAAGCTGCAAGCACGGGTACAAATTGTGCCAAGTATTAAAAAAGTAGCCTGTTTTTTAGAAAAGCATTCGCTGATATTTGGGCACATCGCCTCTTGACAGATTGTATTGACGCGCGTATCCCTAAACATCAACTCCAGCTCTTGATTTATGCTCGGTGTAATTTTTTTACGCAACCATTCCGGCTTAAATTTCATTATGTTTGGCATTTATATTCCACCTTTCTTGACTATATTTATGCATTAAAAGCGCATCGGCACTGCTTTGTTCTGATTTTTGCATGGAATCATCTATAAGATTAGCTTCAAAGCTTTGAACAAAGGCTTCCCTGAGCAACAAAACAAATTCCTTATCTGCCGTTTTTTGTCCTGTTTTATCTAAAGCAGCCGCATGCTTCAAACCAGATTCTTCTAAAAAAACATCTTTAAAGACTTCATTGTTGATACTCATCGGTATGGAGCCATGCTGAAAAAGTGTTTTAGAAGTGTATCGTTGAGCGTTTGCGCCCATCTTTTTACCATCAATTATAATATCATAAGGTTCATGGGCCGCCATGCAGATATTTGACTTTGAACTGTTTAAATTTAATTCAGAGGCGAAGTTGGCATTGAGCCCTAATTTTTTATAAAATTCTATAAGAAACCGACAGAGATAACGATAACTTTCCTTTACTCCAACATTTTTTAAACTCTCTCGAGGCAAAATCAATGAATAAGACAAATCTCCGCCGTGAATCAATATTCCACCCCCAGTCATGCGACGAACATACGAGAGGTTTTGTTTATGAAGATTATGTAAATCAACGCTCTCACAGATATTTGAAAATCGTCCAAGACTAATCGATGGCTCCCATCTGTAAAGGCGAAAAATTGGTAAGTCATCTTTTTTAAAATTTTGCAAAAGAGCTTCATCGACCGCCATATTGTATCTTGCAGTTGCAAGTCCTGTATCGATTAGTCGCCATTTTTGAAGATGAATGATAAGCTCCTTCGTTCTTTTATGTTTTGCATTATGCCATGATTTGAAAAGTTTGGCAGTTATAATTTTGAGTTTTACTTATATTCGTCTTGGCATGTGGAAACGTTTTGACTGTGATGTCTTGGCATGTGGAACGAGTTCAAGCTTTTTACTTGAGAAATAGACATATTTATAAATAACTAAACTTAAGCATTATAGAATACGTTATCATGTTGCTAAGCCAAAAATCTGAAACAGACTTATAAAGGATGTGAGATGAAAGAGAAGTGGATTGAAAAAAACATAACTGATTTTGTTGTTGAGCCAAACTTATTGGATTATTCACATGAATATGAAAGATTTGATTGGAAAGATGTTGCAAGTGCTTTTGATGGACTTCCATCAGGTGGATTAAATATCGCCCATGAAGCTATTGACAGGCACGCAAACGGTACTTTGGCAGAAAAAGTGGCTTTGTTATGGCTTTGTGAAGACGGTCATCAAAAAAAATATACTTTTTCACAGATGAAAAAAGAGAGTGCAAAATTTGCAAATATACTTAGCTCTTTGGGTCTTGTAAAAGGTGAGAGAGTTTTTACGCTCTCCACACGGCTTCCAGAGCTGTATATCGCTGCTATAGGCATACTGAAAAACTTAAATGTTCTCTGTCCTTTGTTTTCACAGTTTGGACCGCAACCAATACTTCAGCGTATGCAAAGGGGTGATGCAAAAGTCCTTTTGACAACTAAAAAACTCTTTGAAAAAAAAATCACCCCTATACTGAACGAACTTCCTGAACTTCTATATGTGTTGCTGATTGATGTTGAGGAGGATGAAAGTACACAAGTGCTTTCTCTGCCACGCTTAATGCAAAGCGCATCTGATACATTTGAAATTCCCCATACCCAACCAGAAGACATGTCTATACTCCATTTTACAAGTGGTACTACAGGTATGCCAAAGGGCGTTGTACACGTGCATAAGGCTGTTTACACCCACTGGATGAGTGGGAAATACGCACTTGATTTACATCCAAATGACGTTTATTGGTGTACGGCAGACCCCGGTTGGGTAACAGGAACTTCATACGGAATTATTACGCCTTGGATACATGGAGTTACAAATATTGTAGATGAGGCTGAATTTGATGCGGCCAGGTGGTATAAAATACTACAAGATGAAAAGGTAAGTATTTGGTACACCGCACCTACGGCAATTCGCCGCCTTATGAGAATAAATTCCCAACCGACGAAGGAGTATGACCTTTCTCATCTTCGCCTTATCCAGAGCGTGGGAGAACCGTTAAATCCGGAAGCTGTTATCTGGGGCAAGGAGAAACTAAAACTGCCTATCCATGATAATTGGTGGCAAACGGAGACGGGCGGAATAATGATATCTAATCTAATTTCTCAGACTATCCGTCCCGGTTCTATGGGTAGACCACTCCCCGGCATAAAAGCAGGAATCCTTCGTGTTAACGATGATGGAAGCGTAACGGAGATTACAGAAGCAAACAAAGAGGGTGACTTGGCTCTTAAAGTTGGCTGGCCATCGATGTTCCGAGCTTATTTGCATGCGCAGGAAAAATACGACAAATCTTTTATAGGGGAATGGTATATTTCCGGTGATTTGGCATACAAAGATGAAGACGGTTATTTTTGGTTTGTGGGACGTGCAGATGATATTATCAAAACTTCCGGGCACATGGTGGGTCCTTTTGAAGTGGAAAGCACGCTCATGGAGCATCCCGCCGTTGCAGAAGCCGGAGTTATCGGTAAACCGGATGAGATGATAGGACAATTGGTAAAAGCTTTTATCTCACTCAAGACAGGTTTTGAACCAAGCGAAGAACTTAAGCGTGAGCTGATTGGTTTTGGGCGTAAAAAACTAGGCACCGCGGTAGCACCAAAAGAGATAGAGTTCCAAGAAAATCTGCCAAAGACTAGAAGTGGAAAGATTATGCGAAGACTGCTTAAAGCAAGAGAGATGGGATTACCTGAGGGTGACACCTCAACACTAGAAGATTAAAGGAGCTGTAATGGAACTTGATTTGATGAAAGCTAAAGAGTTTTACCATAAGATGCTTTTGATTCGACGCTTTGAAGAGAGGTGCGTGGAGCTTTACTCCAATCAAAAGATTCGCGGTTTTTTACATCTTTATATCGGTGAAGAGGCAATAGCCGTTGCTCTGATGGATGCACTCACTAAAGAAGATGCCGTTCTTGCTACTTACAGAGAGCACGGATATGCGCTTGCGCGTGGAGTTAGTTGTGAAAGCATAATGGCTGAAATGTTTGGAAAAGTTGAAGGATGCTCACGAGGGCGGGGCGGTTCTATGCATCTCTTTGATGCTTCTGCGCGCTTTTATGGCGGCAGTGCCATTGTCGCCGGCGCCCTGCCGCTTGCTGTAGGTATGGCGCTTGCAGACAAGATGCAAAAACGAAATAGAGTTACAGTCTGTGTTTTTGGCGATGGTGCCGTGGCTGAAGGAGAATTTCATGAGTCTTTAAATCTAGCTGCTTTGTGGAAATTGCCAGTTTTATTTGTTTGTGAAAATAATCTTTATGCTATGGGTACGGCTTTAAAATATACAGAATCAGAGACAGAAATCTATAAAAAAGCAGCTTCATACAAAATTTCTTCAAAACAGATTGACGGTATGAGTGTGATAGAAGTGGCCAAGGCTGCAAAGAGAGCTGTTGAAGATATTAAAGATGGAAATGGACCTGTATTCTTAGAGTGCCTTACTTACCGTTTTCGTGCCCATTCTATGTTTGATGCAGAACTTTACCGTGAAAAAGCAGAAGTAATTGAGTGGAAGAAAAAAGATCCTCTCCTTGTGTTTGAAAATAGACTTAAAGAGATTGGATTATGGTCCGAGGTAGATGCAACAGCGATAGAAGATGCAATAAAAACGGCCATAGATAAAGCGGTTGAATTTGCCGAAAACGGTACGCTTGAAGCACTGGAAGATTTAGAAAAATTTGTCTATTCTGAGGTGAGTCATGGATAACACTACTACATATCGTGAAGCGGTCCGAGAGGCGATTCGCAAGGCAATGACTGAAAATGAGTCAGTTTTTTTAATGGGTGAAGATGTTGGTCATTATGGCGGATGCTACGCAGTGAGCATGGGGCTTTTAGATGAGTTTGGCGCGCAACGCATCATTGATACACCGCTGAGCGAATCATCTTTTACGGGAGCAGGAATCGGGGCGGCTTTAAATGGTATGCGTCCTATTGTAGAGATTATGACTGTTAATTTCAGCCTTTTGGCACTTGACCAGATTATGAATAATGCCGCAACTCTGCTTCACATGTCAGGCGGGCAGTTGAATGTTCCTCTCGTTATCCGTATGGCAACGGGCGGCGGTAAACAATTGGCGGCTCAGCACTCTCATTCACTTGAGGGGTGGTTTGCCCATATACCGGGATTGAAAGTTTTAACACCTGCAACTGTGCAAGATGCGTATGATATGGTTGGACTGGCTCTTGCTGATCCTGACCCGGTACTTATTTTTGAAAATGCACTGCTCTATAACTCTAAAGGTTCCATTGATACACAAGGCACCCCTGTACCTATTGGAAAAGCGCTCATCCATAAAGCCGGTAAAGATATCAGTATTTTCACTTACGGCATAAGTCTTTTTAAAGCACTTGAAGCAGCTGAAGCCTTGGCAAAAGATGGAATTGATGTTGAAGTGATTGACTTGCGCTCTTTACGCCCCCTAGATGATGAAACGGTTATGAATTCTGTTAAAAAAACCCATAAAGTTATAATAGTAGATGAAGGGTGGAAATCCGGAAGTATTTCTGCTGAAATTATGGCACGTATAAATGAGCAGGCTTTTTATGAGTTGGATGCTCCTATGGCTCGTGTATGCACCGTTGAAGTTCCGCTTCCTTATGCCAAGCATCTTGAAGATGCAGCTTTGCCACAGCCACAGAAGATTGTTGATACGGCACGAACAATGATGGGGAAATAAATGAGTCAGTTTCTTATGCCGAGTTTAGGCGCGGATATGGAGTCAGCCATCTTAATGGAATGGATGGTAAAAGAGGGCGATACTGTTACAAAAGGGCAGGTGATTGCGGAAGTTGAAACGAGCAAAGGTGTTATAGAAATTGAAGTTTTTGAAGACGGTATAGTTGAAAAGCTCCTTGTTGAACCGGAAACTGAATGTGCAGTGGGCATGCCTCTGGCCATAATTAAAGCAGGAGCTGATAATACTCTAAAAGCGATGAAGAAGATAGAAACTCAAACAATAGTAAAACATAACGCTGATACTTCTAAAATAGAGCCCGATAAACAAAAGAAGATTATAGAAGCAAAAGAAGATAACATAGAGCAAGAAGAGCGTATTAAAATATCTCCGGTTGCCCGTAAAAGAGCACAAGAGCTTGGTGTTGATATTACTAAGCTTGATTCTAAAAAAGATGTTATTCATCTTAGTCAAATAGAAGCTCTCGGTACGATAAAAGTAAAAGCACCTGAAGCAGCAGAAAAAAAAGAAGAGACAAAAGAAAGAGATGGCATGCGTCAAGCAATAGCAGCTGCTATGAGCCGTTCAAACACCGAAATACCGCATTATTATCTCTCTACATCTATCAATATGACACCTGCGTTAGAATATTTGAAAGAATTAAATAAAAAGCGTAGTATCGAAGAAAGAATATTACCAATAGCTATGCTGGTTCGAGCCGTTGTATTGGCTTTAAAAGAAGTTCCGGAATTAAACGGTTTTTGGCAGGAAAACGGGCATCGCATGAGTAAAGAAATTCATCCTGGAATTGCGATAGCATTGCGAAAAGGCGGGTTAATTACTCCTGCATTGCTAGATGCACAAAATATGGATATGTATAGTACCATGGAATTTTTAAGTGACTTGATAACACGAACCCGTTTAGGTAAACTTCGTTCTAGCGAGATGACAAAACAAACAATTACCATTACAAATCTTGGTGATTTGGGAGTAGAAAGTGTTTATGGAGTTATATATCCTCCACAGCTTGCAATAATTGGCTTTGGAGCCATTGTCAATGCTCCGTGGGCGGAGGGTGATGCCTTGTGTGTAAGAAAAGTTATGCAAGCTACTTTGGCCGGCGACCATCGTGCAACAGATGGTCGCATCGGCGCACAATTTTTAGATAAAATAAATAAATTTTTGCAAAATCCACAGGAGTTACTATGACAAAAGATGAAATTAAAAGTGCTATTATTAAAGAAATTTTAGAAATAGCCCCAGATATAGAAGAGAGTGAGATAGAAAATGATAAAAACATACAGCGCTCTTTAGAGATTGATTCATTTGATTTTTTAAAAATACTTACTGCCATGAATGCACAAGTTGGAATAGAAGTTCCTGAAGCGGACTATTCTCAAGTTGATACTGTAGAGCATATGGTTGAGTACTTTTTAAAACGGCTGGAATAAAAAGAGGAGGATGCGATGTCTCACATAGCATGGCTAAGCAAAAAACTAAGCAGTGGCAAGATTTTATGTCAAGCATGTTCACAATCGTGCAAACTAGAAGAGGGTGAATATGGAATTTGCGGTGTAAGAAAAGTTGAACTCGGTGAACTTCGACTACTTGTGTACGGGCTGGCGGCGGCTGTTAATATTGACCCTGTGGAAAAAAAACCGATGTTTCATTTCCTGCCCCAAAGCAGAGCTTTTTCGGTAGGTACGGTTGGATGCAATTTTTCATGTAAATTTTGTCAAAATTATGAAATATCACAATATCCAAAAGAACATGGACATCAGATTATTGGGCAAGAACTTTCACCAAAACGTATAGTAGAATATGCTATAGAAAATAAATGTGAATCCATAGCATACACCTATAACGAGCCCATAGTATTTTTTGAATACACGTATGACACAGCGAAGCTTGCACATGAAAAAGGTCTTAAAAATATATATGTTACAAGCGGATTTGAAACTAAAAAGGCTATCGATTTACTTGCCCCATACATTGATGGGATGAATATAGATATAAAAAGCTTTAATGACAAGTTTTATAGAGAGATTTGCGGGGCCAGATTAAAGCCGGTTCTTGAAGCGGTTAAATATGCTTATGAGAAAGGAATTTGGGTAGAAATAACAACTTTACTTATTCAGGGGAAAAATGATTCTGACGAAGAGATTCGCAATATTGCTAAATTTATAGCACAAATTGACACATCTATGCCCTGGCATCTCTCGGCATTTCATCCAATGTATAAAATGCTTGACGTTCCTTGTACTCCGGAATCTACTTTGCATAGAGCTTATCAAATAGGACAGGAAGAGGGACTAAAGTATGTATATGTCGGAAATATAGATGATGAAGATTATGAATCAACTTACTGCCCAAGCTGTAAGAAAAGAGTTATTGATCGCCGCGGTCATATTGGACAATATGTAATTAATAAACTCAAAGAAAAAGGAATATGTCCATACTGTTCTTATCGGATTGAAGGTATATTTGATTAAATATACCTTCAAGAGAATTTACATTATGTGAATTAGCTTTTAGTCTTAAGGTTCATATAAACTTAAACGGGGTAAAATTGCAGGATAAACAGCAATTAATACCTTTAATTAGGTTTAGCAAAAAATATCTGTTTTGTAAGCTAGTTACGAGATTAGGGCGGTCTTCCAAACCTTTAAAGCCTTACTTTTGTGTTTCACTTAGTGCATGTTATTATTATTTAACTTAAGTCTCCCTTTTTTTCACAATATTCAATAAAATCATCATCACTCAGTAACTTCATACAGACTACTTTTAATATATCATTCCTACTATACTTTGTTTTTCTGTTGAGTTCTTTTAATTGAATCTTCATTATTTCCATTTCAGAATCTGTGATATACATACCAATTGAGTGTCTTTTTTTATGAATTATATTTTTTTCATAAGTTTTTTTCATAAGTTCTTTTCCTGTTCTTTTGCAAGTAAATAATCTGAATAAATCCATATTACACGATGGTAATATTTATCATATAATTTACCTTTCTTAACATGCCTCTCTATGTGAATCCATTCATTTTCTTGTAAGGCTTTTAATGCCCTTTCTATGGCTCTTGTGGTCTTATTTATACTACTGGCTAATCTATCGTTTTCATAGCATATAAAACCTCGAGAACCAGCTTTATATTTTATGTAACCGTAAAGAAATTTATAAGCGTCATCTATCTCTTTAGATAATGCCAGTTCTGTAGGTATAGACAAATATTCTGGTTCTTTATCTTCATAATATAAATTCAATTGCAACTCGCTTTATTTATCTGCATGAACTATAACACAAAAGCCCTAAAATACGAATTTTTAAATAAAGTTCATGTGTGAACTTCAATAAAGTTCATCTGTGAACTTGTATAAAGTTCACTTGTGAACCTCACCTTACTTATTAAAGATTCTCAACTTAAAAAGAATAAAATTAAATAAATCCTATATCCTTTTAAAAAGTTTGAAATTTGAAAAAATGCGCCAAGAGCCAAAAAGGAAACAGCAGAGCCGTTTTTTATTTGATTTGATGCCTGCGGCGCTATGAGGAAACAGCAGAGCTGTTTTTCATTTGGTCGCTACGCTCCTGATTGTCGCTAATCCCTCCTAAGGTCGGGGCTCTATGCGGCTAAAGATGCACATGTGGAAAGTTTGAGTTTCTTTTTTTGCTTATAGGGGGGGGATGTCTGGTCGGCTGTCTGTTTGGCTAAAGAGCAGCTTTTAAATAGCTGTCAGATTAATTTTGCGTAGGGTAGGGCTTCTTTTTATGCTAAAGATAAGCATTTCCCTATGGTTGAAGCTTTTTTGTGTTTAAGAGCCATTTACGGCGGTTATTTTTGTGGATTATTTGCGCGCGATTTTTTTTATTTGAAGAAGTTGAAGCCGCGACCGGCAATTTTTCCGTAAATTCTGCGTCCGGCTCTTTGGATGAGTGGTTTGGCTGTTCCGGTCGTGAATGCTTTTGCGATTGCGCTAAAGTCGCCGAGGTATTTTGCAGCTGAGTAAAGAAGTGATCTAATTTTGCTAACTGTCATTTTGTGTCCCTCGTTTTTTTTGTTTCGTATTGTAGCGGTTTAAGTTTTTAAAAGTCAATGTATATGTAATAAAAAATATGTGTGTGATTATATATATACTTAAATAAATAATATAATAGGGTTAGTGGTTTTTGGTCTCTGTATACATGATTTGTATACAGAAATTTTAATCATTAAAAGCCTGTTTTTAGGGCTTTGTTTTTTAAGAAAACTACGTGTATACACGTGTATACATGAGTGTATACACGATATTTGAGAGGTAATAAGTGCTAGAACTAGTAAAAAAAGCTCATATGCTAAAAAGCCAGGGCATGAGCATGACAGAGATTGAAAGTGATATCGGTATAGCTAGAGCATATATACCTAAGCTCCTTGAGTTATATGAAGAAATGGAAGCCGCGCCGGTTAAATCTAACGCTGCCGATTATGTATGCATACGCAAACAAAAATATATTCTCTTGAGTCTCAAGATACAACACAAGTTAAATGATATGCGCCTGGAGTATGCCAAGCATAAGAAAATACTCGTGAGAGAGAAAAGCAAGCTGATCAACGCTAAATACAGTTTGGGCGATAAGAGGGCGATTATTGAAGAACTGGAGCAAAAGCAGTTAATGCTAAATATTACAAGTTCAAATCTAAATCATGCCGAGGACGGTTACGAGTATATCAAGCAGGAATGGAATTACACTAAAGGAATTTATTTTCTATACGGCATGGGTTTTATAATGACTATAGCTATAATTTACGGTAACTTTTTTGGGAAGATTATGATTAGCTAGCAGTTCTTGTTATGTTGTTCATATGTATCATGATCGCAGATACAAACTAAATCAGATATATTATTTTCAAAGCTGAGCAAAACTCGATATTTTGTGCCAACAACTCTTATTGAGTGTCTTGTTTTATCTCTTTTGCAATTTATTTTTTTAAAATTCATATTTGGTGTTACTGTGTCATTTTTTAACGCATCTATCGTTTTATCTATTTTTGTAAGCAGCTGAGCTTGATTTTTAAATCGTTTTTTTGAAGTAATGTAAGTCTTTGTTTCATTAACTTGCATCTAGTTCCCTGACAAGGCGCATTTGTTTAGCTTCAAGGAAACCTATTTCTACCGGTGTTGTAACTAATGTTGTGTATAGCTCATCAACTGACTTATACAATTCCTTGAATGCATCTGATTTATCTTTGAATGCTTCAAGTGTATTGAGCAGTCTTTTTATCTTGATAGCATTTTTATCCATGTAATAATCTATCTCATCATAATTTAATGATTCCAAATTTGCCGGCTCAACTTCGAGTTCTGTTAAAAAGTTTTGCAGTTCATTGTTTTGTTGTCTTATGATCAGTATTATTTCTAAGAGTAGTTGATTTGAAAAATCTTTAATCCCATCTTTAAACAAATTTATGGCTATGTTTAGCAATGATGGAGATAGAGAGATATCTGTATTTATTCCATTTATCATGATTGTATCCTCTTTTCATTTCGTGTATTATATCATATCTTCGTGCATGCATATATAATAAGTAAGTGCAGCGGATAGAATGCATAAAAGTAATATTTGTTAATCCTTGGCATGTGGAAACTTACATTTATATAATATATTATAACTAGAGAAATAACTGCTGCCAAAGCATACACCATACTAAAATTAATTAAAATCGTGCTTATTAATAAAAGTGGAAGCAAATATTTATATTCATATACGTAATACAATAAAATTATTGTGGTAAGTCCAAAGAAAAAATATCCGGTCAAAATTGAAAGTATAATACTTATGCTTAAAATAAATGTAGAAATAAAATAAAATAAAATCGTTAAGTTGTATGTTTTATCTCTAAAGACAAAATAATATATGTGGCCGTCCTTGAGGTTTTTAATTGCATCTATACTCAAAAGTCCTAGAAGTAAAAGAAACAATATGTTAAAAAAAGAAGTATCTCCTAAAACCAACATGAAAGGGCCTTGAGATATAATCGCCCATGTTAAAAGTCTTAACTTGTAAGCCGTTTTATCCTTGGTGTTATATCTGTAGTTATACGCCAGGACAAAAATAAAACCAATTAAAGCAAATCTACCGATAAATCTAAAAGTTTCGTGCCCTTCATATATTACCCCAACATGGTCTATAAGCATGCTAATTATGGATAGATATTTTATTATTTCAATAGTTGGTTTAGTCTTATATAATTTACTATATAGTATTTTCATTTTTTTATCTCTTCTTTTATTTGTGGCAACTGTGTTATTTCGCCATCTTGTACAATGTCGGCCGACAGCTGCAATACGAGCATGTTTTCATCATTTTTTTCTTTTTTAAAGCTAAATAGCACCCCTAAATAAGGGATATCTCGCAAAAAAGGAATACCGCCTTTTATTATAGAGTCGGTCTTACGATTTAAGCCTGCAAGGTCGACTTTATCCCCCGGCTTGATAATTAGTTCGTTGGTTAGTTCCCTCTTTATCGTAATAATCTGGTTTTGTCCTGGGTCATAATTTTCCACATCGTTTATATTTAAATTCAATTTTAAATATATCATGCCGGTTCTAAATTGGCTAAAATTAATATCTAAAATCAGGCCAGTTTCCTTGTTTATGTAAGAACTAGAAGTTGTAGTGTTGGTATTGCTTACTTGCGTTGTATCTGTGCGGATAGGGTAGGTCTTACCCTCGATTAACTTAGAACTTTTGCCCTCGTACAGTAAAACACTTGGCTCTGCTGTAATTTTGGCTTTACCTTTTTTCTCCAGGGCAGTTATGGCAGCAGATAGACTAAAAGTATTTTCTGGAATTGTTAAAGAAGCATCGATGGCTCCTAGGTTAATTATTCCGCTACTAGAGGAAGTGCTACCGCCTAAAGTTGCAGTTCCGATTTGGCCAGACAATCCTAAATCTGTAGAATATTCCTTAAGCGCATCTGTGCTAACTTCATAAATTTTTACTTTAACACGTATTCGTGTAGGTTTAAAATCCATGGAATCTATTATGCTGCGCATTACCTGCGGCACGAACTCGTCTTTGTAAGTTACGCTAATCGTTTTATTATCTAGCACGGTAATAGCATAATTAATACGCTCCTCCGTTTCTTCTACTTGTGTAGTAGAATTATTTGCCCCGGATTTTCTTTCTTCAAAGGGAGTTATTTCCTGTTTGTGATTTTTCATTTTAATGGTTTTTATATTTCTAAAATATCCTTTAAGGATTTCTTCTGTATTTTCTTTAATCTGCTTGGTGTCTGCAAATTTAATATTAAAAATCTCTATTTTATTAATTAGCAGGTCTTCTTTAGATTTTATAATATAGTAGTTATTACTTTTTTTTTGCAATATAAAACCATTAGAATCTAGCAATTCTTGAAGTACCTCTATACTTACTTGTTTATCAATTTCTTTGTTAATATAAAAATTAAACTCTTTTTCTATATTTTTATCTGTAGCAATATTTATATCGTTTTGTATGGAAACAATATTAACATAATCTTGTATTTTTAAATTGTTATAGTCTGCAAATAAATTACATATTATTAAAGCTGTTATTATAATTTTTTTCATTTTTTTCGCCTCCAATAGATAGTTTATTTATTGTTTCTTTGGTTAGCTCATAATAAACTTTTAATGTGCCGTCGTTGTTTTTATCGAAAGCCATTGGCTGGTCTTCTTCCTCGAGCATACGTTCAAAGGTATTAAATTTAAATTTTTTGTTTGTTTTTTGATGAATTATTGTCGTGCCAATTATTAAAAAAATTTCTGTGCTCTTAAGCAAATCATCTTTTTTAATTTCATTTTTTTTTGTGGTGTTAACATCAATAATTTTTTGCGATTTAACAACTTCTACTTCATTTTGATGTGTAAAATTCCCTAAACCAACTTTACCGGCTATACCAAGAACCAATATTCCTGCGAGCAGTTTCATTATTATTTTCGCAAAGTGTGATTTGGCAATTACTTTTCCACCGGAGTTGTAGAGATTAAAAACAACTTCTTTGGCCTTGAGCGTTTTTGATTCAAGCTTGTTATCTCCAGAGAACGATATCCAACCTCCAGAATAGATTTTATAGCTAAACATATCAGAGCGCCAACGCATTATGGGATTAATCGCTCTAATGCTATAACTTGCCAGTTGACACACTGCAAAATTAAACATTTTATGATCTTGAGATATAAGCAAGTAATCCTGCCCGTGATAGTGTCTATGATAAGAGAGTAGGCGACGCAACTCTTTTGCCATGCCTTGACCAAAAAAGTTATGTGCTTCATCAATTACGAATAGGCAATTAGTAAAACCGTTCTTTTCAAATTCCGGCATGGTGTATTGTATAAATTCGGGATCAAGTACGGCATGTGGATCTTCTATAGTTTGCAGCAGCTTTAAATCATCAGATTCAAAAATCTCTATATTATTTATCGGATTGGCGCTTAATCTTTTTTCATCCTCTTGGTTGTTAAAAATAGGCTTGTAAGTAATATCTTTGTTTTCAACTATCTCAACATCAAAAACAATATCTTGCGGTAGCTTGTATTGATAGCGTTTTTCATAGCGTAGGTACTGCTTAAGCTCCCATTCCCAAATCTTTGTTATCTTGGCCATGTCTAAGATTTCAACGTATTTATTGGGCTTCATGCCCTCTATATTTGTAAATATCTTTGTATATTTGTATGTGCTGCCGGATATTTCCGCATGATGCATTTTTTTAATATGTTTCCAAATCTCATGGACTGCGTAGTAAGTTTTTCCGGCTCCCTGAAGTCCAACAAGTAAGTTAATCAACGTAAATAGTCCAGGAGCTTGTTTGTGAACCAACCGGCAATAAAAAGAGATACGAATACGTTTACCGCATGGAGTATTCCAAATTTACAAATAAAATATTGAGAGGTGGCAGAAAAAGAAGATATGCTTATCATGCTGCCGAATAGTCCTTGTATGTAATCGATTAAAAAATATAAAATAGTTGCGAAAATTCCAATCGTTAATAATTTTGTTACTATGCCCATCTTATTTCCTAAATACGCTAATTAGGCCCATAAAAGTGGCTATAAGAAGCAAAAGTGTTTTTATAGGCTCATACATGCCATTGCCCATATTTTTATCCATAATTTTAAGAGGATTTTCTATTTCAAAACCCATAAATATAATAGTTGCTGCGAAATTTGGTGCACCACAAGCATCGATATCGAACACATTAACACCCTTGCCATATTGTTCTATTATTTTGGATTTAAGGGTGTCAATGCCCCAGCCTTCGGATTTATTGTTATCTGTGTTGTTTTCGTCTGTGTTGTTTTCGTCTGCTCCAAGTTTGTCATTTATTTCTTTTAAAAGTTTATTTGTTGTGTTAAGGTCTGCTTCAATATCCTCAAATCCATTCTCTGTTGTATTTATTAATTTGTTTATCTTATCTAATATATCTTTTTGCGTAGACTCTTGCGCTATTTTGTCTAATTTAGTATTACTAACAGTATTTTGGTTAATAATTTGGTCTAATCTATCTGTAATAGGCTTTAAATCTGTGGTTGTTTTTGCTGTAGTCGTAGTTACTTCTCCGGTAGAGCTTGTAGAAGTACTTGTAGTTGTTGCTGGTGTCTCTGTAGTTGTGCTTATCGTTGTTGGTGTGGTCGTAGCGCTTGTAATTTGTGTAGAATTGGTCGTTGTAATATTATTAATTGTGTTTAACGTATTGTACGTGGTTGTGGCAGTTCCACTAGTGGTAGTACCATTATTGTTCATTGTCGGCGCTGTAATATTTTTTATAATATAATCTACATTGCTAAGATTATTAACTTCACTAAAATCATTTTTTACTGTAGGCGTAGTTAGTACACTTGTTGGTATAACTATTATTTGCTTAGAGCCATCTGCATAAGTTGTTTCTGCTTCAATTATTTCTTCTTTAAAAGTTACTTTTTTAGTGTCTTCTATTGTAGATATCTTATTGCCCTGTGTATCCGTGGTATTCGTTACCTCCGCACTTTCCGTGCCAAAGTTTAAAGTCGTCGGATTAACCATAATGCCTTGTTCCGTAGATGCTGCGTTGTCGTTAAGTTCTGTGTTTACTTCTACGGTATATGTGTCGCCCCATGTCTCGTTTGCAATTCCAAGATGCAGACCGGCACTAAGACCTAAACCGGCCAGACCACCAGAACCTATAACGGCAGTAGCTGCGCCGACTGTTCCTATTACAATAGAGCCAATACTTAACCATCTATGTATTTCTCTGTCTAATATGTCGTTATATATGGTGCCGTTTATTGGGATATTAGGGATTTTTAAACCATTTTTATCTATTGTAAAACAAGTGCCGTGCTCTGTATTACAAAACTGTAAACTACCATTATTATAAGTAAAACGTGTTACACCAGGCATATCCGGAATAGGGTAAGTTTCAACCAAATCTGGAAAAACTGAAGGCAAAACACATTTAAAAATATTAGGTCTTACGGTTTCTTTTATTTCACCTTCTTTACAAATTGGCGAATCTCCAACTAAACTAAAAGGACCATTTGGATCACAAGTTGCGCAACCTAAATTTGTATATTTATAAGTTAAAATTTCCTGCATTGCCGAACGGCAACCTTCCAAAAGTGCATAATCTTCTAAACGTGTACCTTCAATTGTGCAAGGACATTCACATGTATTCATATTTAAGGCTTCACCATCAGAACAAATCGGTGCTGACGCAATAACAGTTCCAGTATTAGCAGCATAATAATTAAATGAAACTATAGTAATATTGTCTTGAACTCTAATACAAGAAACAGCCTGATAATCATAATATAAAAAATTCTTTTTAGCCCAAATAAGCCAAATATCTTTTTGAGCTTGACAAGTTCCTTCATGGTCTGTTGGAGATGTACCATAATTAGAATGATACAAATTAACACCAGGATTTAAAGTATAAGAGACTTCTATTGTTTTACATTCAGTATTAAAATTCGGACCAAATACAACAGAAAAAAGAGAAGAATTAAAAATAAAAAAAAATACAAAAATTAATAATAATTTCATCTTCTAAAAGCTTCTTTTATTACTTTTAAGCCAACTATTACCGCTAAAACCGGTATGAATGCAAAAGTAGCAAAAGAGAAGGTAAAATTAAAAGCTGGAGAGCTTGTTAAATCTAATAACCACCACATTAAAAGTTTCCTAGTGTTAAAATAACGTATGTAACAGAGCCATAAAGTGCTGCAGCTGTTAATAAACCGGCAACAGCCAAAAGAGCGTTTACAGCTTCGACACTCATCGAGAGATAGCCGGCCTGATAATAATCTGTGCACCGCCCCAACTCTCCTTCGTAACTTGTAGCACTTAGAGTATATGCTTCGTTATCGGAATTTTCTTGTGGCGCTAAAACTATTTTATAAAGTTTGTCGTCCAAGTTATTAATTTCCAAAACTGGGTCTTCCCCACATTCAGAAGCTTTAACATCTCCAAGTATTAAATATATGCAAGAATTAAACCGCCTACTATCCGCATCTAATTCTAAAAAAATTGAGGAGCCCTTAATCGGTCTAAAACAATAGTGCTGGTTTCCTTCTGCAAAAACTTCGGTTCCGCCTCCATTCCAAACGCCATCGATCGTTTGACTTTGAGAATAGAGGCTAGAGACTAACAGCCCCCCTATTATAAAAAAAGGGAGACGCATATTAAGAAGCTCTGCGAATTAGCTTAATTGCTATAGTTACACCAGCAATCGCAATTACAAGAGCCAAAGCTAAACCAGCGAGAGCCCAAAAACCATCTGGTATTAAAGAGGTAGGCAGCGCAGACGCAAAATCTGTAGCCGCAGAAGCATGTTGTACCATTCCGAACATAATTGCAAATACTGCAATAATAAGTTTTAGCATGTGGAAAATCCTTTTTTGCACAATTTGTGCTATAATTTGTTTGTTGTGTGCCTTGGGGGTTTTTGCTCTCAAGTACTTTCCTCTTTCTTTTTTCCCCTCTTTTCAAGATAAATTTCTTGTAACTCTTTAACTAAAGTTCTCATACGAGAGATATTAAAATGGCTCATGTCGTCATTTTTATTTAGTTGATATTTAGCAAGTTCGCATATGCTTTCAATTTCTTTTATAGTGTCAAACAATTCTTTAGTTTTCGTTTTCCTCCCTGGAATTATAGTAATCATTTCAATCCTCCTTATCTTATAATCTGGTCCTGGTTAGCGAACATCCATTGCCATAGCTCTATGGCATTATCGCCGTCCATTGTTATTGGTTGATCGTCTTCATTAATGCGCATCATTAGACCGAGACCATTTACGGTGTATTTAATGTCATCACGAACAACTACTGTCTTATCGATAAATTCCTCCCTTATGAATTTCTGGAACTCGTCAAAGCGTTCAATCGTTTTTATGTATTTTTCTTGTGTGAGTTTTTTATTTGGTTTTTTGTGCTGCGCTGCGTAAAAGTCATACAGTTTTTTATATGCTACGTCCGCTTGAGCTTTGTTCATGTTCTGTATTTTGTAGCCCTCTTTCTCTGTTTTGATGTACTTAAACAGATACATATCTTCGGGGTTGATAGATATGCCTAAACTACCCATGTATTCCATCGTAGGGAAGAAGTAGAGCACCAGAGAGATAGCCGAGGCATCTAAGAGGGCGTTTGTAAATCTTTGTTTCCAGGTGTTAAACGGAAGAGGGCGCACGGCTCCGTAACCGCCTTTGTCTAGTGCTACCAAATAATCAGAGTAAACCCAGATTACACGGCGGAAGCTGCCGTGATATAAAGAGCCTTTCTTTACCCAGTTGTCGATATGGATCCATTTTGCCTCTGCTAGGGCAATCAAACCTCTTTTTATGAAATTAATGTCCTTATTCAGATGTGTTGCTAAAGTCTTGTTTTCAAACCACATATAGCCGCGAGTAGAACATCTGTAGCTTATATAAGCGTATAAAAATTTATAATCTGCATAAATTTCTGAGGACAAAGCCAAATTAGTTGGGATAACAAAATCTCTGGGTAAATCAATTTTTGGTGTTTTTTTATCTTCTTGACTCATAAAAACCTCGTTTAAGTTTCGAGACTAATTTTGTCAAACCTTAAGCCATTTTTTGTTATACTCGTTTAAGTTTTAAAAAACTAAAGCCCTAAAAGTAGGGGTTTTATAATGTAATTTTCAAGAGAATTTACATTATGTTAACCAATATAAAATATTTGAAGTGGAGTAATGCATGAATAGAAAAAAACAACTAATTGAAGATATCCAAAATCTTTTAAACACTTACGATGATATTAATGCTACGTTTATAAATCCGGATTTACTTGAGTTTATGGATGAAAAAACTTTAATAAGTGTAATTGACTCCTTATTAACACAAAAAGAAGAATCTAAAGAGTCTGATATGGAGTGGTTGGAAAATTTTAAAAAATACGATTCATAAATAGATTGTGAGTAAACAAGATAAAAATATTTATATTAATAATTATTTAACACATCCTATTCTTCTATTTAATAAACATCAAATTTTTTGTTTATGTTTGTTTATGTTACGTTTGTTTCCAAAAACTGTATATAATGCTTAAAATTATTAAATAGGATATAAAAATGGGAAATGTAGATTTAGTACAACTAACTGGGCAGACAAAAAAATTAACAGCGATGATAGTTGAGGATGAAAAAGTAACGAATGAGCTTTTAAGTTCTACTTTTAAAAACTTCTTTTCGGATGTTCACTCATGCTTTAACGGTGATGAGGCGCTACGTACGTACAATAAAGTAAAACCGGATGTTGTTTTTGTAGATATTATTATGGCTGGAATGGATGGTATTGAGTTGTCTCGCAGAATTCGTGAGATTGACCCTACGCAGATAATTATTGTAATTTCTGCTAGTAATGATATAGAAAAGATTTCTGAATCAATAGAAGTTGGTGTAAATAGTTTTATTCAAAAACCGATTGACACTAAAAAAATTATAGAGCTTTTGACAAGTGTAATTTCGATGATAGCAAAAAAGAAAAAAATAGAAACTAAAACATTTTCAATTTCGCTTCCGTTGGATATTTATGAATTGGTAAATGATAATGCAAAAGCTGAGAGTATTTCTAAGAATGCTGTAATCATTAGAGCACTTCGTGGATTTTATGAATAGATAGTTTTCCTAAAATTCCTGAGCTTTTTATCTATTTAATTATTTTTTAAGAAAATTATCTATATAATTTCGGCTCAGGAAAATAAGGAACGAATTTTTTGCATAGCAAATTTTTCTTTACTACTTAAATACTGAAAGTGGCCCCATCGTCTAGCGGTCAGGATCCATGGTTTTCATCCATGTTACAGGAGTTCAATTCTCCTTGGGGTCACCACTTACTTACACTAAAAATAAAATCAGCAAAAAGAACTTTATTAGCAAAAATCTGTTAAAATTCCAAAAAATAATATTTAGGATTTTTAATGTTAAGATTTGCACCTAGCCCAACCGGTGATATGCATATAGGCAATTTAAGAGTTGCTCTATTCAACTACATTGTTTCAAAGCAAAGAAAAGAAGATTTACTTGTTAGAATTGAAGATACTGATAAAGAAAGAAATATTGAAGGCAAAGATCAGGAAATACTTGAAATTTTAGGTCTTTTTGGTATAGAATATTCTCAGGTTATCTATCAAAGTCAAAATCATCGTTTTCATTCAGCGATGGCATTGCAATTATTACATGATAAAAAAGCGTTTAGCTGTTTTTGTTCTCCCCAATGGCTTGAAAAAAAAAGAGAAGAGTCAAAAGAAAATAAAATTGCTTATAGATACGATAACGCATGTGAAAATCTGCCTGCAGAATTAGTAATAGATAATATGAATCCTTTTACTATCAGAATTAAAAAACCAGATGAAACAATAGTTATTCAAGACTACATTAAAGGTAAAGTCAGTTTTGAGCCTGATGAAGTTGATAGTTTTATAATTATGAGACAAGAAAAAACTCCTACTTACAACTTTGCTTGTGCAGTTGATGATATGCTTGGCGATATCTCTTTGGTTATTCGAGGAGAAGACCATATGAGTAATACTCCAAAACAGATACTGATTCGAAATTCTCTTGGATATTCTAAAAATATAGAATACGCTCATTTACCTATTATTTTGAATGATGAAGGTAAAAAAATGAGCAAAAGAGATGATGCTTCGAGTGTTAAATGGCTTTTAGAAGAGGGTTATTTACCAAGTGCTATCTCCAATTATTTAATACTTATAGGAAATAAGCCTCCAAAAGAGATTTTCGATATAAAAGAAGCTGTAGAATGGTTTAGACTGGAAAATATATCCAAGTCCCCTGCTCGCTTTGATATTGATAAGTTGAAATTTATAAATCGTGAACATTTAAAAAATCTGGATTCTAAAGAGTTGTCAAGATATGTAGGTTTTGCGGACACTGAAATCGGTGAACTTGCTAAAGTTTATTTGGAAGAAGCCGGAACAACAAAAGAGCTGAGAGCAAAAATACAAGCTATTTTTGCACAAAAAGCGATTCCTCAAGAGTTTGAAGAGCAGGCTAAGGTTATGGCTGGAACTATCAAAAATGCACCTTTTTTTGAGGAGTACGAAGGTTTTAAAAATTATATTATGAAAGAATCAGGATTAAAGGGTAAAAATTTCTTCAAACCTTTGCGTCTATTACTAACCGGTGCTGAACATGGTCCGGATGTTGCTGAAATTTATAAATATTTGAAAAACTATATAGGGGAAATTATAAAATGAGTGCTTTAACAGAGATTATTCAAGGTTTGGGGTCCATACTCCTTAGTTTAATAAATATTTACATTTGGGTGATTATCGTTGCGGCTCTTTTAAGTTTTGTTAATCCAGATCCATATAACCCTATTGTACAGTTTTTACGCAGGATTACACAACCGGCGTATAATTTAGTAAGAAGGTATATAAAAACAAATTTCAATGGTTTGGATTTGGCACCTCTTATTATCATTATAGCTTTGCAAATTATGACTGTAATTATTAGTGCCGCATTAAAATCAATTTAAAAGTATATGTTTAAATTCATTTTTTTATTATCTTTTACATTGGCATGTGCAAATGCTGAAATAACCTTGGAAGATATCACTTCCAAGCCACCAAGCCGTGCTAAAAATTTTATGATTTGGCAATATTTAAATCAAGATATAAGCCCAAAAGAGGCCGATGAAGCATTTTATCAAATTGATGGTGTAAGTGATAATCTTTTAAATACTTATGCAAAAAAGAGCAATAAAAACGAAATTATAGAGACTCTCACATGCATGAAACAAACAAATTTATTGGAAATTAAAGATAAAGATTGTTTGGAATTGGCTATAACTCCCTCTAAAACACTCAGTATGACAAAAGAACAAAGAGAGGTTCTTGTTGAAAAAATAGATTCCAAAATAGTTAAAGAATGGCTGAAAATTCAAAGCGAGCCAAACTCTCTCAAAGCGTATGAGCCCTACTCCGCAAATGCCATATTGACATTATTTAACAGCTCTACGCAGTCTTATAGAAGAGAAAAATTAAATATATTTTTAGATGATTCTTTTTTGAATAAACTGTCATCTTCTTGGAAAATTTCGCAGTTTATACAAATCATTGTTAACGATGACACATTAGACAAACTGCAAATTTCACTTTTAAACCTTGATGGAACAAAATTAAATTCTCAAAATAATTTTCTCTTGGCGCTTAATCATCTGAAGCATTCAAGCAATAAAGTTGCATTAAAGTATTTTGAATTGTCTCTTAAGAAAGCTACAAATAAAATGGATGTAGACAAAAATAATTTTTGGATGTATAAAACAACAGACGATAAAAAATATTTAAATCAACTTTTGCTAAGTATGGATATTAATATTTACTCACTTTATGCGTATGAGATAATGAATAAAAAAATTGAAAATTACTTTACTTCTGTTAAGACGACTGATCAAAAGTCTGAAAAAAATCTAGATGACCCATTTGATTTGATTTATATTTTAGATGAAATCAAATCAACCCCTAAAAGTAAATTATTTGATTTAGCCTCAGCATATAATCAAAAAGACATGGTCGCTATACAAACAATAATACTTGAAAAAGCTTATGATTATAAAATACATGGATTTGTCATGCCTTATGATCAATATTTAAATGATGTGTCTAATGAAGAAAAAGCCTTTATTTATGCAATTATGAAACAAGAAAGTCACCTGATTCCCTCCGCCATATCTCGTTCATACGCTCTTGGTCTCATGCAGATAATGCCTTTTCTTGTGGACTCAATAAGCAAGAACTATAAAGAGCCTATCCGTACGTATAGCGATATGTTTATACCAAAGAATAATCTAAACTACGCTCTGGAACATCTGGCTTGGATGCGAAAATCTTTATACCATCCTCTTTTTATGGCGTATGCCTATAATGGCGGCATGGGATTTTTCAAAAGACATCTTCTTGATGGCGCATTTAATGAAGGAAAATACGAGCCATTTTTAAGCATGGAACTCATGGCAAATGCTGAAAGCCGAGAATATGGTAAAAAAGTTTTAGCGAATTACGTTATGTATAGAAAGATTTTGGGGGAAAGTATTTCTATTGTTCATCTTTTTGATATATTAACGCAACCGAAGAAGACTGACCGCTTTCGAGTACAAGGCTAAGCTTTTTGGATGATTCTTTAAAAGCAACAATATAGTATCTATTCCATTCACTCTCAACAGATGCTAAATGGGAAAATTTGTTGGCATGTGGAAGCTGTTTTATTTTTATAGGCAGTTTGCCGTTAAGCTTGAGTGCTAACTTAACGTCTTCAAAAGAGTTGGGATCATACATCTCTTGCTTGTCTTTTAAATATAAATATACAAAAAAATATTCATGCTGATTGTATGCATCAGGGTAAACTTCATTTAAATATATTGCAGAAAAAATCCCGTTTACTTTTGTACCGTTTTTTATTTTACTGCTTTGTATGCTTGAAGAAGCTAGCTCTTGTTGTATATTCATATTGAATTTTGTAAAGGCATTTTGATGAGAACAGCCACTCAAAAGGAAAAGAAAAGTAAAAGTGGCAAAAAAAGATTTCATATATTTCCCTGATAATTAGCTCAAAGAATTATATCTTTAAAAGCATTAAACAACTTTTTAATGACTATTTTGTATAATCACTTAAATTTTAAAATAAAGTACTACAATTGAAAAAAAGATTAGCAGTTGCGTTTACGGGGCCATCAAATAGCGGTAAAACTACTATCATATTGAAGGTTGCAAGAAAACTCATCCACGAGCATGGCAGGGAAGTTGCTATTATCAAACATGATCCCAAAGATAAAGCCAGATTTGATGTTGAGGGAAAGGACAGTTATAAGTTTTCCGACACAGGCGCCGAAGTGATTGTCACCTCCCCTAGCCGAACAACTTATTTTTCTCAAAGAAACAAAGATTTGGATGCGATGATAAAACTTTTTGACTCGTTTGATATTTTACTCGTTGAAGGGCTGAAAAACCTACCGCTCCCAAGAATTAGTATATTTAGAAATTCACTTGACAGTGATTATTTTCCATTTATGAATGCGCTAGCTATTGATGAGAGTATCAATACCGATGATTACAAAATACCAAAAGATATTGATATTTTAGACCTAAATAATCCAGATGAAGTTATATCTTGGATATTAAAAAATGCAAAGGAAGTTTAATGAGAGATATATTTGATGCAATTCAAAGAAGTGCGATAAGAATAAAAGACGCTATTGACGTGAAAGATATAGGGTATTCACAAAAAGAAAATAGTTCTGGTGAAACACAGCTTCAGCTAGATATTCAATGTGACTTGATAATAGAAGAAGAGTTGTCAAAAGTGCTTTCAGTTCATACAATTGCCAGTGAAGAAAAAGAGCATGAGATGCATATTCGTGAAAATGGAAAATATTTTATTGCCTACGACCCACTTGACGGTTCATCGCTCATTGATGTCAATCTTAGCGTAGGTTCGATTTTTGGTATTTATGAAGAAAAGTGGGGGGCCAAAAACATGGTAGCTTCATGCTACGTGGTGTACGGACCTAGGGTTGAGATGGTTTTTGCTGAAAATAAAACAAAATTATACTTGCTTCAAGCCGGAGTATTTGAATTTGTAAAAGAGATTCATTTAAATGAAAAAGGGAAGTTGAACGCTCCGGGCGGTACACAGCAAAACTGGCAACCGTATCACAAAGAACTTGTAGATAGTTTTTTTGCTGAGGGTTACCGTTTGAGATATTCAGGCGGCATGGTTCCGGACTTGCATCAGATTTTATTAAAAGGCGGAGGACTTTTTAGTTATCCTGCTACCTCAGATAAGCCTGAGGGCAAACTCCGCAAACTTTTTGAGGTGTTTCCTTTTGCCTTTATCTTTAAAATTGCCGGCGGGGATGCTATTGATGGAGTGAGTGAAGATCTTATGAGTCTTTCGCATGATCATATTCATGGAACATCTCCTTGCTTTTTTGGTTCAAAGTATGAAATAGCAAGAGTAAAAGAAGTTTATGCAAGACAAAGATAAATTTGAACTTCATCTTGATGAAATGATAATAAAAATACAAATGTGTCAAGTGAAAAAAGATTTGAAAAGCTGTAGTGTTTGTGAACATTATTTGGATTGTGAGCTTAGAAGCGATTATGTAAAATCAGTTTATAACAGCATGTCCAAAGGTGAGACAGGCGGATTTGAATTTTAAAAGCAAGTAGATATAAATAGAAATCAAGGACAAAACAATTGAGTAAATATATTACAACACCAATATACTATGTTAACGGCGAAGCCCATATCGGGCATGCGTATACTACATTTATAGCAGATACAATGACTCGATATGAAAAGCTAAAAGGTGAAGATGCATATTTTTTAACGGGAACAGATGAGCATGGTCAGAAGATTGAAGAATCGGCTGCAAAAAATGGTAAACCTACTCAAGAGTTTGCAAACGAGATAAGTGCTTCATTTAAAAATTTGTGGGATGAATTTGAAATTAGCTATGACAAATTTATCAGAACAACCGATGAAGACCATAAAAAAGGTGTTCAAAAAGCTTTTGAAGTTATGTATGCTAAAGGTGATATATATAAAGATTTTTATGAGGGGCATTATTGTGTCAGTTGTGAAACATTTTTTCCTGAAACCCAATTAGTGGACGGTGAATTTTGTCCTGATTGCGGCAGAAGCACGAGCATTGTTAAAGAGGAAAGCTACTTTTTTAAACTCTCAAAATATGAACCTGCCCTTTTGAAGTATTATACCGATAATCCGGATTTCATTTTACCGCGCTCACGTGCAAATGAAGTTATAAATTTTGTAAAAGGCGGATTAAGAGATCTCTCAGTCACAAGAACATCTTTCAGCTGGGGCGTAAAAATGCCTGAGTCCATGAATGACGATAAGCATGTTATGTATGTTTGGCTGGATGCGCTTATGAATTATATTACAGCATTAGGCTACGGAAAAGATGATGCAAATATGCGTTATTGGCCCGCATCCACTCAATTTGTGGGTAAAGATATTCTAAGGTTTCATGCTATTTACTGGCCTGCATTTTTAATGAGCCTTGATTTACCTCTTCCAGAACATATCGGTGCACACGGGTGGTGGACGAGAGATGGGGAAAAAATGAGCAAATCCAAGGGTAATGTCATCTCTCCAAAACAAGTTGCAGATGCTTATGGCGTTGAAAATTTGAGATATTTTATGCTGAGAGAGGTCCCTTTTGGTCAAGATGGAGATTTTTCCCAAAGAGCATTTATAGACAGAATCAACTCAGAACTTAGCAATGATTTAGGCAATCTTTTAAATCGTATTATAGGTATGAGCGGAAAATATTCTGACTTTGAGATAGATAGCGTTGATGTTTTGAAGTACCATACAAAAGAGATTGAAGCGATGAATATTGTTTTAGATTCACTTGATTCTTTCATGAAAAACATGCAGACACATAGATATTTGGAAGAACTTTGGAAATTATTTGCAATAGGAAATAAAGCCATTGAAGAACATGCTCCATGGGTAAAAATGAAAGAAGACAGAAAAGATGAAGCACTTGCAACAGTGGCTTTGGTTGCCAACATACTTGCAAAAGCTGCCGTGATGCTTCATCCTGTAATGCCACGAACCACGAACACCATAGCGGATGCCCTTCATTTTAAAATAGACCATGATAGCTATAAAGATTTGATTTTAGAAAAAAATCTTTTAGAATTATTTAATATTAAAGTAGTGCCGCCTCTTTTTCCTCGTGTTGAAGAGCCTTTAATGCCTGAAGCGCCTAAAGCTATGCCGGATGATAAACCAAACGATCAGATGAAAGAAGATTTAAAGGCAAAAAGAGAAGATGATAATCTTATAGAGATTGGACAGTTCTTTGAAACATCTTTAAAAGTCGGTATTGTTGTAGAAGCTGAGGAAGTTCCAAAAAGTAAAAAACTGTTAAAACTTCAAGTTGATATTGGTGAAGATAAACCAAGACAGGTTATAGCCGGAATAAAAGAATTTTATTCTGCCGAGTCACTTTTAAACACGCAAGTTTGTGTTGTTGCAAATCTTAAACCGGCTAAACTTATGGGAATGCTTTCCGAGGGAATGCTTCTTGCTGCCAAGGACGAAGATGGTTTATGTTTAATAAGACCGGAAAAACCTAAAAAAGCGGGCACACCTATTGGATGAGATTAGAAAATATCCTTGCACTTACTCATGGAAAGCTTATAAATGAGCCCTTTGTAAATAGTTTTGAAAATATTGTTTTTGAAGTAAAAGCAATTAAGAGGGGGGACCTTTTTATTGCTTTTGATGAAAAAGAGATACAAACAGCTGTAATGAATGGAGCGTATGGTGTTATTTTTGACAAACCAACACAAATAAGCGATAATGAAATTGCCTGGATTAAAGTTCAAGACACTGAAGATGCATTAAGAAGGCTTTTGCGCTTTCGACTGATAGAAAAAGAGGTTGTTGTTTATGAGTGTAATGAGATTATTTTAAAACTTGCTTTGCAGGTCATTACTGAAGTGAATTTTATTGTACTTCACGGAAATATAAAATCTATATCCAAGTCTCTTTGGCATGTGGAAAATAATTCCACCCTCCTCTTCTGCCCTACGCTCTGCAATAAAGATATTTTTACAAATATTAAAACCCTTCCTAAAACTGCCATAGAACCTATTGCGATAATGGAACAAACTTTATTTGAAACATCCTTTATTTATGACAATATTTTTTACGAAAGACAATTGATTTCACCATTTTTCATACCTTATTTAGAAGAACTGCTTCATCTTTATAAAAGTTTGAAAATTAACTACAGACTTAGAAAATTTACCCCGATAGAGCATTTTGAAGCAGTTTTTACCAATAAGAATTTTGAAATAAAAGAGTTCGGCACCAGCGATAAAGTGCTTATTTTTGAACCAAACACAAATTTAATCAAAAGTGAAATAACATTTTTGCAAAAACAAGCGAACTGGGCGAAAACAATTTATATCATTCCACATGCCATAGAACATGAAAAAAATCACAACATATTTACCTATAAAAACGAAAAAGAAATCACCAGTCTACTCAAGCACAATACTTTTCATTTTGCACTTATAGTAGGCGTAGACAAATCCATACTCAACAAACCGCTCTCAAACCAAAGACAACTAACCTTGGATTTTTAAAACACGGGCACTCTTGATTATACATCACGAAACTCCTCTCTAGATTGTGGATATTCTAATCCTATGAAGCTTAAATATTAGTTCCTTTGATTTTTGAGAAACTTATTTAAAAAGCTATAATAAGATTTTAAATTTAATATAGAAACTTCGTACAGCAGTTAAGGTGTAATATGAACCGTAGAGATTTTTTAACAACAGCTACAACAGCTTCGGCGGCACTAGCCCTAGGTGGGTGTAACGATAGTAACCGCCAGGCAATAGATTATTCAAAACATCCACATGCCAAGGAAAACGATACCAAAAGAGTGAATGTAAACAGAAATAAAAAAACTATTATCAAGCTTGCTACGAGCTGGCCCGCACATTTTCCGATAATGGGAACGGGTGTTGAGAATTTTGCACAAAGAGTTCAGGATGTGAGCGGCGGAAGTTTAGAAATAAAACTCTATCCAAAAAATACTCTCGTTCCTGCATTGGCCGTTTTTGATGCGGCAAGCAGCGGTCAGATAGATGCTTTTCATTCGGGGCCGTATTACTGGAAAGGAAAAAACTCTGCCTTTTCACTTTACAGCGGAATTCCTTTTGGTTTTACCGCAGAAGAGATTAACTCTTGGATGCTCTTTGGCGGAGGGATGGAACTTTGGAGAGAACAATACGCTATATATAATCTTCACCCATTTATGGGTGGAAACACTAATATTCAGATGGGTGGATGGTTTAGAAAACCTATCACTTCAATCGAAGATATGCAAGGTCTGAAAATGCGTATTCCAGGTTTAGGCGGTGAAGTTTTTTCAAAAATGGGGGTAAATCCCGTACTCTTACCCGCAGGAGAGATATATACATCTCTCGAACGCGGTGTTATAGATGCTACAGAATGGGTCGGACCGGCACTGGATATGAAAATGGGTTTTTATAAAGTAGCACCGTATTATTACTCCGGATGGCACGAACCGGGTTCTATTTTAGAACTAACCTTTAACAAACAATTTTGGAATAAACTTGCATTTGAACATCAGGCTATTGTTGAAGTTGCATCAAGCGAAATGAATGCAAATATGACATACGAATTTCATGCCCAGAATATACAAGCATTACAGAAGCTTAAAGAACTAAACATTACTCTGCTTCACTATCCAAAAGATGTTATCGCTGCAGGTAAAAAGGCTTTAAGTGAAGTTTTGCAAGAGCTTAGCGACAAAAATAGCGATTTCAAAAAAGTCTATGCTTCGATTGAGAATCATTTAAAACTTTCTAAAGAATGGAGCGATACGAGCCTGAGATACTTTTTAAATGAAAGATAGTAGAGATTCGCAATAAAAATTACAACACGGGAAATTATTTGAAAAAAATATTTGTTATAACAGTTCTGCTCCAAACACTGCTTTTTGCTTCTTTTAGCGGTGTTCTTGTTGATAAAAAGACCATGAAACCTATTGTTAATGCAATTATAAGTGATTCTAAGCAGAGTATAAAATCTGGTGAAAAAGGCTTGTTTGATATACAAAGCGATGAAGATATTTATCATGTGAAAGCTTATGGATACAGACCTTATAAGTTTAATAAAAATCATAATTCAAAGAAACTTGGATTAGAATCCATTAATATCAAAGCACTGTATCTCACTTTTTGGGGTGCGAGTAATAATTCGCAGACATCAAAAAATGTTCTGAAGATTATAGAAGAAACGAATGTAAATGCTGTTGTTGTGGATGTTAAAAATGAGTATGGTTCAACCTCTTTTCTAACATCTTTTGAGCAGGCAAACAGTTATGGTGCGCATAGAGATAGGACAAATAGAGATATTCAGAAGTTTATAGCAACAATGAAGGCAAAAAATATTTATACGATTGCCAGAATTGTTGTTTTTAAAGATGAACTTCAAGCCTCAAATAATCCAGATTATGCTATTAAAAATCAAGAAGGAGAAATTTGGAGAAATCATGATGATATGGCTTGGGTTGACCCATTTGATAAACGTTCTCATGACTACACTGTTTCTATTGCGGAAGAAGCCGCAAAAGTAGGGTTTGATGAGATAAATTTTGATTATATAAGGTTTCCTGCAAAAGATAATCTCAAACTCTCTAAGCATAATACAGAAAAAAATCGTGTGGAGGCAATAAGTCAATTTCTCCAAACAGCACAAAACAGACTGAGAAAGTATGGTGTTTTCATTTCAGTGGATACATACGGAAATATTTGCTGGAGCGATGATGACAATAATATAGGCCAAAGAGTGGACTCCTTGGAAAAATATGCCGATTATCTTTCTCCTATGCTCTATCCGTCCGGATTTGCAAGCGGTTCTTTTTATTTTCAATATCCTTCTGAACATCCACATGCCGTGATATACAGAAGTATAAAAAATATTCATGATAGGATTGACCCGTGCAGGGTAAGGCCATGGCTTCAGTACTTTCAAGACTATGCACATAAAAAAAGAGAATATAAAAAGTTTGAAATTAATGAACAGATGCGGGCCAGTGACGATATCAACACAAGCGGCTGGATGATGTGGTCACCATCGAGCAAATATCATCTGAGTTATTTTAAAAAATAGTGTATCTAAAATGGAGAAAGCTTAAAATAGATTCCATATCTTTAATGACTTTTTCCATAATCAAACCTTCCTCTGTGCCGCTAAAAAGCCTTGCCATTACATAGCCATTGCTAAGACCGATAAAAACTCTTCCGTCACTTTTTTCATACACAGAAATACTTAGCGGCATTTTTACGGACATAAATTTACTATTATCAGAGCGTAGCATTTGGCTTGAATATTTTGCATTGCAAAATTTGATGATTTTTACCTTGCCTGCATCCTCTGCGACATGTTTGAGTATTTCTGCCTGTTGGTCTATTACATCGGTTACATGCCACCCTTCTTGGGCGTTGATGCGCTTACTAAGAATTTCAACCGTTTTTTCAAAACTATAAGCTACACGCACTTCTTTAAAAAGTATGCTCGGTGCCGCAAATTTTAAGGCTAAGGCTACAAACAGCGCTCCAAAAACTACACCTAGAATTATTCCGACAGAAATTGCTTTTTTATCCATTTTATTCTTTCTCCTCTCTACAAAGTTTATCTTTTTTAACAGCCTCAAGTGTTTTCCATGTAACGAAACCAACAACAAAAGTAGTGAGGAGTAAAAACATGTACGAACCGTAATAAAGCAAAGCATTTTTAAATGCCATATTTAACAAGATTGTTGCAATTGTAATTGCTGCCAGTGGGAAAGTATAAGCCCACCATGAAATAAAGAACTCTTCTCTATCGTATCTCTTCATCATAAAAACAAGCAAAAAGAATGTTGCAAGCGCAATAAAATATAAAAACATACTAAACATATCGATGCTTCCATAGCTCATTCGAAAGTAACTTATAAATGCCACTGCCGGAGGAGCTATAAAAATAAAAAGTGTCGGTATCAGTTTTTTTGCCATGGGATGATGGAAAATAATTCTGTACATAACTAAAGTAAAAAGAACGAACCAAAAAAATAAACCAATTGAAAAAAAGAAAACTGAAATAAAGACGGGTGCGGCATCTACACCTACAACCGGAACTAAAACATTACCGACAATCGGAATAAACCAAGCTGGATTGCTATGCACCTCTTTAAATTCATTATTTATCCAAAAACTTAAAATATTGAGAGTAAAGTACAGCTGCAGAGGAGTTCCAATGTACCAAAACACTAAAGATACAGTTGGAGCATAATCATAATAAGCGATGGAGACCAATAAAAAACTAATAGAGATTGTTGCCATGAATGCACTTTTTATCGGGTGTAAAAACTCTTTTTTAACGGCTTGGGGATATTTTAGAAATTTGAGCAAGTATGTAGTAAAAATAAGTAAAAAAAGTAAAGTATCTATCAAAAGAAAAACTTCATAAATTATATAAGGAGCGCCGAGTATGTGATACGCTTTTGCAAAAGCGATGCTCAACCCCGAGACACCCATTACAACTGCAAAAAGTTGTACCGGAAAAAATTCTAACGAGCGTTGTTTTATTTGCATGTCCTTCCTTGGTATTATAAGGTAAGTTTATTTATAAAAGAAGTATATATTATTTTTACTGATTAAAAAATTAAATGAGTTACGCATAAGGGAGATGGAGTTTACTTATCAAACAATATGCGTACTTTTTAATTCGTATCTTAAAAACTTGGAAGAAGGTAGGTAGTTTTGAACTAAATCATGAAATTTTTTTGAATGATTCATATATACGAGATGCGCTAGTTCGTGTACAATTACATAGTCAATAAGTTCTTTTTTGATTTTAATAAGTTCTGTGTTGAGTGTTATAGTTTTGTTTGAACTGCAACTGCCCCATCTGCTTCTCATTTTCTTAAATTTTATCTCTTTATAATCAAGACGCATAACCTGTGCAAAATATGCAATTCGGGGGGTTAAATATTTATTTGCATAGTGTTTGTAAAAGTTGTCATAGCACTTTAAGATATTTTGATGAGAGTCAACCCTAAGCTTATCAATAAATAATCTTAAATCCTCTGCCTCATCAACGTCAATACTGTAAATTTCTCCAAACAGCAGAACTTCATCTTCAAAGTTGATTCGTTTTGGTGGATTTTGCTGGGTTTTTAAAAGCTGTTTGCGTATCCATTCCTCTTTTTCGATGAGAAGATTCGTTATAAAATCCTGAGACACTCTTGGTGTTTTTAGAATAATCTTGGCATGTGGAAGTACACTTATATAACTATTTTTTAAATTTGATTTACAAATATGTTCTATCTTTAAATTTTTAAATATAATTTCATTCATAAATAATCGGGTCTTTTACTCCGGCTAATTTAAATCCATTAAGCCTTAATCTGCAACTGTCACATATTCCACATGCCGACTCTTCATTTTTATAACAGCTCCAAGTAAGCTCGAGCGGGACATGAAGCTCTAAGGCTTTTTGAACTATTTGAGATTTTTTAAGATGCACTAATGGCATTTTTATCTCTATATTTGTTTCATCTTTTGTACCAAGATTTATACTTTGCTGCATACTTTTTATATACGATTCTCTACAATCGGGATAGCCGCTGCTATCCTCTTCAACCACACCTATGCATATCACTTCCGCCCCTTCTTTTTCGGCAATGGCCGCCGCCATACTTAAAAAGATTCCATTTCTAAAAGGAACATAAGTAACGGGTACGCCCTTTTCTATCCCTCTTGTCGGTACTTCTATTGTTTTATCCGTCAAAGCTGATGCGCCAAGCTGTTTAAAAAAATCCAAATCCAATACATATTTATTTGAAGTATTCAATGCGGTACATATCGCATGAAAACACTCCAACTCTTTTGTTTGCGTTCTCTGGTCATAATTAAAATGAAGTGCGATTATCTCATAATTATCATTTTGCATCATGTATGCACCAAGCGTTGAATCCATTCCGCCACTCATCACACACACGGCTTTTTTTCTTTTTATTTGTTTATTCATAAATATATTTTAGCATAGATAACAATTTATTTTAATCTATTTTAAATGAAACAAGCAATACAATGTACATAAAGTTAAAAAAAAAGGATTTGTTATGGATGTATCAACTTCGAGCAGTGCCGTGAGTTCTACTCACGTAGAAGCTATGAAAAAAGCTATGCAAGTACAAGAACAGGCTATTTTAAAAGCACTTGAGAGCGCTCAAGAACAGTCTAAACAACTAAGTAGCGCACAAAAAACAGGAATGGGAATATCCTTAGACATTAAGTCTTAATATTCTCAAGCCTTACAACACATACTTTCTTGTATGTGTTATTGAGTAAAAATAAGCCCCATTCGATATAATCCCGCTTATGATTGAATTAGATAACAGAACCTCACTTGAAATTAATGAAAGTATTCTCAATACGATAGCTTCATCGCTCACGAACAAAGAGATAGAGCTTATCATTACGACAAATGAAGAGATACGAGGCATAAATAAAGAGTTTAGAGGTATCGATAAAGATACGGATGTTTTGAGTTTTCCTTATGAAGAGATGCCTATGTCACCGCTTGGAAGCATAGTGATTTCTTCTTGGCATGTGGAAGCAAAAGCCAAAGAGCTGGGGCATGAAAACAGTGATGAATGTGCCCTGCTCTTTATACATGGATTGCTCCATTTATTGGGATTTGACCATGAAGTTGATCATGGTGAGATGAGAGAAGAAGAGGCAAAGCTCATCAAAAAATATAATTTGCCGGAAAGTTTAATTATAAGAACACAAGGATAATAATGGATTTTGTAATATTTATAGCTGCAATGTCAGCTCTGATTTATGGGGCTGATTTTATTATAAAAGAGTCCGAGAGAATCGCTCTGCATTTTAACATCTCCCATTTTGTCATTGGTGCTACCCTTGTAGCTTTTGGAACTTCTTTACCGGAGATGGCAGCCTCTATGATGGCTTCTGCGCAAGGTAAAAGCGACATGGCCGTAGCAAATGTTGTCGGTAGTGTAATTTTCAATATTACCCTTGTTTTAGGAGTTGTATTTTTCATATCTAAAAAAATGGTTCCAAACAGAGACCTTTTTTCGCTTGACAGTGCATGGGTTATTATTCCTTTAGTACTGTTTTTTATCATGGTTCAAGACGGTGAAATCGGCAGAATTGACGGAATGCTCTATTTGCTTCTGATGGTGTCTTATCTTATTTTCTTATTTAAAAATGCGAGAGAGGATTTAGAAGGGGATATAGATGAGGAGCTGATAAAAGAGAAATTCAAATGGGGTAAAACAATTTTACTTTTGGCAATCGGATTTATTTTAACTATCGGCGGTGCGAACTTTGTCGTAGAGAGCGGGACAAACATAGCAAGAACTTTTGGTGTGAGCGAATGGCTTATAGGTCTTTTTCTTATTGCGCTTGGAACTTCTTTACCTGAATTGGTAGTCTCTATAGTTGCTATAAAAAAAGGAAATGCAGAGATGAGCATTGGAAATATTATAGGTTCTAATGTTGCAAACTTTTCTATGGTTTTAGGTTCTGCATCATTGTTAAGTCCATTAACTATCGATCTAATCGCTACAAAATTTGATATGCTCATTATGGTAGCCGCTTCTATTGCGCTTGTATTTATCCTGGCAAATAAACTTTATAACAAAGCCGGGGCAATATTTTTACTTATAATCTTGGCTCTTTTCATACAAAATTCTGTTTTGTAAATTGATATTTTTCAAATCAAAGTGAGAAAAAACTTTGATTTGAAGATATCATAAAACTAATTTCGCTATCATCTTAACGATTAAGACTCTTCATTCTTAAAAAATTATTTAGGAAGCATACATGACAGAAAAAATTGGACTCTCCCCTGGAACAGCAGTTTATACAGGATATATCGAAGAAAAAGAGCCTGATATAACCATTGTTAGATATGATGCTGCCAATATAGAAGTGGGTGATTATCGTTCCTTGGATGAAGTTCAACGCATTTGTTCCGGCCTTGATGATACAACAAAATCCTGGATACATATCGAACCAATCAGTGATTCGGGCACTATTGCACGGCTAAGCGATTTTTTTGGCTTACACTCTTTAGTTGTGGAAGATATATTATCGGTGAATCATCGACCAAAAATAGAAGAGTATGATGAATATAGTTTTATTATCATAAAATATGCTCAGTATGAAGAGGGTGAATTGATTTTTTATCAAATTGCACTTGTATTAAAAGAAAAACAAATTATAAGTTTTGCTGACAAATCACCGAATAAGTTTGATATGGTAAACAAACGCCTCGAAAAAGCAGACTCACGCATTCGAAAAGGTGACAGCGAATATCTTTTCCTTGCACTGATAGATTATGTTATTGACCACTATTTTTTAGTGCTAGAGAGCATAAGCGAAGAGATAGAAGAACTTGAAGAAGAGATACTCTACAATCCTACAAAAGAGAGCATTGAGCATGTGCATCATCTCAAACGCAATTTAATGAACTTGAAAAAATCTATATGGCCAATGCGTGAAGTCATCAATACTTTGCTGCAATCAGATAGAATCAAGCAAGAATATCACATCTATTATAGGGATGTTTATGACCATGTGATTGATATTATCGATATTATCGAAGGCTATAGAGATACAATCTCTGGATTTTTGGATATTTATCTTTCAACATTAAGCAATAGAATGAACGAGATAATGAAAACATTATCCATCATAGCGACAATTTTTATTCCACTCTCATTCTTGACCGGCTACTTTGGTATGAATTTTAAATATGAAACAATTTTAGAATCTCAAAGTGCTTATATGTGGTCTAATATTTTAATGATTTCTATACCCGTAGCATTGCTCATCTATTTTAAGCTTCGTAAGTGGTTTTAAGTTTTTCATAATAATTTCACTTTTGAATATATTCAAGCTCTAAGAGTTTGTCATATATTTTTGAAACAATTCCGCCGGCTGCCGCTCCACCGTGTCCGCCGTGTTCTATCATAGCTGAAACTATATACTGGGGATTTTTATATGGACCGTATGTCGTAAACCAAGCATGCGAACGGCTGTAGTATTCCATTTCATGCTCCAACTCTCTATCTTTAATATCTTGTAAAATTGAAACAACCTGAGCAGTACCTGTTTTTCCGGCAATAGTTATTTTTGAGTGTACATAATTCGTAGCCGTACCCTTTGGATAATTACAAACTTCAAACATTGCTTCTTGTATAAGAGGGAGCTTCTTTTTTTCATCGTCATTTAAAATATCTTGTATTTTTGATTCATAGGGATGATTTCCAATTATTTTAGCGACATGAGGAGTCGGAAGTTTTCCTGTTGCCATCAAAGCGGTGAAAGTTGCCATTTGCAGCGGTGTAACCAAAAAATCTCCTTGCCCAATGGACGTATTGACGGTTTCACCTATGTACCATGGACGATTGTATTTACTTCTCTTCCACTCTCTAGATGGAACCGTGCCGATAAATTCATTTGGCAAATCTATACCTGTTTTTTGCCCCAATCCATATCTTAACAGGCCTTCACTCATTTTTTTTATTCCTACTTTTATGCTTCCCTTGTAAAAATAGTCATCACAGCTTTCTCTAATTGCTTTTTTTAATTCTGTATTTCCGTGCCCATCTTTTTTCCAGCACCTGAATATTCTATTTCCTAAAGGCATAGATGAAACACAATCAACATTCCAGCTTGGACTAATATCATTGGTGAGATAAATCAGACCCATTCCGGTTTTTATTGTTGAACCCGGAGGATACAGACCATTTATGAGTTTGTTGGTAAATGGTTTGTCCAGACTGCTGGAGAGCTTTTTCCACATCTCGTGGGTAACCCCCGAAACAAATGTATTGAGATCATATTCAGGATAACTGCTGGCGGCCAAAATGGAGCCGTTAATATCCATAACAACAATAGCCCCCGCCTTGCCTGTAAACAATGAAGATATATATTGTTGAAGTTCAATATCTATTCCAAGCATTAGCTTCGTGTCTTCAGTTGCAGGCTGGTAAGAAAGCTCCTCTATCTCTTGATTATTGGCATTCACTTTTATCTCTCTTTGACCTACTTCCCCTTGCAGATAATCATTATAATAGTTTTCAGCGCCTGTTTTTCCGGTATATCCAATAAGCTCAAGCACTCTGTTGTTTTGTATATCTTTTTTGTTCGCACGCGATACATAACCAATAATATGTGCGGCGATATCACCATAAGGATAATACCTTTTAGGTGCGGGAATAATTTTCAGATTTTCTCTCAAATTGAGTATTGAGTAAAAAGGCATGATATCTTCATACGATATGAAAGGCACGATATCTATGTAGTTATGATTATAATAAGAATCTTTCTTTTTATAATCTTTGATAAGCGTATCTTTGTCTAAACTTGGCATTAAACGAGTCAGAGTGTCCAGTTCTTCTTCAAATATATGTATGTTTTTACTTAATAAAAGATGGGGTTTGAGTTGTATTTTAAAACCTAACTTATTGATGGCGATAGGTTTATTATTTCTATCTACTATCTCACCTCTCACGGGAGCTATGCTTTCAGTTCTTATTGTGTTGTTCTGAGAGAGTTGTGTATAATAAATATTTGACTCAACTGCCAAAAAAAACACTCTGACGATAAGTGCAAGCCAAATAGCAATGAAAAGACCTAATATAAATTTAATTTTCATAATATACTCACAATAAAGAATTCTAGCACTATATAGTAAATTATATAGTAATCAAAGCTAGGAAGCGGAAGTAAAAATATTTGGGATATAAATGTATGAAAAATTAAAAATCCTATGTAAGAAAGCAGGACATACGAGATTTTAATACATGCCTGACAATTGAAATTTTGAATCAATTTAGGCATAACAAATTTATAGATAATGACGAAATAAAGTATGGAACTAAAAAGCAGATACCCCTTCTCTGCTTCAAAAATAACGAAACAAAAGGAGATTACAAGAATGGATATGAAATCATTTTTATTTAAGGCATTTGAAAACAAAACAAAGAGTACGGCAAAAAGTGGCGGTAAAAACAGGTAAACACTGCTTAAGCTTTCATATACTGCAAAGAGCGCAATATATAAAAAATAGACTAAAGGTTCTTTATCAGTGATACTTCGTTGCATATTGGAAAGTGTTTGCATTTTATACAGTCGGCCCAGATTTTATGTTCTGGCAAAGACTCTTTTGGGATTTCTACAAAATCCAATCTTTCAAAAAATGCTTTTTTGTAAGTCAAACACAGTACTTTTTGAACTCCTAAAGATAAAGCTTCATCAAGAGATTTTTTGACTAAACCCTCTCCGATTTTTTGACCTCTTAAACTTTCTTCTACAACTAAAGATCTAATTTCTGCAAGTGAGGCCGCATGGATGTGAAGAGCACAAAAACCAACCAAGCAACCATCTTTTAATGCTAATGTGTAAGATCTTATATTTGTTGCAATTTCATCATCGCTTCTATGCAAAATAACACCTGACTCAACATCCGGCTGCACTAACTTTTGCATAGCCTGTATATTGCTGAGATGCGCTTTTTTATACTCAATGTTCATCTGCTTCCTTTTGTAAAATATCATAAATAATCTTTGTTGCTTTGGCTATTCCCTTTTTTTTAGAACTGGAAATCATAATGGCATGTGGAAATTCTTTGAGTAATGCATTTTGCTCTTTTTGATTGAGCTTATCTATTTTAGTAAAAATTTGTAAGATGTATTGATTCTCTTTGCAATTTTCAAGTAAAAATTCACGCACGGACGTATCTATGTCTAAATGCGGATGCCTGCAATCCACAAGATGTATAAAAAGTTTAATCTGCTCCCTTTGTGAAATATAGTCGGTTAAATTTTTCTCCCAGTCGTATTTAATGGATTTTGAAACTTTTGCATAACCGAAACCCGGCAAATCGACAAATTTGGAGGTGCTTTTTTCAGAAGTTTCTCTATTGATAAAAGTGACATCAAAATAGTTTATGAGTCTTGTTTTACCGGGCGTTGAAGATACTTTTGCTAAGCCCTTATGGTTTGTGAGTGCGTTGAGTAATGAACTTTTGCCTGCATTTGAACGAGCCATAAAGACAACTTCATTTTGCTCAGGCGAGTCAGGTGCTTTTAAAATATTTGGGGCTGATGTTATAAACTTTGCATCTACTATTTCTACCATTGTTATTTTTCTTCCTCTTTTATTTTAAAAATCATAATCACAGGGTCTGATTTGGCACCTTTTGCATAGGCTTTGCCTTCAATTGTTTTTAAAACAACCGCATCACCGATAATCTCTTTTCTATCATCCGTTTGCTGAAGATGTACATTTTTAAAAAAATGATATTCTTTTTTTTGCGGCAAATAAATAACTTCTTGGGATACACCTTTGTATGTTGGCCCCTGCTGCGTTTTAATATAAAAAGAAACATTTCCTTTTGCAACAAACTTTGTCGGCTGATGATCGGCATCTGTATAAATAGTTACTTTAGAAGCATTTAATTCATCACTGCCCTTAATAATATTGACATTTCCTTCAAATGTAGATATCCCGGCTTTTTCATCACCGTTAAACAAGTCTGCTTTTATTTTTAGCTCATCTGAAATTAAAATTGATGTAAAAAACAGTATTAAAAATGTTAAAAATTTCATAATCATTTCTCCTCTAGTGTGTATTGTGCAATAACATTTTTTGATTTTGTCGTATTTAAAGAATTGTTATACACAAGAGAACTGCCGGTTATTTTGTCTGTCCCTCTATATGCGATAAAATCTTTATCGGTAAAAGCAATTTTTGTTTTTTTATTATAGGTCGCTTCTTGTGTTTGAAATACTAAACCATCTTCTCTACTGTATGTAACGTCACCCCGAAGGCTTATGACATCATCTTTATAAAGACCGTTATTTGCGCTCATATTCGCTATGTATACTTTTGAATTATCTGTATAATTTAAGTTTTCAACTTCATATCTATTGTTAAATCGAATCGCTTTGAGCCCCTTCATGATAGTGCTCAAACCCTCATTGTTTAATTCAAAAAGGGTAAAAGACGAGAGTTCAAATAAGGGAACATCAATAAATTTCTGTTTTTTAATGTCCAATGGTTTAAATAAAAAAAATATCATCATTAAACCAAGAGAGACAATTAAAAAAAATACATTTATATTCATATCCAAACAGCCATAAACTCTTCTCTTTGCCCGTTTTCATCAACCAAAAAATCTATCATCTCTCTCACTGCGCCATCTCCGCCATTTTTTGATAATACAACATCCACGATAGTTTTTATCTCTTTTGATCCATTTCTTGGGGTGAAGCTTTTACCTACAAGGTTTAACATATGAAAATCATTTAAATCATCGCCAATCGCGGCAACTTCTTCAAGACTTAAATGAAGAGAGCTTATTAACTCTTTTAAAACTCTATCCTTATCTTTTATGCCCTGAAAAAGATGCTCTACTCCCAGTTCTTTTGCTCTACGCTCAACTATTTTTGAATTTCTCCCGGTTATAATGGCTACCTGATTTCCGATTTTCACCCAAGTGCTTATTCCGAGTCCATCTTTTATATTAAAACTTTTTCCCTCATTAGCGTCGTTTGTATAAGTAATTTTACCATCAGTTAAACAACCGTCAACGTCCAATACAATCAGTTTTATCATAAGACATCTTTAGTGCTAGGAATGCCGACTCTTTCATTTTTTGTAATTGCACGGCGAATAGCTACGGCAAGAGATTTAAATGCCGCTTCTATCAAGTGATGCTTATTTTTTCCTCTTTGTGCGATGATATGGGTACTTATTCTTGCATTAAAAACGAAAGCTTTAAAGAACTCTTCAACAAGTTCAACATCAAAGGACCCAACCTTGCCTGCAATATCCACTTCATAAATCAAAAAAGGCCTATTGCTAAGATCCAAATCACAACTTACACATGCCTCATCCATCACTATATTTGCACTGCCAAATCTTTCTATGCCTTCAACCGGGTAAATGGCATCGGCAATTAAAGAGCCGAGAACAATTCCGATATCTTCAACGCTGTGGTGATCGTCAATGTGCGTATCACCTTTGCATCTTATGTCTAAATCGATGAGAGAGTGTTTTGAAAAACTCTCAAGCATGTGATCTAAAAATGCAACCCCTGTCTTAATATCGCTTTTTCCGACACCGTATAAGTTGAGTGAAATTGTTATATCCGTTTCTTTGGTTGTTCTACTTTTAGTTATCATAATTAATCCTTTCTTACTATAAATGAGTTTTTAAAATTACCTTGAGCCATATAATCTCTGGCTTCTTCTTCACTTTTAAATCCTGTAAGCCAAACTTTAAAAATTCTGCCTTTACCATTTTCCATGTCTTTAATTATGGTTTTGTAGCTATCCGTATTATCATAAGTTTCTTGAGTTTTCAAGGCCCCTTCTATCTTTGAAAAAGATGCTATCTGCAGAGCAAAACTTCCATCATAACTCTCTCGCGGTGAATCTTGCAGTTCTTGTATTGATGGTATATTTTTTTTACCCTTAGTTTCAAAGCCTAAAATTTCAATAGTAACGGGTGCTGTGCCGGGTGCCAACATCTTAATTTTGCTAGCAGCAGTTTTTGACAAGTCAATAATTCTCGTAGCAATAAACGGACCTCTGTCGTTAATTCTAACAACAGTACTCAGTCCGTTGCTAGAATTCGTTACTTTTACTATTGTATTCATTGGCAAAGTTTTATGTGCGGCAGTCATATCGTGCATATTGTAAACTTCACCGTTTGATGTTAGTTTACCGTGAAAAGTGGGACCATACCAACTTGCATTCCCGCTAAATTCATCACCAACGCTCACAACAGTCGGACAATATTTTATACCTCTGACCTCATAAGGTCGCATCGTAGGATGCGTATATGTTTTTCTGTCCATTTTTGAATTGTGGTCATTTTTATCATCTGAATACGTTTTTTCCGCCTGTGAGCCGTTTTGTGAGTATGTTCTTGCCCCTCTTGTACTACAAGCAGTGAAAAAAACTAGAGATACGAGTATTGAAAAAATAAAAAGCTTATTCATTTATTTTGAGCCTATCGCCAATTTTTATAAAATTTGTTGTTAAACGATTTTGAAGTTTGATATTTTGAACGCTCACCTTATAATTCTTAGAGATAGACTCCAAAGTGTCACCGCTTTTAACCATATAATAGTGTTTTGTATTGACTTTTGAAGCAATCTGTTTATTTTCAATCGGAATAATCAGTTTTTGATTAGGTCGCAAATAAGAATTTTTAAGTTTATTAAAGTCCATAAGCACTTTATAGGAAACTCCGTATTGTTTCCCGATATACAAGAGATTTTCTCCCTTGGAAACTATATGTATTTTATAAATATTTTTAATCGGTTCGGAGTTATATTTTTGTTTAAATTCGGCCAGTTTAATATAGGGAATATAGATATCATACTCAGAATTGTAAGGCGGAACAAAATCATATTTTAAGTGCCTGTTTAATTTTTGTAAATTTTCTAAAGGTATTTCAAGAACCTCGGAAACTCTTTTTAATGATTCCCCTCTTGAGACTTGCACGGTAGAAACCGAATAAGCATTGGCTCTATTGAGGAGATGCTCGTATTCACTTTTTAACAAAAACTGCTCATCGTTGCCTAGCATCGCAAGCGCAACAACTTTTCTTATATAAAGTCGGCTTTCTTTAGGAATATATTTTTTATCTTCATCAAGCAAAACAGCCAATTCATCACTTCCTGCGTGTCTTATAGCTTGATTTACACGTCCGCCGCCACAGTTGTACGCTATGGCAGCCAAATACCATTTACCGAATCTTTTATATAAATTTGACAAATACTTTGCTGCAGCCTCTGTTGATTTTATTAAATCTCTTCTCTCATCCACATATTCATCAATGTTGAGTCCGTAATATTTAGCAGTATCGGGCATAAACTGCCAAAGTCCTGATGCCCTTTTACTCGAATAGGCTTTATTTGAAAAATTGGATTCTGCCATTGCTAAAAATAAAAATTCCGGGGGTACATTATATTGTGTTAAAATATTTTTTATTGCAGGAATAAAAAGATACGCTTCATCCATAGCCGCAAAAAAGCTCTCATTTTTGTATAAATTGCTGATTTTAGTTTTCATATCGTTCATTATCGGATCATATAAAAATGAAGCCTCAATATCAAAAGATTCTAAAAGTGCAACCTCTTTATTATGATTTGATGTGTAAGTAAGGTTTGCACTCAAAATCATAGGCACAAGCAAGAGTAAAAAATATTTAAGCATAATAATCTTTATTTATTGAAATTTAAAGCTTCCATTTTATCTAAAATATGTTAAATTTATTGTAAATTTTGTTTTTCCACATGCCAAGCAGTGTGATATTAAGAAATATTAAATAACCTTTTTGCGTTTTCTGTGGTTATTTCATTGATGTCTTGAGTAGAAATTTCTAATAATTCTGCCATTTTATCAACAATATACCTAGTATACAAAGGTTCATTTCTCTGCCCGCGGTAGGGCATTGGAGTTAAGTATGGTCCATCTGTTTCAATCAACAGTCTGGCATGTGGAATTTTTGGTAAAACGTTAAGTAGTTTTTTTGCATTTTTAAAGGTTAAAACTCCCCCTATTCCAAAATAGAAATTTTCATTTGCAAGACTTAACAACTCTTCATCTGCATTGTAGCAGTGCAATACTCCACCGACCTCTTTTGCATTATGCTTTAGAAGCAGCTCTTTTGAATCTCTTGAAGCATCCCGAATATGAACTATAAGCGGTTTTTTGTACTTTTTTGCCAATTCTATTTGTGCGGAAAAAATCTCTTTTTGTTTTAACTTCTCGTTTTCTTTGTCGTGTGCAGTTCCCTCGAGTCTAAAGTAATCCAGTCCGCATTCACCTATGGCGACACATTTTTCATGACAAACATATTTTTCAAAATCAAGTGTTTTAAAGGAATCCATATCATAAGGATGGACGCCAACCGCAAAAAAAACATCATCATGTTTTTGTGAAATTAAAACAGCTTTTTCAAGCGTTTCAGGATTCGCACCGGGGATGATAAATCTTTGTACCCCACCCTCTCTTGCTCTGTTTAACACTTCGTCCAAGTCATCATCGTATCTGTCGTCGTCTAAATGTATATGCGTATCTATTGTCATTTATATCTCTTTTTTTTGCTGTTTTAAATTTTTAACATATTTAATATTTTTTATCATCAGGTAGATGAAAAATAGTGAAGCAAATAAAGAACCAAGAGAAAGCAAAAGGTTATTGCTAATAAGAAAATTGTAACTTAGTACAAATAAAACAATAGAAATTATTAAACACATTTACTCGCCTCCAGAAGCTCTTTTGCAAAGTTTTTAGCTTCGGTGGAGATACTGTCTCCGCTGATAATCCTTGCTATCTCGTCTACTCTGTTTTCAAAATTGAGTTCGCTCACAAAAGAGTCATTGCCATTTTTATGAACTAAAAAGTGTTGATTACCCATGGAAGTGAGTTGCGGTTGATGAGAGATAACAAAAATTTGAAAATGTTTTGACAACTCTCTTAAAACTTTTGCAACACTCATCGACTCCTCCCCGCTTAAATTGGCATCAATCTCATCAAGCATTAAAACGCCGCCATTTTTGTTCATAAACTCTGATTTTAGCGCTAAAACAGCAAGTCTCAGCCTGTTAAATTCTCCCGTACTCACTTTTTGAAGTTCTGTATTATTTAACTTTAATGCTATTTCATCTTTTCCATAGAGGCTGTACTCAATCTCGTTCATTGCTACTTCTGCTTCTCTTAGGTAAAGTTCTTTGAGATATTTGTTGAGATCATCATTAAAAGATTTCAGTTCCACATGCCGTAAATCCGTCAGATTTTGTGCCATTTTTTTCACTTTTTTATCTAACATGGCATTTTGTTTTACAAGGTCACCTTTTTTAATTTCAATATTTTCATATTCGGCAAGTTCTATTTTTTTTTGCTCTTTGTAAGCCAAAGCTTCCTCTATGCTTCCGTATCTTCTTTTTAATCCGCTCAGCTCTTCTATACGGTTTAGCACCTCTTCAATGTCTATGTCATCGAGGGCGCTGAATCTTTCTTGTGCATTATCAAAAATATTTCGCAGTTCATTCATGGCATCGTCAAAAAATGAACTATTTAAATCCAAAGAATCTAAAGCATTAAAGACATGATGTTCGTTTTCAAAAATAGTATTTGCCAAAGATATATTTTCGAGTACTTTTTCTTTTTTGGAAAGCTCTTTTTTTATTTCGCTCAGTTGCGTATCTTCTGAGATTTTTGGTGCTATATCTTCTATTTTTTTAATTTCAAAACTTGCAAATTCTTTGAGTTCTACTATTCTTTTTTCTTCTTCATCTATTTTTTTCAGTTCTGACTTTACTGCTTTATACTCTAAAAAAGTTTCTTTGTATTCATTTTTAAGTGTTTGAATATCGTAAGATTTATTTTGAATTCTATTGTCCAAAATGGATATTAAGTTCTCATTTTCAAAGTCGCTGAAATCTTTTAAACTCAAGTGTCTTAAATAATTTGAATTTAAATCTAGCATTGATTTTTTAGAAACACTTTGATTGTTTATAAAATATCTTGATTTTTCTTTTCTTATATGTTTAAAAACATTTATTTCATCATTTTCTATCCCTATCTCTTGCGCATCAAGTTCCCATGTTACACTTGATTCGCATAAGCTTGCTTCACAACTGCTTGCACCAAGTGATGAAAGTATAGAGTTCATAAGTATGGATTTTCCGCTTCCGCTTGGACCTGTAAAAACGACAAGTCCACATGCCAAGTTCAATTCAGCCTCTTTAAAACTAAGATAATCTTTTAAATAAAACCTTTCAATCAATTTTATTCTCCCCAGCTAAGCTTTTCTTTTAATACTTCAAAATAATTAAACTCTTCCCTGTGGAGAAGTTTTGCCCTTTTTGAAGCGAGTTTTATGTAAACACTTTCACCCTGCTCCAGCTCATGTATATCTTGCCCGTCTATAATCATCAATGCGGGATTATTAGGTGTTTTCATCTGTATAGAAAATGTACCGGGTAAAACTACCGGTCTTTGGGTGAGGGAGTGCGGACAAATCGGAGTAAGTGTGAAAACTTCAGTAAGAGGAAATAAAACAGGTCCCCCTGCAGATAAATTATAGGCTGTCGAGCCGGTTGGAGTTGATACGATAACACCGTCTCCATTATAAGTATTGAATGCTTTGGAGTCTACTAAAGTTTCTATTTTTATCATATTTGAAATAGAAGGACGCGTTAGGACGATGTCATTAAAAGCGTACATAATAACTTCTTCCCCATTTTTTATAACGGTGGCTTCCAAAACAGCTCTCTCGTCTATTCTCACTTTTCCACATGCCAGATTCTTTACAAATTCATCAAGCTCATCCATGCTGACATCTGCCAAAAAACCAAGATTTCCGGCATATACGCCAAACACGGGAATGTTAAAATTGAAAGATCTTCGCACAGCAGAGATAAGAGTTCCGTCTCCTCCAAGCGTTACAAGAGCATCACAGTTTTTGCACAATAGATTAAAGTCCATCCCCATAACATCTATCATACCGCCGCTGATACTGTCTATATACACCTCTATATTGTATTTCTGAAATATCTTTTCAAGCTTAAAAAAACTACTTTTTAATTCTGGAGTTGAGGGTCTTAAAATTACACCAATTTTTTTAATAGTATTACTTTGCAAAATAACTCTTTTATAAATATTTTTGACGATTATACACTCTTGTAGATAAAAAACTAAAAATATTGCAAATTGCGGCGTAATGAAAAATTAGTGATATTTAGAACTTTTAAGAACATCGATTTTACTTCATAAGTATCTAAACTTATTTTAGATACAATCGCAAAAAAAATATTAGGACTCTATTTTTATGAGAAGTCATTATTGTACAGATTTAAGTGAAGCAAACGTAGGACAGAATGTTGTTTTAGCTGGTTGGGCGAATAGTTATCGCGACCATGGCGGGATTATTTTTATTGATTTAAGAGATAAAAGTGGTTTGGTTCAGCTTACATGCGACCCCGAAGATGGTGCTGCAGCGCATAAAGTAGCCGATAGTATTCGTGATGAATTTGTTTTAATCGCCAAAGGAACTGTTCGTCTTCGCGGTGAGGGCTTAACAAATCCAAGACTCAAAACAGGTTCTATAGAAATTATAGTTAACGAGCTTATCATTGAAAACAAAAGCACTGCACTTCCGTTTGTTATAGGCGATAAAACTGTTGGGGAAGAAACAACACTTAAATATCGCTATTTGGAATTAAGAGACCCTGATTTATATGAAGTGTTTCGTCTTCGTTCCAAAGCAGCGATTGCAGCGAGAAACATCTTGGATGAAAATGGCTTTTTAGAAGTTGAGACTCCTATTTTAACTAAATCAACCCCTGAGGGTGCGAGAGATTATCTCGTTCCTTCTCGTGTGCATGATGGTCAGTTTTATGCGCTTCCACAGTCTCCGCAACTTTTTAAACAGCTTTTAATGGTTGGTGGATTTGACAGATACTTCCAGATAGCAAAATGTTTTCGTGATGAAGATTTAAGAGCTGACAGACAGCCGGAATTTACCCAAATTGATGTCGAGATGAGTTTTTGTACTCAAGAAGATGTTATTAAAGTAGCAGAAGATTTGCTTAGCGCCATGTTTAAAGCCTGCAACGTTGATATTAAGCCGCCGTTTAACCGTATTACGCACAATAACGCCATGGAATGGTATGGCTGTGATAAGCCGGATATGAGATACGACCTTAAAATGGTTGATGTTTTGGATATTTTCTCAAGATGCGATAATGAAATTTTTACAAATATAGCAAAAGCTCCTCATACAAACCGCATTAAAGCTCTAAAAGTTCCTGGTGCTGATTTAGTATTTTCTAAACGAGAGATGAAAACTTTTGAAGATTTCGTACGAAAGTTTGGAGCGCATGGTCTTGGCTATTTTCAGATGAAAGAAGATGGACTCAAAGGTCCTCTTGTTAAATTCTTCTCTGAAGAAGATATCGCACTTATCATAGAGAGAACTGAACTTGAAGTGGGTGACGTTGTATTTTTTGGTGCAGGCGATAAGAAAACTGTCCTTGATTACATGGGAAGACTAAGAATTTTTATAGCAGAGCATGAGAAGATGAATATCCTCGACAGAGACAGATTTGAATTTGTATGGGTAGTGGATTTTCCGATGTTCGAAGTTGAAGATGGAAGAGTAAAAGCACTTCACCATCCTTTTACTATGCCTAAAGATACAGATAAAGAAAATATAGAAGATATTGAGTCTATTGCTTACGATATCGTTTTAAACGGTACTGAGCTTGGAGGCGGAAGTATCCGTATTCATAAGTCAGATGTACAAGAAGAGGTTTTTAAACTTCTTGGAATCGGAGAAGAAGAAGCACGGGAGAAATTCGGTTTCTTGTTGGATGCTCTTAAATTTGGCGCACCTCCACATGGCGGTTTTGCTATTGGATTTGACAGACTCATGATGCTTATTACCAAAAAATCAAGTATTCGTGATGTTATAGCATTTCCAAAAACACAAAAAGCTTCTTGTATTCTTACAAAAGCGCCAAGTGCGGTTGATAATAATCAACTAAGAGATTTACACATTCGTCTACGCGAACAAGTAAAATAATCATATATATGAAAAAACTATTCTTAATTATCGGAGCACCCGGCTCCGGTAAGACTACAGATGCAGAGTTAATAGCAGAGCAAAATGATGCAATAACACACTACTCTACCGGCGATATGTTAAGAGCAGAAGTCGCAAGCGGAAGTAAACTCGGCTCTGAAATAAACAACTACATCTCAAAAGGGCTTATTGTTCCTATCAAAATTGCGATAGAGACTATTATAAACGCTATCAAGAATGCTCCTACAGACATCATCATCATAGACGGCTATCCAAGAAGTATGGAACAGTTAAATGCTTTAAATGAATATCTACATGGTGACTCATCTTTAGAGCTTGAAAGCGTTATAGAAGTACATGTAAGCGAAGAAACTGCTCGTGAGAGAGTTCTAGGTCGTGCCCGTGGTGCTGATGACAACACGAAAGTATTTGATAACCGTATGAAGGTTTACGCAGAACCTTTGGCTGATATCCAAGCTTTTTATAATGCTAAAAATCTTTTACATGTAATTTCAGGCGAAGGGACTATTGAAGAGATAGTTTTGGAGATGGGAAGTTTTGTAAAATCTAAAATCTAACGTATCCAGAATCTTTCTCTGGATACATTGTGAACTAAGCTAATCTAGAAACAATATTCGCTTCAACATCAGCTATATCCGCTGTACCGTCAACAGTTATATAAGTTAATGTATCAAGGTTAGAAGCTTGCTCTTTGTAGTAACCGATTAGCGGGCTTGTAAGTTCATGGTAAACTTTCAGTCTATCAAGTACTACAGACTCTTTATCATCATCACGCTGAACCAAATCTTCACCTGTTACATCATCTTTGCCTTCAACTTTTGGCGGGTTGTAAACTAAGTGATACGTTCTGCCAGATGCCAAGTGTGCACGGCGACCGGCCATACGAGTAACTATCTCCGAGTCCGGAACATCTATCTCGATTACAGCGTCAATGGCAATACCCGCATTTGTAACGGCATCAGCTTGAGGAAGTGTACGAGGGAAACCGTCTAAAAGGTAACCGTTTTTACAATCATCTTCAGCGATTCTGTCTTTTACAAGACCTATAATAATCTCATCCGTTACAAGCCGACCTGCATCCATGGCTGCTTTAGCCATCTTTCCCATATTTGTGCCGGCTTTAATAGCCGCTCTTAACATATCGCCTGTGGAGATTTGAGGGATGTTATATTTTTTCGTTAAAAATTGAGCCTGAGTACCTTTTCCTGCACCTGGTGCTCCTAGTAATATTATTCTCATATTTATCCTATTTATTTTATGACTTGAATTATATATGAATGAAGTTAAACTAACTATAAATATATTTCAAAAATTAATTTTTGCTCCATAGAGATGCCGTTTCATGTAAGCTAGTTTAAAAACAAAAAGATATCTTTTTCATAAACTTCAGTGGCGCAACTTATTTCCACATGCCTGAAATATCATGGCATGTGGAATAAAATTTTAGTCCTCATCTTCTTCGTCTTTAAATCCAAAGTCTTCGTCATCGCCCTTTTGAGCATCTAAAATATCATCTATGAGTTCTTTACACTCTTCTTCGTCAATATCACCGCTTTGTATGTCCGCTAAAACATCTTGAAGGTCAGCTTTAAACTCACGAAGCTCCTCTATCTCTTCCTTGGCATCAGCATTTGCATCTTTGCTCTCAGCAATCTCTGCAAAAATCTCATCTAGTCTTTCATCAATATCCGGAATAACGCTTTTGGTAATCAACTCTTTTAGTTTTTCTATGTATGACATTTAATCATCCTTAAATCAGTTGTAGAATAATACTCTATTTTATATGTCTAACACTATAATTTTAGTAGAATGTAAAAAAATTTGAGGAATAATTTTGAAATTAGCTTTATCAATAATACTTTTAACAAGCTCTGTTTATGCAACTATGTACGAGGGTTGCGCAAACAATAAAAAAGATGCGCTTTTTGAATTAAGCGGGAATATAAAATCCAAAATTCAAAGTAATTTTGAGCAAAATCTCAAGGTTGTAAACAATGACGAGAGTGTCGAAACCACGGTTTCATCTTACATAAATGCATCATCAAACCTCTCTTTGGCAAACATACGCTATGAAAGAAAAAATGAAAATACAATATGTGCGTATGTGCAAAAAAGTGACCAGATAAAAAATACAAAAGAGATGTTAGACAAAGCTCTTTTATATGAAACGCAGAATCTTCCGAGTGATATTGATGAAAAAAGTAAAAAGCTTTCAAGCTGGATAGATGAAATAAAGCAGCTCGGATTCCTGTTGCCCGTATTTATGGAGAACTCGCAGAAATATCAAAACATATTAAACAAAAAGGAAAAAGAGTTTACTGATTTATATACACAAACCCTTGCCCAGTCAGATTCTTTGGTATGGAGAGTTTGTGAGGAGAACCGAGAAAAAGCGAAAAAAGCTTTAAATAAAAAGCTCTTTAAAAATAAATCAAAATATGATAAAAAAGGGCTGCTTGCATCCATTTCATCTGTATTTAAGTCCGATGAAAAAGAGCTAATAGATTTATTTGAACAACAAGTAGCGTACATTAAAAAAGAGAATAAAGAATGTGCCCTCATAAAAAAAGATGAACTTTTGGCAATCGCAAACAATATGAATGATGATGTAAAAAGATTTAATGAAAAAGTTTTAGAAAAAAATCCAAAAAAAAGATACAAACAGATAGAAAACTATTTTGAGCATTTAAATGTTGCAAAAGCGCTTATTGAACTTTACCCGAATGAATTTAATGATACTGATTTTACGAGGATTTCAAATGTCAAAGAGAACCTTGCAAATATAAAAAAAACAATTTATCCACAATTCGTTTTATTTCATATTAAGAGTGAGCAGGAGATTACAATTAAGCTTGACAATAAAATAGTTGAGAACAATACAGAACATTATGTACCCCATGGGGAGCACAGTTATTTTATAACAACAAAAAACAAATGCCCTATTTCCGGAACTTTTACAACTGATTTATTTGAAGATAAAGATATTAAAGAAGATTTTTCATCCAACAATTTTCCAACAGTGCTGTTCGTAACAGATAAAGACCCAAATATTGTTGTTGATGGGAAATTAATGAAACCAAACATTGTTACACCGATTGAGAAATGCAGTGGCGAAGTGCGATTTGTTGTTAAATTTGCCGACCAGAATAAAGATGGCACACTTAGTTTATCTCCCGACAAAACGCATACAATTGAATTAAACTTTTTAACTCCTCAAGAATTGGCTGTATTTAGTGATGCAAAAACAAAAAACTTTACTGCAAACAGCGGTATAAAATTTTCAGAATCATTAACGCCCGTTTTTAGCAAAAAGCTGGAATTTGTTCTCAAAGACACCACTATAAATGGCGAACTGGAGTTGCATCCTAGAGGAAGTTTTAAGTATAAATCTAAAAATAATTTCATGGGAATTGATAGTTTTGAGTATGTTGTAAAAGCAAATGGGGAAACAAGTTCCCCAAAAGTTGTTAACATAACCGTAAATGATTCTAACGCACCAAAAGCTTTAATAACTCCTACGATTACAACTGATTTGAATTCTACAAAAGAGATAGAAAAGACAAGTGAAGTATTAAAAGAAAAATCTGTCCAAAATGACCTGGATGAAGAAAAATTTCAAAGATTTAAAGACTATGTGGACTCTCAGGAGCAAAATATTGAAAAGCTTCAAAAGCTCAAAGAGAAGTATCCCGATATGTTTGAAAGATTACTCAAAGAGAAATTGGGGAATTAGTACAATGAATTTTTATGCTTTAATTATCGGGAGTGAAATTTTAAACGCGAGAAGGGAAGATAAGCATTTCAATTTTCTTCGCGCAGAGCTTCAAAAGTTCGGACATGAACTTTATGCTTCATTTATTCTTAAAGATGATGCGAAGCTGATTCAAAAGAGTTTCGAGCTTATTTTAAGCGATAGAAATTCAGTGCTGTTTTGTTTTGGCGGCATCGGCTCAACACCCGATGATTTAACCAGAGAGATAGCAGCACGGGTTTTCACTTCAAAACCACTTGTTCGTCATAAAAAATTTGAGCAAGATATAATAGATAAATTTGCTTCTGAAGCGTACCCGCATAGAATCCACATGGCAGACTTGCCCGAGCATTCTGCTCTGCTTTTTAATCCCATTAACAACATGTCGGGATTTAGTTTGCAAAACAGATTCTTTTTTACCCCCGGTTTTCCGTCTATGGCACATCCCATGATTCGTGATGTCATTCAAAAGTTTTTTTCAATATCGACGCAAAAATTCAGATGCACTTTGCTTGCCAATACGAGTGAGAATTCCCTTATAGCTGTAATGAAACAAATACCCGCACATATTGAACTTTCTTCTTTACCAATTTTCACTGATGGAAATGCTTCTGTTGAAATTTCGCTCAAGGGAGAAAACAAGAAAGAAGTGCAAAGCTATTTTCATCTTTTTATTGATGAACTGCATAAGATAAACATCCCTTTTACATTAATATAAATCATACAAATGTCAATATGGGTACGCATAAATCAAGGATTTTATATGTGTTTGTTTGGTTATTGGTACTTTTATTGCTAATAGTTCTCATAGATGTTGTTTAGAGACTTTCTTTTATGAAAAAGAAAAAACGGGATACTATACAGCATTACACTTTTAAAATATAAGAGATAAAAATGGCTATTAGAACGAACCATGTATTTAAAGGGCATAAAACGCTTCTTGGCAGCAGATATGTAACGTATGCAGAGATTGAACTTCCGACAAGGAGTGAAATATTTTCTTATTCAAAAGATGGATTTGACTGGGGACACAGCGGCCCGTCTTCGATACAGCTTGCATTTTCAATACTTTTGCAGCTAAGCGATGAAGAGTTTGCAAAAAAAAATGCTCAAAAATTTACAACGGATATCATAAAGTATTTAAATAAAAAAGACTGGATTCTTAACACATCGGATGTTGTAGAATGGATAAACAACAATAGGGATGTTTCACAAGAAGAGACGCAAAAGAAAGATTTATCAATACAAATAGTTAAAAAATCAAAAAAGAATGTTGTAAAAATTGTATGTAGCGAACTTGGTATTACACAAAAAAATCTTGCCGAAATACTAGAAGTTCCTGAGGGAACGGTAAGCAGTTGGGCTGTTAAAAATGAAATTCCTAGGCTTGGAAAAAAAGCAATAGAGTTTTATATGCTCAACAAAAAAAATCAGGATATAGTCGATAGCTATAAAAGTTTTTTAAAACTGCTTGATAATGCGTAAGGCCCCAAAGATTAATTATATAAAAGGTATGTCGTGAAACCAAAAGATGAAATTACAAGAAGTTTATTGATTGATAAAAAAACATGGGATGAATCTATGATGTACGCCAGAAACAGATATAAAATGAGTCTCAGCAAGGTTGTAGAGTCGCTTTTGCAAGAGTGGCTTGCAAAAGAGAAAAGAAAGCCTCTAGATAATGAAAAACAAGGTAAATTTTTTGATTAGTATCATCGCGCGTATCTTGTGTTTTTAGGATTGTTTTTATCAAAGTTGAGGATATTCAAAATACTTTTTTTATTCATTTTTCTTGCAAAATCTGTAGCCGTAAACCCTTTTACATCCCTAGCCTCTATGTTCGCTCCCTCAGCTAAAAGGGTTTTAGTGATCTCTACCCTTCCATAACATGCGGCCGCCATGAGCGGTGTAAAACCGCTTCTTCTCTTTGTTTTATTAATATCAATTCCGTGTTCTAGCAAATAATTGAAAAGGGCTATATTGTTATAAGTAATGGACATGTCAAATATGCTTACACCCTCCTCATCAAAGTCGTGGATATCTGCACCGTTCTCTATAAGCAAGAAGAGAATATCTATGTCGCATCCACATCGTATTCCACATGCCAGAATCGATTCTCCATGCTCATTCGTATCATTCACGTCAGCGCCATCTCTCATATACTTTTTAATACTCAAATAATCATTGTTTTTTAAAAATTCCAACCACTTATTCATAAATATCCTTCTCTTAGGCTTTAAGTATATATAAATACTCATTAGTAATATTTAAGTATAATGCCGCAATCAAAAACTTTAAGTGAGAATTCATGGAAATAATTGAAACAGCAGATGCTTTTAAAGTATTAATAGAAAATATTAAATCATCAATACCTAATTACAAAAATCCTTTGGCGTTTGGTATTGCAAGGGTAGATTTAGGCCAGTTAAATGTAGATAAAACTCTTCAGGCGACTTATCCAATCATAAACTGGAATGAAAACTTCGGCAGTGCCGCTATTTTTATTCAAGCACTTTTGGAACAAGGGATAGAGGTTGATTTTACTCAAAGTGAATTTGTAAGCACTATCAATTTAGCCTTTTTAAAGAGTTGTCTCAATGCCTTTACTCCTTACTCTGACGAAGCTTATGGCGATGCTCACAAAAATATTCAAGTAGTATCTGCCCTTTATAATCAAATAATTAGCAGCGGAAGCTTGGAGGGCGAGTTTAAAGTAACATTTATTTTTAGCGATGAAGCACTTAAAAGCGTGGAAGCAACCTACCTAAAACTTTATGCTCTCTCCCAAGCAAAAGTTGAAATTAGAAGCATTAACTTAAATGGTGCATTTGGCGCATTGCCAAATGTTGCGTGGTCTAACGGCTCCCCAATAGAGCTGGAATACCTCAGAGAATTTGAGATAGAATTAAAACTCTCCAATGAATACCCGCATATAGATTTTGTAGATAAATTTCCAAGATTTTTACAGCATATCATTCCGGCAGACAATACAAGAATCCTTGATACTTCAAAAGTGAGATTCGGAGCACAACTTGCAGCGGGAACAACTGTAATGCCGGGTGCTTCTTACATTAATTTTAATGCAGGAACAACGGGTTCTGTTATGGTTGAAGGAAGAATCTCAAGCTCAGCCATAGTCGGTGCAGGAAGTGATGTCGGCGGTGGAGCTTCTATACTCGGTGTTTTAAGCGGTACAGACGGCAATCCTATTTCTGTAGGTAAAAATACTCTTCTTGGTGCAAACTCAACTTGCGGTATTCCACTGGGAGATGGCTGTATCATGGATGCAGGTATTGCTATTTTAGAAGGCACTAAAGTTGCAATCAACTCGAAAGAACTTGCAAAAATCAAAGAGGTGAATAAAAATTTCATCCAAGAAGGTGAAGTTTTTAAAGCGAAAGATTTAGCAGGACTTCATGGTGTTCATTTCAGACAAAACTCACAAACGGGCGCGATTACCGCTTCTCGCTCAACAAGAGAAATTAAACTAAACGCAGAACTCCACTAATAAAACTTTGGCATGTGGAATTTCTGAGTTATCTTTGCTCAGAAATGAACTCCCTGCCTAGTTTTGAGATTTTATTTAACTTCTCAACTTTCTCAAGTAAATAAACCAGACTTCTCTTAAAAACTCTTGCTTTGAATACATCAAAATAATATACTTTATATCTATAATCTAATTTTTATACATTTAGTACTAAAATCTTTGTGTACAAAAGGAGCGTTCTATGAATATTTCAAATAACATTTCATCCATACAATCACATCAGACGATGATGAATACGAATGCAAACAATGTTGCAAATGTAAATACAGAGGGGTTTATACCTCAAGATACAAGGATTTCAGAAAATGGAAATGTCCTCACAACAAACACCCGCAAAGCCGATGACAAGGGTTCTTCTAAGAGCCAGACAGATTTGGCAAAAGAGATTCCGGACCAACTTATAGCACTCAATGCAACGGCTGCGAACATCGGTGCAATCAAAACGCAAGATGAGATGCTAGGCTCGCTTTTAGATATAAAAGCCTAGTTCTTTTGGGTCAAAATATTCATACTCTTTAAGTTTTTCAATATTTCACCCTCTTCATCGTAATTTTTTTGTTTTTTTCCAAGTTTCAGGGTGCTAAAAAGAGACTTCCCGATAACAACTCTGCCCTCAACCCCATTCTTTTTAGTTTTAACTCCCCATGTGTTATGAAAAATTATAATTTCATCGTTATAGCTGCCTACGTAAAGAACGATATGTCCTCTTTTATAAAGAAGCGTTTGAAAGGGTACAGCTTCTTTTTTTATTTGTTCTATCTTTTCATTATTACTTAAATTTTCAAGGCTGATAACTTTCCCTTTTCTGCTTTGCATTGAAGAATTTCTTGCTAACCATATCCCAAACGGTGTAAATAAATCTCTAAGAGTTGATGAGCAATCTCTTTGTTCATACATTCCTCCCCATCCATAATTTGATGTGGATAATTCACCTATAATAAGCTCTAAATTAGTTTTATTTAAACTGAGTATTCCTTTTCGTGCTATCTCTTTGGATATCTTTACTTGTAAAAATTGTGCTTGATTATTTTTATAAGCCGAGACGGCAAGAACCGTATAGTTGTCATCATCTTCGTCCACCAATGCCAGCATCATTCCAATTTTTGAATAAAATAAAAAATTTCCCTCTTCGTTTGTTATCGGAATATTCTCTTTTACAATAAAAACCTGTTGAGCGTTTTGCCATAAATCAGTATGCTCTTTTTCAATAAAAACCATTTCATCTGCTTGTATCCATCCATTGGCAAAACTGCTAAATACATAAATCCATTTTCTATCTTTAGAATAATGAGATACTAAAATTGGCTTATTCGCGCACACAGTGCTATTTTGCAGATAATCAAACGGGAAACCTTCCCCTGCAAGTGATGGATCTTTTAAAAGTGGTCTTATCGTAGGAAAGGCTCGAAGATTAACGTGTTTAATTGTAAGCGCTCGTTTATTTAGTGTTAAAAACGAATCAAAATTTGAGTTTTCGTACATTTCATCAAAAAACTTTTGTTCTAAGAGCTGTAAATTTTCACCATAACTTTTGCCAGTTCTATAAGAGCGAAACGGCCACTGAACCCCTTCTAGCGTCTCATTGGGTTTTTCAATATTCCACATACTGAAATAATACCTGTCGAATTCCTTTTGAACTTCGTAAAGAGTAACATTTTCATCTATATTTTTTGTAAAATATTTCACGTCCTGAGGTATATTTACCAAATCTTCTATCTCTATCTTTGCTTCTTTTGAAGAACAGCCAACGAAGGTTAATATAACTAACACTGCAAATATATATTTCAACTCAAAACCTCTTTCTAATCTACATCACCGAATCTGCTTACAACCCTGCCTATAACTTCAAATTCATTTGGATTTAATGTTTGCGTGGAGTAGACTTTATTGTCAGATATTATATCTATTTTTCCATCTATTCTCTGCTGCACCCTTTTGATAAACAAACCTGCTTCTGTTCTAATAGTAAATATACCGCCGCGCTGAAGATCAGTTTTACCTCTATGTACAAAAACAATATCATTGTAACTAAATGTCGGCTCCATCGAATCGCCCGTCACATGAATGGCTTCTATATTTTTCAGTTCTTTTTCTCCTCCAAGCATAACAACAAACTGTTCCGGAATTTCAAGTTCTTCTACATCTTCATATTCGTTTTCACTTCCGCCGCCTGCAGATGCATTGATATCACTAAAATATCTCACCATATAAAATTTATTGGTTGCATCTACCAAGCTTTCTGGCGATTGACCGTAGAGAATCCAGTTTATAGAGATGGATCTTTTAGCACAGAAATCCAACAATTCATTAAAGGGAACCTTGTTTCTTTTTTTCATAGTCGCAAAATTCATTTGTGTAATACCCAAAGTATCTGCAACATCCTTATCGAACACTTTTCTGCCGCTAAATTCAGAAGAAACTATACTTTTTATCTCTTCAACAATTTCTGAGAAACTATTCATTTTCAACTCCTCTTTTTTTTAAATTATAATCTATTTTATGTCATAAAGTCAAAATATTTATGACAAATTGCAATAATATAAAATAATATTCTTAAAATGTGTAATATATACTAAATAATTTAAAGGATATGAAATGAAAATGATAATTAAAAATGCAGAAAGTCTATTTGATAAATTTGAAAAAAGTATAGAAATCTGGGCAAAAAGAGTTTTCTAGGACTCCAAATTACCCGACTCGTATTTGTCTTTTTTTTCTTGCTCTTCTTTTTCTCTGGCTTCTGTTTTGGTTTTATGGTAACCCATGAAAACCCAAAAGAGAAACAGTACAAAGAGGAACATCATTATATTGTCAACAATAGGGCTCATATATTTTCCTTAAATGAAGTAAAGTTTTGTTTGATTGCTTCATACAAAACAATACCTGTGCTAATTGCCAAGTTTAAGCTTCTGCCCTCTTTTGTCATAGGTATCGTTATATTTTGCTCTTTATATTTATTTAAAATATCCGCAGGAATTCCTGCTGTTTCACTGCCAAAAAAGATAAAATCACCCTCTTTAAAAGCAACTTCAAAGTAAGGTTTGTCTGTTTTTGTTGTAGCGAAGTAAGCATTATTTGTTATGTCATTATGTTTAAAAAAATCTTCTATATTTTCCCAAACATGTAAATCTAGCTTATGCCAATAATCAAGTCCTGCCCGTCTGACGGCCTTTTCATCTATATCAAAACCGATAGGCTTTATAAGATGAAGAGAAGCACCTGCATTGACGCAGAGCCTTCCTATGGCACCTGTATTATTTGGTATTTGCGGATTTACTAAAACGAGATTAAACAAGGGAGCTCCTGAAGTATATTTGGCAAATGTATCTCTTTTGAAAATGCACTAAAAAATAACCGTTTTGTTTGCGTAAACAAAAATTCTATCTTCAAGCGCCAGCTTCAACGCACGGGAGAGAACAACCTTTTCTACATCTTTGCCGGAACGCTGCATATCTTTCCAGCTGTACGCATGGTCCACATGGATAACCTCTTGAGCGATAATCGGTCCTTCATCAAGATGATTGTTGACAAAGTGAGCCGTTGCCCCTATTATTTTTACCCCCCTGTCATACGCTTGTTTATAAGGGTTTGCACCTATAAAGGCAGGAAGAAATGAGTGGTGAATATTTATGAGTTTGTTCTCGTAAACTTCTACAAATCGGGGAGTTAAAATTCTCATATATTTCGCTAAAACGATATAATCAATATCTTTAAAGTTTTCTAAACATTTTAATACTTCATTTTCATGCTCGGCACGGTCGAGTCCCACATGGGAAATGGCTATAAAAGGGATATCAAACTTGCCAACGAGAGAACCTAAGTCATTATAGTTGGATATCACGGCTAAAATATTTGCTTCCAATTCACCCGCTTCATGCCGAATAAGGATATCTCCCAGTGCATGCATCTCTTTAGTAGCCATAATAATAATATTTTTTTTATCGGGTTCTATAACATCCACACCTGAATTTTTCGGTAATACATTCTGTATAAATGTTTTTAATTCTTTGGCGTCTATATCTCCATCAACAACACTTCTCATAAAAAATTTATTGTTTTCTTTATCCACAAACTCATTATTTGAAAGAATATTCAAGTCATTATTATAAAAAACGCTAGACACCTTGTGTACGAGTCCTTTTTCATCATTTGCATCTATAAGCACTCTGTATTGGCTCACTCAATCTTTCCTTTTTCTAATTTTTCTACCCGAGAGTCTATGGAAGCTAAAACATACTCTAAAAAATTAAGCGTTAAATCAACTTTCGCCTCTATATTTGTATTGTTTGGTGCTTGAAAACCTTCAAACAGCACTAAGAGTCTTTCTCTAACTCCATTTAAAAACATCACTTCGGTTTCTTGAGCAAGATATGATTCTTCCATGTTCTCCATCTTGGCATGTGGAACCTGTTTATCAAACTCTTTTTCACTATCGCTTCTGGTTAATTTTTTAGAAACTTCTTTTATTTTAAAATCAGCTTTCAAAGAAACTGAATTATCAGTATTGTTATCTTCCATTTCAGCTAATGTTGACAATATCACATCTCTTAGTTCCATGCTTTTAATAACCACCTTTCAAACTCATGAAATTCAACTTCTGAATCCATTTTTAAAAAAAAGTCCTTCATTTGAGTGTTAACTTTTAAAAATTTTTTTCTCAAACCGGATAATCTTCTAATGGCAATTTTAGCTTCACTATTATTCGGATTTTTTTTCAAGACTTCTTTATAAATATCCAAGGCCTCTTCTTTAAGACCTTGCAGCTCATAAATATTTGCTAACGTTAGTGTTTGCATTTTGCAACATAATTAGCAATAATAGAGCCCATCTCGCTTGTTGAACAAACTTCTTTAGCATCAAACTTTGCTAAATCTTGCGTTCGATAACCTTCTTTAAGCGCTCTTTTGACAGCAGCATCTATTTTGTCGGCGGCTGCTGTTTCACCAAGTGCATATCTGAGCATCATTGATGCCGATGATATAGTTGCTATCGGATTTGCAATTCCCTGACCTGCGATATCCGGTGCTGAACCGTGAATAGGTTCATAAACACCTATCTTTGCTCCAACCGAAGCTGAAGGTAAAAGACCGATAGAGCCTGAGAGCATGCTTGCCTCATCACTTAAAATATCTCCAAAGATATTTCCCGTAAGCATGACATCAAACTGCTTAGGATCACGAATTAGCTGCATTGCCGCATTATCTACATACATGTGGCTGAGTTCAACTTCCGGGTATTGCTGTGCTATTTCAGTTACAACATCTCTCCAAAGTTGAGATACATCTAAAACGTTTGCTTTATCTATGGAACAAACTCGCTTGCTTCTCGTCATTGCAATTTTAAATGCTTGATGTGCGATTCGCTCTATTTCTGGACGAGTATAAACCATAGTATTCCAGCCTCTGTTCTCATCACGCCCTTTTGGTTCACCAAAATAGATACCGCCGATAAGCTCACGAACAACCATCAAATCAACACCTCGAACTATCTCCGGCTTTAAAGAGGATGCATTTACAAGTTCGTCATATACAACGGCCGGACGAAGATTTGCATAAACTCCAAGCTCTTTTCTAAATCGTAATAGACCGCTTTCAGGGCGTTTTTCACGAGGTAATTTATCCCATTTTTCTCCACCGATAGCACCAAAAAGTACAGCATCGCTATTGAGTGAAATAGTAATTGTCTCCTGAGGAAGCGGATCTCCTGTCGCATCATATGCACATCCTCCCATAAGGGCTTCTTCGTATGAAAAATCAAAGTTACAGCAAGATGCGACAGCATCTAAAACTTTAACCGCTTCATCTATAATTTCCGGACCGATTCCATCACCTTTTATGAGTGCTATTTTATATGTTTTCATCTAATCTCCAAGATATTCAAATTATTTTTTTATTTCATTTTGTGCAAAATTCATCAATCCGCCGGCATCTATGAGCTCTTGCATAAATTCAGGAATAGGCGTAAATGTATATGTTTTGCCCGTAGTGTTGTTTGTGATTGTTCCTGTATTCATATCTACGCTAATTGTATCGCCCTCGTTAATCTCTGCACTTTCTTTTAACTCAAATATAGGAAGCCCCATATTAAAAGCGTTACGATAAAAAATTCTTGCAAATGTTGGTGCAATAACAGCAGCGATTCCCGCTGCTTTGAGTGCTATTGGAGCATGTTCCCTTGAACTTCCGCAACCAAAATTTTCACCAGCGACTATAACATCACCAATACTTATTTTTTTTACAAATTCCGGGTCAGCATCTTCCATAACATGTTTTGCAAGTTCTTCCGCAACGGACGTATTTAAATAGCGGGCCGCAATAATTAAATCTGTGTCAATATCTTTTCCGAATGTCCAAACTTTTCCATCAATATTTGCTTTTTTCATACAAAATCCTAAATTTATTTTCTAATTAAGTCCGTGATTATATCTAAAATGAAATTTTAGTTTTATAAAATGATTTTTGGCATGTGCAAACGCACGCTCTCTTTTAGAGTTGCAGTTCTTCAATGCAAGTCTATTTAAGACTTACATTTGGATTCGCTTCATCAACCATATTGTCAAGAAGAATAAAAAGTTCGCGGGAAGAATTTTCCATCATATTCATATTTTTTACTATTCTGTCTTTATTTTTTTCAAGCAGACAATCAGCTTTCGAAGCGCAAGGTACGGTATCGAGTACGGCATGATGCACCGCAGCGTGCGGAGCTTCCATTTTTTTATAAGAAGATGTATTTGAAAACAATCTCGCTCCCTCCCCTTCATAATACCATTTGCCCATTCTGCAGCTGTGATGATCGGAAAACTGAGATGCTTTTTCAACATTTTCATTAATTATTGCTGAGTAGGCATTATGTTTGAAAATAATATGATCCACCTTAACGAGGGTAGTATAAAGTGAAGCATTGATATATTTTGACATATTTGCGGAACTGGAGGCTGTTTTAGTAAAGTCATCCAATACAACTTCAAAATCATTAATATTTGACTGTGCGCCGGATGCTATTTTTGTCATTTTATCGGAGCTTACTAGAACATCCATAGCTTCTTGCTGAAGCGTTTGAAGTGTCATAGATATTTCAGTCGTAGCTTTTTGTGTTCGTTCTGCAAGTTTTCTAACTTCTTCTGCAACAACGGCAAACCCTCGCCCATGTTCACCTGCACGAGCCGCTTCTATCGCCGCATTTAAAGCCAGTAAATTTGTTTGTTCCGCAATATCTTTAATCAGATTTGCAATGGTGCTAATATCTTTAGTCCTGTCATTCAATGAAGATATTGCTGTGTTGGAGCCGGTAATAAGCTCAAGAAGGTCTTCAAGGCCGATAACAATTGCGCTAACGCTTTTTTGACTTTTCATTACATTTTGAGCCGTTTGAGATGTTATTTCATTTATTGATTTTGAAAATTCACTATTTTTAAGAATATTATGCTGAATAACTTCAAGACCTTTAGAAATACCTCCGCTCACTCGTTCAAATTCTCTGGAGAGTTCAGAACGCATTTTTCCTTTGTATGAAGAAGCAATAGAAGAGATTGCACTATTTAACTCCGGACTTGCTCCTAAAAAATCACCCTTATACCCCTCTTTAAAAATAATTCTAAGATTTGTTCCATGATTTGCCGCATAAATTGAAGCACGAATATCACGTATCATTTGCTCTGTTTGGTCAAGCAAATCATTAATTCCCCAAGCAACACCTTGCATAACGTGCTTATCGGATATATTTGTGATTCTGTAAGAAAGATTGCCGCTGCCTGCTTTAATGAGCACATCTCTGATTTGACGAATCAAATCATCGTTAAATATTTTCTTACATGCTTCATCGGATGATTCAGGGATAAAAAGACCTATTAGCACTAATACAATCACAATAACAGCAGGCACTATAAGCCCTAAAACAAGCAAGAAAACAGCCGTTCCCGCACCTACTAGAAGATAAAATAAAGTTTGTCTATTGCTGAAGGCTGAGGATAAATGTGTCATAATCAATTCCTTTTTCATCTAAAATATTTTGAAGCATTTTTTTAGAAGCTTCCATTCCACCGGATTTTTCAGCAGAAAGCAGCTTAGAATAAAGTCCCGGAATTACTTCCAAGGCTTTAGAGCTCGGCTTTCTTCTAACCGAATGATAATCGCGACTCGAGCCATTTTCATCAATAGTAACTGTCACATTTGCAAATACCCAATAATAAGAACCGTCTTTACATAAATTTTTAACATACGCAAAAATCTCTTTTTTACTTTTTATGCGCTCCCATAAAAGATTAAAGACAATCTTTGGCATATCGGGATGGCGCAAGATAGAATGCGGTTGCCCTAGAAGTTCATTTTCTTCATAACCCGACATTTTAATAAACACCTTATTGCCATAAAGAATCCTCCCCTGCATATCTGTTTTTGAAACAATAAAATCATCAATTTTTAATGTTTTTTCATGTCCTGTCGGATTTGACTTTTGCATTGTTGAGCACCGCCTTTTATTAAACTGGCGGATATTTTACTCTTAAATCTCTTAAACAAATATCAATGTATTGCTTTTGATAATACGTCTATGGCATGTGGAAATACAATAAGTTTTCAAAAAATAAACAGCTGTAATATCAATTAATATCAAGCTGTTTTCAGGAGGTTGTTATCTTTTTAGATTGTTTGTAGTTTGCAGCATTTCATCACTCGTTGTGATTACTTTTGAGTTTGAATCGTAGGCTCTTTGTCCTGTTATAAGGTCTGTTAACTCAACAACAAGCTCAACATTGCTAAGCTCAACAAAACCTTGTCTTAAGACACCAAGACCATCCAGTCCGGGCGTTCCTTCTACCGGCTGACCCGAAGAGTCCGTTTCTATATAAAGGTTGTCCCCCATCGAGTGCAGACCCGCAGGATTTATAAAGTTTGTTGTAGTTATCTGCCCTATTTGTGTTGCTTGAGTTTGCCCCGGTTGAACAACCGTAACGGTGCCGTCTGTTCCGATAGAAATATTAGTTGCATCCGGAGGAATTACAACTTCGGGAGTAAGCGTATACCCGTCACTATTTACAATGGTTCCATTGCTGTCCACTTTAAATGCACCGTTTCTTGTATAAACTTCTGTACCATCGGGAAGTTGAAGTTTAAAAAAACCGCCGCCGGTTATAGCAAGGTCGAGTTGATTGTCGGTTTGTTTTAAACTTCCCTCAGAAAAGATTTTGTTTATCGCCGTCGGTCTTACACCCAGACCAACTTCAATGCCGGTAGGACTTTTTGTAACATCACTCGTAGACGTTCCTGCATACTCCATAACATGGTACATAAGATCTGCAAATTCTGCACGGGATTTTTTAAAGCCAATTGTGTTGACGTTGGCAATATTGTTCGCCGTTGTGTCTATTTGCGTCTGCATTCCTAACATTCCGGTAGAAGCAGTATAAAGTGATTGCATCATAGTAAAACTCCTTAAGATTTTCTGGCAATTTTTTCAATTGCATCGCGGTTCATATCATTCATCTGCGTATCCATTGCTTTTTGGTACATTCCGACAAGGCGGTTTGTTTCAATCATTTGAGTCATCATCTTGACAGCATTTACATTGCTTTTTTCGACAAATCCTTGTAAAACCGCACCACTTTCGTTAATGCTTTGTACTTGGGATATGTTGTTATATTTGTAAAGGTTGTCACCCTCTTTTTGAAGCATGGCAATATTGTCCGGTTGCGCCACAAAAAGTTTTGAATTTTTGGTAAGATTTACAGAATTTGGCAAATTCGTAAAAAGTTGACCATTTTTATCTGATTCTATAACACTATCTTGTTCGGTAAAATGAATAGACTTGTCAGATGCAAAATAATCATGAGGCAAAACCTCATAACCTTGTTTTGTTATAAGTTTTCCTTCATCATCAACGCTAAAAGAGCCATCTCTTGTAAGCCTTATGCCCTGAGGTGTTTTCACCAAAAAAAACAAACCTTCCCTAGAGAGAGAAAAATCCAGACTATTGCCCGTTTTTTGCATTACGCCGATAGACTGGTCTGTGTAGGAATCAACGATTTGAGGAGATTTTGTCATCGTTCTGTTTAAAAACTGCGCACCCTCTTTTGTATGATTTTCAATCGGTAACTCATCTCTGGCTTCTTTGTAAAGACGCATAAAGTCACCCACAATCAAGTTGTCTTCTTTGAATCCAACCGTATTAACATTTGCAAGATTATTAGCGATGGTGTCAAGACGATTAAATTGAGTGACCATTCCCGCTGCCGAACTATAATAACCAGTTTGCATATAAACCCTTTGTTGCTGCTATTTTTCTTAAAAAAGCAAAGAATGTTCCAACTTTGATTTTACTACATTTCCACATGCCGTTTTCTAAAGCATATCAAGATGAAAAATATTAAAAAAAATTATTTTTCAAAAGATGCAATTAAGAATATTTGGGTATAATCCACTTCTTAAAAAATCTTAAATCCTTAAACTATGGAGCATACTCAAATATGACAGCCAAAGACCTCAATAAAGCCATAGAATCATTCTTCAACAACAAATCAAAAGATTGTTTAACCTATGAGGCCCTCGTGGACCTTTTCGATAAACAGCCAACATCTGCACAAGCAAAAAATATTTTTAAATTAATTGTAAAAACTAAATCTTGTATCTATACGGGTTCTGAACATGCAAAAAAACTTAATGACAGAGAAGCCGAAGCAAGAAGAGATGCTCAAAGAAAAATGCTTGAAAGCAATGAATCAGATAAATTCGATATTTTAAAAGAGCATGAATTGCTTGAATGGTCCCGTTCAGACTCTCCTGTTCGTATGTATCTTCGGGAAATGGGACAAATTCCTTTGTTGACAAAAGAGGAAGAGATAGAAATATCTAAAAAAATTGAGGGTGGTGAAAGCATTATAATCGATGCAATATGCTCTGTTCCATACCTGATTGATTTTATCTTGGATTATAAAGAACCGCTTATCAACCGTGAAAGAAGAGTAAAAGAGCTCTTTAAAAGTTTTGAAGACGAAAAAGATGATAGTGATGAGAATGATGACGATAGTGACGATAATGACAATGAAGAAGCAGAGGAAAAAAACTTATCTCTAAAAGATAAAAGCAGAGTTGAAAAAGTAACCATCAGCTTTAAAGCATTGGAAAAAGCTAAAAAAGACTGGACAAAATCAACAGAAAAAACTCCTGATGATTTAGAAGGTGAAATTAATGAGGAAATTGTAAATTATTTCTTAGCTTCAACATTTAAAAAATCTGTACTCAAAGAAAAACTTTTAGATTTGGGACCTACTTCAAAACTTATCAATGAGCTTGTCCGTGCTATGGAAACGGCACTCAAAAGTGATGAAGGTTATGATAAAGAATTAAAAAGACTAGAGTATAAACTTCCACTTTTTAATGCAACCCTCAAAGCAAATCATAAAGTTTTAATTAGCAAAATTTGCGACCTAAACAAAGAAGATATTTCAGCAATGGTTCCAGAAGCTACTATGGTTAGCACCTATATGGAAATTAAAAAATTAGTTCAGACAAAAGAAGCTTCTAAAGACAGTTTTAGCATGGAACCTGATAAATTAGCCGATATTTTAGAACAAATTAAACGTGGTAAAAATATTTCTGAAATCTCTAAAACTAAAATGGCAAAATCAAATCTGAGACTTGTTGTTTCCATTGCAAAAAGATACACAAACCGCGGGTTGCCTTTTCTTGATTTAATTCAAGAAGGAAACATCGGTCTAATGAAAGCTGTTGATAAGTTTGAATATCAAAAAGGGTATAAGTTTTCAACGTATGCTACCTGGTGGATTCGTCAAGCTATTTCTCGCGCTATTGCCGATCAGGCGAGAACGATTCGTATTCCGATACACATGATTGAAACAATCAACCGTATCAATAAAATTATGCGTAAACACCTTCAAGAGCATGGAAAAGAACCGGATGTGGATACGATTGCGGAAGAGGTTGGGCTTTCAGTCGAAAAAGTTAAAAATGTTATAAAAATAACAAAAGAGCCTATCTCTCTTGAAGCGCCTATCGGAAATGAAGATGATGGACGTTTTGGTGACTTCATTGAGGACAAAACATCCGTTTCACCATCCGATGCTATACTCAAAGATGACTTGAGAGTACAGATTGAAAGCGTACTCGAACAATTAAACGAAAGAGAAAAAGCGGTTATCAAACTTCGTTTTGGAATTATGGATGATGAAAGCGACAGAACTTTGGAAGAGATTGGAAAAGAATTAAACGTAACACGTGAAAGAGTTCGTCAAATCGAATCAAGTGCTATCAAAAAGCTGAAACATCCTAAAGTAGGAAGAAAACTTAAGAACTATATAGAAGATTAATTAGTGGTAAACAATGACTTTTGAACAACAATGGCTAGAATATGATTACAACCCTTTTATACTTTTTAATTCAAATGGAAAAATTGAATCATTAAATGCAGAAGCGCAGTTTCTCCTTGGAGCGACTTCTGCACATGATCTTTTTGAACTTGCAACCACGTATGCAAATGTAACTTTTGGTTTTAAAACAACTTTTCTTGAGCTTGAAATCGGAAGATATAAATTTTTTGGTTTAACAGTGGGCTATGAAAATGAAGATAAACTTGGCATAAAACTTTATAAAGCCCCTTCTTTTAAGATAAATAATCCAAAGCCCGTCGGTGAACTGACTAATATTTATACGCTTGTTGATTTGTGTATTTCAACAACCTCGATTAGCTCAAAAATAGAATTTACCAAAGAGTTTGACCCTACTATTCCAGAAATAATAATCAACTCAAACAGCTTTATAAAAATTTTAAATAAAATTTATTCATCTTTTAGTGATAACGATAAAATAAATACCAAAATTTTCTTTAGAGTCGGAGAGCATATAAAATTTGAAAATAAAAAATACAGCTTATTTTCAATAGAAGTAAGTGCAAAAAATATCAATACCAATAAAACAAACGAACTAGAAATCCTCGCTGCCAATAGCAACTTTTATGTGGATATCCAAAACAATATTACCATTAACATTCCGATGATTACATCTTTGTAAAAATCTCTTTGCCGCTTATATAGCCTACAACAATTCCTGGCAATAGAGACGGCAGGTATATGGCGATATCTAAGAGTTCGTTATTGCTCAAAGCTATAAAACCTAAAACCAAAAAGAGATAAGGAATAAGTCTAAAAAGTGAAAAACCGGCTTTTGAACCTTTTTTCATATCTTTAAAGTTAACTATCTTAATCTTCTTTTTTTCCTCTTTTACAATAGCTCTTAAATCAAGCTCATCGGCAGGTGCTTCATTTAAAGGTGTATCATCATAAAGCTCATAAGGATCATCTATCTCATCGAGAAGCTCTCTTTTTTCTTCTATATTTTCAGATGCAACTTGATTGTCAACCATCTTCGCATAAGCGTACATAGAACCCAAGATAATAAACAAACTGCTTAAAAATGCAATTTGTAAATTTATATAAAACCCAAATGAAACACTATTTGCGGCTAAAATAAGCAACTCTGCTATAACGATGAGTTTAATACTTTTTTTCACCATAATCCTCATCGTCTTCTTCATCTTCTAACTGTTTTTTTATAGCATACCTAGGCTGTTTTGCCAATTCTTCAAACTCTTTATACTGTTTTGAATACGCCTTATACACATTCAGTATTGCCGCTGCTATACCTATTGCGACACCCACCCAAAAAAGCCAGCCCATTCCCGTCCATTTACGAAGCAAGTAACCGATTCCAACACCCATTGCAACTGCTACAACCATGGATATACCCAAAGAAAGGCTGTCTGCTGCTTCTATAATAGGTTTAATTTTTGGAGTTTTTTGCTCCTCTTGATTTTCAGCCATTTGCAATCGTTTTAAATACTTTTTCGCTTGCGATAATTGTATTTTCAATCATTGCATCGGTAATTGCAGTTGAGATAAAACCCGTTTCATAAAGTGAGCACGCAAAATAATAACCTTCTTGGAGCATTTGCGAATGAAATTTTGCAAAAAGCTCAGCATCTGAATTACACGCATCTGCAAAGTTTTTCACAGGTTTTTCATTAAAGAAAAATCCAAACATACTTCCTCTTACATCTATCTGCATCTTTATTCCACATGCCAAAGCAGCGTCTCTCATTCCCTCAACCAATCTTGTCGCACGGGCTTCAAGGACAGAAATAATTTTGCTGTTTTGCTTGAGTTTACTCAGCGCTGCGAATCCTGCCGCCATTGCAACCGGATTGCCGCTCAATGTTCCCGCCTGATAAACAGGACCCTCAGGTGAAAGTTTGGACATTATCTCCGCTCTTGCGCCAAAAGCACCGACAGGCATACCGCCACCTATCACTTTTCCAAGCGTAACAATGTCGGGTTTTACCCCCGTCGTAGACTCTGCCCCGTGAAGCGTGGCACGAAAACCACTCATAACTTCATCAAAAATAAGCAAGGTTCCATTCTCATCACAAAGCTTTCTCAATTGATGTAAAAACTCTTTATCCGCCGGAACAAGTCCCATATTTCCAGCTATAGGCTCAATGATGACACAAGCAATATCGTGAGAATCAGCAAAGCATTTTTTTACACTCTCTATGTTGTTATACTCAGCCAACAGAGTGTGTTTTGTAAAATCAGCCGGGACACCCGGTGAACTCGGGTTTCCGAATGTAGCGGCACCGCTGCCGGCTTGAACTAAAAGGGAATCACTGTGTCCATGGTAACAACCTGTAAATTTCACAATATCGTCACGACCCGTGAATCCGCGCGCAAGACGAATGGCACTCATTACCGCTTCTGTTCCGCTGCTTACAAATCTTACTTTATCGATAGAATCAAAAAAAGAGATAACGAGTTTTGCCAATTCACTCTCCGCCTGTGTCGGCGCTCCAAAGCTAAGGCCGTGTTTTACGGCATCTATAACAGCTTTTTCTATACTCTCATCTCTGTGACCAAACAATAGCGGTCCCCAGCTTTGCACATAATCAACATATTTATTGCCATCAACATCAGTTAAGTAAGCACCCTCCCCCTCAGTTATAAAAAGAGGAGTTCCTCCGACGCTTTTAAAAGCTCTAACTGGAGAGTTTACTCCACCTGGAATTAAACTTTGTGCTTCTTCAAAAGCTTTTAGTGATGCTTCTATACTCATGCAATAACCTTGTGTTTTTTTGTAATTATACCTAAGAAGTATTAATCTATATTGGTTATAATCAGCAAAATAATTTATAAAATGGAAATCATGAATCGCTCCTCTTTTGCTTTTTTTGTAGCATTATTAATCCACTTTTTGTTAGTGCTCGTATTTTGGATATTGGGGACTATTGCTCCTGAGTTTAAAAAACCAAAGCAAGAAGATGAAAATAAAATAAAAATTTCACTAAAAGATATGCCGATAAAAGAAAAAGAATCCGGTATAACAAAAGAAAAAATACAGCCGCCGCAAACACCAATGGCACCTCCAATGCCAAAAGGTTCACAACTCAAAGAGGTGGTGCAACAAAAACCCATAAAATACGAGCCTAAAATTGTTCCAAAAACACCAGAGCTCAACCCTGCTCCAAAAGAGATACAAAAAGAGCCCCAGCCCCAGCCTAAAAGAGAACCTTTGCCGCCTGAGAAGCCATATATTCCACTTCTTGAGCCAAAAAAACAAGAACACAATCTGACAAAACAAGAAGCAAAGCCCAAAATAAAACCTGAGGATGAATTGCTTGCAATTTTATCTCAAGACAATTCTGCCCAAGAAGAAAAAGCACAAGATGTAAAAACTGCGGCCGGAAGCAGTATAAATCAAAACATAAAAGAACTTTACGGGGATGATTTTGGTAAATTGACTCCGGGACAGCAACAATATATTTTAGACAATCAAGAGATTATGAGAAGAATTACGCAGCAGGTTTTAACCCGTGTTGCAAGTGTGAATCTTAAAGGTAATCTAAATGTCAACAGAAGCAACGTTATTGAGTTTTATCTGCATCCAAACGGCGATATGACGGATTTTAAATTTTTAGAAAAAAGCGGATATTACATCCTTGATGATACAACAAAAGAAACTATAGAATATGCATACAGCAGATATCCAAGACCGACTGAAAAAATTCTAATCAGATATAACGTTTTTTATAATTTGGCCCGATACTAATAATATTCTTTAGTTATAATCAATGAAATTTTATTAATTTCTTTGCAGGCATGTGGAAATAATCTAAAGTTAATAAGATATAATTTTTTCAAATTATACAAGGGTTGCCGATGTCTGCTACTATGCATCTTTCTCAAATATTCTTATTTTCTTCTATCTTAATATTTTCAGCTTGCTCAAATCAGGAAGAGCAACAAATAAAAAAAGAATTTCCGCCTATTGAAATAAATACGATTACGGTTAAAAAAGAGGCTGTGCCGATTTGGAAGCAATATACCGGAACAACAAAAGCAAGCAGTGACCAAGAAGTAAGAGCAAGAGTGAGCGGCATTTTGGAAGAGATTTATTTCAAAGACGGTCAAAATGTAAAAAAAGGTCAAAAACTCTTTAAAATAGAACAAGCCGAATATCTCTCCGCACTTGAAACCGCAAAAGCAAAAAAAGGGGTGGATGAAGCTTCTTTGCAACTTGCAAATGCAGACGTGGCAAGATACACGCCGCTTGTAAAAGAGGGGTTGGCTCCAAGAGCCACTCTTGAGCAGCACCAAGCCAAACAAGCCGGGCTTAAAGCTGAAATAGCAGGCGATATTGCCAAAATTAAAAAGGCGGAACTTGAACTCAGCTACACCATTATAAAAGCCCCAATTGAGGGGATTATCAGTTCAAGAAAAGTGGATGTCGGTAATCTTGTCGGTCAAAGCGAATCTACCCTTCTTACAACCATCGTTCAATCCAATCCTATGTATGCATACTTTTCACCTTCACAAGAGGATGTGAGACTTTTTGAAAAATACAGAGATATAGAAAAACCTTACGCTTTTATTGAAGTAAACGGAGCCCATGAAACACAAAGACTTGACGGTTCTATTGACTTTGCAGACAATGTCGTTGACTCTTTAACTTCGACTATCACTATGAGAGCGACAATCGATAATCACGAAAACAAAGTTTTGCCCGGGACATTTGTTTATGTCAATGTCTTTGTAAACGATACATACAAATTTTTGATGCTTTTGTTGTAGAAGATACAATCACGAGAGTTTTAGAAGATAAACTCAATGGTATCAAGGGTGTGATGTATATGGAGTCATCTTCCACATCCAGCGGAAGCTCCTCTATAAATGTTTATTTTGAACCCGGATATGATTTGGACATAGGCGCAGTCGATGTTCAAAATAAAGTCTCCACCGCCTCCGCTTCACTCCCCTTTGAAGTAACGCAGCAAGGGGTTGTTATTGACAAACAAAGCCCAAGCATTGTTTGTCTGATAACCATCACCGCAGATGAACGGTATGATGAAGTGTTTTTAAGCAACTTCGTCAATATCAATATTCTTGATGAGATAAAAAGAATCAAAGGTGTCGGCAAAGCACAAAACATGGGTGAAAAGAAATATGCCATCCGCATCTGGCTCAATCCTGACAAAATCAAAGCTTTAAATATGACACCGATGGAGATTATACAAGCCGTTCAAAATCAAAATAAACAAGCTTCTCTAGGCAAAATCGGTTCTGCGCCATCGTATGATAATCAAAAACAGGAGTTTACACTTACTACCAAAGGTCGCCTGAGTGAAATAAAAGAATTTGAAAAAATCGTCATAAAATACAAAGAAGACGGCTCTTTAGTTTATCTCAAAGATGTTTCGAAAGTTGTTCTTGGAAGCGAAAGCTATGATTGGAATGCTATCTCCGCAAAAGGTCCTGCCGGACTCATAGGAGTGTATCAACTAGGAGATGCAAATGCACTGGAGATTAGACAAAACATAGAAAAAACAATGCAGAAACTTCAGAGCCGTTTTCCCGATGGTGTAAAATACTCTATCCCTTACGACACCACCAAATATGTCAAAGTGGCGATTGACAATGTAAAATCCAATCTTTTTATGGCTATTTTACTTGTAATTATCATCATCTTTATATTTTTAGGCTCTTGGAGACCGACGATTATCGCCACTGCGGCGATTCCGGTTTCACTTATCGGCGCATTTGCCGCAATGCAGATGGCAGATGGTTTTTCTATAAACTTTTTAACGCTTTTCGGGCTCATTCTCGCCATTGGTATTGTTGTGGACGATGTGATTTTGGTTGTAGAGAATGTTGAAGTGATTATGGAAAAAGAACCTGATTTAAGCATGCCGCAGGTAGTAAAAAAAGCTATGATAGAATTAATCGGGCCGATCATCTCCACGACTTTGGTTTTAGTGGCCGTATTTGTCCCTGTTTCACTTCTTCCTGGGATTACGGGCGCGCTTTATCAGCAGTTTGCGCTCACCATCTCTTTTGCCGTTTTAGTCTCTTCTTTGAATGCTTTAACGCTCTCTCCCGCAATAAGCGCCATTATTATTAAAAGAAGAAAAAAAGGTGAAGAAAAATTTATCTTTTTTCAAAAATTTGATTTGGTGTTTGAATGGATTACAAAAAAATATACATCTTTAGTTAAAAACTTAATCAAAATACGATACCCGATGATTGCAGTTTTTGGCGGTATCTTTTACTTAACCTATTACCTTTTTGGCATCACTCCTACAGGTTTTGTTCCCTCTGAAGACAAAGGTTTGTGTATGGTTGCCGTCAACCTCAAGCCCGGAACTTCAATCTCGCAAACATCGATGGTGAGAAAAAAAGTTGAAGATATTATCTATAAGATAAACGGTGTTGAGAATATTGTAAGTGTTGATGGATACAACATCATTACGGGTTCTCTTGATGGTTCGGGCGTGGCAATGTTTGTTTCACTCAAAGACTGGTCTCAAAGAACTGCAAAAGAGGATAGTATTGAGAGTATTATCGGGCAAATTATTCAAAATTCTTCCCTTGTAAGCGAAGCAAATATTATCGCATTTAATTTACCCGGAATATCAGGAATAGGAAGCGTCGGCGGATTTGACTTTAGACTCCAAGACTATCTCTCAGGGGATTTAGACACATTTCAATTCTATGCAAATGAAATAATCAAAGAAGCTTTTAAAGACCCGAGAATTGCCTATGCGTTCACAACTTTTGCGACAGATTATCCTATGTATGACATAGAGATAGACAGAGAAAAAGCAAATGCACTAGGTATTAATTTATCAGACCTTTTTTCAACAATGCAGGCGTATTTAGGTTCTATTTATGTGAATGATTTTACAAAATTCGGTAAAGTTTTTAGAGTTTTTGTTCAAAGCGACAAAGAATTCAGAAGCGCAAAAGAAGATATCAATAAGCTTTTTGTAAAGAATGCATCCAACAAGATGATACCCTTGAGTGCCGTTCTTAGCGTCAAAGAGATGGTTGGTCCGCAAAATCTCACGCATTACAATATGTACAGAAGTATTCAGATAAATGGGGAATCGGCACCTGGATACAGTTCAGGAGATGCTATGAAAGCTATGGAAGAAATTGCTGCAAAGGTTCTTCCAAGCAGTTACGGTTATGAGTGGTCCGGGATGAGTTATCAAGAAACCTTGTCCGGAAATGCACAAATCTATGTCGTTATCTTTGTTTTGCTCGTTGTATTTTTGGTTCTCTCGGCTCAATATGAAAGCTGGATACTTCCATTGATGATTTTGCTTTCTGTTCCTATGGTTATCGCAGGTGCGGTGGCAGGACTGCACACAGTCGGACTTCCACTCAATACTTTTGCCCAAGTCGGGCTTGTTCTGCTTGTCGCTCTTGCTGCTAAAAATGCCATACTTATTGTTGAGTTTGCAAAAGAGCAAAGAGAAAAAGGAATGAGCATCATTGACGCAGCTACAAATGCCGGAACACTCCGTTTTCGTGCGATTATGATGACGATTCTTTCCTTTTTATTCGGTATCTTTCCTCTTGCTTTTGCAACCGGAGCAGGCTCTATTACGCAAATGTCGATTGGCATCGTTTTACTTTTTGGAATGGTTGCGGCAACTTTTATCAGTACGCTTTTTGTTCCTGTACTTTATGTTTTGCTTGAGAGTATGCGAGAAAAATTTGTAAGCATAGAAGATGAAATTGCAAGAAGGGAGTCTTTATGATTTTAAGATATTCGCTAATTGCCGTTGCGGTATTGGGCATACATGCAAAAGATGTGTATACGGTAGATAATTTAGCTATGCAGGCACTTCAAAATTCGCCAGATATTAAAATAAGTGCCTCTAACTATGAAGGCTCAAAGTTTCGATATGATGAAGCGTCCTCAGGTTATTTGCCAAAAATAGACCTTCATCTAGTTGTCGGTGAAACCGGAATGAGCGATATCTCAGGCAATCAAGACAAAATGCTAAATGACAATGTAGTCCTTGGTAATTTGTCTATGAAACAGCTTCTTTACGATTTTGGAAAAACTGCCTCTCGCAGTGATAGTTTGAAGTATGATTCACAAAACTACGCATGGCAGTATGCGCAAAAAATATCTGATAAAAAGAGAGATGTAAAAAGTGCGTACTATGATGTTTTAAAAACTCTTGCGCTCATAAAGGTAAATAAAGAGGGCGTAGCACTCAATGAAGCTCAATTATATCGTTCACAAAAATATTTTGAAGCCGGAATACGAACAAAAATTGATGTCTCCGATGCAAAAGTCAGACTTATAAAATCACAACTTGATTTGAAAAAAAGTGAATATAATCTGCAACTCTCCTATGCTCACTTAGATAAAATCATAGGTTTTATTGAAAGTGAAAATGAGTACGAAGTTTATTCGCAAACCTTGGATTTAAATAATTTATATGCGACACTCAAAGATTATGAACTTTCTTTAAAAGATGCTATCTCTTTTGCGTATGAAAATAAATCTGAGTTAAAAAGTTTAACAAATACGCTTTATAGTGCAAATGAAAGAGCTAAAGCGGCTTCATCCGAGTATTATCCGCAAATCTATTTTGATGCAGATTACACAAAACAAAGTGTCGATACGTTCAAAGCAAGTGTCCCCGAAAATAAATGGCAGACGCTCGTAAATCTTGATGTGAACATCTATCAAGGCGGCTTGACATCTGCAAAAAACGAGCAGGCAAGGGTCGATGCGGATATTTCCTCTTCACAGCTTCAGCTTTTAAAACTCAGCATACAAAAAGAGACCACGCAGGCTTTTATCAATGTTTCTAAAATGAAAGACTCTGTTTTGCTCTCTCAAAATTTACTAGAAGTTTCTCAAGAAAAGTTTGAGCAGGCGGGTAAAAGGTATGAAAACGGATTATCTGACTACATAGAGCTTCAAGAAGCAAGGCAAGGTTATATTGATGCCATGGCATCTTTGGTAATTAATTATTATGATTATTATAATGCTGTCGCTATTTTAGATAATGCCATAGGAAAATAGATTTCAACTTCCATATACCGTTTTCGTGATGGCATGTGGAATATCATTTGCTTTGGACTCTCTATTTTTGATAGAATACAAAATATTTTCTAAACCTGAAAAATATGCAATGAAAAAAAATATTCAATGACCGTACAAAGGAATAAAATATGATTCAATTTAAGAACGATACTCTCTCTTCACAGACGCTCCACACCTCTGAGAACGATACTTATATTTATAAAGATGCTACGGTCAAAATTATTACCGTATTTACGGACAACGGAAAATCCACCGCACTTGTTGAAGATGAAAACGGGGAAGTGTTTGAAGTATCAAGAGACGCTCTTCGATAAGATATCCGATGCATATAAACGGCTCCTTTGAGACAAAGAACATGAAGTGGTAAAACGGACACATCTGCTGCAAAATAAATGTAACAAAGTTAGAATACAAACAACTTTTTGCGAGCAGCGGCAATGTTAATAAAAGTTTTATTTTTACTGCTTATCCCTTTTTTGCTCTATTGCAGTGACATACTCAAAAGTACCTATTACATACAATCCGATGATATCAACTTATCTCACATAGTTCCACATGCCAAGATGGACACAAAATTATTCTCAATTGAAGAGAATAAATATACAAAAAGATTAAAATCAAAAGAGTTAATTCAAGTTTTAAAGCAATATGGTTACAACTCTTTTAGCGCAGACAGCAGATATATAAAGTTTATTAAAAAAAGTCCTATCGATTTATCTAAAATCGAAAGAGCAATCGAAGAAGCTTATACTAAACAATATGAAAATATTGATATTCAAAAAATCTCGGTTTTACCCAGAGGGTACATAGACTCTTTACCGGAAAAATATACAATAAGTCTTACAAAAAAAGCGCATTTGTCCAGACGAGGAACCCTCTATATTAAAACAAATGAAAATAAAAAAATATTTTTCAATTATATTATAAGCGCAAATGTTTCTGTGTGCTATGCCCGCAACGACATCAATAAAGATGAGGAACTCTCACAGGTAAACACTATGCAAAAGAGCATTGTATTAGATAAGTTCAGGGCGATGCCTGTACAAAAGATACAGCAAGGCGTTTTGCAAAGCAAGCATAACCTGCAAGCAAACAGCATAATAACCACAAGAGATGTCCAAAGACTCAACATTATCATACGAGGCTCAAACGTGAATGTAAGTTTTCAGACACAGGGTATGGCAATAGAATTTTCTGCAAAAGCACTTCAAGATGGTAAACTAAACGATATAATAACGGTCGAAAAAAGCAATACTAAGAAAATAAAAGTTAGAGTTATCGGCAAAAATCAAGCGGAGATGATATGAAAATAGTTGTGGCGACAAGTGGTGCGAGTGGAGTAAACCTAGGTTTAAAAGCACTCAAATTACTTCCAGAAAGTATAGACAAACATTTTATCATGTCTAAAAATTCCAAAACTGTTTTACTTAAAGAGCAAAACATAAAAGTGCATGACAATGAAGACATATCGGCAAGTATCGCTTCGGGCTCCTTTGGCATAGATGCAATGATAATCGCGCCGTGCAGTATGAATACACTTGCAAAGGTGGCATGTGGAATCTCCGACAATCTTATAACAAGATGTGCAAGCGTAATGATAAAAGAACAAAAAAAACTCATCTTAGCTCCAAGAGAGATGCCCTTTTCGGCTATTGCCTTAGAAAATATGCTCAAACTCTCTCGTCTTGGTGTGATTATCGCGCCTCCCGTAATGGCATATTACTCCGAACAAACAAACTTGGATACGATGGAAAATTTCATCATAGGCAAATGGTTTGATTTGCTCGGCATAGAAAACAACCTTTATAAAAGATGGGAATAAAATGAAAAAGATAGCACTTTATCCCGGAACCTTTGACCCAATCACAAACGGTCACTTCGATATCATTGAACGTGCGCTGAGTCTTTTTGATGAAGTCATCATTGCAGTTGCCATCTCTCAAGATAAAAAACCGATGTTTACGCTCCAAGAACGAATTCAGATGACAAATGAAGCTGTAAAGCACCTTGAAAATGTCCAAGTAGTCGGTTTTGACAATCTTACGGTTGAACTTGCAAAAGAACGGGGTGCGACTATCCTTATAAGAGGTCTTCGTGCCGTGAGTGATTTTGAATATGAACTCCAACTTGGTTATTTGAATAATTCTTTGGATGACTCCATAGAAACTGTTTATTTGATGCCAAAACTTCAACACGCTTTTATCAGTTCCTCTATAGTAAGAAATCTTTTAAAATTCAACGCAAAAACTGAGCACCTGCTTCCAAAAGAAGTGCAAAAAATCATAGGGAGCATGACCGCATGTACATTGCAATAGAAGGGATAGACACGGCTGGCAAAAGTACGCAGATAACTGCCCTGCAAAGCCACTTTCCACATGCCATCATCACAAAAGAACCCGGCGGAACTCCTATAGGCAAAGAGATAAGAGGAATGGTGTTAAGTGCAAAAGCCCAAAGTAAAAAAGCTGAATTTTTACTTTTTTTAGCAGATAGAGCAGAACATGTCAAAGAAATAATAGAGCCCAACAAAAACAAAATTATAATCTCCGACAGAAGTGCGGTAAGCGGTGTTGCCTATGCACTGATTCAGGGGGAAATAGAGACAAAAGATTTACTTGCACTCAACAATTTTGCTACAAACGGAATTTACCCTGAAAAAGTTTTTTTACTTCGTCTTACCAAAGAAGAACTGGATTACAGACTTTCTCAAAAAGAGCTTGACGCAATAGAACTTCGCGGAAGCGAGTATCTTTTAAAGATTCAAGATGCGCTCGTAGAAGCCGCAAAACTATTAAACCTCACGCTGATAGAAATTGATGCTACGCAATCAAGAAAAGAGATAACAGAACAAATATTGCAAAACATATAACTGCCATTTATTATTGTTTTACTTGAGGGCATGTGGAAGTTCTTCCCCGTCCAAAGCTTATGAAACTTTAAAACGAAGGGGTTGTTGGATGTTGATGACTATACTAAACTTTTTATTTTTTCTTCTGAAGTCGCTATCAACCGTCGCTCAAGACGATTTATCTCTTCGAGTAACTCTTTAGAAATACCATCCATTTTTTCATAGTATTTTCTTGCTATATCAACTTCATGCGGGCTGACATCATTTTTCTTATTTCCAAAAAGTGTTGCAAAAAACCCTTTTTTGGGCTTATTAAAATAAATATTGAAAATACTTAAATACACATCGTGCAATTCAAAATGTAATTTTTCTACTTTGGTCATACATTCCAATGGATTATTTGCCAATGCATTTAATTTTTGACCATCACTGTAAAACCATTGTCCAAACTTACACTCCGTAGAGTCTATAGGTATGGCATCCTCTTTTATATCAATCCCGTTTATAAGCAATTTTGCCTTTTGAACCCATTTTATATGAGCAGATTTGGCGCTTCTAAGGTGTTCAAGTACATGTTCCTTATCCATATTTTCTCCTTCTTTTTATTATTTACTATAATTCAAATTTATAAATCTCACCGATAGTATATCTTAAAATCGTAATATCAACTTCATCAATTTTTCCCAATAAAACAGATTTCAAGAGTACAAAGTCCACCCGACTTCGCTAAACGCTTACAATTCTTCCAATTCACTATCTGTTATTTTACAACAAAAGAGCACCTGATGAAACATGAAATTATCCAAAAAATAGACAAAAAAAATTAAATCTCTCTCATTCCACATGCCGCAGATGAAACCTATTAAGAGTTTTCATGCTAAAATGCGACTCAAATATCTATCTAAGAAACATTACTCTATAAACTAAATAATTATCAAAACAAGGCTAAAAATGCTTATTCCGTCAGACTTACTAAAGGGTAAAAAAATACTTCTCGGTGTGACCGGCTCCATTGCGGTTTACAAGTCACTTGAGCTCGTCCGTTTGTTTGTAAAGGCCGGTGCGGAAGTCAAAGTCGTTATGAGCGAGGCGAGTAAAAAATTTGTTACTCCCCTTAGTTTTGAAACGCTTACATCCAAGCAGGTGCTTGATGATTCCAACGAATCATGGGTCAATGACCACAACCATATCAAATCAGGAGAATGGGCAGACTTGATGGTAATAGCACCGGCTACCGCAAACACCATTGCCAAACTTGCTAATGCCATTGCAGACAACATCTTGCTTCAATGCGCACTTGCTTATCCGGGCGTAAAAATACTTGCACCTTCTGCGAATACGAATATGATGAACCACCCTATAACGCAAGCAAACTTAAAAATGCTAGGTATAGCAAACTATGAGATTGTAGCAACCCAGACAAAAGAGCTTGCCTGCAAAACAACCGGTGACGGTGCGATGGCTGAGCCTTTAGATATCTTTTACAAAGCGGCAAAAGAACTTTCAAAAGATGAGTTCTGGCAAGACAGACGTGTCATAGTTACAGGCGGAGGAACAATAGAAAAAATAGACGATGTTCGCTACCTTTCAAACTTCTCAAGCGGAAAAATGGCTTCATCTTTAGCTACGGCACTTTACTGCAAAGGTGCCGATGTCAATCTTATAGCAACAAGATTTGAAGCTAATCTTCCAAAAGAGATGCATAAAATAGATGTACAAGACACCGCAGAGATGATGGAATATCTGGTAGATTCTATCCGCATCGCCAAAAAAGGGAAACTCTCCAAAGCCACCCTCGTACGAGATGAGCATATTCACATAATACAAAAAAAGCCCTACCTCTTTATGGCGGCGGCAGTGAGTGACTACATTCCTACATTTACACAAAATGGAAAACTAAAAAAAGAGATGCTTGGCGACGCATGGGAGTTGAGTCTCAAAAAAAATAAAGATATTTTGGCTTCCATCAATAAAGAAGGAATAACGACCGTAGGATTTAAGGCTGAGATGGATGCAATACATGCAATTGACAATGCTTCAAAAATGCTTGAGGCTAAAAAGGTAGATGCTGTTTGCTTGAACGTGCTCCAAGACTCTTCGAGTTTTGGAAGCGATACAAACAAGATAGAATTTATAACTTCCGATACTATCAAATCCATTCCACATGCCGACAAACTCAGCGTTGCATTTGGCATTTTAGAGCATGCAAAGAGCTTATGAATTTTTCCATAAACTCTTTAAGCTCTTTGGCAAAGTTGATTTCTGCAAACCCAAACGAAACTTCATCCCTTATAAAATTAGTTTCATTGGAGGTTTTAAAATCTCTGGGTGATGGAAAATACACTATTTTGCTTGAGAATAAAACACTTACAGCCCAAAGTGACAAGACTTTAAGTGAAGGCTCAAAATACTGGTCCCAGCTCACACAAACAAAAAATGAATCGCCGCAGCTCTCTCATCTGATGAAGATGCCGCAGATTTTAAAAAATACACAAAACACAGCTCTGCAATACTCTCTCAAAGAGGTACAAGCGCTTTTAAATTCTAAACAACCCCAAACAATAATGAAACAAAATTTACTTGAGCAGTTAAGCACCGCGGGAACAAAAGAGGAATTCTCAAATATCTCCACTCTTTTGCTTTCGCTTCAAAACCATACTTTAACAATTCCGCTTCGTCTGCAGAACTATTATTCTCTTTTGCAAATAAAAAAAAGGTACAATAACAAATCAAAAAAAACTCAAATTAATTTTTATGCGGCATTGGAGTTTTTGGGACCGATATCCGGTGTAGTCGTACTGGATGAGACCAAGGTGAGCGTCAACTTAAATGTTGCCTTTATGAAAACAAAAAACTATTTGGAAGACGATATGAAAAATTTTTCTCACAATATAAATATTTCAATATTAAATAATATTGAACCTCTCTACAATGCAAATACTAACTCTCTTTTGGATATAGTTATATGAATCAAGCAAAACATATAGCCATAATAATGGACGGAAACGGCCGTTGGGCTGAACTTCAAGGTCTAAAAAGAGTTAAAGGACATGAAGCCGGAGCAAAAGTTGTAAAAGAGATTACAACCTATTGTTCTCAAAGCCAGGATATCGAAAGATTGACACTGTATGCTTTTTCAACTGAAAACTGGAAAAGACCTCGCTTGGAAGTTGAATTTTTAATGAAACTTTTAAATAATTATCTCAAAAAAGAGCTTCCTTCATACTTGGACCTCAATGTGAGATTTGAACCCATAGGCGACCTCGGAGCTTTTTCAAAATCACTTCAAAAAACCATTCAAAATGTTAAAGAAAAAACTGCCCACTGTGACGGACTTGTTCAATCTTTGGCTCTTAACTATGGTGCACAGGATGAAATACTACGGGCAATAAACAAAATAAAAGAGTGTGAATCCCCTGTTACGGAAGTTATGTTCAGCAATGCGCTTGATTGTAAACAGAATGTTGATTTACTTATTCGAACAGGCGGCGACCACAGACTTTCAAACTTTTTGCTTTGGCAAGCTGCTTATGCTGAACTGCACTTTTGTAATACTTTATGGCCTGATTTTACAATAAAACAGCTCGAAGCTATCATTCAAGATTTTGAACAAGTTGAACGCCGTTTTGGAGGCCTGAAATAATGGAACTGCTTTTTGCTTTTATTTTAGGAATAACGATAGGCTCATTTATAAATGTTGTCATTTTGCGTATACCAATCGATGAAAGCGTGGTTTTTGGTTCTTCTCATTGCTGCAGCTGTGGAAACAACTTGAAACCATGGCACAATATTCCCCTATTTTCATGGTTGTTTTTGAGAGGAAAATGCTCTTTTTGTCAAAGTAAAATCTCTGCGCAGTACCCCATTATAGAACTTTTATCGGGTCTTGTATTTTTAGTTTTGGCGAACAAATACGGCATCAGTTTTCCAATCTTTTTAGTCGGTCTTAGTTTTTTAATGCTTTTGGCTTTATCTATGATTGATTTTAAATACAAAATGGTTCCCGACAGTCTGAATTTATTGGCTTTGTTTTTTGCGATACTGGGTGCTTGGAGCATTGATGGTTTGTTTTTAAATCTGCAAAATGCACTCCTTTTTGCCGGCGGATTTACTCTGCTTCGATTTTCTCTTTCATACCTACTGACATCCTCAGCGCACAGACAAGCAAAAAAAACGCAGACATCTTGGACGAAAAACTACCATACCTACCCTTTTATAGAAGCTATGGGAGAGGGAGACATTATGGTCGCCGCTACTATGGGAGCGCTTCTTGGAGTGAAACTCACTCTGGTGGCTATCTTTTTGTCTGCAATTTTGGCACTTCCGATAATGCTGGCTTTAAGAAAAAGAAGCAAAGAAGAGCAAAGAGTTCCCTTTGTACCCTTTCTTGCACTTGCTACATTTATAGTTTATATATTTGATACTCCTATTTTGGCTTACATAGAGGCGAATTATTAATTATGAATAAACTTAGAAGCTATATAATCAGTCATTTTTCTCTCCTCTTTTTGTCAATTTTTTTGCCGCTTTTTTCCATAGCTTCCGTAATTTTTTTGATAAAACTTGCAACATACACAGCAATAATCCAATTGACAATTTGGGAAATGACAAAACTCTATTTTTTCATTTTGCCTGAGATTTTATTTTATACACTTCCAATCACCTTTTTTATAGCGGCAACATTGGCGCTTTTTAAACTCTCAACAGACAATGAAATCATTGTACTTTTTTCATTGGGAATTCATCCAAAATTTATAATAAAAACTCTTTTAAAACCGGCAATGTTTTTATCTGCCTTACTGATATTTGACTTTTTTATACTTTTTCCACATGCCACGGTTTTATCGAGCAATTTTGTTTCTTACAAAAAAAGTGAAGCGAAGTTTAACCTCTCTGCCTCCGAGTTTGGACACAGTTTTGGCAATTGGCTCCTTTATGTCGGCAATAATAATTCTGATGGAACATACGGAGATGTTTTTTTATTTAACCAAAATAAAAAAGAGGAAATACTCATAGGTGCAAAAAGAGCAGAGGTTATCAACAATGCCGGCATATTGAGACTCAAGCTGACGGACGGTGAGGGATACAGTTACTCAAAAGACAAATTCTCACAAATTAATTTTGATGTTATGCATATCAACGATACGATGACAACGGATTTAACAACATATAAAACACCGCTGGAGTATTGGCTATCCGAAGATAGAAGAGAAAATAAAATCCACATGTTTATCACAGATATACTTTTGAGTATATTTCCAATGATCAGCCTCTTTTTAGTTGCAAGTATCGGCATTGTTCATGTGAGACACCAAAAAGGAAGAATCTATTTATACCTATTTTTAGGCATTCTTCTTTATTATGGAGCTACCATCGGACTGCAAAAAGTGTTAATGTTTTATACCATTCCTCTTGTAAGTATCGTTTGGCTGGCGGCTACCTATTTCATTTACAAAAAAAATATTGTTTCAAGGTTTTAGATGCGATGTGCATTGACTCTCGTTTATAACGGTACAAATTTTCTTGGCTCGCAAACGCAAAAATCATCCTCCAATACCATTTTAGGTACCTTAGAGCATGTGCTCTCGCAGCTTCATATAGAGTCCAGGGTTATTGCATCCGGAAGAACAGATAAAGGTGTTCATGCAACAGGACAGGTCTGCCATCTTGATTTGCCACTCTTTTGGAATGACCCTCAGAAGCTGAAAAAAGTTTTAAACGAAATGCTTCCCTCTCCCATTTATATCAAAAGTGCAAAAAGAGTTGATGATGATTTTCACGCGCGCTATAGTGCTAAAAAAAGAGTTTACCGATACATCATCAAAAAATCTCCAAAAAACCCTTTTGAAAATGACTTTGTAACATTTTTGGATGATGTGGATTTTCAACAGATTCAAAATAATATAAAACTATTTGTCGGTACGTACGACTTTAAATATTTTATGAAAACAGGAAGTGATGTTCAAAGTACGATGAGAGTAATTTCTAGAGCCTTTGCTTATCAACACAAAGGTTTTATCGTTTTAAACTTTGAAGCAAACGGATTTTTAAGAGCACAGATACGGCTTATGGTTGGTGCACTTTTAAAATTAGACGCAGACCAACTCAAAACCCAGCTGGCATGTGCACATAATTATAAGATAAAGCCGGCACCTGGAAACGGGCTTTATCTTGCCCGCATAAAGTATTAGTATTTCAAATCTTCACGTTTATTAAAATGGGGAATGTATTTACTGGTTTCAAAAATTCCGTAAGTTAAATCTTTCATTTTTTTTACAAGCTCCGAATTTTCTTGAGAATGGTCTTGTAGCGGTGTATCGCTGTAAATATCATAAAGCATAGCTTCTGTTCCGTCTGCTCTTGTTCTGTAATAGTATTTTTCACCTACAAGCCCTATAAGAGGGTTGGATGAGTGCGTAATGGTAAAAGCATATCTCTTATCGTCAAAACGCTCATCCAACATGTCACGGCCTAAGGATGTAGCAGTATAAGAGATATTTGCAAGCGAAGCGATTGTTGGAAGCGCATCAACCTCTGAAACAACTTTCTCATATACTTTTGCTTCTTTTATAAGGGGTGAATAAATGACAAAAGGAACTCTCAACGCACCTAAATCAAGACTGCTTCTCCCCTCGCCTTTTGTAACATGCTCCCCCGTACTTCCTGAGATTCCATGGTCTCCCCAAAACACAAAAATAGTGTTTTTATAATATTCGCTCTCACGTGCAAGTTTCATAAAATGCCCGATTGCATGGTCCATAAATCTAAAAGAGTTATATTCATCCACCGAATGAAAACCATACTTTAATACTTCATCGTGACTCACATCTTCTCTTACCTCAAAACCGTAATGATTATCAGGGATAGTATAAGGTCTATGATTTCCTGAGGTTTGAATGATGCTGAAAAACGGTTCTTTTGTATCTTTTAAAACATTATGGGCTTCTCTAAATAAATCAATATCGGAAATACCCCAGACATCCGTACGGGGAGATTCATACGAACCCTCTTCGTAGAGTTTTAAATTGTCCATAGATTGATTTAACATCCCTCTGATATTTCCCCAAGAAGCCGAACCGCCTATAAAATACAGCTTTTCATACCCTTTAAAATCTTGTGCGATAGAGTGCTGATTGACGATAAGCGGATTACGGCTGGATGTTCCTTGAAGTTCAACATCAGGCAAAGAAGTAACCGTACAATAGATTGAGCGTGCGGTTCCTGTTGCCGGGGTAAAATAGTTTTTAAAATAAAGTCCATTTTTAGCCAAGTCATTAAAATTTGGAGAAGGGTCAACCGGATTACCCGATACACTGGACTTATACGCCGCAAACGATTCTAATATAACGATAACGATATTTGGTTTATCACCCACGGGAGCGATTGGAAGAACTTTTCTTTTAAAATTCAACTGTGTCTCATTTTTATCTTTCACACCCATAAAATCTGCCATTACAGAATAATACTCTTTTACCTTTTTCTCATCATAAGAAACACGTCCATTTTTCCAAGTATCAAAAAAATAGTGGATAGGGTTGTATGTTAACTGTGTTGCAAAGGGGTGTTTTGAAAAAGCGGCATCACTCCAGCGAAGCGGATACTGAGACAAGGTGCTGTATCCTGCAACAAAAAGTATAAGAAATGCGCCAATGCCAAAAGCAGTGCCTTTTAAAGGGGTAACTTGAACAGATTCTTGTTTTTGTATCACAACAAAAAGCTTATTACTCAAAAAGATAAAGACTCCATTAACAGCTATGATAGCCAAAGATATCCAGATAACAGGGTAGCTCTCCCAAACCATCTCCGCTGAAATAGCCGCATTTTCCGCAAATCGCAAGGCTGTAAAATCAAGTCTTGTATTGAGATACGCGTAATGCCCAAAATCAAAAACATAAAACATCACATAAACAGAAAAAATTAAACTCAGATATCCGAGCCAAACATAACGCGCCAAATTATATTTAAAAGGAGTTATCCATTTTATGCCGCCAAGTAAAAACAAAGGCAATATCATCAGCACAACCATTCGAAGGTCAAATCGCATTCCAAGCCACATCGATTTCATCAAATCGAACATTATCAGCGGGGAAGAGGGATCATTAAAAACAATATAAAAAGCAAATCTCATAACAACAAATAGAAGTGTAAGCGAAGTGATGAAAAGAAGTAAAAATCTTAAAAGTTTAGGAAGTTTGAAAAAAATATGCATTGAGCCCTCTGGGTTAAAATTTATAACGGAATTTTACACTTTTTTAGTTATTCTAATGTTAATCATTATAGAATACCCGCTTATCCTAATTTAAAGTACAGAATTAATGCAAAATATTGAACTTCCAGAGGGCATGAACCCTGAAACCCTTGAACATTTAATGAATCCGAAAAACTACGGCAAGCTAGACAACCCCAGCGGAGTCGGAGTGGCAGTTGATGAAAAAACAGGAGAGTATGTCATTTTTTATACCATTTTGCACGGAGACATCGTCAAAGAAACGAAGTTTGCGACAAACGGCTGTCAAGATACTGTCGTTGTCGGTTCGATGTTTACAGAGATGATTATAAATCATGATGTACACTATGCCCAAAATGCTATAAAAACGATGAATGCAAAACTAGGCGGCGCAACCGAGCAGCAGCAGATATGTGCGGATATGGTTTTAAGTGCCTTTGTCGCATCCATGATGAACTATGAAAATCTGCAAAACGGACAAGCAGAAGAGATGCATGTGCTGAAAATGAAAGAAAGTTGCGATACGCAAGGAGAAGAGAATAATGAATAAGATGTACCAAACAAAACATGAATTATGGCTAAGCATAACATTTGCGTCCTTTGCAATCAACAATGAAGATATAAAATCAAGATTGTATGAGTTTTCTCTTATCGCATTTCGCCACATGAAGTGGCTGGCTGATGATATCTTGGCATGTGGAAATAATTATAACTACGATAGAAACATGACGCTTTACAAAAAGGAGAATGTTTTTGAGATTATTAAAACCTTGGAGAAAGAAGTTAAAAAGATTCAAACTCTTTACAAGGATGATGTTCTTGGACAGAGGCTTCAAACGGATGATACCTACCTTTTAGAGTATCTTTCTCAAATTTTAAAAAATGACGCAAACAATCAGCAGATTACAGCTTTTAATATGCAGAGAAAATGGCTCGATAAAAACTTGGAGCAAGAGCAGATTGACGCACTCACTATGTTTTTGTTTGAAGAATCCTACAAAGAGTATGAATTGATTTTAGTTTATGCTTTTATGCAGGCAAGAACTTCGGATGTAACACAATTTAGCGTCTTTCAAGACCTGATAGACGAGTCACATTTTCACTTAAAATCTTTTGGAAATATGATGGCAAAGCTTGGTATTCTGGCACTTCCAAGAGAATTGCATGAATTAACTTATGTCATAAAAGATTTACAAAAATTTGTAAAAGACGGTATAGCCGAAGAAGAAGCTGCAAAGGTGATGTGCAAAGAATTAAGCGATGCCATCAAAGATGAAGAGTTATCAAAATTTTTTGACTTCATTAACTACCAAGAGAGCTACCATATAGAACTTATGAAAAAGCTGCTCTAAACTTCTATTCATACCTTAGTGCATCAATAGGGTTCATATTTGCCGCTTTTCTTGCAGGTATGAGCCCAAAAATTATCCCGATAAGCATGGAAAATATTAAAGCTATCACCGAAGTTCCCGGGTCGATAACAACTGCGATATCCAGCCCTTTTGCCACTCCGAAGGTTATCCCTATTCCTAAAACAAGACCTATAATGCCTCCGATTGCAGAAAGAACGATGGCTTCGATGAGAAATTGAATCAAAATATCCTCCGCCATTGCTCCAACCGCCATGCGTATGCCGATTTCTCTAGTACGTTCAGTCACCGAAACCAGCATAATATTCATAATACCGATGCCGCCGACAACAAGAGAGATTGCGGCAACTGCGGCAAGCATGACGGTAAGCAGGGAGGTTATTTTGGAAATGGTATCAAGCAATGCCGTCATACTGCGTATGGAGAAATTATTTTCATCCCCCTCTTTAATATGTCTGCGTTCTCTCATCACCTTTTGAATCTGTAAAGATGCCTCTTCTAGGGGAATATTTTCTTTTACGGATGCCATAATCAGCGGAACATCCTCATTCCCGCTGATACGGCGCTGAAACATTTTTATAGGAACCAAAACAAGGTCATCTTGGTCCATCCCAAAAGTATTTGCCCCTTTTTCCTCCAGCACTCCGACAACTTCACAGGAAAAACTTTGAAGCCTTATTTTTTTTCCAATCGGTGATTCTTCTTTGGAGTAAAGTTTTTTAATGAGAGTTTGCCCTAAAATACAAACATTTTGCCCTGTTCTAAGCTCACTTTTTTCAAAAATATTTCCCTCTTTCAAGTTCCAGTTCTGAATATCAAAATAACCGTTATCCACACCTCTGACATTTGTTCTGTAGTTTTGGTCTTTGTAAAGCACTGTTACGGCTGCGCTTGCAACGGGAGAAACAGCTTGAAGGGTCAAAATAGATGATTTTAAAATATCTACATCTTTAATGTTAAAAGGTTTAGATATGGCTGTGTTTCCTCCTGGACCGTTTTCCTGACTTGGCATGATGTAGAGCGTATTGCTCCCAAGCAGACTTACGCTTTGCGTAATAGATTTACTTGCTCCTTTTCCAATATTTACCATTGCGATAACCGAAGCTATCCCAATGACAATGCCTATTGCCGTAAGCATTGAACGCATCAGATTGCGTCTGATTTCTCTTATTGCCTGTAAAAACGCATTACAGAGCATGGATACTATCCCTTTCTATAATCCCATCACGCAGATAAATTGTTCTTGAAGCAAAAGCGGCAATATCTTCTTCATGCGTTACCATAATCACTGTGATGCCATCTTTGTTAAAGGTGCGGATAAGTTCCATAATTTCATGACTTCTTTTTGTGTCCAGATTTCCAGTCGGCTCATCTGCTATGAGCACTTGCGGATGTGTGACAATCGCTCTTGCAATAGCAACACGTTGTTGCTGCCCGCCGGAGAGTTCGCTGGAGCTGTAATGAATGTGTGATTCAAGACCGACACTTTTGAGTGCCTCAAAGGCTCTTTGTTTTCTCTCTTTTGCGCTTATGCCGTGATAGACAAGCGGCATCGCGACATTATCAAGGGCTGAAGTTTTTTTAAGCAGGTTAAAACCCTGAAAAACAAACCCGAGTACATAACGTCTAAAAAGCGCTAGTTGCTCTTTTGAGAGTGTCTCAAGTTTTGTATCAAAAAAGGTGTACGACCCGCCGCTTGCCTCATCGAGTGCACCAAGAATATTAAGCAATGTGGACTTTCCGCTTCCGCTAGGTCCCATAATCGCAACAAATTCCCCGCTTTTAATCTCTAAATCAATATCTTTTAACACATGGGTAGCAATTGCGCCGCTTCCATATATTTTACTGATTTTTTCAAGTCGAATCATTTCAATTTTTCCTGAGTTGTGATGATGTCATCATTTTCATTTAACTCATCTGAAACGATGGCGCTCACCAAACCGCTGTTTCCAAGAACCTTAATATACACTTTTTTTGGTTTTAAATTTTCAAGAATCCACACATGAGGCTTGGAGTCAATGACAGTTTTTGCTTGCGCATTCAATCCAAACATTTTTTTTGTTTTTGCCTCAACAGGCGTAAACAGCAAGGCTGCTCTTGGAATAATCAATGCATTTTTAAGTGTTTGGACAATAATGTCAGCATCGACACTCATTCCCGGCCTTAAGAGCAATTGTGAATTATCTACATTTAAAACGGCGATATAGGTTACGACTCCATTGACAATTTCCGAGTTCACACGCACCAATCGGATATCTGCTTCAAATTCTCTTTGCGGATAAGCATCCACCGAAAATGTTGCTTTTTGTCCGGCTTTTATTTTAGCGATATCCGCTTCGTCTATACTTACCTGAAGCTCCATTTGCGTAAGGTCTTTTGCTATTTTAAATAAAACAGGTGTCTGAAATGCGGCGGCTACCGTCTGCCCCGGGTCTATATTTCTCACCAAAACTATTCCGTCTATGGGTGAGAAAATCATTGTTTTTTCAAGATCATATTTTCCAGAAACAAGAGCATGTCTCGCTTGGTCTACTTGTGCATTTGCATTTGCAATTCCTGCTTTAGCGGCCAGATAATTTGCCCAGTCACCGTCCCAATCTCTTTGTGAAGGCAAGGCTCCGTTTGTAGAAGCTTTGAGTATTTTATCACGCTCCATCGTTGTTTGCGCCTGATAAAGCTGTGCTTGCGCACTTAACAAAGAGGCTTCCGCAGAGGCTAAAGATGCAAAAGATTTATCGACTGAACTTTTATATTTGGTTTTATTTAACTGAGCCAGCATTTGCCCTTTTTTTACCAAATCATTGTAATCAACATACACTTTTTCAATGGTTCCTGAGACTTCCGTACCTACATCAACACTCTCAAGCGGCTCAAGATAACCCGTAGCCGAAACAGTCAAATTTAAATTGTCTTTTTTTAGAGGCTGTGTTATATATTTATAGATATCTTTTTCTTCTTGAGGCATAAAATACAGATATCCCCCGCCCATCAACATTACGACAAATAAGGCCGCATAAACTTTAAACTTCCATCCGCTGCTTTTATAACTTGTAATTTTTTTTATATTTTCCATATTTTCCATCATTTTTCCTTACTGCCGCATATCAAAATAGAGTGAAATTTTTTCAATTAAAATATTATATTTTTGAATCTCTTTTTCAGACTTTTGAATCTCCAAAGAATTTTCCAAAGATTCCAAATCATAAGAAGATTTTGAACCTGCCCTCACCTGAGCTTCCGTAAAATTGTAAAGTTCCTCATACATTTTTATCATCTCCTCCGACACACCCACTTTTTCTTCATAATCGGCAATCGTTGAAACCCGCATTTCATATTCCTCTTTTAATTCAAGCTTACGGTCTAGCCCTGCTATTTTTGTCTGCAACAACTGTATTTTGCTTGATTGTATTTGTGAGAAGGTGTTGATATCCAGCGGCATGCTTAAAACAGCTCCGTAACTATAACTGTTACCGCTATAATCACCCATTTGACTCTCATAGTCGCTATATCCAAGCGAACCTTTGAAAGTAAGTTTCGGAAGATAGGAGGAGCGTGTTATTTTCAAGCTTGCATCCTCTTTCTTGTCTTGCGCACCATATTGTAAAAGTTCAAGATTACGCTGGAGGTACTCATCTCGTGTAACAAGATTGATGTCCGCAAGAGAGAGTCTCTCGTAATCCAAATCGCCAATTAATTTTTTAAGTGCATGCTCTTCATTTCTCAGCGTATTTTTAATGACTATGAGATTTGTTCTGGCGGTGTCCTTGTCTATTGTAATACGGTTTAATTCGCTGATATCTGCAATACCGGCCTTATATTTTGCTTTAATAATCCATAAATCAATATCGCGGTTTTTAAGCGTCAGCTCATTTTGTTTATTTTTCAATCTATCGCGATAAATTTGTGCGAGAAGTATATAAAGTTCTTTAAAATACATCGCTTCTTCCATATCTACACCGTACATTCCCTCTTTTGCAGAAGCTTGGGCATGCTCAATTGTATAATAAATCCCTCCGCTTCTAAAAAGGTCCTGGCTCCAATCCAAACCTGCGCTTTTAGTTTGACTCTCCGCATCGGCTGTATTTTTATTTTTATTGACAGAGATTGAAAAGATGAGAGGCGATACCCATTGCTTTTCTCCGATATCTGTATCTTGAATAATTTTTTGTCGCTTAAGCTTTAGCAATTCTGCTTTTTGCTCAGACAAAAGTGATTCATTCGCAAAAACACTCACCCCGAGCAATAAAAATACTATATACTTATTTATTCTGATTTTCCACACTTATTTCGCCCTGCTTCTGTACGTTTTGCATCTATAATAAAGGAACATTGTACCCCGAATCCTCTTGTGAATCAATGAATGAAAAAACAGAGTTTAACAATTTTTGATTCAAGCTTTTGAGTTGAGAGCTTCTGCAATCTTCTTTACAACTGCACTATTCCAAAGAAGTTCTTTGTGTGTCAAATCACTCAGTTCTTCATAATGGGTGAGATTTTTTACATGATTTTTTAAATTTCTGGCGTTATTAATATAAGTAACTTCATCATCTTTACTTACGAAAATATAAGTTTTTGCATCAATATGTTTAACAAGCTTAGTATTGTCAAACTTATATCGTAAAAGCCAAGGGGAACCGATACCATGTTTTTCTTTTGCAAGACTCGACATACTGTCAAAGGTGCCTACCAAAAACAGAGAAAGAACTTTTCGTTTACTAGCAATGTATGAAGCGACGCATGAGCCGATGGAAAATCCCAATACATAAAAATCTCCATAACTGTCTTTGACAAAATCTGCAATTTGAAGACCATCTTCGAGAATATTTTTCTCATTGATAACCCCACCGCTTTTCCCATAAGAACGGTAATTAAACGTAATGATTCTGGTATGGGGAAAACTTAAGGAGAGTTTTTTAATAAGTCCGACACTGTCATGTGAGCGACCTGCAAAAAAAAGAAGAGTTGAATTTATATCTGCAAGTTTTCTATATAAATCTTTTGGTTCATATACGACACCTTCTAGGACGACTCCATCATCTATGGTTATTTTCAATAATTCAAAATCATCATCAAGCTCTTCGCCGCGGTAATATGTCGGAGAAAAAACCATAAAATACTGCCACTGGTAAAACACAAAAGCTAAAATCATAAAAGTGAAAAATATAAAAACAACGTACACCATCTCCCACTCCACCCCTTTAGAAGATATCTTCACATCTAAAGTATTATAGCATTATTCTATATTCATGATTTGGATTTTGGTATAATGCGCAAAATCATACCATTGAAAATTCAAACTTCACTTTTGTTTTACACAGGATTCACAGATGCAGACATTCGGAAAATTAACGCAACATTTAGAGATAGAATATTTAACACAACACTATATTTATATCCCGCAAAATGATGAAAAAATAGATATCGATCAACTCAAAAACTTACTCAAGAACAAACGAAAAACCGTTGCGGGAACTCTCTTCTTATATAATCCGGCAATGTCCCCGATAGGATACAATACACAAACAAAATTAGCCTATCAGGGTTATGAGTTTAACAACGAATATTGCGAACTTAATTTTGATGACATGTGTGATTTATTTTCAAATGCCATCAAAACTGAGTACAAAGGTAAACTTTTAGAGATAAAATATCTCTTTAATCTCAACAGACCAAACATAGAACCGACGCCTGTTCTTGAAGAGTTTGAAAATGATTTGGACAGATATAGCAGTAATCAGCTGACACGATATGACAAAGAACTTAATTATCATGATTATTTAAACATCCGCCTAAGCGGCAAATTTGTTTTTTTTGCGTGGGGACACAAATACGACAGACATCACAAAAATATCATAGCGTATGCAAGAAATATTATTGAACAAACACAAAAGCTCGGCAAAGATGTAGCATTTCTGTATGATAATACGCATGACGAAAAGGACAGTCTGGAAGTTGGGTATTTCCTATCTCCTGTAACAGTCGGAAAATTTAGAGCGGCACGTGCGAACGCATTTAAAAAAGCGTTTAAAACAAACCCGCCGACTATTCAAAAAATGGTTTAATCACTTTTTCTTAGCCCATCTTGCGAAAAATCTCGCAGGCGAAAGCCTGTCGTCTATTTTTTTCCCGCTTAATATATATTCGCAAAGTTTCTTTGCCAAATAAGGTGCCAGAACAAAGCCATAACCGCCGTTTCCGTTAATCATATAAAGATTTGGATAGTACGCGAACTCGCTAAAATCCGGCTTTTTCACCCTCACTTTTTTCTCACAACACTCCATTGTTTCATGACTAAGCACTAATCCGCCGACAAGCGGCAAATAATCAAATGAACCGGATCTGAGTCCTGTATAATCTTTTATCACTTCAATATCTTTAAGCTCCATAGTTCTTGAAGCTTTTTCCAAAAGTTCGGCTCTCCCCTCATTTACATCATAAGGCTCTTTATTTTTTTGCGGATGGTAATGAACATTGTGTGTAGCACCAAGCGCTAAAATACCGTTTTTAGAGGGTGAAATAGAGAGATACTGGTGAATAGAATACTTATTTTGCGTAGCAGTTTTAATATCGATGCGATGCCCCCAAACCCCTCGAATATTTATGTAAGGCTCTTTGATGAGAGCTTTATATGCTCCCGTTGCAAGCACAACCTCTTTTGCAGAGTATATTTCATTAAGAATCCACACTCCCTCATCATACACTAAGCTGTTAATCTTTTCTTTTATAAACTTGGCATCTTTACACAGACCGTTACACATTGCCTCGGCATTGATTACTCCTGCATCTATGTAAACATTTTCCTGACTTCTGGCATGTGGAGTTAATTGTTCCAAAAGTTCTTCAGGCGGAATATTAAGCTCCAAAACAGTATTTTGTTTATAATAACTTAATGTTTCAGAGTCTTTCATATCTTGTGCAATATGCAAAAGCGGCACCTTTTGCAGCAAATGTGAAAATTTTTCTTCATAGAATTCCATACTATAAACAAAGGCATCGTGAATCAGCTCTTTTAAAGCACCGGACTTTGAAAACTTGGGAGATATAAAAGCACCCGCCGCTCCACTTCCTCCGCTTGCAACTCCATCCATATCAAAAATGACAACATTCTTTTTTGCAGATGTAAATTCATGCGCAACACTACATCCGTTAATTCCGGCACCGATAACAGCTATATCATACAAGGGGGCTCCGATTTTTATTGTGGGGAATAATAGCAAAAAGAGAAGCAGATTTACTCCGCTTCTCTAAAAAGTTTACTTGCTTTTATTTATTGAAGTGTTCTAGCAGTTTATTATCAGGAATTTTTGTCAAATCAGAATGAAGATTGATTTTCATACTTTCTTTGGCAACGGCATCAAGCTGTTCAACTATTTTGTTGTTGATTGCTTTAGGCGCAGCAAAATACCAAGATTTGTGATTATGATTTTGCAGTGCTTCAGAAATTTGCTTTGCAATTTCTTTGATTCGTCTGCGTTCATCCTCAAGAACAAGGTTATGGTCTTCACCGGAACCACTTCCGCCGGCACTTTGAAAATTCCCCTTTCTGTCGGAAACTTTTTCACTCATTTTTTGGTGAACTTCAAGACTCTCAACGCTCTCAAGAAGATTTAGAGCTTCTCTGCCTAAGGGGTCTTGCTTGCTTGTATATAGTTTAAATCGCTGCAAGTCGGCGACAATAATAAGTTTTGATAACATAATAACTCCTCATTTTTAATAAAATTGGCTAGCTACATCTAAATCAAACAGATATATGAATCTCTCCAATTTATTAATTGTATCAGAATTTAATTCAAAAGAATCTATAAAGAATAAATAGTTTGTGTGATTGTGTGAGATTCTCCCGGCTCAATGATTATGCTATTTTTGAGAGCATTTGCCGTTTCAATGCAGAGCATAGTTTTGTAGCCCTCGTTATCAAAATCTTGCATTGCTTTGGCTTTTTCACTCCACGGATTCCAAACTACGGTTGAATTACTGCCAAACTTTTCAACAATGAGTTTTCTCTTTTTGTCATGGATTACACAACAATCTTTTGTATCAAAATACACTCTGTCCACTTCTTTATGAATACTTAGAGGCACAAAAGAGGATTTAATCTTTGAATCATCCAATGAATCCACATACTTTACATTTTCAAGTCCGCTGACTTCTACATTTCCAATATCTTCAACCCACAAATACGTATGTAAAGCCTCCGTAATTTCAAATGCTTTTTTATCTTTGTTGAATGTTCTCAGACTCAGGACAAGTTTATCTCCGATTGTTATCGTAAGGCTAAGTGAAAATGCGTAGGGCCAAAGCAACATGCTCTGGGGCGAATCATTTAAAGTAAGGGTGACAATCGTTGTACCTTTGTCTGGCTCATCAATTTTTTCAAGACTCCATAAAGATGTTCTTGCAAATCCATGCTGAGGCAGATTGCTCTGTGTTTGATGTTTGCCGAACCATGGCCAACAAACGGGAACTCCTCCGCGAATTGCTTTGTTTTGTTCAAATAAACTGCTTTTACTCAACCACACAAAAGGCTGTTTTTCATCATGGGAAAAATGAAAAAGATGTGCACCCTGCAAAGAAATTTTGGCATTTGCTTTTTCATTCTTCACCGATAAATAGGTAAATCCATTGGCTGATTTTTTTAGTTTTGTCATATTAAACCCTGCTTTATTAATATTTTTTAGGATAATCAAAAGATATAAGTTTTGCATTCGAAGCGTTGATTTGACTCCATTTTTTACATTCAAACGCAATCTCAACAATTCCACATGTCGGAATATTCTCATGAAAATTTACAAAACTCTCAACCAGCATATTAAATCCTGGATTGTGGCCAAACAAAAACACTTTGTTATCGGCATCGCTCAGCATCATCAAAATTTCACGCAACTGACCTGTATCAGCTTCATACATATTTTCTTTGTAAATTATATTTTTTTTAAAATCTATACCTTTTGCAAATAACTGTGCTGTTGTTTTTGCTCTAAGAGCAGGACTTGAAAGAATTGCATCGGGCAGCACACCCTTTTGCTTTAGTATTTTGGACATAAAAGGTGCATTTTTTTTACCCCTTTTATTTAAGGGTCTCTCAAAATCACTTAAACTCAAGTCTTCCCAGTCCGATTTTGCATGTCTGATTATGTAAAGTTTTTTCATAAGATGTATTTGACTAGAATTTTGCTAATAGCTTACTTAAACGAATCATAGTAGAATTATTAGTATTTGGTTAAAATAACGAAAAAAAGAAAGAAGCAAAACAAATGAACGAAGAACACAAAAACAATCCGCTTCATGGTCTAAAATTACAAGATATTTTAGAGAGTTTAGTCAATCATTATGGTTTTGAAGAATTGGGAAAAAAGATAGAAATACGATGTTTTTTATTTGACCCTTCTATAAATTCTTGCCTCAAGTTTCTCAGAAAGACTCCCTGGGCAAGAACAAAAGTGGAAGATTTATATCTCACGATGATAAAGAAAGAGAGTTAAATACTCACTTCTTTAATATCTGCTATTTTTAAGATACTTTTATAGATTGAAGCTACGAGAGATTTTCTGTTATTTCTTACGGCTTCATTTTCGGCATTAACCATAACGTCCTCAAAGAACTTATCTAATTCCGGTTTTAAACCTAAAAGCGCATCAAGTTCCTCTTCATACGATTCATATCCACATGCCACAACTTCCGTGTATCTTGCATAAAGATTCTCTTCCGCTTTTTCTTCAAAAAGTTTACTTTCAATATGCATCTCTTTGGATAAATCAATATCTTTAGTAATATTTGAAACTCTTTTAAATGTTGAAAAAGCCTCACTGAATCCTTCACTTCCGGCCATGGTATTAAGAGCTTCAATCTTTTTGCCCATTGCAAGAAGTTCTCTCTCTCCCGAAGCCAGAACAGCCTCAACAATAGACGGATTGACTTTGAAATACTGTTTTACGCGCTCCAAGAAAAAACTCTCAAGTTTTAACATATCAAATTCTGCATATTCTTTACTCAGCAAAACTAATGTCTTCACGATGTCAAACTCCAAGCGGTGCTCTTTGGTAATTCGGATAAGTCCATTTACCGCACGACGAAGAGCAAACGGGTCTCGAGAGCCTGTGGGAATTTGGTTGACGCTAAATAATCCCAAAAGAGTGTCAAGTTTTATACTCATGGCAACTATGGCGCTGAGAGTGCTTGAAGGAAGCGCACTTTCTTCCCCATCAGGAAGATACTGCTCTTTTATGGCAATTGCAACTTCATCACTCTCACCCAGTGCTTTTGCATAATAAGCGCCCATAAGACCTTGAAGCTCTGTGAACTCATAAACCATCTCACTCATCAAGTCGGCTTTTGCAAGGCTGATGGCACGGTTTAAAGCATCTTTGCTTGCATCTTTTGACACATACATATCAAAAAGGGTATTTGCAATTTTTTTCTCACGTTCTATCTTATCGGCTACTGTTCCAAGACCTTTCATAAAAACAACTTTTTCAAGTCCATCGGTGCTGAGCCCATTTTTCAAATCATTATCATAGAAAAAAAGACCATCCGACAAGCGCGGACGAAGAACTCTTTCATTTCCCTCAATCACTTTCGAAAAATCATCCGTGAGCGCATTGGAGACGACTACGAATTTATTAAGAAGTTTGCCCCCTTTAAACACCGGAAAGTATCTTTGATGTTCTTTCATGGAAGTGATGATAACTTCAGGAGGAAGTCTTAAAAACTCCGCATCAAAAGAACCAAGAAGTGCGGTAGGATGCTCGGTAATGGCCACAACTTCATCAAGTAAATCTTCATCAATTTCGATTGTGATTCCATTGTTTTTTTCTAAAGCGGCAAAATTATTTAAAATGTCTTCTCTTCTTTGTTCAGGGAATAAAGTAACGCCGCCATTTTTCAAAATATCAAAATACTCTTTTATGCTACCTATATTCAGAGCATCAAAATTACTGATGCGATGAACAAAAGTCTGTTTTGAAGATTTCTTGCCAAAAAGTTCCATGCTCACAAGTTTGTCGCCTAAAAGAACATTTATCCAGCGAATCGGTCGAATGAAACTCTCTTCCAAACTTCCCCATCGCATAGATTTTCCAAAATCAAGCGACTTCATCCACATGCCGATGATTTCAGGCAAAAGTTCAACCGAAAGTTTCCCTTTTAACTCTTTTTTATAATAAAGAACCTCCTTGCCTCCCTTTTCACAAGAACCGATTTCCTTTATATCTACACCGCATTTTTTTGCAAAACCCAGTGCAGCAGGAGTTGGTTTGCCATCTTTATACGCAACTGCCAAAGGTGCTCCAAAAAATTCTTCCGTTGAATCATCTTGCTGCTCTTTAAATTCACTATGGTAAATGACCAAACGGCGAGGTGTATAATAAAACTCAAACTCACCCAGAAGTAAATTTTTCTCTAAAATATCAGCATATTTTTTCTCAATATTTTTCAACTCTTTTAAAAGCGGTACAGCCGGAAGCTCTTCTACACCTATCTCTATTAATAATGGTTTTAACATATTTGCTACTCTTTATTTTATTAAAATTACCGCGATTTTATCCACACTTTTGTTAAAATGTGCTGTAATTTAAATATTTCTTAATGAAGACAAATATACTCTTCTTTAGGTTTATCTAAAAGTTTTACTAGCTACAATATCAGCATAAAAATTTAAAACCAAAGGATTCCACATGCCAACAATCAATCGTTATGTAGATATAGATACAGTAGAAAGAGAAAGCAAAAAAGATTATATTGACCGTCACTCTCCGTTTATTCATTGCCAAGACACTGCTAAAGTAGGAGAAATGTTCTCAGTTACGGTAAAAATGGGTAACGAATACACGCATCCGGATGATTTTGACCATTACATTGCAAATATGTCACTTTTTAACGGTGAGACACTTCTTGCCCGTGCCGATTTTACTCCGGGTGCTCTTGGCAACATAAAATCTCACGCAACAGTAACATTTAACATAGTTGCAACAGGTAAAAAACTTAAGTTAACTGCTCAAGCATACTGCACAAAACACGGTGTGTGGGAATCAACTGAAAAAGTTGTGGAAGTCGCTGAATAATATCTATCTTTTTTTTAGGAATAAGTGCTTAAGCTTATTCCTATTTCACTCCATATTCTCCCCACATGAAAATTTAAACGCCTACGTCCAATACATTCAGATTTACAGAGGGTTCGTCAATGTAAAATCCTTGAGAATAGTCTATTCCCAGACTTTTTATTGTATTCATAACCGTACTTGAACACACATATTCTGCAATAGTCTTAATCCCTAGTTTTTTAGCAAACTGCACAATTGTTTCAACCACTAAAAGCGCATTCTTGTCCACGTCAATATCTTTTATTAAAGAACCGTCAATTTTAATATAGTCCACACCCATCTTCGTTAAATATGAAAAATTGGAATATCCGCTTCCAAAATCATCTATGGCAATTTTCGCTCCATACCTCTTCACCTCACCGATAAATCGCTCAACCTTTTTAAAATCTTGAATTGCTTCTGATTCCAAAAGTTCAAAGGTAACCCTTGTGGATGCTTTAGAATTTTTCAATTTTGTTATGATATATTTAAAAATTTCTCCACTCATGATATCTTCAATAGACAAGTTGATACTGAATTCAAATTCATTGTCTTCAAAAGCAGCAAAAGATTTATCTAAAATATTTTTTGTCACTCTATTATAAACTTTGATTTTTTTTGCAATAGGAATAAATAAGACCGGAGACAAGACTTTTTCATTTTCATCTATGAGCCTAGCGAGACACTCGTATTTCACAATTTTAGAATTTTTATTATCCATAATGGCTTGGAAATATGGAACTATTCTGGAACTTTCAACCGCATTTCTTACGATTGAAGATATTAGTAAATTTTTTTCATATTCATTTTCAAAATGCATTCTGTCTTCATAAATCCAAAATGCAACACCATTCTCTTTTGCATATTTCAGCGCCATCGAAACTTTTGAAAACATATCTTGATTATTTCTATTTGCACATGAAGCCAATGTCAAATCTACAAATATTTTATTATTTTGATATTCAATAACAATATTTTTAATCTTTTGATAGAGAGTACTGATATACTCCTTTAAATCATAAAAACCCATATTTTTTTCTAAAATTATCGCAAACTCATCGGAGGACATTCTATAAACCTGATGGTTTTCTATAACACGCACCAAAGCTTTTCCGACCTCTTCTATCACGTAATCACCGACAATAAAACCATAAAAATTATTAATTGTTTTAAAATTATCGATATTAAATAAGATTAAGCCTGCTTCATCGTTATCACCCAAATCTTTTCTCAGTTGATATAAATTTGGTAAATTTGTAAGATGGTCTGTAAAATATCTGTTTAAGAGCTTATTTCTATAACTCTCTATGCTTTGATCTTTTCCAATATTTTCAAAATGCAACTCTTTTAAAATCTCATCACTTATATTTGCGCCACTTACGTTTTCATCGAGTGTAAATGCGACTAAAATTGTTTTAAACTTATCTGGATGCTTGAGTAAAACTATCTTGGCATGTGGAAACAGTTTTTGTAATTCTGATTTTAGATTTTGGACTAGTACCGTATTGTGGATGTAAGAAACTATATGAATGAGAATACTGTCTTTACCGATACCTGAAACTTTTTGTAGAGTGTCTGAGATATCACCCGATGATGTCAACACAAAACTGCTTATTACCAAACCCATTATCATCCCTTAACATAGAATAGATGCGATACATTTTATCAAAAAAATTCTATAAAGTATATTTTAACCACTCTTTAAATATACTCACGTATTAATTTTACACAGGGGATGACTGGGTTGAAGTCTTTTCAAAATCTTGTTCTGCTTCAAAATCTCTACCGTCTCAAAGCGCTTGGGTTTGAATATACGAATCCATTTTTAATTAATGAAAAAGATGTCCATGAAAAACCTACGAGTCTGGGGCAGCTGGCGCAAAATATTTCCACATGCCATTTATGTGATTTAAGTAAATCAAGACGACAGAGCATGAGCGGTTTTGGAAATACGAGTGCAGATTTGATGATAATCGATTTTGTTGTTTCCGTCAATGAAGATGACCAAAACTCTTATTATTGCGGTAGAACGGGTGAGATTTTAATAAATATGATAGAAAATGTTTTAGAGTTGCAGACAAAAGATGTTTACTTTACACATGCCATAAAATGCAAGCCTCTCAACTCAAACCTGCCTTCATCTTCGGAATGGGATTCATGCAAATCCTATCTCTTTTCACAGATTGAGTTTGTTCAACCCAAGGTGATTGTTACCTTAGGTAAAGATGCTTACGCAAGTGTCACGTCCGAAGAAGACAACTTTGAAAATGTAAGAGGACATGTAATAGACTTCAAAAAATACAAACTGGTACCAATCTACCATCCTCAATTTTTACTCAGAAATCCTGCGCTGAAAAAAATTGCACTAAATGATTTAAAAACTATAAAGAGTTGTTTATGAAAAAATTGATTTTAACCTTTTTACTTTTACCCCTTGCACTGTTTGCACAAAGTTTTTTGATTTCAAATATTCCTATTCCAAAAACATACATTCAAAATCTCGATCCCTATCCGTGTAATGAAGCCTGTATGCAGAGATACCTTGATAATGAGATGATTTTCTCATTCTTGGCACATGCGGATTCCAAGCTGGAAAATAAAGAACAAGATGAAATCAGGATGATGAGTATCTCTATTTTCAATCTTGGTTCAAGCATTATTACCGATAAACTTCGCATAGCCCTCCTTTTGCCGTACAAAATAATAGGAAAATATGCCTCCTCAACTACTAACTCTTCCTTTGCTTATCTTATAACTAAAAATAGGGCTTTTGAGCTTAAAAGCTACCAGATAGACAGTGAAGAAATTGAAGATATTCAAAAAACGCTGGCACAGATGAGAAGCGACGGATTTTATTATGTAATAGCACCTCTGACACAAAAAGGCGCCGATGCCGTATCCCAGATTAATCCAGAGATGCATATTTATTTTCCAACCATACACAAACAAGACACAAGTTCCGCATCATCTTATTTATACTATGGAGGTATAGATTATCAGGCGCAAAGTGATTTACTCCTCAAAGAAGCCGTTTCTCCTTTGGTAATCTTTTACGACCAATCGCACACAGGACAAAAACTGGCTATTTATGAAGAAAATGCTTTTAAATATAAAGAAATTACAGATGAAAATTCAACCTCTTCTTTTGGTTTTTTCGGTTCAAAAGTGAAAAAAACTAAAAAAGTTTTGGACCAAGACAGAAAAGTTATAAAATTTTCAATTCCTAAAAGAACAACAAATCTTGAAGATCAATTAAAAGACAATGAAAAAATAAAGAAAGGCTCATTCTTTTTAAATACCCCCATTGTTAAAAGCGGCATGATAATGTCTCAATTGACTCTTTTTGATACGAACGCAACAAATGTTTTATCAACGCAGATTAATTATGACCCTCTTTTATTATCTATGACCCAATATGTAGATAGAAAAGATATGATTATCGCTAATTCTATAACGCATACCAACAATGTAATTATAGAAATAAACTCACTTCTTAATAATGATATAGTTTATGATTGGATTAACTACACTACAACGGTAGGAATTGATTACTTTTTTAGTTTGCTTACTAATGAAAACAGAGAGTACGAGGTAGAAGTCAAAGACAATCAAATGGTTTATCCGATAGAGCTGCTTAAACCATCAAAATCTAGATTTATAAAACATTCTTCAACCATTGAATAGAGATAAAATAAGTTCTTTTATCTCATCATTTATCTTTTGAGGTTTCCCCTCAGATGTAATATATGCCAAAGTTATCTGCATAATAAAAAGTTTTTTATTTTCTTTATAAATTGTTTGAAGCAGTGTAAATGAAGCAGCCCTCATCTCAACGAGTTCACTTTTAACATCAAGTAAATCACCAAGTTTGGCACTTGAGAGATAATCTGCTGTAATTTTTCTGGCTACAAAGTGACCGTTTTCTAAAACAGGAGTCATCCCTTTTTGAAAAAAAGCATCACTTCTAGCTCTTTCGCAAAAATTTAAATAATTGGAATGATACACCACCCCACCGGTATCTGTGTCTTCGTAATAAACTCTCAATTTCACTCTATATTCCCCTATTTATCGGCTTTTGAGCCACTATCAAAAATATTCGCTCCAAAATTCGCTCCAATTTTGGATATTTTTTCAAGTCTTTCGTCTTCGCCTTTTTTAATAAACTTAGTGTAATACATCAAAGTTGTTTGAGTATCTTTATGCCCCAATGTCTTGCTTACCCAAGTTATATCTTCACCAGCTGCTATAAGCTGTGAAGCAAATGTATGTCTAAGATTATACAGTTTTCTAACTTGCATCTTATTTGCTTTTAAAACCTTTTTTAGCCTTAAATTGATGATGTCATGAGAGTAAAATGGCTTTTTTTGAGAGCTTATAAAAATGAACTCGTAATTGCTTGTTATTTCGTACTGCTCTTTTAAAGCCAACTCAGCCAGTGGAAGCATATCGATCTTTCGTTTACTAGAAAGTGTTTTAACGGGTCCAATTTTTTTGTTTACAATGGTTTTGTATATGCTGATCTGTTTTTTATCAAAATCAATATCACACCACTTCAAAGCTATTATTTCCCCTGGTCGCATACCACTTGCATACATTAGCATGATAAAGTTTTTTAGATAGCCATCTGTCTTTTCTAACAGCGTTTTTATCTCAGCTTCTGAAAATGGAAAAATATCGTCTTCTTCATCATCGTGCATCGTGACTTTTTCAATCGTCTTAGGTGATTCAACCTTTCGTATAGGATTTGACTCAACTACCTCATTTTTAACTGCATAATCAAATATGCTAAGAAAAATTGAGCGATACTTTTGTACCGTTAAATGTTTAAACTCCTTAAGCAGTTTATTTTGCCATTTTTCAATATCTATGGGCTTCACTAGATGTAATAACTTATCTCCAAAGTATGGCTTTACATGATTGTTATAGTGCCCTAAATTTCGTTCATATACATGAGGGCGAACTTTATCTTTATGTACTATAAAGAACTCCTCTGCCCACTCCTGTACACACAAGTCTTCTTTTTGTACAGAAATCTCAACTTTTCCTGTCAAATACTCTACAATAGATGGAATGATCTCCCTTTTAACTATAATCAGGTTTGAAGCTGTAGCCTCTAATCCTGTAGTTTTTTTCTTCGGAGGCTCCCCTTTCACTGGATAAAATGAGATCTGCCATTTATTGTACTTTTCAAAAATCGTAAATGTAAAATCTAGGTAATTTACCTTTTCTATTTTGTTTGATTTAGCCAACTTTCAATCCTTTCACAATATTTATAACTGATGGATGATATATCTTTTGTTTCTCGCTCTTTGGCTCTTTATTGGTGTTTTGTTTATTCTGTCTGTTCTTTTTATGTTCATAGAGACCTTGAGGTATATATTCCACCCTGCCTTTTTCATTGATAAAGTACTCTATGCCCTCTTGAAATTTACCACTTTCTTTCCAGTTATCAAGTGTTTTTTCACACACTCCAAAAAAGTTTGCAACACCTTTTTTTGTTTTGAAATCAGGAATTAGCAAGACTAATAATTCTTCTTGAGATTCAAGCTTTTGTAAAATAAGTTTTAAAACATTTTCTGAAATTTCCGACATATTTTTCCTCCAATTCTTTGTATATATTCATAATTTAAAAAAGCTTTAGCTCTTCGATTGGTCTTGGTTCGTACTTTGGCAGTTTCGCAAGTTTTTCAGCTTCGCTCTCAAGTCGATAGAAAATCGCATTTTTTTCACTTGGTCTTTGCTCATATATCCATTTGCCTTTATCTCCCCACACTTGGAGCCATTTGATAGCTTTTTTCTGCCCTACTTTATACTCACTAAAAAACTTCACTTTTTCAAGATAGGATAAAACCTCACTTTGGTTCATCTCGCCATCTTCCAGTGCATCTACTACATACATCACAAATTTTGATTCTCTTTGACTTATGTTAAAAGTGTCATAATCCACTTCTTTGTCAATTTTTCTGTTATTTGTGAGATATGCTCTTCCCGTGATGTCATAACGACTCGCTTTTTGTGGATGAAGCAAGATACAAGAGTTAAATTCATTTCGCTCAATCATATAGGTGTAATCCGCATAATTTTCAATCTGTTGGCTATCTGCAAACACTCCAGCTTTGTTTGTGTGATGTATCAAAAGTGATCCACCACCTACATCACGAAGCATTTTTTCATATTTGTACAGATGGTCTGTATCGATAAAACCTCGCCTTTTTTTGGCAGTTAAAGTAAGTGAATCCTCTATTACAAAATAAGTTCTCTCAGGATGATTCTTTTGCTCTATCACTGTATCTCGCAGTAGATTTTGTGATGCCTCTGAAAAATAATCTGCATTTTTTCCTGCATACATAAATCTATTGTCGTACCAGTGCATCATCTTATCGATGCCAAGCTCTTTAATTTTACTTACACTCATATCTCCATCGATATAAATGATATAAGCATGTTTATAGCTATCTAAAATGATTGAACATAGATGTAAAACCAAAGTTGTTTTACCGCTTCCGCTTGGTCCTATAAGCACTCCAATGCTTCCTTGTGGTATGAGGTTTTGTATTAGCCATTTTGTTCTTGGTGCGGATTGAATGTCATTGTAGGTATAAAAAAAGTTTTTATGCTTCTCTTCTAGTGTTAAATTCACTTGCGTAAGACTGTTTTCTAGTCTTAGCCTTTCATTTTCCAAAGCTACTTTATCGCTATCACTGAGATAGTGGTATTTGTTTAAAAGAATTGAATCAATTTTTTCGATAAGCTCTGGAATCCTTTGTTGTTTTTTGATTTTTTCTTCTATTTTTGTTAGTATGTCATCCATTTTGGTCTCCTGCTACGGTTATCAAAATACAAAAACAAGCTGAGAGTGGCCGCTTTCAGTTTGTTCTTTTTTCAGATTTAGTTTCACTAAATCATCAGTTCCAAAAACATCTTTGATACTCAAATCAAACTTTTTACAAAGCTCTTCGATATCCTCTTTATCAAGTGAACTATCAAAATATCCATCATCCCAGATAAATTTCAAAGCTTTTATGATGTGTTCTTTTGGAAGTGTTTGTAGTTTTTCAAACTCCAAAATATCTTCTATATTGCTATATGTGGTACTTATCTCATCGTTAAAAGCGATTTTGATTTTTGAGATATCAATGTACTCTTTATAGGCTGGATTTGAAGTCAGATTGATAAAAGTATTTATCCATCTATCAATTATCCAAGCAACTGTTTTTTGACTTGAACAAAGATTGCTAAAAAGTTTATTTTGAGATTTGATTGCTTTTTCATACATTTTAGTGGCTCTATTTGTAAGATATTCATCTACAATAGGTGCTACATCATCAACATATGAAGTTAAAAACATTTTTGATGTTTGCGTCTCAAACAACTCTTTAGCACTATCTTTTGCCCAAGGTAGAATCGATTTAAAAATATTTATATCTTTGAATATCATTGCAGGATTGCTAATCTTTGGTGCAAGATATTCGACGGCTATCTGTTTTGAATGCATTTTTGCTCCTCTCTATATCGTTTACGATATTATTAGTATTTGAAACTTTATCATCTATAAATTTAAATATACCTTAAGCTATCACTTATATACTTTAAGATATTATTAGAAATTGATTGAATATTGTTTATTTAGGAAAGAATATGTATTTAAAAGAATTTAGAGAGCAAACTGGCTTATCACAAAAAGAATTTGCTGAGAAACTGGAATTAACACAAGTTACGATTGCTCGATATGAAACAGATAAAATGAATCCAACAAGTGCGGTAATTCAAAAATATATTGATGTTTTTGCTGCAAATCCAAGTTATCTTTTTTTAGGCTTAGAACCAAAATTTCTAACTTTTGAAGACAATAATTTAACTCAAGAAAATCATGAAGTATTAAAAGATTTAAATTTACTTTTATCACAAGATGAATTAAATCTTGAATTAAACAGTATTCTGATTAACAAAGTACTTGATAAATTTATTCACAATAAAGAGGAAAGCTCAACAGTTGAAAAATTACTCAAAGCTTTGAAACTCGAAGGACATATTCCAGTAAGACCATTTTTATTTTTATACTATATTTTCAGATATATTGCTGAAAATAAGGTTGAATTAGAGAATATTGAATCTTATAAAAAGTATATCGTTGATCTTGTAAGTAGATATAAAGTTTTTACGATTAAAAACAATCCAGCATTCACGAATAAAATCAAACAAGAATTTGAAGCAAATATTGAATTGAACTTTTCCGAAAAAGAGTGTAAACTGTTGATTACTCACCCTGAGGAAACCATTAAAAAATTGGAATCAAAAATGACTCCAATGATAGTGTTAGCACATCGTAAAATTGATATTAAAACTCTATTTCCTCCATTTGAAAAATAACTCTTAGTTAATATTTTTCTTTACGAAATGATAAAAAGCTGTATAGCTAATTTTTGTATCGGAATTTATTTTAGAGTTAATAATTTTCCATGTTGAAGTTATTGAAGCTCCACAATCAATCAATTCCCTAATTTCTCTTCTATATTTTTCCATTCTACTTTTTGCTGCCATTTGTTGCTCCTTTTAAAAATCTACATCTACATTCATATTTTTAGAAATTCAAAAAAATATGAATGTCTTTAGAAGTTTTATTTAAAAGGAGAAAAATTTATGCAAAAAATAGACTCAACATTTTGTGAGAGTATCACAAAACTAAATCTAGAATCCCAAAACCAAAGATTAAGACTCTTTGCAAAAGTAGATATCACAACAAAATTAAAAATTCTAGCCTCGCAAAAACAACTGTTTCACAAGCTAAAGAGTTCTTATGACGATGTTGATAATGCCATTTTGACACTATCATCACTTGTATTAGCCATAGATTTTGTTGCAAATGAGCTTGATGATGTAAATCTAAATGCAATAAAACTTCGAGGTAAAAACAACAAAGCCAAAATAAAACGGCAAAAGGTGCTTGGATATTGGGCAATAGTAAGAACACTAAAGTTAGAACAAAATATGAGCTTTAGAGATATAGCTACTTACTTTGCCAAATATCATAAGCTAGAAGTTTCTTATTCCACGATTTATGAACTATGGAATGAGCTAGAAAACCACACACAAATAAAGGAGAACTAAAAAATGGCACACGATCAAATATTTACACTTAGAGATGATTTTGGAGTTGAACTTAAAATCATACCTGTGTCACTCAATCTTGATAAAGAGATACATCTGCTTCATATTTTTGAAGAAGATCATACTGTGAAAAAAAAATTTATCAGAAATGAATTAGTTTTGGTGGGTAATCAGATACTAACATCAACTTTTAGTGATACAGTTCATTTTATGGAAGAGTTAAATCTTTTTGATTTTGGCAATAACCAAAACAAATATCTTGATATAACTGAGTATCAAAGCACAAAAAATCTAAAACTCAAACACAACGGTGATGAAAATATTTTTATCTCAAGATCCGAAGCAAAAGCGATGTATAAAATTTTTAATTTGGCTTTTTTAGGCTATTCCGTTGCCGCTGTCCTTGAAAAAGAGTTTAGGTTTACACCGCAACTTCTTACAAAAACACTTCATGATAATCAATTATTGATAAGGTAACTCAAATGGGGTTCCTTAGCAATACTCTAATGGTAGTTGGTACTATCTTTTTATTTTATTACTTGTATAAAATTTATAAGCATAATCTAGAAGAAGTTGCAAAAGAAAAAGAGCGTCTGCAAAAACAAAATGATTTGCAGATTGCTCTTCAAAATGCAATGAATGAAGAGATTACAGAAGAAGTTGAGCCTGAACCTGAAAAATTCTATGAACTTAACACTCATAAAGTCCGATATGCACTTTATAACCCTAGTTTTGAGGGCTTACATGAGTTTAGAGCAATATATAGACTGGTAGTTCAGGATAATCTTTGGATAAATGAACCTTTTCACACTAAATTTTATGAATTTTTGATGCTAATAAATGATAATCAATTTATGATTATCGATCCATACTCAAAAGTTATCACTATGAATGTAAGAGATAGACATAATAAAGTGCGAACCTCAAAATCTTATCAAGTTTATAGCACTAAAGATATTATTAAACACATGATATCTTACTGTATGGATGATATAACAAAGTTTAATAAAAAAGATGCACAAATTCTTTTACTATCAATATTCATAGTAGCATTAAAGCAATCGGTGCATTATTTATCAAAAAATGTACCACAAAATGTTATTGATAGAATGTTAAAAGACTATCAAGAAGCTGAGGACATAAGAAATATTGTTCAAATGATTAAAGATAAAGACAAGCAAGTCTATTTTATTCAAAAAGCTTTCTATGATGCGTTTTCTATAGTTAAAACTTTTCCCTATAATGATAGTGAAGTTCCAAAAGCACTTGAAATAAGAAAAGAATTACCACAAAAACTTCTTCAATCAATCTAAACAGGTGTTTATTTACCTGTTTAGAATCTGTTTATTTTTCTGTTTTTTAACCACATTTTCAAAACCATCACAAAACCCCACCACAAAAGCACTTTTGTGTTTCATTATTCCAAAAAAGGAAACTGAAAAAAATATCTGTCACTACCTCTTTTTTGGGTATGAAAATATCAAACAACTTTTCATGTTAAAATCACTTTAGTTTTTTTATTTAAAAGACAAATTACCTTATAGGTGGAGCTCAAGAATCGCTTACGAGTGTTCTGTACCATCTCAAACAAAAGAGCGTCAAAAGATTTTGATTTCCTTTGATTTAGAAATATTTTGCACTACCAATAATCAAAGAAGAGTGGCAAGCTTTGACCTGCTAGTACAAGTTTAAAATATACTATAAGTTTTTACCTCTAACTGGTATTGTACGAAATGTTAGCGATTTAGATGCAAAAATCGAAAAATAAATGCAGATTGACTAAACAATTTTTTGCCTATGATAGAGGCTGAAACTATCGAAAACTAAAATACAAAAGGATAATTTCTTGAGAGGAAGTGTTTACTATCAAAGCTCACAATTAACCAAACAAATCTTTGAATCTGGAGCTAAAAAGGAAGATAGAATCAATCCAAACCATGAACACTATCAAAAGGTTGCAAGTTATAAAACAATGGAGAGTTATCGCTCAATTTGGAACAACTTTTTTAACTATTTAAAAGAGCATTGGGGCATAAAAGATTTTGAGAAAATAGAAGCACAACATATCCAAGCTTATATGGATTATAAAATAGAATACTATCCCAGTAAACAATATTTAGAGAAAATATCTGCTAGTTTAGGTAAACTTGAGATAGCTTTAAAACTCTTTGCAAAAAATATTCATAATGAAACTAGAGACTATGATTTTTCAATCCGTCAAACTCTTTTAGATGAAGCAAAAGATTTAAAATATGTTGCAAATAACTATCACAATCGTGCATATAATAATCCAGAACTTTTAATCGAAAATCTTCAAAATCCACTTCATAAAATAGCAGCAAAGATTCAATATGAAGGTGGAGCTAGAATTGAGGGTGTGGCACTTATAAAACCTGAACAATTATTTGGCACTAAACTAGATACTATTACAAATACACAAAAAGGTATTATCTTTACAAAAGAAAAAGGTGGTAAAGAGGGAGAGGTCTTAGTATCACTTGATACTTATAACAAATTAGAAAATTATCTATCTAAACATCCAAAATTTAAAATCAACCGCCAAGCTTATTATGAAGATATTAAACAATCAGCACTTTTATCTAATGAAACATCAGAAGCAAGTCATGGTTTGAGGTGGAATTTTGCAAAAAAAAGAATGCTTGAATATGCCAAAGCTGGATACTCTTATGCCCAGTCACTTCAAGAAGTTAGCTATGAGATGAAGCATAATCGTGCAAGTATTACGGAGCATTATTTAGGTGGATAAATCTTGACAAAAAGCTGTATTTTTGTAAAATATCTTTAAAAAAAGGAAAACAAAAATGCTTATAATCAAAGAATATTTAACAGCTGTAAAACTAGATGAAGATAACAAACTGCTATTTGCTTATGACATTAAAGACAGCATCATAGATGAACAAAGTGAAGGGATTTTAAGTGAAGTAAATGAGCTGATGTATCAAAAAATAGCATTATACTTTCATATCAAGCCAGAGGATTTTGGAGTGCAAATTGGTTGAAATTTGAGCTAAATTTTGGTAAAATTTGTCTTGAATATCAAGCCCTAAGACGGGAGCGACTCTGCTAGTTCTTGAGGGCTGAATAAGTATCCTGCATTATATAATTTTAAAAAGGTTTTTGTGGTTTTTCTACTGATTTAATGATATCTAAAATATCATTATCATTTAGTTCTTCTAAACTAATTTCCAAACGTTGCATTAATTTTTTAAAAATTTCTATAGTAATTGTAGTATCAGTAATTTCATAATCAAAGTTTATTTTAATTGATTGTTCTTGATTTAACTTAATTTCTTCATTGTATGAGTCATAAAAAAATGTACCACTATAAACTTTTAAAGCAGGATCCAATGGATTTGGTTTTGTTATAATAATAGCTTTTTCGCTTAAATCAAATCTAAAAAGAGACACTTTTGAAGATAAATATAAATTAATTTTCATAAATGGTTTTTGGGAATAAAGATAACAAATTAAAACTGTAGATATTAATTCTTTTTTCAAATCTTTTGCAGATGTTATTTTGTTCCCTTTCTCTCTTATTCCATGACCAATACCATTGAAATATTTCAAAACTGACATTTCATTTGGGTTTAAAATAGTTAAATCTACTATTTTTGTAATTTTATTATTTTTTGCATCTTCATATAATTTTTGTAATGTTACAGATCTTGTCCATCTTCCTGTATGTCCAACATAAGAATAATGATTTGTTGAGTTAAGAATTTCTTGTAAATTTTGTCGTAAATCCCTAGGTTCAATAATTACTATTTCCGACTTTGATATGACTTTTGGTGTCAATAGATATAAAAATAAAATTCCCATAACACTAGAAATTAGTAATGCAGTTAGATTATTAAAGACATCAGTGAAAGTTTTTAATATAGAAGAATCTGTTCCAAAATATGTTGGTAAAATATAAAAGTTCACTATTAATAAAAGAATTAAACCAGATATGGAAGCCATGAGAAATATTTTAAATTTATATGGACTTTGTTTTAGATCATTTATTTTCATTTTCTCTCCATTTTTATAATAACATTCTTTAATAATTCTGCCAATTCTTGAACTGAATAATAAATATATGATTCATTTAGATTATTCATTAACTTATTATTGCTTATAACAACTATTTTTTGATTTAATGAGTTTCCATGAAGCATTAATGAAGCACAATATTCATTTGACATAGTTATTTTATGACAAATAGAACTTTTTAAATTATAAAAAGATTTTTCTGCCATAGTAACATCAAAAATTTTTTTAGTTAAAACTTTTTTTTCATTTGTTAATAAATGTTGTGAATAATTTTTATTATATTTACATTCGTAATAATATAAACCATCTATGTTTTCACTATTTTCATATTCATACAATTCCCATCTGTAAGAACCAAAAAGAACAACTCCACTCAAATCCCATTCATGATTGTGTATGTGTCCATCGCATGAATTTATAGGATTCCATATATGTAATCTCAAAGCATAATAAGGTCTTTTATCAATCAATAAAATTTTATCAAAACCATTTGAGTGCCTATATGAACGCTTAGAAATGTTTAAAAGTTGAAATTCATCATCAAGGATATTTTTTAAAATATTTACAATACTCGAATTATCTAAATTTTCTAAAACCATTTGTCTATTAACTTCTGTATTAATATTTACATTATTACTTAGAATATTTTCTAACTCCAATAAATTCATAAGTTACTTTTCCAAAACATTCATCATATTAAAACCAATTCTTCATTTTTTTCATCATATCTATAATTTACAATTTCACCAGTAATGATAAATTCAATCGCCTGCTCGATAACATTTAGCGGAGCGATAAACCATTCCCTTGGTGTATATCGCTTGCCATCATCGCCGTAAATATCAATATTTAGACAAACTTTACCAAAAAACCTATGTATAAGCTGCTCAAATTTTTGAGTATTCATGTTGTAAGTTTCATATACACTTATAACTCTAACTTGTGCCATAAGATATGTTGGTTCAGTTGCTGCATTTTTGATTCTCTCTTTTACAGGTATTGTAGAGTAGCCTATTTTATAAAGGTTTTTGATGGATGCTATTTTTTCGTCTTCACTTTTTGACTCTAAAATATAGATATATCCACTTTTTTCATCTTTTTCATTTACTTCATATAGTCCTTCAAAATTAGTTTCATCATATTCACTCACTCTTTTACCATGCTTATAAAGCTCTGCTGAGAGTGAACGAAGCAGCATATCCGACTCTGTGCCATTTTCAAAAATAAGTTTAAGTCTTGCATTGGTTTTACCACTCGTTTTTATTGGCTCGCCGACATCTGCTACATAAAGCAACACACCTTTTAATATAAAGTAGTAGCCTTTTTTAATTTGTTGCTCATTTTGAAATTTAACAACTTTTCTAATACCAATTTTTAACTCTTCTTGCACCTTTGTAAAAAGATGCTCATACTTATTAAACTCTTTACAAGGTTTCCTTGAAGCCACATAATCTGGCATTGTAGTCTCTTTTTGTTTTGGTATGTGTTTTAAAGTAAAAATATCATCACTATCATCGCCTCCTAGCAATCCAAAAGCATCATCATTCAAAATATCATCAATAGAGTTTATCTCCACTTCTTGCAAGATATTAAATCTATCATAATGCTTTAGTGCAGCTATTTTCTCTGGATTTTCCCTTATTCCTTGAAGTCTTGAATAAAGTGTTCGTTCAGTCATATTTGTTGATTTTTGAGGCTCATGACCATAATTTTGTATAAAAGCATTTATCTCTTCAAAACTTCCCACCAATCTATCATCTTCGTTTAAAGATTTTGTTCGTACTTTTGGTTCATTTAAAAGTCCAAGTGGGTCACCCTCTAAAATCTCATCAAGTGAAAATTCTATTAGTTTATCCATTTGCTTTTTCTCGTCTTAGCTTGTTAAGATAGATGAGTGCTTCTGCCATTCTCTTTTCTGTAAAATCTCTGCTATTTACATCTGGCATTCTTCCGTGCTCACTTTTAAATGCAGGGATTTTTTTGTATAGAATCACTGCTTCATCTGGTGTCATCTCTATTCTTGTAGCTTCAATGCTCTCTTGTATAAGTTTAAGCGTTTGAGTTGTGACAGACTTTGATAAAATCTCAAAAGCTCTTTGAAACGGGTTTATTTGATCTATCAAATCAATATGAAGTTCATCGATATTTACAAATTTATCAGCCATTTTGATAAACTTTTTATCGCCATTTTCTATGATATGCCCATTTTTAACTACACTATCGACTACTACGTGCTGTCTTAGTTCTTCTATTTCACTCTCATCTAAATCAGGATATTTTACTTTGATGATTTTAGGTATTAAAACTCTGTTTATAACCTCTGCATCAAGATTTCCAGGGATTGCTTTTATCATCACATCATCTTGAAGTATTGCTGCTTTTAGGTCATTTAGGTCTGATTCGATGATATTTTCGACTCTTTTACTCGTAGGTGGTTTAAAACCTCTTATTTTGAGTTCACCGCATCTGTTTGGCTCGACGTCATTTTCAAATCGTGGCTTAAACTTAAAGTTCGGTGCCAAAACCTGTTCCATCAAAAGTGATGCCGTAATCGCTTTGAGCATATTATTTACGCTTAGTTTTACTTCTAAATCTTGTGCATCTGGTTGTGCTATAAGATTGGTAAATTGTGCATGGACTTTATTGTCACTATCTCTTGTGGCTCGTCCTATGATTTGGATGATTTCAGTTAAAGAGCTTCTATATCCCACAGTAAGAGCATGCTCACAATAAGGCCAGTCGAACCCCTCTTTTGCCATACCAAGGGCAATAATCAGGTCCATATCATCTTCGTTTTTTATATTTCGCAGATATGTTACGACTTTTTCCCTGATTTTTGGGTCATCATTGACCAAGTCTGCTACTTTTAAAAGCTTACCGTCACTTTCTCGTTTTACAATAATAATTCCATCTTCTGTAGTTTGTTCAACCGTTCCAATAATATCAAGAATAGTATCTACCTCTTTGTGTTTATCTTTTGTGGATTCTCCAGAGTTTACATTTGGAATGTGTAGAATCGTTTTTTTATCAGTATCAAGGATTTCAGATATAGCACTTGTGTATCTTCCTTGATAGAAGTGATAGCCGATACCTAAAGATTTGAGGTGTTCATATCCATTTAACTGCTCATAGTAGTTGTATGTTACTTTGCTAAATCGGTTCTCATCTTCTGGTAAAAGAACTGGCACACTATCGCCTCTAAAGTATGAGCCTGTCATAGCCACGATGTGAGCAGTGGAATTTTCCATCACACTTCGTATAAGCTCACCTAGCTGATTTTCCCCATCGGCAGATACATGATGAAATTCATCTATAGCTAAAAGAGTATTGTTAAATTTAGTATCATCAAGCTCTTTAAATGCAAAACGCAAAGTAGCATGGGTACAGATAAGAATCTTTTCATTACTAGCCATAAACTTTTTAAAAGCTTCAACTTTACTTTTCTCTCCACCTGGAGTACAAAGATTATAAAGTGGATTTGGTTCCCAAGAGGCAAAGAAACCATTACTTGCCAAATCTGTCACACCAAAAGATCCACCGATTGACCGTTCAGGAACTGCTACTATTACTTTCGAGATACCTTGATGATAGAGTTTGTCAAGTGCTACAAACATCAAAGCCCTTGATTTTCCAGAAGCCGGTGGAGCTTTTAGCAATAAATACTGCTCATTTCTAGCTTCATAGGCTTTAGCTTGCATATCTCTCATACCAAAATTGTTTGTTTTTTTACTCTCACCTGTTTGTGCATATGTTACTTCTATTATGTTTGTCATTCTATTCTTCCAAATTATTTTTTTGTTGATTATCTATCAAATATTTTGCTTTTGCACTCTCTATAGCTTGATGCAATTTAGCTTCAAGTATCTCTCTAGGAGGTAAAACAGTTAGATACTGAGCTACATGAATACCACTCTTTTCTAACTCCAAAAGTTCTATTTGTTCCTCTTTTTTATCTGCACAAAGAATTATCCCTAGAGGTTCATTTTCTCCCTCTTCTTTTTCATATTTTGAAAGCCATTTTAAGTACAGCTCCATTTGACCTTTATATTCAGCTTTAAATCTGCCGATTTTTAGATCAATAGCTATAAGTCTTTTGAGTTTACGGTTATAAAAAAGCAAATCAATTTTAAAATCTTCTCCATCTATGATGATTCTTTTTTGTCTTTCTATAAAACTAAATCCAACACCAAGTTCAAATATAAACTGCTCAATGCTTCGCAAAATTGCATCTTCAAGATCTTTTTCTAAATATCTATCGTTAATCTCTAAAAAATCAAGGAAATATGGGTCTTTAAAAACAACATCTTTTGAAAAATTCTCATTTTTTATATTTTCAAGTTCATACTTGATAAGTTCATCTGGTTGTTTTGAAAGTGCTGTTCTTTCATAAAGCATAGAATCAATTCGTTCTCTTAAAGTTCGTACACCCCAGTTTTGAGCGATAGACATTTGGGCATAAAACTCTATTTTTAAATTATCTTCAAGGACTATAAGTTCTTTAAAGTGTGACCAACTCAATTGTTGCGACAGTGTAGCAATATTCTTTTCATCAATATTTTTTGCAAATTTCATCATTCTTGTAAGTGCCGAATAGCTATAACCTTTACCATATTGTTTAATCAATTGTTGCGACACTGTAGCAACAATCTCTTTGCCATATTCTGCCCTTTTATTTTGTAATATTTCATCATTTATAAGTTTGCCTATATGCCAATACATCATAGTCATTGAACTATTTACGGCAACAGCAACATTGTTTTTAGTTTGCTCAATTAGGTCTTTAATTTGTTCAAAAAGTCTATTATTTGTTATTCCATTCATTTGTTTATTGTCCTTTTAAATTATTTTCATTTTCAAAATCATTTGTTCATTTTACTATAACAAGTTTTCCTCTTCATCTCTGGTTTGTTCCCAGTCTCTACGAGATTCAAAACCTTTTTTTGCCCATTGTAAAAACTCTAATACACTTTCATTATCTTTATACATCTCTAACATTTTTTCAATGTTTTTTATTTTTTTATTTGCAACGGGGACATATGAACCACTCCATCCTTCACTACTTACTTTTATACTACTATACAAATCCTCATCTTCAGGATACTCACTTAAAAGTTTAATGACAATCTCTGGTAAAGTATCGCTCTCAAAATCAATATTTAAAGATTTGGCAACTATATATTTTGCTTTTGTATAATCTGTTGTTTTTAACCAACTTATTACATCATCTGATTGAATATATGAAAAGATTGAATGATTAAACCACTTAGACATATAACCACCCTGCATAAAATCAACAAAACGACTATATAAAGGATATGTTGCTGGTTTTAACTCATCAAGTTTATTTTTTATTTTTTCCCAAAAAAAGTCTGGATATTTTTGAATAATTTTATATATTGAACGAAATCCACCATCTTCAAATTTTCCTTGATTGTCCAATTCATTTAAAATAGCATCCCAAATTTTTGTCAATAATGGCTCTTGCATCTCAAAATTATTTGAGAAATAATCATCCATCATATTATCTATATCATGAGCAACTCTATGAATATTTGAGTATTTAAATATATCATTTTGGATATAGTAAGTAGTATATTTTTCTAGTAATTCTTTATCTTTTTTTTGATGAACATACTGGATACATACTGCAAAACTATCACATTTATTTTCAATGATTGAGTTAATTTTATCCATAAAGTTTATAAACTCATTTTTATCAGTATCTCTTAACCAAAACCCAAAAATCAAGTTTTCAAGTATAGAAGACTCAATCTCTTTATTTTCTAAAAGTAAATATAAATTTCTAAAACTAATCTCTGTAGGTTTAGAATAATGTATAAACTCAAACATTAAACTTTTATCGCTTAACTTTGCATATATTTCTTTAAACAATGATTCATAATTCTCTATACTACCTATAGGAGTATTAAAAATATATGCCAATACAAATCTATTGTTTGAATCTTTTGTTAATAATGGAATTAGATTTATCACATCTTCATATAAACTATTCTTTTGATCTAAATCAGCTAATTGTCTACCTAGACTCCAAAGGTTGGAAGTTGTTTTATCTAACAAACCATCAAAATTTTTACTCTCTAAAATATCCTGTGCAACAACTTCACAATGCTTTTCAAAAATCTCTTCTGAGTTATACCTGTATTCATCAGTGTTAAAAAACAATTCTTTTATTTTATCTATGTCATCAGGATTTGCCATTTCATTATATAGTTTTTCTAATCTTTCAGAAATATTTTCAGATAATTTTTCATTCTTGTCATATTTTATTATCATCGAGATTTGTTCATAAAACGATGTTTTAAGGTGTGAATACTCCGCTAATGCTTTTTCTATAAAATCCAACATCCAAACATTGATTTGTTCATACTGTATCATTGCTCTAGTTGCATGTATTAAATCATTGAGTATTTTCGATTGTAACTGATTAGATGAATTCTCATACATAAAAACTATCAATTCTTTTAATTTTTCAAAATATTCATCTATCTCATCTTGCTTTTGTGGATGATAGTGTTCTGGAATATGCTCGGGGAAATTTGCATGATCTTTATGTGTTGCCATATAACGATCCTGGGGATATGAAGTTTTTAAAGCTTTTAAAAGAATTAATCTATCCTCTTCGCTTTTATATTCTTCATGTAAATTTTTTAACAACTCTAATCGTTTTACAATATTTACTTCCGTGCCCCCAAGTATCCATTGAAAAGTTTCTTTAAAAATACCAGTTGCATTATTTCCCCAAGATTCATTTTCAGCTATTGCAAGTTGAAACAATATTTTTGCACTATCGACAAATGTATCTTTATTTGCTATTAACATTTCAAGTGCATAAACTAAATATCTTCTGCCATCTTCAAGTTTTAATAAATCCTCTTTTGTTTTCCCTTCCAATAATTTATTTAAAATACGAATAGAATATTTTCTATCTTTTAAACATAAAGTATAAAAGATTTTAGAACCAAACCCTTCACTTATCTGCTCATATGTAAGCCTTGATAAAATTTGAAAAAGTAAATCCTTGTGTTGAGATGTATCAAATGGAACACCTTGCAACTTTTCAAAGAAACTATTCATCAATCCTTCATTATTTAATTTTTGAAATAATCCATCAATAAAATCATAATCATTTTCAAGAAATTGATTAAACAAATGAATAGAAATAGGTCGCGGACTGATATATAAAAATCTTCCTGCTTCTCTAACGATTCCTTTTTGTATAAAACTTTTTATATTAATTGATGCTGATGCATTATCAATATTGAAATATTCAAAAATAATTTTTTTGTATTGTCTATATTCATCACTATTTGGAAACATTTTAAATATCGATATAGCTTGAAGTATCTTTATTTCATTAGCATTAGTTGTAAATTTTTCTATGATTCTATTTAAAAGATCTGATTTTTCATCAGGATTATTTGTATCACCTTTTTTAATATCATATGACTCTGCCATAAACTTTGCTAACCTCGGATAACCCTCCGTATAGTATGCAATTTTTTTAGCTAAATCTCCTTTTAGTAATGGATTTACTTCTTGGATTAATTTTACAGTTTCTTCCTCAGCCAATCTTTCTAATATAATTCTTTTTTCATCTTTACAATAAGTAGTATCTTTTTTGGATAAAACTTGGTCAATTGTAATTACAACTAAATTTGGATAATTTTTTAAATGTCTACAAATTTGAACATGGTCATCATAAGAGCACTCATCAATTACAAATATCACTATATCTTGACTATTTTCAGGAAGTTTTTGACAAAATATTTTTAAATCAGCTAAAGTAGACCCTTGATGACTTTGAATGTAATGAACAAACTTTTTATATTTCGCATCATTTAAAGCTTCATATACAAATCTAGTTTTTCCAATCCCCGAAAAACCCTCCACTCTAATAAATGATGACTTTCTTGAAGACAATATATGCTCAACTTCATTTCTAATTTGAATAATATAATCTTCTCTGTCTTTATCATTAACATACTCAATATTTCCACTATAAGATTCAATTTCTTGCTTATAAAAATCAAATGATTCAAAAAATTTGTTATAGAAAATACTGTCAAAAGAATCTGATTTAGAATGTTTAATTTCATAATAACGAATCAATGAAACAAAAATTAAAAGAATAAACCCTAAAATCAATGCCCACCAAGCACCACTTGCGAAAATAATTTCAATGAAATACCAAAATACTTTTTCTATAAAAGTTATTGTTTCACTTTGAATTTGTTCTTGTGTAATTTTCTCAATATTATTACTAGTTATTAAACCTATCATTTGACCAATTAAAAAAATTATTAATGGTGTGGCTACGCTCCAGTATGATTTTAGTAATTTAAAAAATTTAGCTATTTCTACCAGCTTAAGAAAAAATGGTTGTTCCACTAATTGATTTAAGATACTGTATATTTTTTTCAAAACAATTCCTTTTTTTAAATGACTTTGTTCACTTTTACTGTCTATTTCTAAAATTAACATTCCAAAAAATATCAAATTTTTTTAACTGTTCAAATTCAAAATTATCTTCAAATCCCAATTGAATGCTTGGAACCGATTTACTTTTATAATAATGAACTGTACAAATAAAATCAGTATTACTCTTCAATAAAGCAAATCTTTTTCTCTCATTTGATTTAAAAAATACGGAGATACAAACTACATCAGCTTCAACTGTTCCATGTTTGATTTTTGTAATAGGATTAGCTTGATTCTTCAAGATTCTAATTTTGCTCACTACTTGGAAAAGCAATTTTTCAACAGCTTCTTTCGTGATTAAAGAATCTTCTATAAGAATTTTTGCATCAAATCTTTTGATTCCATCCAAACTAATATCTTTAATTTGTATAGCTTCCCATCCAAAACCATGTATTCTAGGAAAAACTTGAAATTTATATGATCGATTATCTACATTTGTATTTTGAATATCAGGTATTAAGATAGCAGATTCTTTTGACAAATAATCATCTAATCTTGTTACCGATTCTTCTTTGTGCATTTTATGAAGTTGTGAATTTTCAAAACTTATCATTCCTCCTATACTATAAGGATGAGTATAATTTATAAAGTATCTTTCATATTCAGGAAATACGATATAAAGTATCTTTCCAATTAAAACTAAAAGATGAATGATTTGATTTTTATCATCGATGTTTTTTATAGCAATATGAATATTTAACTGTGTTGTTCCAATCACTCCTTTTGAAAATGTTTTAACTCGAACATTCTCATTATGCAAAAATAGTTTCACATACTCTTGAGTCATTTTTTGATCAATAGTAGATAAGTATATCTCATTAATCACATTATTTTTCATCAAAACTTTAATTATTCCAACTATGCAACCACTTGCGATATCAAATAAATTGTTCTTAATCTCTTCAAGTTCATAAGATTTAATTGCTTTAAAAACTTCTTCTCTTGTTCCATGTTCCTTATATGAATAAATAACTTCATCTCCATTTAGTTCAACCTGTCCGTGACTTATGGCATTTCTGAAATTTATATCAATATCAGTTAGAAATTTATAGTTAAGCTTATTTAAGATACTTTTCAAAGACCCTAGTTTATTTTGTTCTTTGTAGTTTTTTCCTACAACAAAATCATCTTCAACATACAGAATAAATCTATATAAATGATTTAAACAAAATTCCATTAGCTGGGTAATAATAGGCAAATAATATATTTTTATTTTTGTTGATGTATCAAAAGCAACATCATCAAGCTCATTGTAAGTTTCTAAAATATGATGATACAAATTAAGTGCATTAAATAAATCATTTTGTTGTTCAAAGAATGCTTTTGAAAATTTTTCATTATCTTGTGAAAATAAGTCATCTAATCTATGCCATACTTCATTTTCTACATCTCTATTGAAAAAGTATTGCGGTTGCGTTTTTACAAAATCATATAAAATACCAATAAAAAATAGCTGTATGTTCTCTTCATTTAAAGAAAATGTATCCCTGATTATATTTACTTTATCTACCAAATTAACATTATTTGATACTATATTGTACTGTGCGAATAAGGTAGATAATAGATTTTGCATATTTATTTACTCGTCATCTCTTCATACATTTTAAAAAGGTACTCAAGTCTTTCTTCATCAGTTTGGAATGGTTTTGTGTGATACTCTAAGATATTTAGGTTTGCTATTTTTACCATAATCTTTTACCCTCGTATTGTTTTATAATTACAGTAATTTCTTTTTGGATATTCTCTAATTTTTGAATGTTTTTATGATTTATCAGATACTCAAGCAAATTATTGACTTGATATAAAGCTGAAGAAAAACTTTTTCCATCCAAATAAGGCTCTATAAATTTATTTATTTTTTCTTCAAAATCAAAATCATCAAAAGTTATTAAATCCCTTGATAATAACAATAGTTTAAATTCCAAGATATCTACAACCTCAATGCTATCAAAATTTAAATCCTTCAAAAAAGTTTTTATACTATTTTGAATACCTTCATCACTAACATCATATATATTCAATAAAAAATATTTTGAAATATTTACTTGTGTCTTATTATCAAATTCTTTTAAAGCTTGTAAGAGTGAATTAATAAGCTCAAAATTTGAATATTTATTTTCTTCTTTTTCATCTAGTAAGTAATTTAAAAGAGTATTACTTTCCAATAAATGAAGATCCCAACCATTGTAATTTGATGATATTATCTTATTAATAGCTATCTCTAAAAGTGAAAATAACATTTGATTATTTATATCTGATTCAAAAATATATTTCTGAATTCTCAAAAACAAATTTATTTCCCTATAGATATTAATGGAACTTCTTATTTTTAAGACCTTTGTAAAATTCTCAACTATTGTTTTTATATCTGGATAATTTGATAATGAAATTAAATAAAGTGTATTGATCCAATATGTTTCAAATTTTTGAACTTGATGCATATCTGAGATATTTTCTAAAATTGAAGTTAAGCTGTTTAATAAATACATTAAATACTCTGTTTCATCATCATCCAATCTAAATTTTTTAAAATCATTTGATTCTTTATTCAGATAAGTATCAAATATATCTTTTAATTTTTCAGTCTTTATGTACTTAATACAAGAATATAGTTCAAACTTTTCTAATGTTTTAAATTCAGCTCTAAATTGTCTAGTAAGAGTTGTTTTAATATATTCAATCTGTAAATTTTTGAAATCTTCATATATATCTACACATAGATAATTATTATTCACAAAATACAATAAATTTTTATGTTTTTGTCTAGCCTCTGTTTCATTGTTTGAAAAAGACATGCCGCCATTTAGTATGGTTTTTGCTTGTTTTTGTCGATTTTCATGAAATATTTTAACATCGTACATATACTTATAAAGATAATTTTCGTCTCTTACTATAAACAATAATGGTTCTAATTGCTCTCTTATACTTTGCTTTAATTCTAAAAATTTCTGATTTATATCATATAGTTCATCATCTTTATATTCATTATAATGTACAACTTTCAAGTATTTTAAAATAATATTTGAGTTGTACATTAGCAAGAACATATCAATATAGTTCTTATTTTTTTTGGATGATATTATCAGTTTTTTATATATTGTATAAGCTTGTTTAAAATCTTCATTCCACACTGCTGTATAAGCATCTTTTTTGTTAATTTCACAACTTTTAGCAATGTCGAAAATATAGTTATCTAATTTATAATGATTTTGAAATTTCTTTTCTTTAAGAAGATGGTATTTGCTATCTTCAATTGCTATGCCAATTATTCCACTTTTATGAAGCATGGCGATTAGAAATTTAATCTTTTCTATTATTGTAGTACGCTGATTTTTCGGAAAAAGAGTTCTAAAGTTTTTAAAAATATTATCAATCAATGAATAATAATTTTGTAAATGCAATATCACTCTTTCAGAGTTATCATAGTTTATTCTAAATTTAATTGATTTTTTCTCCAATAATTTAGATAATTGATCTATCAAAATAATATTAAAATGTTCAAAGCTTTGAAATAAGTTATAGAATGCATCAATCATTTCAAGTTCATTTTGGATATTTTCAAAATTATTTCTTGCGATTAAAATATCATTTAAAAAAGCTTCAATTTGTAGATTCTTGTCTTTGTATGTATATTTATCAGATATATTTAAAACAGAAATCCCATGATTTTTAAAATATTTTTCCTGAATTTTATCTTCTTTGAAAACAATCATATAAGCAGGTGGTCGAACTTTAGAACTACTCTGTATCCACTTAGTAATATATTTTAAATTAATATCATTATATGAATAACCTAAAAATATTACCGTATTTGTTGAGAGTATGCTTTTTACATAGTTTTCAATTAATGGAAACTTCTGACTATATTCTAAATAATCATCTTCTTTAAAAACTATATTACCTACTTCTATGTCACCATGCATTTTGATAAGTTTTCTATTTGATGTCGTATTTATCAACTCACTATCATTTCTAACTACATCATATAGTGCCATTTCATTATCTATGGATTTTTCTATTACAACATCCCAATTTGTAGTAATAATATGTTGAGGGAATAACTTGATTAAAAGATTATGAGTATTTAGCGGATTAGTTTTTTCAGTTGGGAAAAATGCCTTAACTTTTTTGAGGTATTCATATTCTCCAAATTCAAGAAAATAAAGTTGAGCAATTTTTAGATAGTCTTCTTCCGTTGTATTCAAATCTTTTTTTAATTCATCAATTAATTCATCCCAATCTGGCAAACCAACATTTTTTGACATCCCAGAACCAATAAAAAAAACTAATTTGTTGTCATTTTTTGCTTCTTGTATTTTTTCTAAGTGTGATTTATAACTCACATTACACCTCTTTACTCGTCATCTCTTCATACATTTTAAAGAGGTATTCAAGTCTTTCTTCATCGCTTTCAAACGGTTTAGCACGGTAGCATTTTTCTATGGCGATATCTAGGGCATGGTGGGCTTTTCTAAGACCTTCTGGCATTTTGTCTGGGTCGTAGAGCTGGGCTAGGGTTTTTTGGCTGTGTTTTTCTCGCTCATCCAAGATACCAAATACAAGCTCTGTGATTTCTTCTTTTTGTTTTTGTGAGATGTTTGGGAATGGAAAAGAGTTATAACATATTCCAGAAGTATATCTTATTCGATTTTCAAGCTTACCTGCAACTGTTTTCACCCAAATATTGTGAATTCTAGAAGAGATTAATCCAAAAATATAAACTTCTGCATCAAAAATCACATTTGCAGAATTTAAAACAACTATTTCTTTGTCTAAAAAACCAATAGGTATATAATCTCTTTTTTCTGAAGACACAACTGGTATTATAATTTGACTCTCTTTTGGCTCTCGATTCTGTACAAATCTATATGAAAAATTTGCAAAGTTTTTTTCAAGAGTGTTACCGTTAACTCTAAGTTCGTATATTTTTTCAAATCTTATCTTTAATGCTTCAATTTTCTTTGCCATTTCAACTTCATTTTCTTTTACCCAAATACACCATCTATCAAGACTATTTAAAAACTCATTTGAACCCGTCAATCTTCTGATAAATCTCGATACTTCTGGATAAGTTTTTATTAACTCATTTTTTTCTTCGGTAGTTAAAATAAGATACCCACCCTCTCTAGGTTGGTTTCCACCATCCATTTTTGGAATATTCGAAATTGGAATTCTTGTTTTTGTAATAATTGTATTTTCACCTACTACTAAATATGGATTGATATTAGATACTAAAGTTTTAAGTTTATCGTTATATAAATATTTAAATTGATTTGATGTATTTCGTAAACCAATAATAGATACTGTTACTCCAGCATTTTGTTTTGCATTATTAGACCACTTAATATCTTTAAATGCAAAAAATATTTCTAAATTTAATTCAAAAATATAAGACCAAAGCATTTCTACTTGAGTACCTTGATTGATGGAATTTGTACTTACAAAAGCAAATTTACAATTACTTTCATTGGTAATATATTTGGATGCAACTAAAAACCAACAAGCAATGTAATCTAAATTTTTGTAATTTGTTTTTCCCTTAAATACAAAATCCATATCCAATTGATGTTCTTTTTGTTGATTTCTCTGCCCTAAATACGGTGGATTCCCTAAAATATAAATCTCATCCCCATCATTTTTAGGACATACTTCTTCCCAATTTAATCTTGTAGCATTACCATGTACGATATGCCCTCCATCGTGAAGCGGTAGGCTTGGGCTGGTTCTGCCAAATGCTTTGTAAAACTCTAAGTTCATCTGATGTTCTGCTAGCCAAAGAGAGAGCATGGCTACTTCATGGGCGAAGTCGTCTAGCTCTATGCCGTAAAATTGGGTGAGTTTAATCTCACTAAATACGAAACTTTGTTGAGCTGATAGAGTATCGATTCGCTTTAAGATACTCATCTCTAGTTCACGCAGTTTTTTATAAGCGATGATGAGGAAGTTTCCGCTTCCACATGCAGGGTCAAATATCTTGATTTTGGAAAGGCGATTTAGAAGATTTTGGAGTTTGGTTTTGTTCTCATAGCTTTTTTCAAACTCGCTATAAAGTTCATCCAAAAAAAGCGGTTCTATCACTTTCATGATGTTTGGCACACTTGTGTAGTGCATCCCCATACCACCACGATGTTCTGGTGTGACTACTGCTTGGATCATACTTCCAAATATATCTGGATTTATCTGTGACCATTGAAGCTGTCCTACTTCAAGTAGTAAAGCTCGTGAGCGAGTAGTGAACTTTGGTATGTTGTACTCATCACGAAAGAGTCCACCGTTTACATAAGGAAATGCGCTGAGATATGCAGGAGTATTGGCATCTCTTTTGTATTCACGAGTATTAAAGATCTTAAAAAGTCTTGAGAGATAACTATCAACATCGCTTCCATCAACTTGTGTATGAGAAGAGATAGATGATGTTACTGCATTGTCTGGGAAGATGTTTGTATCTTCAGCGAAGTAACAAAACAAAAGCCTTGTCAGAAAGACATTGAGTGCATGAATTTCTTCTTTTGTTTTAAACTCGTTGTTTTTTTGGAGTTCATCATAGAGCTTTGCCATTTTAAGCGATGCTTTTACATCGGCTGGGTTTTCATCGGCGAATGTTGCTTTTTCCATCCCTGCAAGTGGTAGGAAAAAGTCATAATGATTTGTGATGTTTAGTAGTTCAGTATCTAGGCTGTCATCTGTTTTTGTATCATAGGAAAGCAGTGTTTCGTAGTCTGTTACGATGATAAATCTAGGACTGTGTTTAAGTACATCTTTTGATGATTTAAGAGCATCTATAGTGGCATGAAGTTCATTGTCTGTTACTTTAAAATAGAGTTTTTTTCTAAGAACTAGTTCACCATTAGTATCAAGCTTATCATGGTCACTTCCCTGAAGCCTTTTAATGGTTGATTTTGGAGTGCCGTAAGCTAAAAGCAAGTCAAATATAAATGAGTTTTTGTCAAAGTTTGCTACGAGATTATGAAGATTATTTTCTATTTCTACTATGGTCATATATGATGTGCCTTGTGATTATTGTTTGTGATAAAATTTCTTATTTATTTTATCTAAATCTATATAAGAAACATAAGAATAGATTTAGACAATAGGCAATATTTATATCCAAAAATAAATATTCACCCCAATCACAATCAGCATTAACACTGCATCTACTTTCCAACTCCAGTAGTTGGCAATATTATTGAAACTACCACTATATTCACTTGCACCATCATCAAAACTATCTGAGCTACTTCCATAAGGTGTTCCACCTGCATCAATTCCTCCACCTGACATCGGTAAGCCTGTAGTTGGGTTTATATCGTTCATTGTTTTCTTCCTTTTTATAAATATCTTTATGTATATTCATATTTTTATTGTAAAAAATATAAAAGATAAGTCAGTTAACCAAGATTACTGTCAATACTTTTGTTGTAAGAGTGAATAATATTATGTGAACAGCTACTACTTTTAAAACCTTTACATAAATTTTTCAATTGAGGTATGGCGAAATTTTTTTATTTAGCAGGCACCCACCGATAAAGTGTAGCCAAAGAGACTCCCAAATCTTTAGCAACATCTCTTGGAAGTGCACCAGCTTCTAGGAGTTTTTTAGCATTATCTAGTTTACTGTTCGTCATAATTCTTTTTCTCCCACCTATACGACCTTGTTTTTTTGCAGCTAGAAGTCCAGCTTTTGTTCTTTCGACTATAAGTTCTCTTTCCATTTGAGCTAAAGATGCCATAACATGAAAAAAGAATCTACCGCTTGGAGTAGAAGTATCAATAGAATCAGTAACACTTTTAAGATGTATATTTTTTGAGTCTAAATCACTTACAAGTTCAATAAGATTTTTTACACCTCTTCCAAGTCTATCTAATTTCCATACTACTAAAGTATCGTCTTCTCTTAAGTGTTCAAGAGCTTTTAAAAGACCTGGACGATTATCTTTTGTACCACTGAGTTCATCTTGATAGATTTTCTCACAACCTGCTTTTTCAAGTGCATCTATTTGAAGATCTAAGTTCTGATCTGTTGTTGAAACTCTTGCATAACCTATGAGCATATTTTGTCCTTTTTATTTTATTCATATTTTCTCAAAACTCATCAAAGAAGTGATATTTTTAAAAGTAGTTTTGAGAATAAGTTTTGAGAATTGGTAAACTCCCATTTTTACAGTGAGTTGTTTTCTCAACAATCGATTCTTAAAAACATTCGTTTATAAGAATGATTTTATGAAGCTTTTGGCTCATTGCTGCAACTTAGTGAAAAATTCTAACTAAATTTGAGATGTCCCGATGTATCTTTTTCAATATCAACCTGACCCAATCTTTGGTAAACATCTTTTTGGATAGTTCTGATACCGACATTGAATTCCTCTACTTTGAAGTACTATGAAAAAGCGAAAAAGTTAGATTTTGTGATGATGGAAATTTGTGAGAAGATTAGAGTTGTGAGGGGATGAAAATAAAAGATAATAAAATTTAGTTAAGCCTTAAAAAAGGTAATTTCCTAAGAATATTGTTAGTAAATTTTTAGGAAATACAGATATTCCGTTTATCAAAATAATCAAATGCTGAAGCAAAAAAGGAATTTTAATAGACTAAGTGAAAGCAGTTTTACTAAAAAAATAAAAGTATCTTGTCAAACTGCTAAACTTGCCAAACTGCCAAACCAATATATGTAAAATATAATGTATATGGCTAGACCCCCTTTAATAAAGCATTTATGGTTTTTAGTACTTCCCTCATAAGCCAGTGGTCGGAAATTTAATTTCTTCATAAATTAAGATCAAAAAATCGCTCCAAAATCGCTCCAAAAAATTCTTAAAATTTATCTTTTTTTAGGAAATAAAAAATTAAAAAGCCCTGTTTTTAAAGTATCTTTACGGAAATTTAGAGAAAGTAAGAGTTTTCGTAATAAACTCGTATTTGCATCTTATAAACCCTTTTTTTTAGGGCTTTAACACTTCTCATTTAGAGAAAGTGCCCATAATCGTGCCCATTTTTTCAATATTTCTTATTCGTACTTCATCATCTTCTTTGATAAATTTTGCGTATGTCGAGAGTGTAATTGAAACATTTTTATGTCCAAGCATATTAGACACCCAAACAATATCGGCACCACGGCTTATCATCTGTGAAGCAAAAGTATGTCTTAAATTATACAATGGTCTCTCTTTCACACCGCTTTGTTTTATAATTTCTCTAAATCTCTTTCCTATAATTGCATTGAATTTTTGTTCCGAATTATCCGTATAGTGACTTAGCTGACTACCGCCTGGAGCCTGTCTGGTGTTGCTCACTCCTGTTCCTCCGCCCATTAAGTCTGCGGAAGATATAGGCGAGTGTGAGGTGGGTACACTCTGCCGTGAATATGAAGAATGATTTTGTCCACCACCAAAAGCATTTGTCGATGCAGTGTTTTGCTCGTGTGATTGAGAAGCATGATTATTGCTTCCGCCGCCGTAGGCATTTCCAGATGATGATACGCTTAAGCCGGAAGAATCACCACTGTGAGAATTTCCGCCATTATTGGCTGTGCTGACTTAGCTTCTGTGTGAACTGGCTTAATATCTTCTGTTTTGACAAGACCTGCTTTCATAGCTTCACTTGTGTTGTGCCCGGTCGTTGTCAGTTTGTTGTCGCCTAATACACTAAAAGCATTCGATACCCTTTTTGAGATTCCCTCAAAGAAACCTGTCCCTTTTTTAGCAGAATCCGCAGTTTCGGCTTGTACGTTTTTGCTGTTTTCGTTATAATCATTTATCTTTAAAAAAGAGGGGTTTTTCTTATGATGAACACTATTCTTACTCTTGTTATTGGGGCTGTAGTTGGGTTTGCTATTATATTTGTTGTTGCTGCTATTCATGGATTGCTGATCCGTTTCGGCATCCTTTCCAGATAAGACTGATTTAACTTTATTATATCCTGGCACAATAAGCCCATCTTTAGCACCAAACTTCCTAGCAATACCTTCAGCCGTACCGACACCGGTTACTGTTGCCAAAATAGCGGCTCCGGCATTTTCACCAAACATCTGAGACACATAACCTGTCAAACCGACACTCTCACTTCTACCCCGTTTCGTATTTTCACTTGAGTCCACATTAACAAGAGCCTGACCGCTTGTGACATCCCTGTCTATATTAAACCTTTGGTTTCCTACCAGAACGGCTTTTGTGGAGTCCATATCTCCCGCACCCAAATGCGACAATGCATCCGAGATGCCGTTTGTCTCACCTGATGAGACTTTGATATCACCGGATGCAGCTTTTATCTCATCAGGCTTCGGTGCTTTAACAGTAGAAGCATCCGAGTCAGTC
>JAHJJX010000020.1 GCA_018822665.1 bacterium
CTAAAGAGTCATCCGTAGAACCGTCATCAACAACGATTATTTCAATATTTTGATAGGTTTGATGAAGAACCGATTCAATGCACTCCACGATAAACTTGCCGTAATTGTAGTTGTTAATTGCTACGGATACTTTCATTTTAATCCTTTGGCGCATACAAAAATATCTTTTTTACTCTCCATTAAAGCTTCTGTTTGCGCGGCTATTTCTTTATTGAAAATTTTTTTATGATACAGATGCACTATATTTGCGCTGTATCTGCAAGAGTTCATCTCAACGCCGAAATGGCGAAGACGTCTTTCGACATCGGTATCTTCTCCTGTGGTCGGCATGTGGAAATCTTCATCAAAACCGTTGATTTTTTCCAAATCACTTTTATAGCATGAGAAGTTGCATCCCACAATATGATTCTCTTTTTTTCTAAATTTTTTGATGAGTTTTAAAAGAAGAGAGTTTGGATGAAAATATATTCCATCGTCATAGTGACGCACTTCATCTTTTTTTAATTGAAAATAATTGTTGATATATCGAGATACAAAGGTATCTATGCCGAGTTCTCTTGTACGAAGCATTTTGGAGAATTTTTCCCCCGGTTCTGTTCTTCTTCCGCATAAAACAGAGTTGTTTTTGCGAAGAAGGGTGTGTGATTCCACAAATGTCGGATACGGTATGCAATCTCCATCAATAAAAATGAGATAATCGTTTGTACTGGCATTGATAGCCCGATTGAGTGCTCTGTTTTTTTGCCAGCCCTTGTCTTCTTGGGAGAGATGTTTGATTGTTGGATGATGGAGTCTTGCAAAATATTCACGCATCTGCTTGCTTTGCCCGTCCTCGGAGATGATAATCTCATCTGCCTCTTTTGTTTGTGACAAAAGAGAGGAGATAATCAGGTCGAGTGCTTCAACATCCTTATAGACGGAGATGATAACAGTGATTCCCATTAGATTACCGATTTAAAATACTCAATGGTCTTTTTTAATCCCTCTTCAAGATTCACGTGCGGTTCCCATCCTAACTCTTTTTTTGCGAGTGTAATATCCGGTTGTCTTTGAAGCGGGTCATCCTGAGGAAGCGGGAAAAATTTAATTTCGCTTTTGCTTCCGGTTAGTTCTATCACTTTTTGGGCAAGTTCAAGCATTGTAAATTCCCCCGGATTCCCGACATTGACGGGACCCGTAAATCCGTCTCTGGAATCCATAAGTCTTATCATCCCGTCTATGAGATCATCGATATACTGAAAACTTCTCGTTTGTGTTCCATCTCCGTACATGGTGATATCTTCACCCTTAAGCGCCTGAACGATAAAATTGCTTACGACTCTGCCGTCATGGGGGTTCATAAAGGGACCGTAAGTATTGAAGATTCGGATTACTTTTATCTCTACCCCGTACTGTCTCTGGTAATCAAAGAAAAGTGTTTCAGCGCAGCGTTTTCCCTCGTCATAACAGGCACGGATTCCTGTTGTGCTGACACTTCCTCTATAACTCTCCGGCTGCGGATGCACCTCAGGGTCACCGTACACTTCGCTGGTGCTGGCTTGGAGTATTTTAGCTTTGCATTTTCTGGCAATGTCGAGCATGTGGATGGCACCCAAAACAGAAGTTCTGGTTGTCGCTACGGGGTCAAACTGATAGTAGGGCGGGGAAGCAGGACATGCAAGATTGTATATCTCATCCACTTCAAGCAAAATCGGCTGTTGGACATCGTGACGGACTAATTCAAAATAGGGATGGTCCATCATATCGACAATGTTGTCTTTTGAACCGGTAAAAAAGCTGTCTAAACATATAATTTCATGTCCCTCGTTGAGCAGCCTTCTACATAAATGACTTCCTACAAAACCGGCTCCGCCAGTAACTAAAATTCGTTTTTTCATATTTTTTTAACCTTTATAGTCGTTATAAGTCTTTAATTTTATAATAAGTTTGCTGATACTATTCTATCATACACTTGTTCTACGGTGATTTGCTTCATGCAGATATTGTCTTTACAGTTTTTCATCACCTGCGTTTTGTAGCATGGACTGCAGGAAAGGTTTGCGCTTATGATGTGTACTCTATTTGTTTGACTTTGATAGGGTCCGGTTTGGTTGTCCGGAGTCGGACCTATAAGTGCAAAAACTTCCGTATTGAGGGCCGAAGCGATGTGGGCGGTTCCGGTGTCGGTTGCCACAAGTCCACATGCCCCTTCGATGACTCCGACTAAATCCACCAAAGAAGTTTTTCCAACTAAATCGATTACCGTTTTTGGAAAGGGCTTGAGCTTTTCAAAAAACACATCTTCCCCTTTATTTCCTACAA
>JAHJJX010000001.1 GCA_018822665.1 bacterium
CAAATACATATTTGTTATTCAGTTTCAAATGAGGCGTATCTTTCCAATATTTATAAAGAGGGTTGGAAACACCAAGTTTTGATGAAACTTCTCTCCAGAGCCAAAATGAATTCAATGTATTTGGCAAATGGGACATTGTTCGCGGCTCCTTTTGAATTATTGCAAGATTATATAGTTTTTTATTAAATAGTTTTATTAACCTAAAATGTGGCAACAACCCATTTTGTAATAATAAAACCGCCTATAACTAACCACAGGAACATTACGGCTGCGGTATAAAGCGGTGCCAAACCCAAACCTTTAAATTTTGAAAATCTTGTTCCCATGCCAAGTGCCGTCATCGCCATCGTAAGCAAAAATGTATCTATTTCATTTATCATATTTACTATATTTTCCGGTACAAGATGTAAAGAATTGAATCCAGCCATTCCAATGAAATAAACAGCAAACCATGGAATAACAAGTTTGACACCCCCTGCAACCGAACCGCTTTTTTTAGCTGCATAAGAAAGATAAATACCTAAAACGATTAACATTGGCGCAATCATAATCACACGCGTCATTTTGACAATCACCGCACTATTTGACATATCCGCACTCGCTCCGGGAATCGAAGCCGGCACCGCTACGACTTGTGCAACTTCATGGATGGTTCCACCCACATAGATACCAAATTCTTGTTGCGTCATGTGCAAAAATCCTGTCGCAGGCTCGATAATCATGCTGTACATCACAGGATATAAAAACATAGCAATCGTTCCAAACAAAACCACCATCGAAACGGCAACTGCTGTTTTGTGTTCTTCAGCTTTTAAAACCGGTTCGGTTGCAAGAACTGCTGCCGCTCCACAAACAGAAGCTCCCGCTGCCGTCAGCATGGATGTATCTTTGTCCATTTTAAAAATTTTATACCCTAGGTAAGTTCCAAGAATAAATGTGGAACTTAGCATGATAAGAGATACCATAAAACCGTCTATTCCAACCTCGGCAATCTGCTGAAAAGTTATGCGAAAACCGTAAAATACTATCGCAAATCTCAATATCTTTTTACCGGAAAAAGTGATTCCTCCCTCCCATTCGCGAGGTATTTTATTATGAAGCGTATTTGCATAGAAAATACCTATCACTATACCCACAACCAAAGGGGAAATTCCAAGGGCGCTTACTGCCTGTATGTTTGCTATCATCGTTGCCGCTGCGGCAAAAATCGCCACAAAAAGGATTCCGCTGATTGTTCCTTGTCTTTTTTTTGCTGAAAATGGCATTACTTTCCTTAAATAATCAAATTTTTTTGAAATTATTTCACAATAATATCAAGTTTTGTTTTAACAAACCTATCGCTTTTCCCATCCGCCGAATCTGCATCAAGAATTTCAATTCGTGAAATTTCAACACCCTTCTCACCTACAAGATAAGAGCTTAATTCTTCGGCTCTTTTTTGCGCAAGCGATAGAAGCTCTTCTTTTGCAAGAGGCTGCACTTTTATACATTCACGAATCAAAGAGTTTAAGTATTCTCTCTCGAATGCCTTGTCTTTGTATCTCTTCTTTAATTCGATTTTCATGGCATTTAAAACTTTCCCATCTGCGCCAAAGTCGCCGTAAATATTTTCAAGAAGCTCTCGCGTCATTGCAGTTTCATGATTTTCTTTATTTTTTCTTCCGCTTTTTTTTATGACCAAGGCGATAAGTTTTTCTTTTTGCAAGGCTTCTTTATCTGTAATTTCATCATATTTTCCACGAATAGACAAAGATATTTTGGGTCTTTTTATCATCATCATTGAAATATTATCCAGCTTTTCTTTCTCAGGCGGAAGTATATGCACAAGTCCTGATTCAAATTCTATATATTCCAAGCCCTCTGCATCCATCCCGAGCATTGAGCCCAAAGCTTTAAAAGGTGCCGAAACTGCTTTTACTATCAGATTGCCTAATGTTTTTAAAAGAAGCGCTCCGTATTTAAAATCCGGCTCGTCAATATTTCCCTCGACCGGCATATTGATATCAATAATACCGTCCCTGTCTTCAAGCAGGGCAACGGCCAATCCAAGAGGAAGGGAAGTGATGTTTTCATCTTTCATCTCTTCTCCGAGCTCAATATTTTTAATAACTATGCTATTTTTGCCCACAAGTTCAGAATCTAGGATTTTATATCCCAAATCTATATATAATTTTCCTTTATCTATCTTGTAGCCTGCAAAGTTTGCACTGTATCCGCTCAATGAATTGAGCTCCAAATTTTTAAAATTAAAATCCAAATCTGTATAAGATTTCGGGTCCCCTGCGTTGATGCTTCCTTTGAGTTGCGTTGAACCATACCGGTCAATTTCACCTGCGACATCAACATAACTCGTTTCTCCCGCTATATTAGAGAGAGAATAAACACTTCCCTTGAGGTCATGAATATGTGTTTTAAACTGTATCGGCAAAGACAAATCTGCAAAATGTGCGCTTCCCATATCAACATTGAGCTTCATAATTTTAATAGGAAATTCCTGTTTTGTCTCATTTTCTTTGGCATGTGGAACTTGCGTTGAATTCTCCTCTGCCTTTTTCTTCATCAAAGAAGCAAAATTCATATTTTTCTTTTCATCGATAATGGCATTGACATAAAAAGAGTTTAAATCGATACTGTTTATAAAGAGCCTGTTTGGAAACATCTCGTAGGTGAAGGCATTTAATTTTAAATCACTCAAAGACAAGAGGGAAGATTCATCTCTGCTGTCATTTATAAAAAGCCCCTCAAGGTGCAAAGAACCATCCACTTTCAAATCAGCATCCTCAACGTTTTTTGAATATTTCGTTTTTGTTTTTAAGCTTAAGAATCCATCATCAATCTTTAAGTATGCGTTCTCCTGCACATAAGGCGTAAACTCTTTTAGAGACAATTTTTGTAACTCAAACACCCCATTTTGCTCAAACGGCGTATGCTGAATCGCGCCGCTTGATTTGACTGTGCCTGAATTATTGATTCTTAACCTTGCATCATATTTGAACCGGCTGTTTATTTGAGAATCTATCTCATAAGCGTTTACATTGATTGTATCAATTTGCGTTAAAATACTTGGGGAAAAAAGCTTGTCATTAAAGCTTATACGAGATGATTTGAGTGCGAAATGTTTGAGTAAAATTTTAAACTCTTTCTCTTTTTTGCTTTCTGCGAGCGAATGCGAAGAAACACTCTGCGGATGAGGAACTATCAGATTTTCAATATTAAGCGTCCCCTCTTTAAGCCTTGAGGTTTGAATATCAAGATTTTCCAAACTTGTTTTTTGTATCACAACTTCCCTGCTCTTTGTATTTAAACGCACTCCGCTCATATCAAAACTGCTAAATTTTACCAGCTCTTCTTTTGTGCTTTTTTTGCTCAGAGCAAATTGGGTAAGATTAAAATTCGCATCATTTACATTTACAATCCATTGGGAATCAATATCCCAAACACTCACGTTTGCATCAAAAGAGCTTTGAGCACTCTCTAGTTTCACATCGTGGGTTTGAAATGATTTTTTGGCCATCGCATCGATGTAAGGTCTGTAGTGCACAAAATCAAACCCACTGCATTTTGAGTATGTTTGCGCATCCAATACTTGATGTTTTATGCTTCCCTTAGAAGTACATTTGAAATTTTCGTTCATTTTCATATTCATTTCATACAAAAACGGTTCAATTCCTGCCAAAGTTATATTTTTTACATGAATGTTCATTTCATTCAGCTTCGTGTCTACTTGCGGACGCACACCCTTGTCGTAAAAATCTACTTTTATTTTTTGCAAAGAGATATTCTCCAGAAGAACACTCCATGGTTCAGATTTTTGTACTTTGCTTGTATTTTGTTCCTTATTTGTTGAAGCGGAGTTGTCTGCATTGCTTTTAATATACTCCAGCCAATCTATCTCCCCTTTTATGTCTCTTTTTACCTTAAGATACAAAGATTCCAAAGCAATATTTTTCACGCGAATATCTTTTTGTAAAGGCTTGATTGTGGCATCTTG
>JAHJJX010000021.1 GCA_018822665.1 bacterium
ACATTGCGCACCATGCGGATAAGGGATATATGTTTCTCCTTGGGCACATGTAGTATAGTCAAAGCGTGATGTTTTAGAATGATAATCCGTAGCGTTAATTTCTTTTACTGCATACGCATAAAGTGTTGACGTTTGAATAAGTTCAATCGGTTCTACATACAGTTGTTCAGCCGAGCCATTTAATATATAATATATTGGGATACTGTCTTCTTGATATAAGGTAACTTGTTGCCCTTTATAAATTATTTTCGGGTCTCCCGTGTCATTGCGGATACTCGCTATAACAGGACGAGGTATAATAGAAAGAGGAAATGCATTGGACATGCTTCCATCTAGTAGCTTAACATAAAAAAATGTTTTACCTATGCTAAGATAGTCAAGGTCTAAGGCTGCGGGCACCTTCGCTGATATCATGTTTTCCCATGACTCATTTATAGTTGCTTTATGTGGAGAGAAGACACTATTATCTATAAAATAGACTTCATTTATCAGACCGCTTTCTTGAGAATGAAAACCACCGCCATAAAGCAATACATCACTATTTGCCTCTTTGCTATCTTCATCCACCTTGCTAATATAAAGAGCACTAGAGAGATGAATGGTGAACTCTTTTTGCAGTGCCTCAGTCACAGGCAGTTTAATAACATTGAGCGTATTAAAATAATCAGAAATCTCATCTACCCAGCTTACATCTACATAGGAATGTTCTAACTGTACTTGAACATAAGAGAGATTTGTATCCGTTTTAACCATGTAACGCGGTAATGTAAATGTAATCGCATTGCCGGCATCATTAACCAAAAATTCATCACTATTGAGCGTCAGTGGCGCATACATAAGGTTATTGTCTTTATCGTAGACCTTCAAGTCAATTTTTGGGTTATACCTTGTGCTCTCAAAGTCAAATGATTTAAACCCATGTCCGCGCAAAGTAAACTCAGGCAGATTTTCGTTACTCTCAATCTTTTTAATACCTAGAGGTCGTACATCTGTAATACCAACCGGAAATGTTGCATAAAAAGTGATTTTACTTGGTGTATTCTCAAGCCCCGTTTTCAACTGAGCGATAGCAATAGTTGCAGTAGCTACTGAAATTTGACTTGTTAGTATCTTTTTTCCGAGAACCGCAATCACTACATCAGGATTTTCAACCAATTCCCCTATACCAGTTTCTATAATGGAATAAAGTGAGGCTTTAGTAAGACCATTAAAATTATTATAAAGGTTTGTTATACCTCCGGCAATATCACCTGAAGTCCAATAAGGAAGAAGATCCTCAAAAACTCCAGCTTTATGGAGAATATCAAAGGCAGCTTTTGGCATACCATCAACAGGTAAAACAGCACTTAAAACCGGGATAAAAGCGTACGAATAAGCACTTCGCATCAGCAATGCAGGCGATGAGCTTCCCTCTTCATTATAAACATAAGGGTTAAAGCCTTTCAATCCTGGCGTATATATCTCAAGCTGTACATTCTCTGAACCACTTTTTACTAATGTGTAGTTCGGAAGTACGATATTGAATGGACATCCGGTCGGTGCGAATATATCTGGGCTAAAAGCAGCGCTTAGAAGTTCTGTTGGAACCTCTTTTAATACTTCATTTGTTGATGTATTGGTCATCCTGTAAAGCGATGGAAGCATAGAAAGATTCCAAAGCGTCAAGTCACCGGTATACTGTCCATTCTCTCTTACTTCACTGAGGGTAAAACCATCTTGAACCCAACTTGGTTTTATCGTAATCCTATTACTTGTGGTCTCGTCTGCAACCAATAAGCTGGTGGCTTCTTTGTATGCAATCGATAAGCTACCTGCTTCTACCCCTGCTCCAAAAGTATTATCTAGTACCGTATTACTCTTGAGGAGTGCATCTGCAAACTCTTGACCCAATACGGTTCTAATATTATCTGCTCTTAACAGATAAGGGTCAGATACTATTGCTGTTTTGAAATATTCTATAAAACCTGAGGATTGTTCCTTTACAACCCTTTTGACAAGAAGTGCGATTTCTGAATTTTGCAGATACTTTTGATTGATACCTTCCAATAGGAGAGACAGAGCCGTCTCTTCGCTGTTGAGTTGTATATTGACCTCTCCCGGTACGACGGTACTGCTAAGATAGACTGTCGGCAGTTCATCACTGTCCCTTTTTGGAAGCATCAAAGAAATATCAATAACTCGACTTGTATTGGTCGTTACTTTTGTCAAACCGCCTGGAACAACCGGGATATCCTTACCATATACAAAAACAGATGCATTCTCTTCGGCTATAGGCGAAGACAAAGGCAAGGTTACATCAATAGAAATCGTCTTTGTCAAAGTTACACTTGAGCTACTAACGTCACTGCCACCGCCACCCCCGCTACAACCAACAATACCATATACACTTAATCCGACTATCAAAAAAGATAGAACTAAATTTTTTATAACTTTCATAATATCCCCTTTTCTTCATTATACTCCAGATAATAATCAAGATACATAAAAAGTAGAAAATAGACAAATTTGTATTATTATAAATACCCATTGGATTTAATTATGCACACCTCTAAAAACTCAATTTCCACATGCCCAACAGGTGCATAATATAATCATGAGTTTTAGAAAAATAGTTTAAATTTTCAGTATAATAATCTCCTAACATAACATAACAAGAGGATTCTCGTATGCCACATAAAAATGCTGGAAAAAAAGTAACTTCTGCTGAATTAATAAATATCCCACAGCTGATTTCAGATTATTATACTCTCACCCCTGATGTCACCGAGAGTTCACAAAATATCTCTTTTGGAACATCGGGTCATCGTGGTTGTGCCTTTAAAAAAAGTTTTAACGAAGCCCATATTTTTGCCGTAACGCAGGCTCTTTGTGATTACAGAAAAGCACAAGGGATTGATGGAACTCTTTTTATTGCAAAAGACACGCATGCCCTCTCAACGCCTGCACAGCTTACTGCTTTGCAGGTTTGCATTGCCAACGAGGTTGCATGTTGCATCGCAAAAGACAATACCTATACACCGACACCCGTTCTTTCATTCACCGTCATCGAAGCAAATAAGACAAACGCAAAGCTTTGTGATGGCATTGTAATTACTCCTTCTCACAATCCTCCACAAGACGGCGGTTTTAAATACAATCCGCCCAATGGCGGTCCAGCAGATACGGATGCAACTTCTATTATAGAAAAAATGGCAAACGAGTATCTCAAAAACAATCTTGCAGGAGTGCAAAAAGTGAGTGTTGAAGAAGCCCTCAAAAAAGCAACGGAGGCAGACTTCATCACACCTTACGTAAAAGCACTCTCAACTATCATCGATATGGACCTTTTAAAATCGAGCAAATTAAATGTCGGAGTAGACCCTCTTGGCGGTTCGGGAATTGAAGTGTATAAAAAAATCAATGAAATTTACGGACTTAAACTTGATATTGTAAATGATTCGGTGGACCCTACTTTTAGTTTTATGTCGCTTGACCATGACGGTAAAATCAGAATGGATTGTTCAAGTCCACATGCCATGGCTTCTCTTATCTCTCTTAAAGACAGATACGATTTGGCTTTTGCAAATGACCCCGATTTTGACCGCCACGGCATCGTTACAAAAAGCGTAGGACTTATGAATCCAAACCATTATCTCTCCGTTGCCATTTGGTACCTTTTTCAATACCGCAGTCAATGGTCACCTTCTCTCAAAATCGGTAAAACACTAGTTTCAAGCTCTATGATAGACAGAGTGGCTGCTTCAATCCACCGTGACATTATAGAAGTTCCGGTTGGCTTTAAATGGTTTGTGGAGGGCTTAAGTGATGGAACCGTCGGTTTTGGAGGAGAAGAAAGTGCCGGAGCTTCATTTTTACGTAAAGACGGTTCTGCATGGACGACAGACAAAGACGGAATCATTCTCAATCTTTTAGCTTTTGAGATAACGGAAAAGCTCCAAAAAGACCCTGGCGTGATTTATAGAGAGCTTGAAGAGAAATTCGGCGTTTCTTATTATGAGAGAAGTGATGCGGCAGCTTCCCCTGAGCAAAAAGCAAAACTCAAAAAACTCGCACCAAGCGATATCACTTCTAAAACACTCGCAGGTGAAGAGATAGAGGGAATCTACACAAATGCATCCGGTAACAATGCACCTATCGGCGGACTTAAAGTCACAACCAAAAATGGCTGGTTTGCAGCACGTCCTTCAGGAACTGAAGACATTTACAAAATCTACGCAGAGAGTTTTATCTCCAAAGAACACTTGGCTCTTCTTCAAAAAGAAGCAAAAGCTTTAGTGCTGAGCGTCATCAGCTAAGAAGCTTCAGGGCTTCTTTAGTTAAACGGGTTATCTCATCAAATCTTCCGGCTTCAATGAGGCTTGGAGGAACTATCCAGCTTCCCCCGATGCAAAGAACATTATCCAAAGCCAGAAAACTTTGGGCATTGTTTACATTTATTCCGCCTGTTGGACAAAAAACGACATCTTGAAATGGACCGCCAAACGCTTTTAAAATTTCAATTCCCCCAACAGCGGTAGCCGGAAAAAGTTTAAAGGCATCAAAACCGTATTCAAGACCGCTCATAATTTCGCTTGCTGTTGCAACTCCCGGTAAAAGTGCGATGGAGCCTTCTTGTGAAGCCTTTGCCAATGACGAAGTTAGACCCGGTGAAATGGCGAACTTTGCACCTGCATCTTGAACCGCCTGATAAGTCTGCGCATTGATAACAGTTCCCGCACCCGTTATGGCATGTGGAAATCTTTTTGCAACAGCTTCTATGGCTTCAAGCGCCTTTGGAGTGCGAAGAGTAATCTCAAATATGGAAAGTCCCCCTTGCATAAGTGCTTCGGCCAAATGCAACATCTCGTTTGCATCTTTGACACTGATAACGGGAATGATTTTTGAGACATTCATAATTTCTCTTGCACTTAACATAACTCTTCTCCTGTCAACTCAAAAGTGCAGGCACCGTTCTCTGCGGAGTTTACCACTCGGCGCATCATAGAAAAAAGTTCTCTGCCCACCCCGTGCATATTTTCTGAAAAATCGTTTGAAATTGCAGAACGCTTTTGGAGTTCCTCGGCAGATATATCCACGCGCAATGTTCCCTTATCGCAATGAAGAGTAATGATATCTCCATCCATTATCTTTGCAATCATTCCGCCATCTTTTGCCTCAGGACAAAGATGAATAGCAGAAGCGACTTTTCCGGATGCTCCGGACATTCTTCCATCTGTGACGATGGCTACTTTATAGCCCTCGTCTTGCAAAGCCCCCATGGATGGCATAAGTCCATGAAGCTCCGGCATGCCGTTTGACTTTGGTCCCTGAAAAGGAAGTACGGCAATAAAATCCATATTTAACTCACCTCTTCCAAACGCTTCTTTAAGCGCCTCTTGGGAGTAAAATACTTTCGCAGGAGCCGTAATGACTCTGTTATCTTCTTTAAGCGCTGATGTTTTTATAATAGAGCGTCCAATATTCCCCTCTAAAACTCTAAGCCCGCCTTGTGCATCAAAAGGTTTTTCAACACTTGCTATCACCGAAGTATCTTGAGATTTTCTCACGGACGGTTTGAAAACAACTTTTTTATCTTCTAAAAATGGCTCCTGCAAATAAAGAGACAAGCCTTTACCCATGACTGTATCGACATCTTCATGCAATAGTCCCGCACCAAGAAGTTCGGAAATTACGACAGCCATGCCGCCGGCCGCATGGAAATGGTTCACATCCGCACTTCCGTTTGGATACATTTTACACAACAAAGGAGTAATGCTCGACAATGTGTCAAAATCATCCCAAGTGAGAACAATTCCCGCAGACCTCGCCATTGCGATGAGATGGATTGTATGATTTGTTGAACCGCCGGTAGCTAAAAGCCCAACGATTGCATTCACAAAATTCTCTTCATTTATCATTTTTCCAATCGGAAGATAGTTCTCGCCCAGAGGGGAAAGTTCAAGTACTTTTAATGAAGAGGCTTCCGTGAGTGCATCACGAAGCGGGGTATTTGCGTTGACAAAAGAGGAACCCGCCAAATGCAAGCCCATAATCTCCATAAGCATCTGATTTGAGTTTGCAGTTCCGTAAAATGTACACGTCCCTGCCGAATGGTAGGATGCGGATTCGGCTTTTAATAAATCTTCGCGGCTCGCTTTTCCTTGTGCATATTCTTGACGGATTTTTGCTTTTTGAGTGTTGCTGATTCCTGACTCCATAGGTCCAGCCGGGGCAAAAATAACCGGCAAATGCCCAAAATGCATCGCACCGATAAACATCCCGGGAACAATTTTGTCGCACACACCGAGCATAACGGCACCCTCAAACATATTGTGTGAAAGGGCTATGGCCGTACTTTGCGCTATCACATCACGGCTAAAAAGACTGAGTTCCATTCCCGGCTGTGACTGCGTCACTCCATCGCACATAGCAGGCACACCGCCCGCAAACTGAGCACTCGCCCCCGCAAGATTAAGCGTGCGTTTTATAAGGGAGGGGAAATTTACAAAAGGCTGATGTGCGGAGAGCATATCATTATACGCGGAGACAATTGCAATATTTTCTTTTTGCATCGAAGCAAGCGCCTCTTTTTCATGCGCACTGCATGGAGCCATGGCATGTGCAAGATTACTGCACCCCAAATGTAAACGCTCCACTTTATTGCTGTGGGCATCTTCTATCCGTTTGAGATATATTTTGCGACTTTGCGCTGAGCGGTTTTTAATCTTGTTTGTTACTTCCGTAAGTAAAGCATGTTTAAGCATAATATACCTCCAATTTTGGTTTAACTTGTTGCATCATTGCAATAATAGGCATCTCTTTGTAATCATCGCTTCTGCTTGCTTTTTCAAAAACTTCTTTTTTTACCTGACCCTCTATGTGAAGTATCAAGGAAGTGGCGCTAAGCAAAAAAGAGCGCGTTAAGGTGATGCGCTCTTTAGGCTCAACACTCGCGGTGCTCGCACAACACAAAGCATCCGTGTCTAAAGCAAGCTCCAGTTCTTTGGCATGTGGAAAAAAAGAAGCCGTATGCGCATCATTTCCCATACCAAGAACAACTACGTCAAAATTATCAATCTTTTTGAGTCTGTTTTGGCTTATCTCTATGCCGTCGTTCGCATTGGAGACAATATTTTTTAAGGGGATAAAATGGGCAAACTTTGCTTTGTTTTGAAGCAGATGTTCATGCACCAGTCTTTCATTGCTTTGTGGGTGACTCGGCTCAACCCAACGCTCATCCACCAATGTAACGTCTACTTTTTTCCAGTCCAAGTCACTCATAGAAAGTTCTTCAAACAATTTTTTCGGAGTGGAACCACCCGAAACTGCTAAATACGCATGCCCTTTTTTTGCGATTGCACCTGCCAAATTTGCAACTATCCGCTTGCAAAGAGCGCGGACTAGAAGCTCGGAACTCTCAAAAGTATAAAACTCAAAATTATTTTTCATACCAGCTTCTGCCGTCTCTTTCTATAAGCGCTATTGAAGCAGACGGACCATCCGTTCCGGCTGTATAAGACTTAGGTGTAATATTTTGTTTTTTCCACCCCTCTAAGATTTTATCTGCCCATATCCATGCGGCTTCAACCTCATCACGACGCATAAACAGTGTAGGATTATTGCGAACGACATCCAATAAAAGGTGCTCGTATGCGTCAGGTGAACGCGGTGCATTTTTTGGAATATTCAAGTCCAGCTCTACTCTTTGAAGTCTCATCCCTTCGCTGAGTCCAGGAATTTTATTCATAATAAACATACTTATACTCTCATCCGGCTGCAAACGGATTACAAGCTTATTACTGTCGATACACTGACCGCCTTTTGGAAAAATAGAGTGCGGAATATCTTTAAAGTCTATGACAATTTCACTATAACGCTTACGCAATCTTTTTCCGGTTCTTAAATATATCGGCACTCCGTTCCAGCGCCAGTTGTCTATGTCAACCCGCAGGGCTACAAAAGTTTCCGTATCGCTGTTGGCATTGCCTCCGTCTTCTTCTAAAAACCCCGGTACGGCTTTTTGGTCACTCACGCCTGCAGCATATTGCCCTCTTACTGTTTTAAGTGCAAGAGCTTCATTTTCTATCGCTCGCAAAGAGCGGATAACCTTGAGTTTTTCATCTCTGACACTGTTGCCGTCCAAAGAGGAAGGGGGCTCCATCGCAATTAAACAAAGCAGTTGAAGAAGATGGTTCTGCACCATGTCACGCATAGCCCCGTAGTTGTTATAATAACCCCATCTCCCTTCAAGACCTACGCTCTCTGCCACGGTGATTTGTATATGGTCTATGTATTGCGCATTCCAAATCGGAGCAAATAACATATTTGAAAATCGAAGTGCTAAAATATTTTGTACGGTATCTTTTCCCAGATAATGGTCAATTCTGAATATTGCCGATTCATCAAAATATCTAGCAACCTCATCATTGATAACTTGGGAAGATTCAAGATTATTGCCTATAGGTTTTTCAAGCACCACTCTTGAAGTCGGCATAATTAATTTTGACGTATTTAAAAATTTACAAATAACACCAAACAAAGAGGGTGCTGTTGAGAGATAATTGATACGTTCATTTTCAGGTTTTTTTGCAAGCAAGTCTATTAAGGGTGCATACGCTTTTTCCTGCATTAAATCTATACTCAAATAATATAAATTATTTTTAAAACGCTCCAAAAAATATTCATTGAAACTCTGGTCTTTAAATGTCGTTTTAAATCTCTCTAAAATTAAATCTGTGTACTCTTGTCTTGTTAGTTTTTCACGCGAGACGGCGATAATTCGAGTACCTTCAATTAAGTAACCGTCTTGACAAAGATGGAATAAGGCAGGGATTAATTTGCGAAGAGCAAGGTCACCGTGTCCGCCGAATATAATAATATCACATGCTCTTTTTTCATTCATTTTTAAACCTTTAAATAAGTATGACATAGTACAAAGAGTTTTATTAAGATATCTTGTTTATAATTTGTGCAAAACACTATTTTTTAAGGAAAATCTCATCATGGAGAACCACTCTATCTAAAAGATAAATTTTTTCTTTAAATAATTTTAATTATATATTAGTCAGAATATTGTTAATTTTATTCAGATAAAATGTTCGCAACAAAAAACACACAAGGATAAATAATATGTTAGTAACAAACAAAGCTCCAGACTTTACGGCAACAACGGTTTTAGCGGATGGTTCCATTGTAGATGATTTTAATCTTTACAGCAATTTGGGCGAAAAAGGTGCGGTACTTTTCTTTTACCCACTGGACTTTACATTTGTATGTCCTTCTGAAATCATTGCATTTTCTCATAGAATTGAAGACTTTACAAGTCGCGGCGTAAATGTTATCGGTGTTTCTGTTGACAGCCAATTTTCACACTTTGCTTGGAGAGAAACTCCTGTAAATGCTGGTGGTATCGGTAGAGTTAAATTTCCTCTCGTAGCAGACTTGACTAAAAAAATATCAAGAGATTATGATGTGCTTTTTGGTGATTCCGTAGCGCTTCGCGGATCATTTTTGATTGATGCTGATGGTACGGTTCGTCATGCGGTAATCAACGACTTGCCACTTGGAAGAAACATTGATGAGATGATTCGTATGGTGGATACTATGCTTTTCACGAATGAGCACGGTGAAGTTTGTCCTGCTGGCTGGGTAAAAGGTGATGAGGGTATGAAAGCTGACACGAAAGGTGTTGCTGAGTACTTGTCAAAACACGAGGCGAAGCTGTAAGTTCACTTCTAAACTTCCACATTCTTGTGGAAGTTTAAACTTTCAATCATCCATCTTTTAAATTTTAAAAAAGTTTTTTATTCTCACTAATTTTAATTTTATGCCGCTGTATCGCATAAGACTTGCCAATTTTTTCCATTTTTCTTTTTCATAGCAGGGGTTTGCACATGTTCTGCATCTGGGTTTATTATCGTAAGGGCAATGTATTAATCTGTTAAATGAATACTCTATAAGTTCTCTACACGCATTGCAAAGCTTTAAGTTTACCTCATAAGGCTGCTTCTCAAACGTAAGCTTTGTAACAAAATTATTTCGTCCCTTATGTTTATCTGCACAATGCACTTCAAAAAAAAGTTTTAAAGTATCGACTTCGCTTTCAAATTTTTCTTTATACATAATTTTTTCCCAAACCACTAGGCAGAGCGGGTGTTACATCCCGCCTAATTTTGCTTTTACTTCATCCGTTGCCATGGAGATATTCCATGCAGGTTCCCACACTAAATCAATAGTCACCAACTCCACTTTTTCCAAATATTTTAAAACAGCTTCTTCTACCCATTGCACAATCAGCTGATGAAGAGGGCAAGCTTTTGTGCTGAGGGTCATCGTCACGACCACTTCCATCGCTTCATTGCATGTTGCATCGTATATTAAACCCATTTCAACGAGGTTAAACCCTACTTCTGGGTCATTCACAGTGGATACAGCCTTAAAAATCTCATCTTTTGTATACATTTTTTATCCTTTAAAATTAATCATATAAAGCAAATCTTTCAACACAAACAAACAGCCGATAAATAAAAAATTTACCCCTATTATAAAAATTTCGTTAGAGTTTAAAATAAAACTTACAAATCCTGTAACAATGCCGATTCCACTCAATAAAAATTGAAAATTTGCACTTTTTTTAGGAAGCATATCTGCGAGCATTGGAACTTTTTGTTTTCCCACAAGCGGCGAGAATCTCTCATACCACACCAAAAACGGAACAATTTTATATAAATGTCCGATAATCATCAAGGCAACATATCCGAAAATTAAAATCCACCCTATGGCTAAAAGCAAATTCGGACTTGGAAAGAAAATATAAACAACACCTGTTATCAAAGATACAAGCAAGCTCACAGAAGCCGCCACAACACTTTTTAAATAAATGTCCTTTTCTATTCTAACTCTTTTTTTATAGATGATATATATCTGATAAAAATAAAAAAACAGTGCCAAAATTGTTAAAAAATAACCAAGGTATTCTAATTTCTGGCTCTTTAAAACAGAGGACAAGACAACAGCAGTAACACCAAAAGCCAAAAAGTATAAAGCATACTTCACGCTCTTTGTGCTAAAGTTATGCGAAAGCCAAAACATTGGAAGCAAAATCATGCTCATACCCATAATGGTAACTCCCACATAACCGATAAAAACCAGATACACATGCGCTCTTAAAAGCATGTGGATGTCTACATTGATGATACCGGCATATCCAAGAGCCATAACAAGCCCAAATACCAGACCTATAAATAAAAAGCTGTTGGCAAGAATAATACTTGTGATAACAAGATTCAATTTTTTGACTTTTTTTATACTCATAAAAGTTTCAAAAACAAAAATTAAAAGAGAGATTAAAACGACTACCCCGCCATAAGGCAATAACGCAGGAACAAATTGAAATCCACATGCCATAAGAATGGTTCCGACAAAAAGAAGAGGGTAGATAATATAATACAAATCAATACCGAAGTGCCCCACTTCCAGAACAACCGGCACCAATTGCGCCATCGCTCCAAAAATGACCATCATCACAAAGCCAAGTAAAAATATATGAACCCATGCGATAACCGTAGTGTCTAAATTTGTAAGATTTTCTATCTCTATGCCAAATAAAAGCGCTACGCTTAAAACAAAAAAGCTGATTCCAATTATAAAGTAAGGTGCTATAAGCTTAAATGGAGGTGCAAAATCTTGTGATATTGCCATAACAGGTTTTACCCTGCACAGCAAGAAGAACTAAAATCGGTAGAACCTACTCCACCCTTCTTCATTCTAAAAATAACTTTGACCATCCCATTAGGAAGGTCTAAAATCGCATACTCAAATTCATCTTCTATTTTTGCAAAAAGTCCGCCCGGTGATTTATGATTTATCATAAATAACTGAGAATTTTCATCAAGCAGTCTGAGCCCTGCCATCGCATTTACCATAGGGTCCGGCGGACCACATTTACTTGTATCAAACTGATAGGTCGTTAGACCGTCTTTGATATACTTAAAAAAATCTACAGTAGCGCCCTCTACATTTATCTTTTGAGCAAATTCCGGGAGTAAATCCATTACTTCATCTCCAATATGTTAATAAGGCAATTTTATTGGATATAAAGCATTAACACATTGATATGTATCAATTTTTATATAAACTCAGTCTTTGCTTATTCACTTTCTTTTCTTTTATATTGATTATCCCATCATCTTTGAATGGTTTTAAGATTCTTGAGAGTGTTTCGGGGGTTATGTTTAAGATTTGTGCGACTTCATTTTTTTTCAGTGAAAAGAACTGCTCCGTGTTTTCTAAAATATACTCTATAACCCTGCATTTTGCATCCAAGACCAAATATCTGGAGATTACATTTTCCAAGTTTTTTATCTTTTTTATCAATGAAACCTGCACTTTTAACAAAAGAGCCGGCTCTGAGAAAAACAGCTCCCTTAAATATTCAAAATCTATTTTTAAAAGGCTTATATCATTCAGTGCCACCGCAGTTGCAGGATAAGGAATATGCTCAAAACTTGCAACCTCGGCGATAAGTTCATTGGAAGAAAAATATTTCAAAATAAGTTCATGATTATTGGCTGAAGTTTTATAGAGCTTGACCTGACCGCTGAGTAAAAAGTATATATACCGCGATTCCTCCCCTTCATAAAAGACGATGTTGTCTTTTTTGAGATGCACACTCACGCAGTGATTTTGAATCTCCATAAGAGTTTCATCCGGAAGATTTTCAAATAAAACTAAACTTTTTAATATATTTAACATTTTTTCTCCATAAATTTTAATGCTTTTTCATTTACAAAGGCGAGCTTGTGCCATTGACAGCTCGGAGCAACAAGGTTGAGTCTCTTAGGATTTGAACTTCTTGAGAGTGCGACATAAAACTGTGAAGGTGCAAAAATTTCATTTGTTTGTATGATTAAATCTATGATGCTCATCCCCTGTGATTTGTGTATCGTTATAGCAAAGGCAAGTTTTATAGGAAACTGGTACACGCTAAACATGCTTTGCTCCACCATCTCTTTTTGTCCATCTACACTTTTTTCTTTCCACATGCTTTTGCTTTGCGCAATCGCTTCAAGCTTTACAATCTTTGTGTCACTTTTTTGCACATACACATTTTCCGTGTCTATATTGACGATTATGCCGCGCTCCCCGTTAAAATAGTTCCATGAATTTCTTGTAAAAAGAACAGGAACTCCGATTTTTAACTCAAGCTCCTGCTCAATGCGGGCATCATTCATAAATCTTTGAATTTCAATATCTGTTACACTTTTTGAGTGTTTTACAACTTGGGCTTCTTTTATAAAAATTTCATTCTCTATGAAAGAGAGTTGTGCTTTATTGTGTCTTGATGCACTCTCATTTTTACCAAAAAGGAAAGTAAATTCGCTCAAATCTTCAGGCAAAGGTTTTATAAACTCATTGAGCTGATTATGTATCTTTTCACTAATGCTACCAAACCGAACGCTGTTTAAAAGTTCTATAAACTCTTTATCCTGCGTCCTGTATACATGGGAGAGCTCTAAAACTTGAAAGTCAAACGCACTCCATGATTCAGATTCAAAAGCGTACTTCACCTGCGCCTGCCCTTTTACAACGGGAGGAAGTTGCAAAAAATCTCCCACAACAAGCAAACTGCCTTTAAAATCCGCTTGAATAAGCCGCAGTCTTATCATATCGAGCAGACTGTCGCTCACCATGGAAATCTCATCTATGACCACCAAATGCATTCCAGAGACAAGTTTTTTAACTTTTTTGCTTATCTCCAGCTTTTTGTTGCGCTCCAATTCTTTGAAGTCGCTTGCGATTCCAAGGTCCAAAAAGCTGTGCAGAGTCTGCCCTCCTATAAGCGTGGCCGCCATCCCCGTAGAAGCTAATTTGGCAACTTTTTTACCCTCTTGTTCAAAATGCCCTATCACTTCATTTGTAATGGTTGTTTTTCCTACGCCGGCACCGCCTGTTAAAAAAACATTGTTATTTTTGCTCAATTTATCTATGGTAACATTTAAATAATTCATAAAATGATAATACCTATTATTGCTGGAAAAACAGATAAATAGTAGTAAAATAGATTTCAAATCCACAAAAAAGACACCAAATAATGAATAGAATTTTAATCGTTGAGAGCAATAAAGCTCTTGCAAAACTGATTGCAAAAAAAATAAATGCCGAATTACATTTTGAAGTTGACATCGCACATAACTTTTCCGAAGCCAAACTCTTTATGCATAAATACAGCTATTTTATAGTCTTAACCGATATAAACCTGACAGATGCGCCCAATGGGGAGATTATTGATTATGCTCTGCAAAAAAAGATACGCGTTATCGTCTTGAGTGCAAATATAGATAAAAATCTAAGAAAAGCGATTCTTAAAAAAAATATTATCGATTATGTCAACAAAGGCAGTGTTGAGGATATTAACTACATCATTCAAACACTCAAAAGAATTCAAAAAAATCAAAATCATAAAGTCTTAGTCGTGGATGATTCGATGGTGTTTAGAAAACAGATGAAAGAGATGCTGGAAAACTCATTTTTTCAAGTCATCACCGTAGCACACGGAGAAGAAGCACTCTGCATCCTCCAAACAAATCCAGATATCAGTCTCGTTCTCACCGACTACAATATGCCCGTTATGGACGGCCTTGAATTAACCCGGGAGATAAGAAAACTCTATAATAAAAATGCACTTTCTCTCATCGCAATGTCTTCAAATACCGATGATGAAGCAACGGCTCTTTTTTTAAAGCATGGAGCAAACGACTTTATCACCAAGCCCTTTTCCAAAGAGGAATTTTCGTGCAGGGTGAACAACTCTATCGAAGCTTTGGAAAATATCCATATTATTACAAACCATACAGATAGAGACTTTTTAACAGGTCTCTATAACCGCAGATACTTTTTTAACAACATGAAAAAATACTTTTTTGAGGCGATGCAAAGGAGTGAAAATTTTGTGATTGCCATGGTAAGTATAGACAATTTTAAAAAATTAAATGAAACCTACGGGCATGAAGCCGCCGATACGGTTATTGTTCATCTCTCTGAAATACTCCGATGCAATACAAATCAGCAAGACACCGTTGCAAGATTTGCGGCCGATGAGTTTTGTATTGTTTTAAAAAATATTTCTCTCCAAGATGCCGCTCTTACCTTGGAGCATCTCAAAGAAACGGTGCTGAGTCATGTAACTTTTTGTGATGACCAAGAGATACGCTTTAGCATCTCCATAGGTGCGACAATCCACCATGAAGATACGCTCGAAGAGAGTGTCAATCAGGCGGATATGATGCTCTACAATGCAAAACAAGCAGGTATCAATCAGCTTATTTTGCATTAGTCTTGTAAAACTATAATCTCTCCAAAAGGAATATCTTTTTCTTGCGGAGCAATCCACTTAACATCGTAGTCGGGTTGGGTACTCAAAGAGTGTTTATCGGCGCCCTTGGAGAGATGCGGAAATATCCCCTCAAGGTCCGTAAAATAAAGTAAGAGTTTTGTGTCTCTGAGATTCGTATCTATAAACTCAAAAACAGGTCTAAAATCGGTTCCTCCGCCGCCTTGAAGCGCACATTCCAAAGTATCTCCGCTGTAAAAAACTTTGTGCGAATAAATCTTCTCATCACATACAAGTAAATCTATTTGGTAATTTTGAACACTGTCCATCAAAAAGTTTATCTCATTTAAAAAAGTATTAAGCAACTTTTCATCCACCGAACCTGAACTGTCCACCGCAATAACAAGCTGGAACTTGTTGCTGATGCAAGAGGGGAGGTACAAACCCATATATAAAAACTTTTTATTTGGGGGAAGGAGGGTGTAATCATCTTTATGAAATCTGTCGATGGCAACCTTAAGTTCATTTCTCCAATCAATTTTTCCGTGTTTTTCAAGATGAAAAAATCTCTCTATACTCCGAGGCAAATCACCTGATTTAAGCTCCTGTTCTAAAACAGACTTGGAGAACTCCTCAAAAAGCTGTTCTTCTAAAAATTGCTCGTGAGAGATTTGTTCTTTTTCTTGATTGGTTAAAGTTTCCTGATTTTTATCATCACTTTTTTGAACATCTTCCACATCGTCCGCTTCATATTCAAGTTCATCTCTTAAGATGTCATCTTTAAGTTCTGCATAAATCTCTTCGGCATAAAGTCCCGAAAATCTTTTGGAGTACGTCGCCCCGTCGGGTCTTTGCATCCCGTTTTCAACAAGCATATCATTGATTGCATAATCTGTTGCCAGCTGCCAAAGCCAACCGCTTCTGCCGTTTTTTCTCTGCTCATGTGCCAAAGATGCATGCATAGCCCCGTTTGCAAGAACAAACTCCATCTCGCCAAGCTCAAGCTCTTGAAGAAAGTCACTGTTGTATTCAAGCTTTTTGCCATCACTTTTAAAAGCCTGAATCTCCTCATTTTGAATAAGCTCAAGCTTTGAAGCAATGGTTCCAAAATAAGGGTAATCGACTAAAAGCTTCGCTTTTGCCTGAGAGATTTTTTCGTTTATCGGCATGTGGAATCATTCACCTTTGGCATGTGGAAATTACGCCAAAAGATATGCGAATTTTCTGACCCATTTTTTAAACATTTCGGAGTGTTCCATTTTCACCCCGTTTCTTTGCAAATCCTGCACAACCATAACGGCAAATTCACTCTTGAGCCCTAAAGTATAGGAGAGTAAATTTTCCAGTTTTTCTTCCCTTTTATCTTTTAAAAATGCGCTCACCAGTCCTGTGCTCAGCGCATAAAGAACATCCACTTCCTCGCTGTATTCACCGGTTGCACATGCCAAGATGTTTTTAATATCGGGCAGTTTGTGCATCACTTTTGCAAAACTCAAAAAACCGACAGAAACATCTTTTCCAATCGCTCCCGACAAACACTCCAAAAGAAATTCCTCTTTCATGCCGCTCTTGAGAATACTGTCAACATATTCCCAGCTTCGGGGAGTTGCAAAACTCTTTACGTCGCTCTTTGCGTCAAAGGTAAAAAGATGCTCATTTTTATAAGAGATATAAGAGATGATTCTTTCATCTACTCCATTTTGATATGCCCAAAACCGCCAGTCCTTTACATCCACTTCCATCTCAAAATGAACGAATCTGTTTGCCAAAGGAGAAGGCATGCGGTAGGTTACACCTCTGTCTCCCTCTCGGTTTCCCGCAGCGACTATCGCCCAGCCGCTTGGAAGCGCGTACTCTCCGACTTTTCTATCGAGTATCAGCTGATATGCTGAAGCTTGAACGCTTGGCGGTGCCGAGTTTAATTCATCTAAAAACAAAATTCCCTCACCCTCTCTTGGTAAAAAAGCGGGAGGTGCCCAAAGTGCGCTGTGTGATTCTTTGTCATAAAAGGGAATCCCTTTTAAATCCGTAGGGTCCATCAGCGCAAGCCTTAAGTCTATAAAACCTATTGCCTTTTCCTTTGCTATTTGTTTCACTATAGAAGATTTTCCAATCCCCGGCGCGCCCCATAAAAAAGTCGGCACTTTTTGCTCTATCAAGGCCGTTATGGTGCTGATTAAACTTGATGCTTTCAAATATTTTCCTTTTTAAACTTGCCAGCCGATATTTTCACTTTGAATATGTTTTCCAAAAGCCGGATTCTCCTTGACCGCTCTCTCAAATCTTCCGTCTAGTTGTAACTGATAAAGAATTTCAACAGGTGTCTTTTGGTTTTTTGCCAAACCTTGAAGCACTTTTGCATCTTCACTCTCGGCTAAGAGTTTGAGTATGTGAGGCGGCGTATTTTCATTGTAAGCCAAAGAGATATGGTTTAATTTGTTTTCGTAGGCTTGCTCCAAACTTTCTCGCGGAGTTGCGGAGTTGGCATAAAGGGCAAAACTAATTTCCTCATTTCCCGTACATAAAAGCTCCATCGCCACATTTTCACTCAAATGGGTATTGGAGGCCAAAGCAAGCATCACCTCTTCGTTCTCAAAAGAAAATAATCTCTCTTGCATCTCACAGGAAATAGATTCATTCTCAGCCAGCTCTTTTGCATATTCTTTGACAAACATCTCAAATATTTCTGCATTTAAATGAAGATGTTTTGCCATATTTATCGCATACTTTTTATTTTTTATAAGCTGGCGCATAATGTTTTTATCGAGATTGGCATTATGAGACAAGGCTTCATAAACTTTTTCATCTTTCGTATCATAAAGCTCTTGCTGCATGATTGCATCACAATCTTTTCTCATGGCTATCAAAACTCTTACATAAGCATTGGATTTTTTTATAAGCAGATGAAGTACATTTTTTGGGGTAAAGTGGTGTGTGGCGATACTGGTGATAATGCTGTAATTTGCATCTTTAGAATCGCTCTTAAAACTTTTCTGCAAGGGTTCGAGCATGGAGACGGCTTCGATGAGTTTTTCATCTTTGCACTGGGAAATAAGGTGCATTAGTCCCAAGGCGGCATACTGAACATTATGATTTCTCTCTATATTTTCATAAAATCGAACTACCAAAGCCGCACTTACGTCACGGTTGTCATTGTTTTCAAAAAAGTCTTCATCTCCCCATGCGTACATTTTCAAAAGTTTTAAAAACAGTTCATTGCTTAGGGTCGTGTTTTGTAAAAATCCTTTAAGCCTCTCTTTGTCGCGACTGAGTTTGAGACTCATAAGAAGCGTGTCTTCATCAATATATTTGGCAAGTTCAAGCTCCAATGCGTCTATGGAGACAAATTCTGCTTTTTTATCTTCATATAAAGCATCGCTTTTATCTTGCTCATAAGGGGTCATCATTTTGCCCTCCACTATCAAAACAACATCCTGCACATACTCTTTTACAAGGTTTATCTTGTGAAACTTCATTTGCGAGTCAAACTCATCTTCACTGAAAGCGCGACTTTTTCCAAACAACAATATGGTTTTATTTTCTAGGGCTTTTAAATTCATAAACAAATTATACTCATTTTTTTTAAGATTTCTCTTCTTGTTTACGTCAAAGAGTTATTTTAAGATTTCGTCAAAAAACAATAGAAATTCTTTGACTTTTGTCATTCTTTATTATAAGTAAGGCTAATTTATCAAAGTTTAAAATAAATCGCTATACAATGAAAAAAACAGAAAAAGGGTTACTAATGAATACAAAGATTTTGGCATGTGGTTTTTTAGCTTTCGCATTGAGTATTTCTTCTTTGAGCGCAGGGGAGTTCGATTTAAGAACAAATATGTTTAAACTCAATGCGGAACTCAATGAGCTTCAAAGAGGTTTTATTTCCAGCGATAAAAAAAGTATTTCCATCATTTTAGACAGTTTCGCAAAAGATGCGGAAGATTTGCTTAGCAATAAAGAAAGTATGATGAATATGCTTCCTAAAGATATGGATAGCAAAAAACATAAAGTAAACATTGCGGCTGAGAGTGCCCGAAAAATCAAAGTGGAAGTTCAAACTATTCGAGAGGCGATTGAAAACAAAAACAACTTATCTGTTAAGAAAAGACAGATTATCGCTCAAGAAGCCTATTTAAACATAATCGGTGCTTGTTTTCACTGCCACAACCTTGTCCGCGATAAAGAACTCATTACTGAATAATCCATTTTCTTTCCAAGTGTTACACTTGGAAATATCTCTGCAATCAGATTCTACATTTTAAAACTTTTTTTTTTCATCCTTGAGCTTTCTTTTTAATTTTCTACTTCTTGGCTATAATTCAGCACTATCACTAAGGAAAAATTATGGCATTAACGACTCAAGACGGTTATAACCTCTACAATGAAAGAAAGTTTAAAGAGGCATTTGACATACTTTTTGATGCTGCGGCTTACGAAAACAACGCAGAAGCGCAATACTTTGTCGGTAAAATGTACCGCGACGGAGACGGTGTTGAAAAAAGCTTGGAAAATGCTTTAAAGTGGTGGAAAAAGGCGAGACAAAACGGTCAAAGAGATGCCGCATTTCAAATGTCTGAGATACAAACTTCTACCAAAAACATGTTTTAAAGGGAAGATATTATGAAAATTTACGCACCTTGGGAAAAAGCATTTAAGAAGGTATCCACTCCGTTTGAGCATTTTATTCATGCCCAGACAACAACGGGTATCATCCTTATGGTGACGACACTCATCGCCCTCATCCTTGCAAACACTCCGCTGGCAGATGCCTACATCCATCTCTTTCATACCAAAATTTCCATCTATATCGGTTCTTGGAGTTTGTCACACTCTGTACATCATTGGATTAATGACGGGCTTATGGCATTTTTCTTTTTTATGGTTGGACTAGAGATAAAAAGAGAAGTTTTGGTGGGGGAACTCTCCAATATCAAAATTGCTATTTTACCGATACTTGCGGCGATTGGAGGCATGGTTTTACCTGCACTTATCTACCTTGCCATAAATAACGGCACAGAAGGCTCCAACGGGTGGGGAATTCCTATGGCGACAGATATCGCCTTTGCTATTAGCGCTTTAGTGCTTTTGGGCAAAAGAGTCTCAACCTCGCTCGTTACCTTTTTAGTTGCCCTTGCTATCGTGGACGATTTGGGTGCTGTTGTTGTGATTGCTCTGTTTTATACGGATACAATCAACTTGCTTCCTCTAAGTCTTGCTTTTGCATCTTTTTTAGTTTTGGTTTCTTTTAACAGGTTTGGCATCCATACTATCTTGCCTTATTTTCTTATGGGAACAATCATGTGGCTTTTTATGCTTGAATCCGGCGTTCATGCGACCATTGCGGGTGTAATCGCGGCGATGACTATTCCCTCCATACCAAAATATGCCCCTGTCGATTTTAGCAAACATACAGCAAACTTACTAGAAGAGTATGACAGCTACCCCGTTGCCACCGACCACACTATGCATGAGCAGCAAAAAGCTATTTTACAAAATATAAAAGACAAAATAGACGCAGTCGGAACTCCCTCTCTTCGATTGGAACATTCGCTTCATCTGCCTGTGAGTTTACTCGTCATACCCCTTTTTGCACTTGCAAATGCAGGTATCGCCATAGATTTCTCCTCCATAGGGAAAATCATTTTTGAGCCGATTTCTCTGGGAATAATGCTTGGGCTTGTTGTAGGAAAGGTTCTAGGAATAGCGGGGGTTGCTTTTCTTGCCATAAAACTCGGCATTGCAAAACTGCCCGAAGGAAGCACTATGAATCAAATTTTCGGAGTTGCTTTTCTAGGAGGAATCGGATTTACTATGTCCATTTTTGTCGCAGATTTAGCATTCATAGGAAATGAGAGCTTTATTTTTCAGGCCAAAGTGGGAATTTTGGCGGCATCCCTTTTTGCAGGGCTTTTTGGTTTTCTCTGGCTCCGATTTGTGGCGAACAAAGCAACAGACTAATCTGTCAATATCAGGCAAGCTGAAGCACATAGATAATTAATAGATATAATAAATATACATATAAGTTATTTATCGCTATTATCTCACAAAATTAAAGCACAAGGATTTTTATGAGATATTTTTTTACATTATTATTTTTTCTAGGTTTGCTTCAGGCCAATGACGCTGTTCACACCTTTGCGAAAAGCGAGGATTGCAAGAGTTGCCATACTCAAATTTATGATGAGTTTTACGGCTCTATGCATGCAAATTCTACACCGCAAAAAGACCCTATCCATAATGCGATTTGGGCACAACACCCTAAAAACTTAAAACAAGAGCAATATGCTTGCGGCAAATGCCACACACCCGCCGCCGACAATCTCGACAAGATGATGACAAACGCTCAAAAAGCTATGCCGGATGCAAAAAACGAAACCCATCAAGCCGGCATCAGCTGTGCGTACTGCCACCGCATCAAAAGCATAGAGTTGCACAAAGAACACAACACAAACATCATGACCACGACTGAGAAAAATTACTTCGGGACCCTAAAAGAAGGCATCGAGTCACCTTACCACGGCATCGTTTCTGAGGGAAATGAGCACATGAAAAACGGGAATGTCTGCATAGGCTGTCACTCTCACAGAATGAATAAACACGGATTGAACGTTTGCTCGACAAACATCGACAATGAGATGGACGGAGCAAACTGCGTAAGCTGCCACATGCCAAAAATAGACGGAAGCGTAAGTGCTTTGAATGACACGAAAGTTCATGCTTTTCATGGTTTTGCCGGAGCCCATTTTCACTCGGAGATGCTTACAAAACATGTTGATATTTCTCTGCTTCGAAACATAGGTAATTTTATAATAAATATTGACAACCGCACTTCTCATGCGCTTTTACTTCACCCGCTTCGTCTTGGAGTTTTAAAAGTAAGCGTGAAAAGAGGCGAAAAAACAACACAACTTAAAGATGAAATTTTTGTAAGAGTTTTAGGCAAAGACTCAAAACCTGCCATGCCTTGGATTGCAGATACGACATTAAAAGACACGATGATTCAAGCCAACGAAAAAAGAAGTGTCCAGTATGACTTTAAACTTCAGCAAGGAGATAAAGTGGATGTCGTTTTGGGATGGTTTTTAGTAAATCCAAAAGCGCTTCAGTCGCTTAACCTTGAAAATGAAAGTGTTGCAACAAAGTTTCATGAGTTTAAAAAAGAGAGTTTCACTTTTTAAGTGAAATCTCACATCCGCTAAACTCAAAATCCAGCGCATCGGAAGGTTCTTTGTACAACAAAGGACTGTCCAAATCTATATATTTTATAATATCTCTGTATGCCAGAGCCAAATGCAGAGCAACGTTGATAGAAAAGGGTCCCTCAAGCATTGAACCGAGCATGCAGGGGACATTTTGTTCTTTGGCATATTCCAAAATCTCTCTGGCTTTTGTAACTCCGCCGCACTTCATAAACTTAATATTTATCATATCGGCACTTTTTGACGCAACAACTTTTTTTGCATCTTCTAAAGTAAATACCGCTTCATCGGCCAAAATGGGAATGTTTGAATACTCTGTAATATATTTAAGTCCCGCTAAATCGCTTGCAGCGACAGGCTGTTCAATGAGTTCTATTTTGAACTCTTTAATCGCATCAATAAACTCCAAACAATCTTCCACATGCCAAGCCTGATTTGCATCAACAAGTATCTTTGCATGTGGAAGTTCTGCCGAGATAGATTGTATCACCTCGATGGCATGTGGAATATCTTTGCCGAGTTTGACTTTTAAAATCCACATCCCGTTTGCACATGCCGACTTTGCGTCTTCCAACATCTTCGCAGGATTATTCAAACTTATAGTGACATCTGTTTGCAGAGGAGTTAAATCTTTGGCACCGAAATACTCATAAAGAGCCTTGTTTTGGTGTTTTGCCACTAAAGAAACAAGTGCCGTATCCAGAGCCGCCTTTGCACTGTTTGCTATCTGGCATGTGGAATGCAAAAGGGTTAAAGCCTGCTCCGGCATGTGGAAGATTAAAATATCTTTGACGCGCTCGATGGAGTTCAAGATATCTTCCAAATCCTCACCCGTTATCGCTTTTGTGGCAGGGGCTTCGCCGATTCCCGTAAAACCGTTTTTGCAAATGATATGTACTCGCACAAACTCCACATGCCAAGCTGTTCGAAGAGCCGTAATAAAAGGAGTTTTTAAGGCTCTGCGCTGTATTTGTGTTTGAATTTCAATTATTTTCATACGCGAATTATACCATGTACCTTCTCTTGTGTATTTTTTATAAATTATCACTGCTCTTACAAACACGATACACTTTTAGCATACATTTTATGGAAGATATGGTACTATCGGGCACATCGCATTTTGCTTATTCTTCATGCAAAGGATATGGATTGATTCATACGGTAAAAAAATATACAAATACAAACACTCTGGTTTTGTTTGGAATAGTTCTGGGTGTCTTAATGGGCATCTTTTTCCCGGAATTGGCACTCAAACAAAAAGTTGTCGGCACGGCTTTTGTTTCTTTTTTAAAAATGCTGGTCGTGCCGCTTGTGTTTGCGAGCATTTACATAGCCATTGTAAGTTTGGGTTCGCTGGAACATCTTAAAAAAATCGGTGCAAAGACGATTGGACTTTATATTTTAACCACTGCGCTTTCCGTGCTTGTAGCCATCATAGCCATGAATATTTTTGGCATAGGAGAAGCCATGAGCAAAGCAGGATTAGAATATGCAAAGGCGAATGAACTTGCACCTTTTTCTTTTGAAGCTATGATTTTGAGTTTTATCCCCATCAATATATTTACGGCATTAAGTAACGGTTCGATGATGCAGATTATTGTTTTTGCTATTTTATTCGGGGTGGCTTCACTTTATTTAAAACCTCTCGAAAGGGAGCCTATGCTCAGATTTTTCACCGCTGTCTCAGAAGCAATGCTCAAAATGGCGGAGTGGGTGATACTTCTGACTCCAATCGGTGTTTTTAGTCTTATTTCTTACATTATTGCCGAGCAGGGAATCGACGTAATTTTAAACTTATGGAAATACATGCTTGTTGTTATCGGGGTTGTACTCTTTCATGCACTGGTGACTCTTCCCGTTTTATTTTCCCTTTTTACCCGCTTGAATCCCTACAAATATCTTTCTGATGTCAGAGAAGCTCCCATTATGGCATTTTCCACCGCAAGTTCTGCCGCTACGCTTCCTATTTCTCTACGAGTTTCGGAGGAGATGGGAGGCGTTAGCAAAGAAACAGCCTCTTTTGTCCTTCCTCTGGGAGCGACCGTATCTATGGACGGAACGGCAGCGTATTTGAGCGTTGCGGTTTTGTATATTGCTAATTTGGCGGGAGTGGAGCTTAGTTTTGGGGAGCAGGTTCTTTTGGGTGTCACCATCGTAGCGCTGAGCGTCGGTGTTGCCGCACTCCCGAGCGCCTCACTCGTAATGATGGTTGTCATACTCAACCAAGTGGGTTTGAGCGTAGAATATATGGCGCTCATTGTGTCGGTCGACCGTATTTTGGATATGTGCCGAACCTCTTTAAATGTGACCTCCGACCTGATAGTCGCTAAGATTGTTGACTATCTTGAGAGGTAATTCAAATTTTCTAGATTGAATACTATACCTATGCATCCAATTTTAAAAAATAAAAACCTTAAATATAATTGGCTCCCAAGCTCTTCACAATCTTATATTGAGCATATCTTTCAACACCCTCTACTATCACTTTTGCATCGATAGCATTTGCAAGTGCAATCATCGTTTTTAATATCTCGACATCTTTTTTATCATCTTCAATATTGTCAACAAAACTTTTATCGATTTTAAGATAATCAATTGAAAAGTGTTTTAAATAAGCTAAATATGAGAAACCTGTTCCAAAATCATCTATCGCTATCTTGAATCCAAGAGCGCGTAAAGCACTTAAATTTACAGAAATTATTTTACACTACCCCCTGTAGAAGTTTGTAAAATAGAGCGTTCATCAACTTGTTATATCTATAATCATAAAGATATGAAAGGCTATAACGCTTCATCTCCCCTCAAAAGCCACTCAACCATTGGCAAGATAAATATTTTTTTATCATCTATCACTAAAGTCTCTTTCTCATCTTTAGTAATGAGATAAGCTTCTTGAAGATGAAAATACTCCATAGCCTCTAAGAGACCATTTACTTCTCTTGTTCTTGTTTTTTCATCTTTTATCTCATAGCTAATATTTACCAAAAGCTCTTTTTCATCAAGCTTTGCATAAAAATCAACTTCTTGAGTCCCTTTGTAGTAATAAATATTTTTTGTTTGTCGCCGTAAATGTAAAAAAGCGATGTTCTCATACAGCTTACTTTTGTCTTCGCTTATGGCGTAGTCATACATCTTTTTAAATCCGTTATCGACTGCATAAATCTTTTTTGGATTTCTCTGCTCTTCTTTGATGGAGTTTCTAAATATGGGCACAGTAAAAAGTGCATAAGCATCTTCAAGATATGCCATATAGTTAAATATAGTATCTTTGCTAAGTCTAAACCCTTGTGATTTAAACTCATTGTAGAGTTTTGTAAAACTTAAAAGCGTTGCAATGTTAGTAAAGCAGTATTTATTGAGATGTTTTAAGAGAGATGTATTTACGATGTTATGACGCTCGGCAATATCTTTAAAAACTATAAGTCCAAGATAATCACTTAAAATCTTTCTTGCAATATAACTCTCTTCACCAATTGTTTCTGCAAATCCACCATCTATGATGTAAGACTCAAAAGCATTTTTTATAAAACTAAGCGACTTTGAAGAGTGTAGGTTTACCTCTATGTTTTTATAAGATAGATACTCTTCAAACGAGAAAGGAAAAATTTCAAAACTAATGGTTCTTCCTCTGAGGCTTGTCGCTATCTCTGTTGAGAGCAGTTTTGCACTTGAACCTGTTATAAAGATAGATATATCAAGCGTATCGTGGATTCTACGCACATAAAGTTCCCACTCTTGCACCACTTGAACTTCATCTAAAAAAAGGTATATCTTCTCATCTCTTTTATGAGGGTAGAGTTCATAGTAAGCTTCCAAAATTAGGTCTAAATGCTCAAGTTTTAGAGGAAAAAGTCTATCATCTTCAAAGTTAAGATAAATGATGTTTTCTCGGGAAATATTTTCTCGCAGTTTATTGATAAGGTCAAAAAGAATAGAACTCTTCCCGCTTCTTCTTACACCTATAAGCGAAATGATTTTTTTGCTATCAAGTGGAATAGTACAGGCGCGTGGCAAAATACCATTTATATCTTTTTCTATAAAGTCAGTAATTATACGTTTAAACAGTTCTTTCATTTTAGTCCTTTTAGATAAGGATGATTATATAGCTTTTTATCCTTATAGTCAAGAAAATGTTTTAAACACGACCTACACTCACAACTTCCTGAGTCTCAACGCGATAAGCACTCAGTTCATTGTCCCCATGTTTTTTGATGTAACATCCGGTATCTACATTAACGTAATGATCTTCTATCTCCACTCCAAACGCAACTGGAGTGTGTCCGTAAATATTAAATATTTCGCTATCTCTTCTTGGCGGGGTTCTATTCCATAGGGCATACTCTCTAAAAGTCTCTACTCCGTTTGGATTGTCATGATGCCACCAGGCATTTGCACACGAAGCATGAGAAATATAATCTCTGCTTCTTTAGGGAGTTTTTCAATGAGCTTACTAAGAGTGTCATACTCTCCATGAACATCGCCTATTATGTATGTTTGTGGCATGTTATATCTCCTCTACCCAACACTCTTTTAATTTATGAAGAAACTCTCTCACACCACTATCAAAAAAGACATGAGCATCTATCTCCAGTTTGGTTTCTTTTACTGCATTTATACAGTTTTGTACTATTTCCTCATACTCTTTGTTTGATAGCCCACAACTTTTTGTTGCAAAAGTTTTATATGTTTTTTCCTTCCACCAAAGTTTACCGTCACTCATTTTTAAGGCTGGTATATCATTTTTTATGTATATGCTTGTTGTTATAACATCATAGATAGGTGCTAGTCTTGCATCTTCATAGTCATTTTCATACAAAACACCATAATTTTTGAGATGTCCATCGCCATTTCTTAAAAGATGATTCATCACGAGTGCTGTAAAAAAGATTTTTAGAGACTCTTTTCTTTTTGTAGGATTTATAATATCCTTTATCACCCTTACAATCTCTTCATAACTTCCGTTATACTTCTCATCGGTGCTTCTTGCTGTGAGAACACACATATCTTCAAATCCAAGATAAGAGTTGTCACTCTTTACATCAAATCGTTTCATGATGAACATAGACAAATCATCACTTATGTAAAACTCCGGTGTTGGAAGATTTGCATTTTTTATAGCTCTCATACAGAAGTATTCGTTCAGTGCTAGTTGCGGATAGGAAGCTTCCCATGATTTCACTATATAGTGTTCAAACGCCATTGTCGTTTTATTTTGGGCTCTAAGAAGAAGTTTGGGTTGTACCCCAGAGACTCCGGAACGTATGGCAAATTTTTGCATCAACTCTTCGAAGAGATTATCTTTTGTGTTCTTTAAAATATCCTCAAGTTGCAGTTGCTCTTTTGAGTTTATGAGTTCATTAAACTTAACACGACCTAGCATATAAGGACCGATGAGTTTAAGAAAATTTATATCATCCATAGTTTGGATTTTTGCAAAATGATTTTTGATTGCTTCTTTTAGTGCGCCCTCTGGCATATTCATCTCAAAGATAGGGTGAAGCTTTTTTGAGTTCCAGCTGGATTTTCTGATGGGCATAGTTAGAGATACTACTGATGTCGCCTCATCTTTGTAGTTAAAAATATACTGTTCGTCTTCATAACTCAGCGCACCACAAAGAGAGGTGTTTGTATATACTTTTACACTATCTTCTTTCATTTTGCAGCTCTTCTAGTGTTTTTGGGCGACCTTTTTCTCTCAAGCTAAATTCATAACCTAAAAGTTCTAAAATGAGTTCAACTTTTTTTATTCCTACTTCATCTATAAAGCCATTTTCTATCTTACTGATGGTGCGTTTAGTGATTCCGGAGTATTTTTCTAAATCATCTTGAGACCACTCTTTCGCTTTTCGTAAATGCTTTATTTCTCGACCTAATAGTTCAAGTGTCATTTTTTGTCCTAAATATGAAATATGCTTCTTATTCTAATCTATATTGTCTTAAATATGAATTATATTTCTTATTTGTGACTTTTAGTATGCATTACCAAGATGAATCTTGGTAACGAGAAAGAGATAATTCCTAAAACAATAGGAGCAATGTACTGGAAGCAGTTAGCTCCAATATCAGCACAGTTCATACGTGCTTTTATTTGGCTAACATATCCTGTTATTCTAACTACTCTATTTGTTACAAATAGAATTGCTAAAGGTAAAGAGGATATTCACACTTTAACAAAAGAAGAACTTTTACATAGTATGCTCCAGAGTGAAGATGATGGTATTATTGATGAAAAAGAATCAGATGTAATTGAAAACATTTTAAATCTTAGTAAAATTAAAGTAAGTGAAATTTTAACTCCAAGAAGTGTTGTCTTTGCATTAGATGAAAGTATGACTATTAGTGAAGCACTTAAACTTGATGATATATTTAAATTTTCTCGTTTTCCTGTTTACAATAATTCAATAGAAGAGGTTAGCGGAATTGTTTTAACTCAAGATATATTAAGGCAAGCTCTTAAAGACAACAGAGTAAGTGTCGGAAGTGTTAAAGAAAAAATATTTACTATTAATGAAAACATACCTGTTTCAAAAGCACTTGATCTTTTTATACAAAAAAAATATCATATGTTTTTAGTGACTGATAATTATGACCAAACAGAAGGAATAATTACGCTAGAAGATTGTGTAGAAACTATTTTAGGGGTAGAAATACTTGATGAAAGTGATACTATAGAAGATATGCGCGAACTTGCAAAACGTAATATGAAACTAAAAAGAAAGCAGAAAAAAGAAAATTCATAAAAAAGGTGTTATGTCCAAAAGAGGGTAATGACATAACACCATGCTTGAATCTAGGAGGTAACCAAAAGAAAAATGCATGCTTAGTCATACACCTCTCTTTCTTAGACTTATTATATTTGGAAAAAATGTAGATTTAATGGTAAAAACTATTTAGCTTCTTTTTTACCGGTGCTATTTATAAAATAAACAGCCAATAGACTGATTATACCACCCATAAGCACATGTGTCTGGACGCTTTCGTCTAAAACTATCCAAGCAATCAAAAGAGCAAAAATGGGAACTAAAAACATAAATGAACTTGTAATCTCACTTCCAAGTTTTCCAGAGGCCATAAAAAATATAGTTGTTGCTACACTTTGACCTAGTACAGCAATGTAAATCATAGCTATCCAGAAGGTTGTACCTTCATTAAATACACTTAATAAATTGGAATCATAAGCATACATAAATGTAGAGATTGTAGCAACTATAGAGATTAAAAAGCTGTAATGCACAGGGTGTATATATTTATGTGAGTGTTGTGAGAGTAGAGTTACTCCTGCCCAGACTAGAGCACAAAGTAAAAAGTATATATTTGAGCCATTCAGAAAAAGATTCATATCTGAAATTTGAAGCATTATAGCTCCCCCAATTACTCCTAAAAAAAGACCAAAATATTGACTATTTTTAAGTCTTTTTTTGAAAATAACAGCAATAAGTAAAAAAGTCATAACAGGACTTAGTGTTGTGATAATAACTCCGCCAGAGCCTGCTAGTCCATATTTTACACCCAAGTAAGAAAAAGCCATAAAGGCAATGTTTAGCACTGAACTACCAAGTACATATTTTATGCTTCCCTTATTTATAAGCAGAGGTTTTTTCATAAAATAAACTATAGGTAAAAAAGAGATACTCATAATGAAAAAACGCCAAAAAATAATAACATCCAATGGTAAGTTATAAGTCAGAATTTTCAAGGCACTCCATCCACCACCCCACAATAACATTGCAAGAACCAGTAAGTATAAAAAGTGTGCGTTTTTCATGTTCACTTTAAAGAAGATCTTTTCTTCAATTGGTCAACTATTTTGATACAGCAAGGTCTGAAGTCACATTAATTAGTTAAGAAATTGTGAAACAAGTTTATTTAAGCTGCTTTCATCTAAAGCACCAGATACTCTGTGAATTTCTTTAGCATTTTTAAATACTATAAGCGTTGGAATGCTTCGAATTGCAAATCTAGCACCTAAAGTTTGTTCACTCTCAGTATTAACTTTTGTAAAAAGAACTTTTAAAGGAAAGTTTTTTGCACTTTTTTCAAAATTTGGTCCCATCATTTTACAAGGACCACACCACGGTGCCCAAAAATCAACGATAACAGGTAAGTCACTGTTTACAATTACTTCATCAAAAGTGTTTTGTGTTAACTCTAGCGGAGTTGTATTGAGTAAAGAGTTTTTACATTTACCACAATTGGCTTTTGTGTAAGACTCCTTTATAGGGATGTTGTTGACGCTCAAGCAAGAGGGACAGACTACACGCATTTTATATCCTTTGTTTTAAGAGATGATTTCATAATTGAGACCTTAGTTTTTGCCTCTTCGCCTTTACCGATAAGACTCGGCATAATCGTAAGACAACTATGACGCTCATACGTTCTATAAGAGTGAAAGCATTTCTTTTTTTTATTTCTTTTTTATTATAGTAAAATTTCATTACATTTTAGTAATAAAAGCTTATGTGTTTATTTACAAAGAGCCCAAAACAGGCAATCCAAACCCGCTTATACTTTGAAACTCTATCTCAAAACCAAGATTAAAAAGAATAATATCAAGTGTTTTTACAGAGACTGAACCAAGTTCACCTCGCTCTATCTTACCAAGGGTCACACGGCTTATGTCAGCTTGCTTTGCAAGTTGTTCTTGTGTGAGCCTTTTTTCTTTTCTATAGTTTTTAATCGTTTGCCCAATTTCGTGTAATTTCAAGTGGTATCTCCTTATATGTTTTTTCATCCAAAGACAATTTCCACATGCCAATCATCTTAGAAGCAATAGCTTCAAAATCTTTATTGCTTGGGAGATAATCTTCAATCTCTTTTATACTCTGTTTCAGTGCTTCTATACAAACTACATAGAGACTATTTGATTCAGCAGGTGTAAGATAGCAAAACTCGACTCCAAACTTTAGAAGCTCTTTTTTCCCTAACCACATTTTTTTGCCAAACATACTTAAAGCTGGTCTGTCTTTATAAAAATAAACTACTGTATTTACAATGTCATAAGCTGGTGCAAAGTAGATATTTTTCAACTCTTCATCATATAAAATTCCAAAATTTTTCAAATGTGCATCGCCATTTTTTAGTAAATAGTTCATTACAATTGTTTTATAAAGTGCTCTCATCGACTCTATTTTATTAGTTGTTACGCTATAAACGACTTTTGCAACCTGCTCATAACTCCCGCCATATTTTTCATCTTTATTTTTTCCAAGTAGTACTAAAATCTCTTCAAAACCTAGAAATTTATTTGTAGTTTTATCATAATTAAATCGCTCTAGAAGTAAAAATTTATTGTTTTTTGAGAGCTTGATATTTGGGATAAGCACCCCTGCTTTTTCAACCGCTTTAAGACAAAAGTACTCATTTAAAGCCAGCTCTTTATACTCTTCTCCCCAAGTTTTTATGATGTATTCTTTTGTAGTTAAGCTCTCTTTATCGCTCAAAAGTGCCAAAGATTTTGGCTGAACTCCAGAAATAGCGTTTTTAGTTAAAAAAGTAGTGATTATTTTTGAAAAAGTATCAGGCGTGTCATTGTTTAAAATCTCATCTATATCTAAGACGACAAACTCGTTCTTGCTACTCCAACTCTCATAAGTTAATCTACTTTCAATGTTTACACAAAGATGAGAAAATATCAAAAAGTCATCAATGTAGCCATACTCTTTTGAAAGGTACTTTTTAAATATCTCAAAAAGGTATCCCTCTGGCATATTCATATCAAAAATAGGGTGAAGTTTGTATTTCCAGTTGTATGTTGAAGCACGAAATGGCATAATAAGAGAGATTGGTTTATAGTTTGCTGTATAGTTAAAGCCGTAGCTATTTTTATCTTCTTCATAAAAAAGCTCGCCTACTTTTTTGCTATTTACCTTTACATCAATCTTTTTCATTCCAGACTCTTTATGATAATATTATTTATCATTTTAGTATAATTATATTAAAATGTAAAGTATATTTTTCTTTTATGTGTTAAAAAGAGCTTGGCTCTACAAAATGTAGAACTAAGAGTTAGTTTAAGGTCTATCCATCAATGTTAAATATAAACATCCTTTCTATGAGCAATTTTTGATATTAGCATCAAATTATCTTCTTGATAAAACACAACTCTATAATTACCAACTCTTAACCTATACGCACCATCGAATGGTGTTTTTAATTTTTTAATCTTTGTAAGGGTTGGATTTGATGCAAACTCTTCTATACCATCAAGCAAAAGTACAGCTACTGATTTATCGAGTTTTTTGAGCTGCTTGAGAGCTTTTGGATCATATTCAATTTTATAAGCCAAGTTCTGTTCTTACATCTTTGTGTGAAATCGTCTTTAATGTACCCATTTTATAATCTTGAACAGTTTTTGTTACAGAGAGTGTATCAAAATAATCTTGTAGCGCTTCTCTGATAACTTGCGTTTTCTTTTTACCTGTTTCATACGCAACTAAACCCAACTCTTCTATTAGATTTTCTTCTAAAGTTATAGTTATTTTTTTAGTCATATTAACAACCTTTATATATTTACCATATTTTACCATACTTTTATTAATTAATAAAATAATAAAAACAGTGGAATAAAATGGTCATTTCTTATGGCTATGTTCATGTTAATTGTTTGAATAATTTCCACATGCCGAGAGTTTTTTTCTTTTTTAGATAACTAAAAAAGAGTGAAAGTTCAGAGTGATGTTGAAGATTTACTTACTAAAGGATGTAGTTTTAATAAAAGAAAGATGAAATTGGCATGTGGATTTCCACATGCCAAAGGGGGAATAAATTAAAAAGAAGAGTTTATGGGTAGTATTTCAAACACCCTTCTGCTTGAGTACCTGTTACTCCATACATAGCTAACAAATCTTCAACTTGTTGTTTTGTTTGGAACAGTACTTTTTGATTACTCATATAAATTGCATCCTCAGCATTATACATTACTCTTGCGCTGTCATTGCCATCACTATATGTTAATGTCGCACCGTCTATGCTGTATGACATGTCAGCGACTTGCTGAGCAGTATTGTTATCATCTATATAGTCTGCAACCATACTTCCATCTGAATTAAAAGTTAGTTGTGCTCCACATTGGTATTCATAACTTCTATTATTACTTTCATCATATGTTGTTACTAACTGAAAGTGGTACCAAGGGTTAGCACTCAACTCCGCCACGGTTGTTGGATATTTTGTTTCATACTCTGTAAATTTTACTGTTCTTTCTGTTTCATTTAATGATGTATTGCTCCAAAGAGCCGGATAAAAATCTGGATTAGACAAGCCTTCTGTACTAATTAAATACGAATCTGTATCCTCTCCTCTAATAATCCATGTATTTGTATTAGTTGAAAATTGAAAAACTATATTGCCTTCTTCGTCAATGCTTATTGGCATATCAGTTGCATACACTTCCATGCCATCTATACTCTTAGCTGTAACAGAAGTTGCATCAGAATTAAATATAAACATTGCTCTATTTTCAACAGGATTACCTGATTGGTCATAACCGTATGAATAAAAAGTTTTATCAGCTAACATTGCTGTTGTGAAACTTAAAGTAGTCGTTGTACCACTCTCAACATACCCAAACTCATCTTTTAAATACTGAAGAGCTTTTGCTTCATCAGAATACCATCTTGCATCAAAAGTACCTCCGTCTTGATGATGTTCTCTCATACTGATATATTCAGTAGTCTGACCTAAGTACTCTTGTAAATTACCGGCATTAACACTATTACCTTCTATGGTAACGTTTAATTCAAAATGATTTACTGGACCGATAATCCAATCACCAACTAAAGATGTCGCATCGGAATTAAATACCGCTTTTGTTAAAATTGGATCATTGTAATCCATACCAGGAATATAAAATGTCTTCCCTGCATATAATGCTGCCCCAGTTGCTGTTCTAGTTTGAGTACTAACTGTTCCCAATGGATTAGTTGCAACTATTTTATTTATTCCATACTCTGATAATGTATAATTATCATCAGTATTAGGGGTAATAACTACCCTTTCATATTCACTTTGTGAAAGACACTTATTTGTTGGAGACAAATCACCACTTGATGCTCCAGAACTTTTAGTGTCTACTGTACATGGGGAGTTACTGTCAAAATAATTTATCTCAGTTCCACTAGAAACATAAGAATATTTTGTTCCATCATAACTCAATGTTGCAGTACTAGCCGCATCTGTTGAACATGCAGTATTGGATTGGATAGTTGTCCAAGTACCAGTCAAATCATATGTGTCGGCAGGACAAGATTCGCTTGTTGATGGTGTAGTTGTAACAGTTTCAGCCACTGCCATTACATCAGCCATACCAATAGCATTTAAACTTGGGCGCTCAAAAGGTTGAAACTCGTCACTAGCTTCATTTATCCAACCACCATAAACGATAAGTGTATCGTTAGTGTCAGAAGCTTTATGAAGTGTTACAAAGTGACCACTATTATTTTTATAAGCTTCAACAGTAATATTATAGAAAATTCCCAATGTACTAGTACCTGGTAAAGTTCTTGCTTCCCATGTTCCTGCAGTTCCTGGAGTTCCGACAAGTATAGTTTGACCAGAGTATGTATCTATTGGTTTTTTCACTTCAGATAAAGTTCCATTAGAGCCTTCAACTAAAGTACCACTAAATGGTGCTGCAAAAGTCACACCACCATCTCCATCACCTGTAATCCACCAGTTATCACCTATTTCACTTCTATCATTTTTAATAATGTATTGCTCTAATGATGTTATAGTTGCCATCTGTCCAAGTTCATTGTTGGCATATTCCACTTCATCCAAATTATATGAAGTAGTAGTATATCTATAAGTATGTTGATTCATCTTAGCACCAGCACTAAACGTCACATCACTAATACCGTCAAAATTTATAGTTGTTCCACCGATATCCGTAGAACTTAAAAGCTTAACTTCTGCATTGTGTACAGGTATATTTAAAACTGTGTCACTATTAGTTAACGTAAATGAGGAAGCACTCAGAGTATCTCTTATTATCCAATTACCATCTTTTAAGGTGTACTCAACATTATTAGAAACTCTATCAACAATTCCTGAAGTACCAAAGTAGTAAACTTCACGCTTTTCTTCCATATTTAAGTCTGTACCAAAAAGAGTTGTATATATCTTGACACCAGGCCCGTTGCCATCTACATCTTCATCAACTTCAAATTCATACCATGCATGAGGAAGTGTAAATGCAAGGTCCGTTGTGTTTGTATCAGGTGTAGTTGCATTTTGAGCTGAAATAAGTGCAGCATGCGCTGCAGTTGCTGCTACTGCAGCTGTTTGTGCTTGTGTTGCTGCAGTAGTTTGTGCAGTTGCTAGTTCTGTTGCTATTGCTGCTGCTCTAGCCTGCGTTACTCCGGCTGTTTGTGCTTCAACATTGAGTGTGTAAGCGCTAACACCTAGTCCAGCTGCTTCACCTGCTGCTGTCACTGCCTGATTTGCAGCTGTTCTAGCCGCTGTTGCATAAGTTCCAGCATTAGGGTTTGAGATTACAAGAGCTTCTGCTGCTGTTGCATCTGCATTTGCGGCTGTCATACTTGCTTTTGCTGTTGTAGCACTTGCTTGGATCGCTGTTAAAGAAGCTGAAGCTGCATTTTGGCTGGCAAGAATTGCATCGGCTATATTTTGCTCTGCTTTTGCAATCTCTTCTGCTTTAATCGCTTCCACTTCTAGCAGATACGCAGCCACTTCATTTGCTTTAGTATAAGCTAATGTAAGTTGTGCATCAAATGTAGTTTTTGCAGTTGTTGCAGCTGTTTGTGCATTTGTTGCACTTGTTTCATCCAAGGCTACTTGAGCAGCTAGCACCGCTGCTTTTGATGTATTGATATCCGCTGCCGCTGTTAATGCTGCACTATATGCAGTAGCTGCCATATTTGCTGAAGCATTTGCATCATTTGCTTTAGTTAAAGCAGCACTATATTGATTGGCAATAGTGAATATTTCTGTCATATTTGCTTGAACTTCCGCTGGTTTTGTGCTGGCTTTTTCCAACTCAGCTATTGCATTTGCATCTATTGCTTTTACAGTATTTACAATAGTTGTAATTCTTGCTGCTTTGTCTGCTGCTGCTTTTTCTGCTATTAATTTATCAAGTTCAGCTTGCTCTAACAATGCTGCACTAACAGCTGCTTGTGCTTCTGCTTCAAGTCTCGCAAGTCTCTCTGCTTCCGCTTTTGCCGCTGCTGCTTCTTCGGCTGCTTTCGCCGCTTCTGCTGCTGCTAATGCATCAGCTTCTGCTTGGGCTTTTTCTTCTTCAAGTGCTGCTTTTGTTGCTTCATCAGCCGCTGCTATCTGAGCTTGTAGTTCTGCAATTTTTGCTTCTAAAGCTGCTTTTTCTGCTGCAGCTTCTGCTTCTGCTTCAAGTCTCGCTTTTTCTGCAAGTGCAGCTGCATTTCTATAATCTTCAAATCTTGCACCAACTAGAAATGTTTTTTTATTTGCTTTGAGAATTTTTATTTCTGTTGTCACGGGTAAAAATGCTGTTTGAGTCATATTGCCATCAGTAACTAGAACATCATTAACATCTTTTGAGAGTGTGCTTGTATTATTTGAAGTATTTACATCTTCCATCTTTACAATTCTTAGTATCTCTTTAGCATGTAAAAGTGAAAAAGATGTATTAACTGTAGCATTTAACTCATCGGGAGTTGGTACTGTTTGCTTATTTTCAATAGCTACAACGATTTGTTGTTTTACTGCACCTATTTTAGTACCTATAACAGCTGTTTCTGTAGTACCTGAAGTTCCAACGATTAAATCAATTTGACCACTGATTGCTGTTGCACTATTTTTTGCATCGCCACTAAAATCTCCATCTGATTCCATTTGAACCAATGCAGCAGCTAGATCTTTATCTGCTGCTGCTTGTATAGCTAACTTTTTATACAGTTCATCTACTAATTTATTTGCACTATCTGTAGAACCAGCTGTTTTCTGAGCAGCTGCAAGCACTTCAACTGTTTTTTGAAGTTTTAGTGCCGCTTTTAAAAGTGTTGGATCTGTTTTTGCGGCTTCAATAGGATTAGCTCCAAGATTGAAACCATCTAACCCAAGCATACTTTTTACTAATATTTCAGCTTGTTCTTTTGTTTTATTGCCATCCATGAGAGAACGAACCATTGTAGAAAGAGGAGAAATATTTATCCCTGCACCATCGCCAAGAGGTGCTTTAAGTTTACCTATAAAGTCCACTCCCGTATCTACATCATAACCACTATATATAATTAGTGGTGCATCCGCATATTTTGGATATGTAGCTTTTTGAGCTACTGTAAGTGTAAGCGAGAACTTACCATTTTCATCAGTGTATGATGCTGGTTCATCTCCTACTTGACAGTAGCCATCAAGATTTAAGTCCAGACAAACTGTTGCTTGTGACAAATAGCCATCTATGCCTACTCCAGAAAGTGTGCTATCTGATACATCTGGAACAGGATCACTACTGCTACTTCCTCCTCCGCTACACCCACCAAAAAACAAACCAAGAGCCAACAAAGCTCCGAGAAAATACTTACCTGCTTTCAAAATTCACCCCTTTGATATTCCATAAAATCTAACATAATCTTTACAAGAGTATCAAGCTTGCGTTATATTCTATGTAACATTATGAAAAAAAGAAAAAATGTGATTTTATGTAACTTTTCGTATCAAAAAATATGGGGATTCTAAATCAAGCTCACAAAAGGGGGTCTGTTTAGCTCCAGTTTATACCCCATTCCTCGTATCAGTTTTATGGGAAAGTGCGGTGCTTTTTGCTTAAACCTGTGAATGAGTTGTCTTCTGGTTCCATCGCTCACTGACTCTCCATTCCAGACGTCATAATCCATTACATTGTAAGAAACTATAGAACCGTTGGCGCGTATGAGTGCGAGCAATAATTTATTTTCGCTTGCTGTGAGAGTAACTGTTTGTTTACCCATGAACAATTTCTCTGCTTGAAAGCAGTAGCTGTAATCATCATTTAGGATATATTTTTTTTGTGCTGCCTGTGTTTCTGATTTTATCACAAAAAGATTTAGCATGGTTTCGAGTTCATCTTCGCGAAAAGGTTTAATCAAATAGCCTACAAAGTCTACTTCTGAGGCTTTTTTTAATGTTTCAATATCTCTGTAGGCAGTTATAAATATAAGACTTACATTATATTTATTTTGTAAAATACTGCAACACTCTATGCCAGTTATTTCACCTTGTATATTGATATCGGAGATTACCAAATCCACACTATTTTTCTCAGCAATCGCAAAAGCACCCACCCCGCTCTTCACTACACCAAGAACCTGATGTCCCAACAACAGCACAGTTTTTTTTATATGAAGCGCAACAATGCTTTCATCTTCTATAATCAATACTTTTATTTTCATGCTCACATATTAACAATTTATCGTTATATTTCATGTTACATTTTCATTTTTATGTGAAACTTGTATATAATACCTCATGTTTATGAGAATTTTGATACTTATTTTTACTTTATTCGCATCTCTTGTATGGGCAAATACCATAAGTTTATCTTCTGTTACTGAGCCGAAAAACATCCTAAAACAGGCGAAAGTCTATATAGACAGCGAAAATACGCATAACTTTAATTATGTTTTAGAAAATAATGAAAAGTTATTTGAAAAAAATGAAAAAGATTTCTTACATTTAGGCTATTCACCCGATGCAATCTGGCTAAAATTTTCCATAAAAAATGATACAAATAAAAAAGTTGTAAAAGTTTTAGAGATATCTAATCAGATGCTCGATAATATATTTTTATATACAAAACAAGAAGATGGTAGTTACTCTAAGGAAGAAAAAGGTGTACTGTATCGCAAAGGCTTTGATGATAATATTTTAAACTTCTATTTTAACATCCCCTTGGATGCAGGAGAGCTTAAAGAGTACTATCTAAAATCAGCATCGCATTCGTGTGCTCTGTATTTTGAGCTTACTCTTATGAATAAGAATGAACTTTATCATAAAGAGATACATCATCAGCTTCTCCTCACCCTTTTTTTTGGAAGCATCATCACTCTGATTCTTTACAATCTGTTTATCTTTTATTTTACGAAAGATTTGGCCTACCTATATTATGTCTCTTATTTAACATTTGCTGTCTTGAATCATCTTTCTTATACAACATTTTCGCTTTATATTTATCCATACAGCTTTCTTAAATTAGACTCTTATTTAGCAATTCTTTATCTTAGTTTTATTTCTATATTCTCGCTACTATTTGTAAGAGAATTTTTAAATATTAAACGATATAAAAAGATTGATTATGTTCTTAAATTATTTTTTGCAATAAGTGTTGTTTTCATACTATTTACCTCACCTGAATTTTATCCCCTTGATTTAGTTGTATTGATTTCACTATTATCTCTAGTGTATATTCTATGCGTAAGTTTTTATCTTCTATATAAAGGTGAAGAAAACGCAAAATATATGTTTGTTGGGTGGTCTATTTCTATACTTGGCTGGATAATGCTGGGAGCTTATGATTCTGGCATGTGGAGTCTTCTATATGATTATCCATACTTTTTTGAATTTGCTATCTTTACCGAAGCAATTCTTTTTTCAGTCGCCCTTGCAAACAGACTCAACAAAACCAAAGGGCTTGAAAAATCAATAAAAACAAACGAAATACTAACAAAAGAACTCCACCACAGAGTGAAGAACAACATGCAGTTCATACTCTCTATGTACAGGCTCAAACTTGCCAAATTTTCAAACCGTGACATCGCGAACTCGCTCAAAGAGGTGGAGGGAACCATCCAGGCAATGAGTGCTACACATGAAATGCTTTATGCTCAAAAGGCTGTGGAGCATATTGATGCAAATACATATCTAAAAACACTCATTTCAAAACTTAAGCAAAGTTATGCAACTTCAGAAATTGATATAAAACTGAAGGTTCAAACCACTTTAAATATAGACAACTCTCTTTACGTCGGCATTATTTTAAATGAACTTCTTACAAACTCTTTTAAATACGCGTTTAAACAAAACAAAGGGAAAATCCTCATTTTGCTCTCACAACACAACCATAACTATGAACTTGTTGTGGCTGATAACGGTGTCGGCTTTGATATAAAGCAAGATAATGACACATTTGGCATAGAACTGGTAAAAACTCTTGTTACAGATGAGCTCAAGGGCAAATTGAGCATAAATACGGACGAGGGAACAAAATATACTATTACCTGGTCTTAGCATAAAAGTTTTTCATTGAGACTCAAACAAAAATAAAGAATTCTTTTACTTGGCAAGCCCTACTAAAATATTTCCTATGGCCAAGCCGCCGAAAGTTCCTATAATATACCCCATGACAGCCATCAATACTCCAACGCTTACAAGTGCTTTATTGTAAGTTGCGGCTAAAATCGGAGCCGAAGCGACTCCCCCTATATTTGCCAAACTCGATACGGCTATGCTAAATAAATCAAGCTTAAAAATCTTTGCGCCCGCAACCATGATAAGAGCATGAATAAGTAAAATACAAAAACCTGCAAAAACGTACATGCCGACCTCTCCAAAACTCTCAAATACCGCTTTTGAGCCTATGAGCGCTATGAGAACATAAAGCATGCTAGTCGCTACTTCGCTTGAACCGTTGACATTTTTAAGCTTTGTAAAAGAGCCTAAAATTCCAAAAAATGTAGCAACTACAACTACGGTCGTAGTTGTATTAAGCAGTTCCACATGCCCGGCTATTATCTGTGAAGCTAAAGAAACTATGAGAGCAAAAAAGATGAGAAGCCAGTATCTTTTGGCACCCATATTGCAGGCGCAACCTATCTGTGAAAAAATCATCTCGCTCTCTTTGGCTCCAACATATACGTTAAATTTTTTTGCAAAAGGAACCAAAAAAAGCAGAAGCATCACCCAAATCGTATAATTCACACTGTCTACGATAAGCACATAGCCATACGCTTCACTCGGCACATTCAATGCCGAACCTACGGCTATCATATTGGCTGTTCCACCCATCCAGCTGCCGGACAATGCCCCAAAAGCCGCTGCTTCATTTTGATTCAATTGAAAAAGAAAAGCAATCAAAATAAATCCACATGCCAAGCTGAAAACAGCCAAAACGTAAGAGATAAGCAAAGATTTTCCAAGTTTAAAAAAATGTCTGAAATCCACTTGTAAAAGCATCAAAAAAAGCATAGCGGGAAGCAGATTTGTCTTTGTGAGAGAGTAAATGGCATCTATCTCTTCATTTTTCTCATACACGCCTACACTTGCCATAAACATACTAAAGGCATAAATCATCACAACTGCGGGCACATAACTAAAAACTTTAAGTTTGGTTTTTTGCTCCAAAAGATGAAAGAAGGTTGCCCCAAAGGCCAAACTCAACAAATAAACCAAAGGAGAACTAATCACAAGGGGCTTCCTTAAATCCTTTTATATTCTTTCTTAAATCTCTCATAAACCTCTCACTGGGGTCCCTTTTGACAGTTCTATAATTCTCATTCATCTCCAGCCACAAAGCATTTTTTTCAAAACACCTGTACTCATAATGTCCCGCCACATACTCTATGGTGTCATACTTCTTTTTCAAATGATTAATAAGCCTGACATTTGCCTCAAGCTGTGCCAAAGTCAAGTTGTCCTTAAAATCTGCGCCGCCGACATTTTCAATCCCGATGGAGTTATAATTGAGTCCTATCACATGTCTTGCCATAATATTATCGGGCATTAGCTGATGAACGGTTCCATCTTGTTCAACCATGAAATGGGCAGAAACATTTACATTTCCCGCCATGGCAATATAAGGCCTGTTATTGAGCAGTTTTGGTTCTATAAACCAAGACAAAGAGGTGTTAAAATCGTCGATACCCGTATGATGGATGATGATGATTTTTGGAATAATTTTGATATCTTCTACATCCAAGTTATAACTTGACTTGATGTATTTTTTTGTAAGTTCCACCCTGCTCTCATCAAAATTGATAGGAGTTTGTTTTATCTCACAAGCTTCTATTAACGCATACGCACACACAAGCAAAAAAACAGCTCTCAGCATTACGATTGTCCTCTCTTTATTTTTGACAGTGTATCATATCTTTAAGGGAGCGGCTTATGAAAATATTTTGATGTTAGCAGGAGAGGAAAAAGGTGATATTTATAGGATTTTAATCACAAAGTGACTATATTTCGTTTATGATTTTGCAAACAATACAAAAACAGAAGTTATTGTCGGGACCCTATAGCGATGATGCTCTAAAACTGGCTCGTGCTCTTTATAACACCTATGTTAAAAATGATGAAGAGCCCTTTATGAAAATAAACATAAAAAATATTCTAACTCTTTTAAAACTTCAGGCGGATGATAAAGCCCTGAGGTATATCAGAAAACTTTTAGAAGAACTGAATGAACCGCTTAGGGTTGTGAACTTTCAATTTATGCAAAAAAAATATCCCATCAGATTTGTAGTATTTTGTAAATACAGCATTCATGATGAAGTATTAGAATTGGAATTGAGTGAAGAGTTTTTACATGCACAAAACGAATACATGTTAGAAAAATTTTTATAAAATAAGGTTTGGATTTGGTAAAAAAATATATTATCTTAGATACGGAAACAACAGGTACAGGGGAAAATGACAGGGTAATTCAGCTTGGATTTATGGTTCTTGGAGCAAAAGAGATAGAAGTCCACAATGAATTTTGCTCAGCAGACGTGCCTATAAGTTATGGAGCGATGGAGGTTCACGGGATAACTCCCGACATGATAGAGGGCAAATCCACATGCCAAGAAACAGATGCCTACAAAAGACTGCTTGAGTTAAACACTCCGCAAAACTACATTATTATCCATAATGCACCTTTTGATTTGGGCATGCTTGAAAAAGAGGGTTTTAATACGCAAATGAAAGTTATAGACACTCTTCGCGTAGCAAAACATATCTTTGAAGACGAAGATGCCCATAGACTTCAATATTTTCGTTATAAACTTGGGCTTTATAAAGAGGAGCAAAAAGAGGCGGATGCGCTTGGCATAGAGATAAAAGCACATGATGCCATAGGGGATGTTTTAATATTAAAACTTTTTTTGAGCAAACTCAGAGAAGCTGTGCAAAAACAGTTTCCACATGCCAACCCGGTTGAGAAAATGCTTGACCTGACAAATACACCTATTATGATAAAAACTTTTAAATTTGGAAAATACAAGGGGAAAACTCTGCAAGAAGTTGCATCGAGTGATGCAGGTTATCTTCGATGGATGATGAGCAGCATGGAAAATCTTGATGAAGATATGCGCTACTCTCTTCACTGCGTTTTAGGAAACTAAAATATACTAAAAACCAAAAATAATACAAATGCGATAATTCCGCTTATGAGCGCATAAGGGAGTTGCGTTTTTACATGCTCCGCAACATCACAACCGCTTGCCATGGAAGAGATAATCGTTGTATCTGAAATGGGCGAGCAGTGGTCGCCAAACACACCGCCGGAGATTACGGCACCGATGCACAAAGCAACATTTGCATCCATTCCCACCGCCATAGGAACAGCCACAGGAATCATAATGCTAAAGGTTCCCCAGCTTGTTCCTGTTGAAAACGAGATAAGTGAACTGAGTATAAAAATCACTCCGGCTAAAAGATAAACGCTTAAGGTATTGCTTGCCAAAGATGCCAAATACATTCCAGCCTTCAAATCACTCGTAACCTTTCCTATACTAAAGGCAAAAAGCAGTATTAAAGCTACCGGTACCAATTTTATTGCACCTTTTATGGAGGTGCTTTGCCATGTGGAATAATTCATATTTGAACTGCCTACAAAATACAAAAGCGTAAAAACCAGCGTTGCCGCCATAGTATAAAAAATGGCGCTAGAGCCGCTTCCCTTTAAAATATTTCCATCGCCTGTCACATATAAAAAAACAAAAACTAAAACTACCATCAAGACAAGAGGCAAAATCATGTAAAACATACTAGCTCTTTTACCATTGAGCCCCTGAGATTTCAAATGCGTGTGTTTTGCATTTTTCATTGCTCCGATATTTATATTAAACCATACAGATACAAAAGTTACAAGCAAAGCGCTCATTGCGTAAAAATTGTAAATAACGGAGTCGATTAAAATATCGACTCCGTTGCCACTCATATTGCCGAGTGTTATTTGAGTTGAGATAAGTCCGAGCAAAAGCGCTCCCCAGCCATTTAAAACGATAAGCGAACATATAGGCGCGGATGTAGAATCACAAACATAAGCAAGTTTTGCGCGCGGAATTTTATATTTATCGCACAAAGGTTTTCCCACCGCACCGGCGATAAGTGATGTAATCGAAGATTCCACAAAAATTAAAACTCCGATTATGTAACTTATCATGAGGGCGGAGCGGGGAGATGTAACCAATGCTTTTTTATGTTCAATATACTCTAAAAAACCTCCGATGGCACCACTCTTCTCAATCAAAGCTATAATACTTCCCACCAAAATGGCAAAACCCAAAGTCTTGAGTATCCACGCTTGTGACAATAAAGAAAAAAACAGTACAAACAAGGCTTCAATAGAAGCCATAAAAGAAAAATGATTTAAAAGAAGAATTCCTAAAAGTGTCCCGCTAAAAAGTGATAGAAGCACATTTCTAGAATAGATGGCAAAAGCAATTGCCAACAAGGAAGGAAGAAGCGAGAGAGGCGATGGCTCTATGCTAAGACCTTAAAATTCTATGGCAAGAAGAATGACGCCGATTCTGCCGAATCTCTCTTGATAAAGCTCGCATTCCTTGCTTTTAATCTCTTTAAATCCAAGCTTTTTGTAATACAATTTAGCTTCGAGTGAGCCTATTTCTATGATACTCTGCGCGATACGGTAGCCTTTGAGTCTGGCAGTTAAAAGACTTTTTTGCATCAAGGCTTTAAGAACACCTACATCTTCAAAGCCTTCAAGCTCTTCCATAAAATCAAACATCAAAGTTCTATTGTTCAACTGAAAATCACACTCATAAATTATGTCTAGCTTTGCTTCGACATCTTCATTGCACCCTATCTCTTTCAAGGCTTCCAAAAATGTTTCTTTTGTTGATATGCGAGGTTCATAACTGCATAATGAGCCGACTTTTTCTCCATCAGACTCAGCAATTAAAAAATTATTAAAATTACAATAACTCTTCGCTTTTGTTTGTACTAGCTGTTCCAATTTTTTTAAAATTATCGCATTTTCATTCGTTTCAAAAACCAAATCAAACATACCCTCTTTTTTTCCAGCCCTGCTACTTTGCAACATCATTTGTGCTAAAAAAGGAGTATCTCCGAGCTCAGCTTTTCTTATTTTTATGCTCATAATATATTCCGTAATTAATTAAATTCATATATAAGCAATAGTACCATACCTTATGATAAAAAGTATCTTAATTGTAATCAATTTACAAATATTATTATTCTCTTCACAGCAGATAGTTTTAGTGGTCAGTGATGATTTTAGTTCCTCCAAGGCTTATTTGGAATGTTATGAGGACAATAAAAAGGTCTTTGACACTATGGAGGTAAACCTAGGTAAAAATGGCTTAGGCTGGGGTCTAGGTGAGGTTTTATTGGAGCAAAAAAAATCACAGCCAATAAAAAAAGAGGGAGATAAAAAAGCTCCTGCGGGTGTCTTTAAACTTGTGAGTATTTTTGGATATGAAAAAATGTTTAATTACAATCTACCGTATATTCATGCAGAAAATAACATAATATGTGTAGATGACGTTCATTCAAAATATTACAATCAAATCATGCCTATGCCGATAAAGCAGCCCGATAGTTTTGAATTTATGAAAAGAGATGATGCGCAGTATGAATTAGGGATAGTCGTAGCACACAATAAACATGCAGAAAAAACAAAGGGTTCTTGTATATTTATGCACGTTTACAAATCAAAGAATGAACCCACGGCAGGATGTACCGCCATGCGCTTGGAAGATATAAAAAAAATAGCGTCTTGGCTGGATGAAAACAAAAACCCTCTTCTAATCCAAATACCGATATCATCAAAAAATGAAATTTTAAAACTCTATCCCGAACTTAAAAATTCCCCACTGCTTCAAACTAACAAATAAAATCAGAGTTCATCTTCTTTGTTCATACGCTCTTTAGCTTCAATGCCCATAAGGGAAAGCCCCGTACGAAAAGAGAGGGCAACCACCATAAACAGTTTTAGCAGTTTTGCTTCATCCGTACTGCCTAAGACTCTTACATCATAATAAAACTTATGCAAAGAAGCTGCGAGCGCTTTTAAATAATCACTCAGCTTTTGAACCTGTCTTGAGTTAAAAGCATCTTCAATGATTTCCGGAAGAAGAAGTGCGTCAAAAAGTAAACTATCCGCATTTTCATCCAGCCCTTTAAGAGAAGCTTTCAAAATCTCTTCCTCGGACAAATCACTTTTTGACAAAATTGTCTGAATTCTGGCATGTGCATACTGAATATAAAAAATAGGGTTGGAGCTGTCTTGTTTTTTAAATTCTGCCAAATCAAATTCGAGTGCCGTGTCACTTTTTTTTGAAGCGAAAATAAATCTTAGTGCATCCGAACCTATCTCTTCAACGATATCGCTCATAAGAATTACATTGCCGGCACGTTTGCTCATTTTGTACGGTTCGCCGTCTTTGAGCAGACTAACCATTTGAGAGAGCAGTACTTCAAGTTTATTGCTGTCATATCCTAAAAATTCGACAGACGCTTTGACCCTTGGAATATAACCATGGTGGTCCGCTCCCCATATATTTATATAGTGGTCATAGCCACGCTCAAATTTTTGATTATGGTACACTATATCTCCGGCCAAATAGGTAGGTCTGTGGTCTTCGCGAACGACAACTCTATCTTTCTCGTCCCCTTTTTGCTCGGACGCTATCCAGATTTTGCCCTCTTTTTCATAAACACCCTCCCCCATTTTGGCAAGGACTCTTTCCCAGTCGCTGTAAAGTGAAGATTCGTTTATAAAAGTATCAAAGAAAATATTTGTATCGCCTAAATCTTTAATAATGATATTCATAACACTGTCTTTTGCCCAAAGCGCAAGCTCTTTTTGACGTGATTCATCACTTAAAATTTCTTTGCCGAATTTTTCTACTGCTTCTTTTGCCAAAGTTTCCAGATACTCGCCTCTGTAATAACTTTGCGGATATTCAACATCTTCATTTAAAATATGAGAGCGGCCCTCAAGCTGAAGAGAAAGACCAAGCAAATCAATTTGGTTGCCCGCATCATTTACATAATACTCAGCAGTAATATCGTAACCTAGATGTCGCCCCAATTTAAGAAGAGTATCCCCATAAACAGCACCTCGTGCATGACCTATGTGAAGAGGTCCCGTAGGATTTGCGCTCACAAACTCTAAAAGAATTTTCTCGCTTTTTTCCTGCTTGCCAAAATCTTTTTTATTTTCTAAGGCCCAAGCAGCATATTCGCTTAAAAAGTTTTCACTAAGGCGAAAATTTAAATAACCTTTGACGGATTCAACGCTAGTAAATATCTCACTCTCATCAAATGAAGATGCTAATTCTTCTGCGATAGCCATGGGTGATTTTTTGAGTTCTTTAGCCAAAGAAAAAGCAATTGGGGTAGCGAAATGGCCAAAAGAACGATCTTTTGGCTTTTCTAAAACAACTTCACGACCAAATTTTTCACGCAAAAGCGCCGATACTCGTTGTTTCAATACTTATGCTTGTGTTGTAGTTTGTGGTTTTTCAGAAGATGCTACTTTCTCACTCTCTTCTACTTTTTTAGGTGTCTCAGTTGCGGCTGTTTCGGGTGTTTCGTCTTTCATTTCACTTTTGAAATTTTTAATACCTTTGCCAATACCTTTTGCCAAGTCTGGTATCTTTTTTGCACCAAACAACAATATGATAATTCCAAATATAATTAATAACTCCGTTCCACTAGGCATTCCCATCGTTTCTATCCTTTTTTAAATTAAGTCGAAAAGTATAACTACAATTTGCTGTAACTACTCTTATCACAATAGTTTACATGTCGTTGGTTTTATATATCTTCCCATTTTTGTACAAATTCGTTAATGTCATTGCTCGGGATTTTCATTCTTGCAGCTTTTGCAATGAGTTTTAAAATCTCCGATGCCTCATCCAAATTATCGTTAATAACCAAATAATCGTACTCAGAGATTCTTTGAACCTCTCTTTTAGCCATTTGCAGGCGATTATGAATAACTTCTTGCGAATCGGTTGATCTCCCTTGCAAGCGTCTTTTTAATTCAGACAAAGTTGGAGTTGTAACAAAAACGGATGTAGTGATATCTCCTAAGCGATTATTTATCGCCGTATTTCCCTGCACATCAATATCAAACAAAACCAATTTTCCGGCACTCAGGGCATCTCTCACGGGTTTTAAAGATGTTCCGTAATAATTTCCGTGAACTACGGCATACTCTAAAAAATAATTTTCTTCAATATCTTTTTTAAATTCGGCTTCACTGACGAAATAATAATGGATGCCATCCACTTCTCCGCTTCTCATCGGGCGGGTAGTTGTAGAGATAGAAAAATAACATTCCCCAAGGTCGTCAAAGACCTTATTTATTAGAGAGCTTTTACCGGCACCGCTAGGACCTGATAGTACTAAAACTGCTCCGTTTTTCTTATTCACTATCGCTCTCCCATCGTTATTGATATGTTGATTGTCATCCCCTTAAGCGAGGCTGCCACATCTTCATTCGATAAGGCTTGAAGTAGTTTTTTGAGTGCCTCAACACCTTCACTACCGGATGCTGTTTGTGTATTTTCAAGCGAATCAGCCAACTCTGCTTGACTCAACTCCTGTGATGTTTCCACTTCGTCACTTATATTATTTTTTGCGGTTTCTTCTAAAGTAAGCTCTTCCACCGGCTCACCGATAGCAAGTTTCAAATCTCTGCTTGTCAAAAAATCCATATCATCCATGCTGTTTGTTGCGATATCCATCAATGTATCTTCATCAATTTCACTCTCTAAATCTTCTTCGCTTAAATCTTCCATAGCATTTTGTATCTGGGATTCTAAATCTTCATCATCGAGCAATAATTCTTCTTCGGAAATATCCTCAAATGGAAATTTATCTTCCTCTTCTTCATCATCTAGCAACAATGCTTCTTCAATATCTATCTCTTCTTCACTCTCTTTTGCATTGGAAGTTTCTTCTTCCTCATCAAAAAGCAAGTCATCTTCTGGCTCTGTCTCTTGTTTTGTCTCATCAGAGGTTTCTTCCTCTTCAAGCGGCAATTCATCTTCAAGCTCTTCAGGCAGTTCTTCGCTTAAGCTCACTTCTTCTTCTAAATCTTCAAGGAATGCATCATCCTCAAATCCATCATCAAGCGCATCTTCTAAAGCTTCATCTTTTAAGAGCGATTCGTTTTCAAGAGAACTCTCTTCTTCTATATCTTCCTCATCAAAAAGCAAGTCATCTTCTAGCTCTGTCTCTTGTTTATTCGCATCAGAGGTTTCTTCCTCATCACCCAAAAGCAAATCCTCTTCTAAGTCCGATTCTTTTTGCTCCTCTTCATCTTCGGTTTCATCTAACAAATCTTGAAGTTCCTGCAATTCATCCTTGTCCAATACACCCTCTGTGAGGTCATCACCCTCATCAAAAGAAATATTCTCTTCATCTATGTCTAAATCTTTGTCTAAAGATATCTCATCCGAAAGAGTAAAATCATCATCGTCTTGCAATTCTCCAAGCTCTTCATCAAGAGATATATCCAACGCGTCGAGTTCAGCCAATTCATCCTCATCTAATTCTAAAATATCATCATCTAAAACTATTTCAGACTCTATCGGTTCAATGATTTCTTCTTTTTTGAGAGGGACAGAAGTCTCTTTTGCAAGAACCAAAAAGAGTTCAACCAAATCTGTAGGCAAAAATGGTTTTTTTAATGTCGAGGTAAATCCTTCGACACTTTTTGCATCTCTAGAACATATATAAAGTGATTTATTAAATGTTATTTTTTCTTTTAATTGTTGCATCAATTCTTCATCGTAAAGAGTGTCATCAATTGCTAAAAGGTCATAATGACCTGCTTCTACATCATCTACACTGCTCACCGTTCTTAGTGTATCAGAAGTCTTCTGTGCGCTTAGCGTGACCAACTTGTTTACTACTGGATTGTCATTTAAAAGTAATATATTCACTTCTATTCCTTTAGGAAGTATAAGGTTTATTTAAAAAAAGCTCTCTGCATACTATTGTATCAAAAAAAATATCTAAAATTACTTGATGTTTAGTGTGTAAACTGAAAAAGTATTTCCAGATAATTAAATGCTTCTTGCATTTGTGATTTTATAATATACATAATAGCGCTGAGCGTAGCGATTAAAACCACAAAAGAAACCATAATTTTAATAGGAAATCCAATAACAAGCAAATTGAACTGTGGCATTGTTTTCATAAGCATTCCAAATATAACATCCGCTAACAATGAAAGTGCGGTGAGAGGAAAAGCTATCATAAAGCCAACCATAAACATATTTGCCGTTGCACTCATCATATAATGAAAGATATTCTCACTCATGATAAATCCGCCAAGCGGGATTACGCTAAGAGAGCGATCGATAAAGAGAAGCATCCAATGATGTAAATCCATGGAAAAAAGAATCATCAATGCCATCAGAGATAAAAATTGTGAAATTATCGGCATCGAGACACCGGACTGGGGGTCTATGGCACTCGCCATGGAAAACCCCATCATAAAAGAGATTTGTCCACCTGCAAAAGTTATGGCATTGTAAGCTATTTGCAATATTAGCCCTATGACTAATCCAAACATAAATTCACTCAAAATTGCAAGGATGATAGTTGGAATAGTGATAGCAATTTGTAAAGGCGCCATAGATGAATAAAAAACAACACTAAAGAAAAAAGCCAGAGAAGCTTTGAGTGTCATTGGAATGCTTTGATGAGAAAAAATGGGTGTAGTAATAAAAAGTGCAGCAAAACGAAAAAATAAAAGCATGAATCCAACCACATACGTATCGGTAAAAACTTCTGTCCAAGCCATTTATTTTACTCTTACCAACTCTTTATTCTCAAATCTAAATACTTTTTTACACTCGTAAGCCAAGGCTTCATCGTGTGTAACCAAGATTAAACCCGCATTATTTTTTTCTACATACTCAAAAAAAAGATTCATAACCTCCGACGCTGTTTTTTTATCCAGATTTCCTGTCGGCTCATCCGCAAAAATAATACGCGGCTTTTTAGTCAAAACTCTTGCAATCGATACTCTTTGCTGTTGTCCGCCTGAGAGTTCTGTTACTTTTTGATGTATACATTCGTAAATTCCCAATCGGTTCAAAAGTGCCTCTTCGATATCCTGATGGGAAAGCATTGCTGCAACTTCTAAGTTTTCATACGCGCTAAAACCCTTAAAAAGGTAATGCGACTGAAAAACTAAACCCAAATCATCTCTTTTTATTTTTACTAAATCTTTTTTGCTTAGCTTAGATGTTTCTTTTCCAAATAAAACAAGTTCCCCATAATCGGGTTTCAAAAGAGTAGATAAGATGTGCAAAAGGGTGGACTTCCCGCTTCCGCTTATGCCGATGATGGCAATACTGTCTTGCTCGTTCAATTCGAGCGAGACATCCTCAAAAAGTTTGTATTCAAAGGTGTGTGATAAATTTTTTGCATGTAATAAATTCATAGTTTGAATTATAACGAATCTAGCTAAAAGATAGTATTTTTCATGCCTGCTTTTAAATCGAATTTCATACTACAAACCTAGAGACTCTAAAGAGTATTTACTCAATGCGTTAAGTGCGTTAATTCCAGGAATATCCAATAACAAAGAGGTACCGACTCCTCCCCATAAAACGATAAGAGCAGAAATTACAATAAAGGCCAAAGACACCTTGTATCCATAATCTACTTCCAAGTGCCCGCTCTCTTTAAAATAAAGATGCACAATCACTTTAAAATAATAATATATAGATATAAATGCGCTCAAAGCTCCAAAAAATGCGAGGAACGTATAACCTGCTTCTATTGCCGAGGTGAAGATGTAAAACTTTCCAATAAAACCTATCGTGGATGGAAAACCGGCCAATGAGAGCATAAAAACGGTAAGCGAAGCGGCAATAATCGGTCTCTCTTTTGCAAGCCCGTTTAAATCATCATAGTTAATAAGATTATCGCTGCCTTTGCTTATGTAACTTAAAACTCCAAAAGCACCAATGGCGCTGATGAAATATGCAAACAGATAAAATATTATTGCGCTTGCGGCACTTGATGTCGCCTCTCCCGTTGAAGCAAACGCAATCAGCAGGTATCCGCTGTGAACAACGGAAGAAGCTGCAAGCATCTTTTTAACACTCTGCTGAATTACTGCCAAAAGAGAACCTACCGCCATTGTGATAAGCGCTCCGCCTATGATGAGAGGGTCATAAATCGCCTGAAATGTTATGTAATCCTTAAGGAACACTCTTAAAGCAAAGGCAAAAATAGCGATTTTAAAGACACCTGCCATATAGGCGGTAATCGGAAGGGATGCTCCCTCATACACATCCAAAACCCATGCACCAAAAGGAACCGCCGCGATTTTAAACATGATGGTTATCATAATGAGCATACTTCCCGCAACCACCAAGAGTTGAGAGTTTAAATCTGTATTTAAAATATATTCGGCGATAACATCAAGATTTGTACTTTTCGTCTGCGCAAAAATGAGCATCATTCCAAGAAGATAAAAAGATGCCGCAAAGGAGCCAAGCAGAAGGTATTTGAAAAAAGCTTCAGAAGCTTTAAGAGAATCTCTGTTAAGCCCTACCAAAATATAAACCGACATGGAAGCAATTTCCAAAGATATAAAAGCTGTAAGAAGCTCATTTGCCATTGTCAAAATCACCATTCCAAAAAGCGACAAAAGAAACAAAACAAAAGATTCATGCGTAAAAAAGTTTGTTTTGTCGACAAAAGATTTTGCTATGGCCAGTGTTAAAAAACCCCCAAGCAAAAAGAGTGAAATAAAGGTGGCGCTAAAGGTATCGTACACTATCATAGAGTTAAAAATCTGCGGTAAAATCTCAGCAGAATGCAGGACGCCTATACCGTTTATCGAAATAAAAAAAGCGATAAAAAGGGTCGCAAGCGTTATATAATAAGCTCTGTTTTTAGTGTAATATGAACTCAAGCCAAAGAGTAAAATAAAAATGGCGCTCAAAAGTAGCAGGGCAGGCACAGCCAAGGCAATAAACGTATTACTCATGATAAACCGCCTCTTTGCCCGCTGCAAAAGATTTTGCAGTAGGTTCAATCTTTTTTATAAAATAATTTGGGAAAATTCCCATAGCCAGAATGAGCAAAGCCAGAGGAATCAAAGCGATAAGTTCATGGAGGCGAAGGTCTTGAAAGTTTTTTGCGGACTCGCTTACCTTGCCATAGAGAACCTGACTTATCATTTTAAACATAAAAAGCATAGCAAGCAAAATAGTTGTAGCGCTGATAAAGCCGACATAAATATCATACTCAAATGCTCCAAGAACAATCAACACCTCAGCAACAAAACCGGCAGTTAAAGGAACTCCCACGATACTCAGTGCAAAAAATGCAAAAAAGAGGGCAAACTTCGGAGCAACCGCGGCAATTCCGCCAAGGGAGTCGATGTGGTATGTTTTGGTTCGCTCAAACAACATTCCTGCCATCAAAAACAAAGCAGTAGAAGAGACGGCATGTGCAACTATAAGATACGAGGACCCGACAAGCCCATACACATCATAAATGAAAAATCCGACTACAACCAAAGAGAGGTGAGAAGCGGATGAGAGCGCAAACATTTTCTTTAAGTGGCTTTGACTCATGGCGGATATTCCAAAATAGATAAGTCCAAAAAGCCCGATGCCTATAAAATAAGGTGCAAGCGCATGTGAAGTCTCAGGAAAGAGAGTAAATAAAAATCTCCATATCGCATACGCTCCAAGTTTCGCCATAAGAGCCGACATCACGATAACTGCTCCCGTCGGTGCGCTTCTATAAGTTTCGCTCAGCCATGTATGAAATGGAAATATCGGTATCTTGATGGCAAAGGCAAGCATAAAACCGCTAAAAGCAAAAAAGGATTCTCGCGCGCCCAGCTTCACATTTTTCAAATCATAAAGGTCAAAAGAGTACACTCCAAACTGCCCCTTATACTGCACAGCGACATAAAGAATTCCAATAAGCATCATCAGTGAGCCCAAAATAGTATAGATGTTAAACTTCATAGTAATAAAGTGCTTATTGCCGTAGCCAAAAAGACCTATCATAAAAAATATAGGCAGCAGCATCACTTCCCAAAAAAGATAAAAAAGCATCAAATCAAGAGAGAGGACGGCCCCCATAATTCCTCCCTGAACAAAAAGCAGATTTATCCAATAGCCTCGCTTATCTCTTTGCTTGTAAAGGGCGATAGCAACAAGAGGCATAATAATGGCATTCATCATAACGATACCCAGAGAAACTCCGTCCACACCGATATGGTACGAAATGCCGTATTCGGCTATCCAAGGATGATACTCGATAAACTGCATGGAAGCATTTGCATCAAAAGCCACGTATAAACTAAATGCCAGATACATCACAATACCCGTAACAATCATATAAAGTGTTTTAACTATATTAATATGTATTTTTGTAACAAACAAAGCAAAAGCAGTTATTATGGGTAAAAAAATCATTAAGCTCAGAGTGCTCATACAACATCCCCCAGCAGAAAATAAAGGTAGATAAATCCCGACACCACTCCGACTAAGATATACAGAGCATAAAACCGCACATTTCCATTCTCGGCATGTGCAAATATTTTTCCAATTTTATAATAGGCAAATGCCATCGCGTTGATTGAATCATCAATCAAAGATTTGCTTATTGTTTTATCAAAGAAAAGTGAGAAAGCTTGCAGAGTTCGTACCACTGTTTGATGATAAAACGCATCGACATAAAATTTATTTGCGATCACGCTTGTTTCATTCTCTTTTTCTATGGCATCCGTATAGGCATATTTCTTATACGTGTAAAAAATGACACCTGCTATAAAAAGAGTATTGACACCCATCAAAATTATCTCTGTGGCATGTGGAACTTTATGGCTTTGTTCTGCAAGACCCAGCCAATGAGAGATATTTAATTCCCCTGCAAATATTTCAGGAAAGTTCAGCAGACCCGCAAATATTGAGAGCAGAGTCAAAACTGCCATAGGGTAAATCATAGAAGCGCCGCTCTTTTGAGCGCTCTTTTTTTCTCGAGTGAAAAAGAGAACAAACACCATTCGAAACATATAAAACGCAGTTAAAAGTGAAGCAACAAAGGCTAAAAAAAAGATTTCCACATGCCCGCTCGCATACAAGGCGCTCATAATCGCATCTTTGGAGAAAAAGGCTGAAAACGGAGGTATCGCGGTTATGGTGAGCGTGGCGATATACATCATGACAAATAGCACAGGAGCTTGTATGCCCCGAAGCTCTCTTATATCTTGCTTATGATGAAAAGCGGCGATAATCGCACCTGCCGCCATAAAAAGCAAAGCTTTGAAAAAGGCATGTGCAAACATGTGAAAAAGTGCGGTTGAATAAGCGCCGACACCCAGAGCCATAAACATAAACCCAAGTTGGCTCATCGTTGAATACGCAAGAATTTTTTTGATGTCATACTCTCTTGTGGCAACCACCGCTGCAAACAAAGCGCTTAAAGCCCCCACATAAGCGATAAAAATCGAGATATCGGGTGTTAAGTTATACAAAGGCGCAAAACGCGCCACCATATAAACCCCTGCCGTAACCATAGTTGCGGCATGGATGAGTGCAGAAACAGGAGTCGGTCCCGCCATTGCATCGGGCAGCCAGACAAAAAGAGGAATCTGAGCAGATTTTCCCATCGCCCCCACAAAAAGTAAAAATGCGATAAGGCTGAGCATTCCAGAGTCAATCTGCACAAGATTATAAAATATATGCTCAAAATCAAAACCCCCGCTTCCAATCTCAAGAAACAAAAGCATCAAAGCGCTTAAAAAACCAAAATCCCCGATACGGTTAAGTATAAAAGCTTTATTTCCGGCGTATGTATTTTTAATCTCCTCATAATAAAAACCAATCAGAGCATAAGAAGTAAGCCCGACTCCCTCCCAGCCGATAAACATGATAATCGGATTATCAGCCAGAACCAGCAAAAGCATAAAAAAAACAAAGATGTTGAAATAGGCAAAAAATCTTCCGTAACTTCTTTGCCCGTCCATATAGCCTGTTGCATAGATATGAATCAAAAAGCTCACGGGTGCGACAAATAAAATCATAAACGCACTGAGGGCATCCGCCTTGAGAGCCGCTTCTACTACAAAGTCACCGATATGGAGCCAAGTAAAAAGGTGTGAGGAGAAAACCTCTTTTTCAAAATAGCTGTAATAGCTCACAAAAAGCGCCAAAAATGCGCTGACTCCAGGGCCAAGCAAAGCCAAAAAAGTATAAACAGACTGATGCACCTTGGAAAATAAAAAAATAATGAGAAAAATCAAAACGGCACTCACAAGGGGGCCAAGAAGCAAAAGAGTTAAAACATTCATTTTTTATCTCCCAGCATATCAAATAGATTTGCATCCAGCGAGGCTTTATTTCTAAAAAGTATTACAAATAAAGACATAAAAAGAGCGGCCTCAGAAGCTGTAATGGCGATAATTATCAGAGAGATAACCTGTGCCGAACTCTCTCCCAAATCTGCACTTATAGCCACAAAAGACAAATTTACTGCATTAAGCATCAGCTCTATCGACATATAAATCACGATGATATTTCTTCTGCTGATAAGTCCTACAACTCCGATAGAAAAAAGAATAATGGAAAGTATCATGTACGCTTTTAACATCATTCACCCCTCTTTGAAAGCATTACGGCACCGATGAGGGCTACGAGAAGCAAAATGGAAACCAGTTCAAAAGGGAGAACCCACTTGCTAAAGAGCGTCAAACCCACATCTTGAATCGTTCCAAAATTTTTTGCCGTTGCGCCCTCTAACGCTATATCGCTTCTTAAAATCAAATTAATTAAGATGGCGCAGAAGGGGGTAAGGATGAGAGATGTTGCAAGAAGCCATCTGTTTTTATATTTTTCATCGGGCAGGTTTTCATCTTTGATATTTAAAAACATAATAATAAATAAAATCAGCGACAAAATCGCACCCGCATAAATAATAATCTGAACAACAAATAAAAATGTGGCATTCATAAGCCCAAAAAGTGCCGCAACACTAATAAGCGTGACAATGAAACTAAGCGCCGAATCAATCGGTCTGTGCGCACTTATCATGATGATTGCACTCACAATCGTAATGATTGCCAATGTTGCAAACACTATCTCATTTTGCAAGGCTAAACTCCTCTTTTGATATTCCTTTGATGCTCAGTAATTTGGCTTTATTGTAAATGAAATCTTCTCTTTTATTCCCTATAACCGAATACAAACCGCTATCCATTCGAATGGCATCGCAAGGGCAAGCTTCTACGCAGTAGCCGCAAAATACACACTCCAGCAAATCAATGTTAAAGATGGCAGGCATCTTCTCGTCCACTCCGTCTTCTCTTGCCATTGCAACAATATCTATGCACTTTGCAGGACAAGCTGTTGCACACATAAAACAAGCAACACAGGCGATAGAGTCATCCTCTTTTCTGTGCGTGAGTCTATGCACTCCGCGGTAGCGTGGCGTGATGTCTCTTGGCATCTCTTCAGGATAACAGATAGTCGGGATGTTACTTGCATCGCTCAGATTTGCACTAAAGTGTTTGAGGGTTGTCTTCATTCCGCCAAAGATTGCATGGAGATAAATCTTTTCTAAAAATGTGCTTCCGTGGCGCTCTACGACTCTAATTCCCATAGTTCACTCCTACCACAACGATGGCTGTAATGAAAATGTTTGCAAGGGAAAGAGGAAGTAAAATATTCCAACCGAGTTTTTGAGTTTGATCGTACCTAAATCTCGGCAAAGTCCATCGCACCCAGATAAACACAAAGTGCAAAAAGAAGAGTTTTACCGTAAAAACGGCAAACTGCAAAAGCATAACACCGACCGCACTTGCATGAGAAATTCCAAGGGCGTAATAGGACATAACAGTGATGGCAAAGAGTGTAAAACCGATGATAAGAGTCGTATATACTTTTGTCTCATTGAGACCCTTCATGGCAAAAATATTGTGTTTTCTCATCCACTTTAAAAAAAGGAGTGAAGTTACAACAGCAAAAGCGATGATGAGCCATAAAACGAGCTCAAAATTATTGATTAAATCTGCAGTTGTAAGATATGGAAGCTGATAACCGCCTAAAAAGAGCGTGACAATCAAAGCACCCGATGCCGCCATAGCGATATACTCCGCCACGAAAAAGAGTCCGAATTTCATCGCTCCATACTCCGTGTGGTAGCCCGCAACTATTTCGCTCTCCCCCTCCGCCGCATCAAAAGGCGCGCGGTTTGTCTCTGCAAATGCGGTGACAATGAAGATAATCGTCGCAATGGGCTGAAGCACAATTCCCCAAGCAGGAAAGATAAAAAAAGTCTGCGACTGATAGGTTACAATCTCATTAAGACTGATTGTTCCGTACGTTATCAGCATGGAAACAAGTGAGAGTCCCATCGCAACTTCATAGCCGATTACCTGCGCAGTTGCTCGCATAGAGCCTAAAATCGCATACTTGTTGTGGCTCGCCCAACCGCCTAAAATAATGCCGTAAACTCCCAAACCTGCAAAAGCCAAAAACCAAAGCACCCCCAAATCCGTAGGAAGTGCCTGCATGTGGAAAGTTTGCTCTCCTATCTTTATATTATCGGCATAAGGGATAACCATAAAGGTCAGAAATGCGCTCATAAAGGCGATGGAGGGAGCGACCAGATAATAAAATTTGTTCTTGATGTGCGAGGGCAGAAACTCCTCTTTAAAAACAAGTTTCATCATATCTGCCACCGACTGAATGATTCCTCCTAGACGAATACCGTTGATGTGACATCGGTTTGGTCCAAGCCTATCTTGAATGAGTGCGGCGATTCTTCTCTCCATCCACACCAAAATCGGAACGCTCACAAGTGAATAAAAAAGGGTTAATACAAGAGGTACAAGAATTAAAACCGTATTCATTGCAACTCCTCCAAAAGCTCGATAAGTCTTGGCGCTTCGCATCTGTATTTAGTTGCATAAAAATCTTGTCGGATTCCATCGCAGTTGATAATAGTTCCACTTTCATGGGCGAAGTTTGCGATGGCGAAAACCGCTTCACATTTAATTTCTATCTTTGATGTTGTAAAAGAAATCACTTTTTTATTCTCTAATTCTTTGACTTTTAAAAGATTATGGTCAAAATTTACCACTAATTCTGAACTTTCTAAAAAGCTGTTAAACTTATCTTGGCATGTGGAAATATTTAACTCTTTTACTCCTGTGAAGTTTGCACTTGTGTCATTTGTTTTGAGCCAATCATCACCGAAACTCTCATCCGCATATGGAAGTGAAAAAAGCTCTATATTGTAGTTTTTACAAAACTCTTTTACTGCTTGAAGTTGTTGTAAACTAAATGATGGAGAAACCAGAGCCACTTTTTTCTCTGCTCTTAACAGCTCTTTGAAACTTTCCATACCCCAAGAAGTTGAATTGAATTTTTCATTCAACTCTCTATAGCTCAACCGCCCATAATCACATAAAAAAGATTGGTTAATTTGCTTGTTTCTTCGAGAGCGAAATCTGTAAACTTTTTCATCTGAGTATTTGGTTTCATTGTAATCTATATGAATATTGCATCCGCGTGAACAGCCGTGACAGACGCTTTTTACAGAGTCCAAAAACCAGACACGCTGCGCAAATCTGAAATCTTTGGAGGTAAGAGCACCCACAGGACAGAGTTCGACTACATTCATTGCGTAGGGATTATTCAGTGGGCGGTTTGGTGCGACTGCAACTCTCGAACTATCTCCGCGACCGATAATTCCAAGCTCGTTTGTCTTTGTGATGTTCGTCGTGAATCGAACACATCGCGTACATAAGACACATCGCTCTTGGTCGAGCATCACATTCGAGCCCAAATCAATTGCTTTGCCTTTTTTTGTTTTTGGAGTGGTGAGATGGCTGTTGTAAAGACCGAAATCCATGTAGTAGTCTTGAAGCTTGCACTCTCCGGCTTGATCACATATCGGGCAATCTACGGGATGGTTTAAGAGCTCAAGCTCTAAAATGGAGCGTTTGACTTCGTTGATGCTTTTTGTTTTTGTGAAAACTTCAAGATTTTCACACACAAAAGTATCACAGGCAACCTGCGGTCGTTTTTGCCCTTTTATCTCCACCATGCACATTCTGCAGTTTCCGTCCGCTCCCAAATCTTGATGGTAACAAAAGTGAGGAATTTCAACACCGTTATTTAAAAGCACATTTATTAAAAGCTCTCCCTCTTTGCACTCTATCGGAGTATTGTCAACTATAATTTTCATTGGATGCACTCCAAAAATTCACTCTCAAAATGTTTTAAAAAGCCCTCAATCACACCGCTCGCAGCAGGAGCAAAAACGCAGATGGTTTTGCCGTTCATGCTCTTAGAGACCGATTTTAAAATTTCCAAATCCTCATGTGTCGCAGTTTTTGCGATGAATTTATCAAGCGTCTTATCGACCCAAGAAGTTCCCTCTCGACAAGGCGTACACTGTCCGCACGATTCATGGTGATAAAACCGAAGCAGATTTTTGAGTGCTTTTACCATCGAAGCATCTTCATCCAAAACTATCATTCCGCCTGTACCCAAAGCAGAGCCTATTGTCTTGAGACTCTCATAATCTAATCGAGCCTCATAAACGAGATGCGCAGGTAAAATTGGAGTTGAAGCACCGCCCGGAATGACGGCTTTTAATTTTTTGCCGCCTTTTACTCCGCCGCCAAGCTCTTGAATATAATCCCACATGCCTACACCAAACTGAGCTTCATAAACTCCCGGTTTTTCCACATGCCCGCTTATTGCAAAGAGAAGTGTTCCGGGGGAACAATCCGTTCCACATGCCGTGTATGCTTCTGCGCCATTTTCTACGATAAAAGGAACTGAAGCAATGGTTTCAACATTGTTCACAAGTGTCGGCTCACCAAAATAAAACTCAGGTTCAGGAGATTTTGGCTTGAGTCTTGGATGACCTCGATTGCCCTCGAGTGATTCTAAAAGTGCAGATTTTTCACCGCAGATATAGGCTCCTGCCCCTCTGTGAATCGTAATTTCTACAGGGTATTTTGCATCAATTCCCAAAAGATTTTTCTCATACGCCTCATCGATGGCAACTTGCAAAATATTACTAAATTCTTCATACTCGCCTCTTACATAAACATAAGAAGTGTTTGAGCCGATTGCATAGCATGTGCAAATCATCCCCTCTATTAAAAGATGCGGGTCTTTAGCGAGAATTTGTCTATCTTTAAAAGTTCCGGGCTCACTCTCATCTGCATTGACAACAAGATATTTTTTTCCCTCAAAGTCGGACACCAACTGCCATTTCGCTCCTGCTGGTGCACCTCCGCCGCCTTTTCCGCGTAGGCCGCTTGCTTTAATAATATCGATAAGCTCTTGCGGAGTAAAAGTGAAAAGTTTTTCTAAGGATGCATAACGACCGTTTTGAAGTGCAACCGCCAAAGTCTCGGCATGTGGAATCTCAAAGTTTTTGCTCACAATTTTAGTTTGCATTTAAAACCTCATCAAGCAACCGGGGTGTTAGATTTTCTAGATACTTTCCATCAAGCGTGCACATCGGAGCACCGCTGCATGCACCCATACACTCAACTTCAACTATCTCATAGGAATCACTGTAATTTTCTAACAGATGTTTTTTAATCTCTTGGCTTCCACGCAGCTCACAAGACAAGGTTCTGCATACTTCAATAACTCTTTTTGTCGGTTTTTGAAGTCGAAACATCGTGTAAAATGTTGCCACGCTGTAAACATGCATATACGGCATGTGGGAATGTTCTGAGATTACCTGCATTGCATCTTCGCTGATGTAGCCATCCTGCTTTTGAGCCATCCAAAGAAGTGGCAGAATCAGCGCTTTTTTCTGCGGATAGCGTTTCATAAGTGAGGCGATTTTGAGGTTGTTTTCTTCGCTGAATGAAAAACTCATCTGTCCATCTCCCCTGCAATAATATTAAGACTTCCAAGTGTCAAAATAGCATCTGCAAGCTGTGCTCCCTCAATCATCTCAGGATAGGCACTCATCGCAGTAAAGGACGGAGCTTTTACCTTTACCTTGTAAGGAGTGCCGCTTCCATCACTCACAATGAAAAAACCAAGCTCCCCGTTTGTCGCTTCTATGGAGCCGTAATGCTCGCCCATCGGAACTTTTACACCCTCAAAAACGAGCTTAAACTGATTCATCGCACCCTCTATTGTTGTATAAACCGCCTCTTTCTTTGGCAGAGTAATGGATGCATCTTGAATATTTACTTCACCCTCAGGCAGATTTTGCATCACCTGTTCTATGATTTTTATGCTCTCATCAATCTCGCCAAAACGCACCATAACTCTGTCGTAAACATCGCCGACACTGCCCACTACGACATCAAACGCATACTTCTCATAACCATAATACGGTGCATCTTTTCTCATATCAAAAGTAACTCCACATGCCCGAAGATTTGGTCCCGTCATTGCATAACTCAGAGCATCCTCCGCACTTATCACACCTACATTTTGAGTTCTCTCATGAAATATTCTATTGTGTTTTATGAGTGAGAGCGTTTCTTGTACTCCATATTGAACTTTTTTAATGACCTCTTTTAAATCATCTTCAAAGCCTTCATACAAATCATTCGTCATCCCGCCGACGCGCATGTAGGAATTTGTGAGCCTTGCACCCGTGAGTTTTGAGAGCAAATCGTAAATATCTTCTCTTGGATTATACATATACCAGTAGTTTGTAAGTCCGCCCATATCGACCAAAACCGCCGCAAGACAGACAACATGGTCTTCAATGCGTGAGAGTTCAAGAAGCATTACGCGAATCGCCTGCGCGCGCTTGCTAATTTCTACTCCAAGCATATCCTCCACTGTTTTTACAAAGGCAATATTATTGCTGATTGCAGAGCAATAGTTGAGTCTGTCTGTGTAGGGAACGATTTGATTGTAGGTGTGGTTTTCACAACTCTTCTCAAAGCCTCGGTGCAGATAACCGATTTCACTCACCGCACACTCTATTGTCTCCCCGTCAAGTGCAACATAGGTTCGTATAGTTCCGTGACTTGCGGGGTGCGATGGTCCAAGATTTAAGAACATTAAATCTTTATTGCACTCGCTAAAATTGCCGCTCTCGAGCTTACAGACAACATCTTTAGAGAGAAGTCTGTTGTTCATCTCATCCATTAAATCATCGGTTTCATAAAGAAACTGACCCTTTGTAATCGGGTAAGATTTTCTCAAAGGATGTCCTACAAACTCTTTATGATTGAGAATACGTCTTAGATTCGGGTGATTCTTAAAAACAATGCCGTATTGGTCAAAAACTTCCCTCTCAAGCCAGTTTGCACCTTTAAAAAGATAGGAAACAGAGTCGCTCAGCAGAGTGTTTAAATATGTTTTAATAACAATATGCTCTTTAAAATTTTGATGACGGATAATATAGACTAAAGCGAACTCTTCCTCTTGGTTTTTAATATACTCACTGTAGTCGATTGCGGTAATGTCCAACAGATAAATAAAACCATCTGCATATTTGTTCTGTATAAATGCATGCAGCTTGGCATGTGGAACTGTTAGTATCTCAGACATTATCAAGCTTACTTTTAAAATCTTTGTGCCTGTCCGGATTGTATTTGTTTGTTCTCAAATCCTTTTGCAGACGCAGCAGTGCATCCAACAAGGCTTCGGGTCTTGGAGGACAACCGCCGACATACAAATCAACGGGGATAATCTCATCAATTCCCTGCATCGTCGTATAGTTGTCATAAAACCCGCCGCTACAAGCACATGCTCCCATACTTACAACCCATTTGGGCTCACTCATCTGCTCATATATCTGTTTGAGAATTGGACCTTGTTTATACGTGATAGTTCCCGCAACAATGAGCAAATCTGCCTGACGCGGTGAAAAACGAACTACCTCCGCACCAAAACGGGAGATGTCATATTTACTAGCCGCTACACTCATAAACTCTATCGCACAGCATGCCGTTCCAAAAATCATAGGCCAAAGAGAGGACTCTCTCGCCCAGCCTATCGCCTCATCGAGCTTCGTTGTAATGGCAATGTCTAAAGGCAGAGCAACATTATTCAGCTCCATTTCAAGACACCTTTTTTATAGATGTAGATGAGTCCGGCCAACAAAAGTGTCATAAAAGCAAACATTTCAAAAAGTCCAAGAATACCGGTTTCTCTAAGTGTCACTGCCCATGGAAACATAAAAAGGATTTCAACATCAAAGATTACAAAAATGATAGCCACTAGATAATATTTGATATTAAAACGCTCAAAGCTGTCTTTATAGGTTTTTTTTATTCCGCTCTCATAGCTTTGATTTATTGCACCCGTGGGCTTTGATTTTTCACCGATATATCGACTCAAGTGAAACAAAAAAGGTATCAAAACACTAAGAATAATTATGATTGTAAGCGGTAAATAAAAATTGTAGTTCAATATGTTTCCCTCCTCGGCGGTACGTAAATTATACGATGAATGCGCTTAATTGCTATTATGACACCGTATAAATATTGTATATAAAAGAGATTACATGTAAATTACGTAAAAAAAAGAGAGGTAAAAGTGGAATGGGTAAGGAAAATCCTTAACCCATTTGCGCAGCGACTTCGGCAGCGAAGTCATCTACTTTTTTCTCTATACCTTCACCCACTTCAAGACGAATAAAATCTACGATTTCAGCAGTTCCGCCAAGAGCTTTAGCAGCCTCTTCAACAGCCTGTGCAACTGTTAATTTGTCATTTAAAACATAGGTTTGATCAAGCAAAGCTTGTTCTTTATCTAAAGTTGTATTGTCATCAATAAAACGGGCAAGTTGACCCGGTACAATTTTGTCCCAGATTTTCTCAGGCTTGCCTTGCGCAGTTAATTCAGCTTTGATAGCAGCTTCAGCTTGCGCTAAAACTTCCTCAGTCAATTGACACATAGAAATATACATAGGTACATTTATAAGTGGTTTTTTAAGACGAAAAAGTTCTTCATTCTCTTTTTTGATGGCTTCAATTCTACCGACTGTTTCAGCTTGAACATACGCAGCATCAAAATCTTTGTAAGAGAGTGTAGTAGGTTTCATAGCAGATGCATGCATTGCTATATTTTTAAGTACAGGTCTCATTCCATCCGCTGTTTTAGCACTGTCACATTTTGCCATAATAACAACCGCGATACGGTTGTTAGAGTGTATGTATCCATTAATAGCAACTGTATCATCTTCAGCACTCAGAGTTTTAAAACGGCGTAATTCAATTTTCTCACCGATTTTTATAACTGCTTCAGAAAAATATGTACCGAACGAAGTAGCTTTTAACGACTCAACATTAGCCGGTGATGTAGCAAAAACTTCTTCTGTTGTTTTTAAAACTAAATTTTTAAAACCTTCATTTTGAGCAACAAAGTCTGTTTCAGAGTTAATTTCAACTACTGTAGCCTTAGAAAAATCGTCTGCGATTTTAAGTCCTACAAGACCTTCAGCAGCAATACGATCAGCTTTTTTAGCTGATTGTGCGATACCTCTTTCTTTTAACCAGACAGTCGCTTTTTCCATGTCTCCATTCGCTTCAACTAAAGCTTTTTTACAATCCATCATTGGTGCATCGGTTGCTTGACGCAACTCTTTTACCATTCCTGCTGTTACTTCCATGATTATTTTTCCTCTGTTGCTTCTGCTACTTCTACTTCTTCATCAGCAGCTTCTTCTTCTGTTTGCTCTACTGAACCGCCACTTGCTAATGCTTTACCTTCATTAATCGCAGCAGTCATTTCACGACAGAAAAGTTGAATGGAACGGATAGCATCATCATTCCCTGGAATTGGGTAAGTAATAAGGTCCGGGTCACAGTTCGTGTCAAGCGGAGCAACGACAGGAATACCTAAACAACGAGCTTCTAAAACAGCAATGTGCTCTTTTGCAGCATCAACGATGAAAAGCATATCAGGAAGTTTTTTCATATTACGGATACCGCCGAAATATATTTCCAGTTTTTCTTTTTGACGAGAAAGCATTAAAGCTTCTTTTTTAGTTAAAAGCTCAATTTGTCCATTTTCTTGCATCTCAGAGATAACATCAAGTTTACGGATTGATTTTTGAATAGTTGGGAAGTTTGTAAGCATACCGCCTAACCATCTGTTTTCAACATACGGCATTCCACATGCTATCGCAGCTTCTTTTACAGAGTTACGAGCTTGTTTTTTCGTACCTACGAAAAGTACTGTTTTACCTTCAGCAGCAGCATCTACCACGATTTGGTACGTGTTACGGAAATAACGAAGTGTTTTTTGTAAATCTATAATATAGATATTTTTACGAACACCAAAAATATATTTTTTCATTTTCGGGTTCCAACGACGTGTTTGGTGTCCGAAGTGTACACCACATTCTAAGAGGTCTTTCATAGTTACCATATAAGGTCCTTAAAGGGCTGTTTTTCAAGCCAGAAATTTTATCAGTTAGCTTTGGTATCACCGAACAATACTGCCTTAAAAAAGGAGTTGCACTGACTTTGTGGCAGATACCTGTGAATATTTTCTTTGAATTAACAAAAGAAAAATCGCGGAATTATACTCAAAAAACATTTAATTTTAGCTTTTATATAAAAATGCATTCTAGAAATTTTATGCATTCAAAATTCCAAAGACAGGGGTGCTACTTTATAATTTTTTTTTATACTACTAAATTCCATAATTCAAAAAGAATTTATAATACCTTCTGTATAGTATCACACAAATAATATAAAAAAGTGTTCATTTTTTTTGTGCACTTTACATCAAAAGGATGAATATGAATAAGCCCTTACTACTTTCTTTGGCAGCTGCTGCTCTTTTGGGTACAAATCTTAATGCGGAGTCTATGTATACAAAGTTTCATGCGCTGGAACTTGAAATGGACAAACTCAAAAAAGAAATAAGTGCCCTCAAAGCAGATAAAATCGCTTCGGATGAAGACGAAGAAAAGCTTTCAAAAAACGATGATTCCAAAGAAAAAGAAGACGCTGAAGATAAAGAAGAGGATACAACAGATTTAAGAGATGAGATTGAGGACCTCAAAGAGAGTATTGCCGAAATCAACAAGGCTACAGCCGGAAGTCATTTAAAGTTTGGTGTTGACTATAGATTTTCAATCGATAATTTAAGCTATAAAATGGCCGATAAAAGCGATACGGGAAATGATGCGCTTATGTCCAATAGATTATGGATTAATATGGACTGGTTAGCTACCGAGAACCTCAGTTTTGCAGGACAGCTCGCTTATAATAAAACTTTTGGCTCAAGAAGCGGATGGAATACAAATGTAGTCGGAATGGAAAATTTTGATTGGATTACAAATGAAAATCCTTATGATGACATAGTAAGGGTGCGTTCGGCTTATTTTCTTTACAGAAATGACACCTTTTTTGATTCAGATATACCATGGACTTTCAGTATAGGTCGCCGCCCTTCAACAAATGGACATTTAATCAATTTTAGAGATGACGATAAAGCAGCCTCACCTATGGGGCATTCTATCAATGTTGAGTTTGACGGGCTTAGTTCAAAATTCAGTTTTAATGATTTCGTAGACGGAATGTATATTAAACTTTGTGCAGGCCGAGGCGGAACAAATGCAGGAGCTAAATTCTTTGCCGTTAATCCTACGGGGGGCATTGAAACAAGCGGTGCGCCTTATGCTCTCAATGACACAGACCTCCCCGATATTGATTTAGTCGGTCTTATTTTTGTGCCTTATAGTGATGGGCAATATTCTCTCTCGACGCAGTATTATTATGCAAATAATCTCATAGATGCAGACATAGTCTACCCTGGCGGAGTACCGACAATGGCAGGGATGCAAACCGTCGGCGGCATGCACAGTTTCACGGCAAATATCATCATGAACGGTATCGGTGATGGAATCAATGACTTTTTAGATGACACTACGTTTTTTATGAGCGGGGCCATGAGTGTTACAAATCCGGATGCAGACAAAGGGATGCTAGGTTCAGCCCTAGGAGAAAGCAAAACCGGTTACTCTGTATGGTTAGGAGCCCAAATGCCTTCACTTTTTACGGATGATGGCAGGTGGGGAGTGGAATACAACAAAGGTTCTGCATATTGGAGAAGTATAACCTATGCTGAAGATACGCTCATTGGTTCTAAAATTGCTGCGCGCGGAGATGCGTATGAGGCTTACTTTACAGAGTATCTTGTTGAGGATATCCTCTCTATGCAAGTTCGCTATACGTATATAGACTATAAATACACGGGAAGTAATGGTTTCTTTGGAAATGACACAGGCAGCTCAACGCTTATTTCCGGTATTGCACCGACAAATCCTATGGCTTCTACGGTTGTAGATACAGCCCAGGATATCCGTTTTTATCTTCGTTACAAATATTAAACACCTCGGCATGTGGAAGTTTTTCACATGCCAAAAAATTAGGCTCTGAGTCTTTGCAATTCTTCTTTGACTTTGGCAACATGGTCTTTGACTCTAATATTGGTCCACAAAGCTTTGACAACTCCATCAGGATTGATAATGAGAGTAGTGCGGACAATTCCCATATACTCTTTTGCATAATTTTTCTTTAACTGCCAAACACCGTATTCTTGCATCATTGAAGTATCTTCATCACTCAGCAGGGTAATTCCTAAATCTTTTTTTTCAATAAAATTACGATGTTTTTGGGTACTGTCTGCACTCACACCCAAAATAATCGCATCGAGGTCTGAAAAATCAGGGGCGGCTTCGGTAAATTCACAAGCCTCCGTTGTGCATCCGGGAGTATTGTCTTTTGGATAAAAATACAAAACTATCCACTTGCCTTTGATATCTCTTAAGCATATTTCTACATCATCTTGGTTTGGTAAACAAAATTCCGGTGCCTTATCATCTATTTGAATCATTCTTTATTTCCTTTATATGTAATATTTTTTTCTTTAACAGCCGTTCTTTTTTGGTAGTAAGCATATAGAGAACCTAAAATCACCAACACAAGGAACACGGCAATGGTAATCTGTTTTAAATAGGCATCCAGCAGTTCTTGATTTTCACCTATAAAATATCCAAGCATTGTAAGAACAAGTGCCCAGATTCCTGCGCCCAATGCCGTATAAATAGAAAAAACCGCCAAATTCATTTTTGCAAGTCCCGCCGGAATAGAAATAAGTTGGCGAATTCCGGGAATAAGTCTCCCTATAAAGGTAGAGATATGCCCATGCTTTTGAAAATATTTATCCATTTTATCCAATGCATTTTCTTTAATGAAAAAGTATTTTCCATATTTTTGCAATATTTTTCTTCCAAGCGTAAGTGCCAGATAATAGTTTATAAATGCCCCTACAAGGGAACCGCCTAATGCGCTCACCATAATCAAAGCGATGCTCATTTGCCCTTGAGATGCTAAATATCCCGCCGGAATAAGCACTATTTCACTCGGAAATGGAATAAAGGAACTCTCAATACTCATCAGTAAAAATATCCCTAAATAGCCCCAATCAAATATCAGGTCTACTAAACCCTGCGCCAACTCTTTAATCATCCAATACTCTCCGCGACATCTCTTATCATTTTAATTGCCACATCCTCACTTGAATATTCCAAAAGTTTTTTACTCTTTTGTGAGAGATTCTCATCCAAAAGAGCAAGGAGTCTGGAACTTAAATCTTCACTCTCGCGCTCACACCAGCCTAATTGATTCTCAACGATAAATCTTGCATTAAAATACTGATGGTCGCCCGCAGCGTAGGGATAAGGCACAAACAAAGCCGGCAAACCATTTGCGCATAATTCCCAAAGAGTGCTGGCTCCCGAGCGACTCACCGCCAAGTCGGCATGTGGAATGAGATTTGCCAGCTCTTTTGTAAAACTATAAAGTTCAACTTCCACCCCTTTTTTTACATATTCTTTTTGCACTCTCTCAAAATCAGCCTCACCGGTCTGATGTATGATGCGAATACCTTTTTTATGAAGTTCAGGTGCTACCGACAAGGCCAAATCATTGATAGCTTTTGCCCCCTGCGAGCCTCCCAAAAAGATAATAGTTTGAATATTTTGTCTGATTCTTGCATTTTTATAAAAAATTTTTTGAACAGGATAGCCTTGAATAGGTGAGTTTTTATCATAAGCGGAAATAAATCTTTTTGCAAACGGTTTTAAAAGCGAATTTAACTTTCCCTCTACCGCATTTTGTTCATGGATAAAAAAGGGAATTCTTTTACTGATAGAGGCGAAAGATGCAGGTGCAGCAGAAAATCCCCCTACACTGTATGTTGCCTGAATCTTATGTTTTTTAAGAAGCTTTCTTGAAGCTAAAAACGCTTTAAAAACTCTCCACAAGGCCTTTAATTTTGCAAAACCTTTTTGATTGACAACTCCCGTTGTTTCTAAAAAATAAACATGGCTAAAGGAGCTGTAATGCTCAAAGTATTTTCTGTCTGCTCCGCTGGTAGAACCAATAAAAATAACTTCGTGCCCCTGCGAAATTGCAGCTTCAACTAAAGCAGAAGCTATCATCAAGTGACCGCCTGTGCCGCCTCCGGTTATGCATAACTTCATCCATCTCTCCTTTTGTCAAAAAAAATACTAGCTTTGCACATCACTGCATTTTCGCTTTTTTTGAGGCCATCAGTATCATTCCAATCCCAATCGATGTCGCTAAAAGGGCCGAACCCCCATAACTTAAAAACGGAACGGAAATACCTTTAATCGGTGTTATGCCGCTGATTCCATAAGCGTTTATCAAAAATGAAAAGGAGAGTAAAAGCCCTATTCCCAAACTAAAGAGATAAACGCTCATATCTCTCGAACGGTTTGCAATTTTAAAAATTCTTTGCAACATCCACATAAAAAGAACTACAACCACCAAAACACCAAAAAAACCGAATTCTTCCGCTAAACCTGCTAAAACAAAATCTGTATGCACCTCACTTAAAAAACCAAGTTTAAAAGTTCCGTTTGCCATGCCTACGCCAAAAATTCCTCCATTGCTTATTGCATTTAAAGAGTGCCCTATCTGATAAGGTTCCACTTCGGTCGGGACTCTCAATTGCTCGGCAATCGAGGCGGGAAACAGCTCAAGCACACTGTTTTGAGCCAGAGCCCACCAAGATTTTATCCGTATCATTCTATGCTCGGCAGTTACAATAAAAAAGGTAAAAAATAAAAAGGACGCTGTAAGTATGCTAAAGAAAAACCTAAAACTGCTTCCTGCAAACATCAGCATAAACAATAAGGTAAGTCCCAAAACTACGACCTGTCCCAAGTCATTTTGAATAAAAGCAATAACAAACATAGCCCCCACAAAAATAACGCCATAGGGTGCAAATCGAATAAATTCCTGCTTGAGTCCCACATTGCCGTGCGGACTAAATTTCCTTGAAAAACTCCAGGCTAAAAAGTAAACGAACCCTATCTTGAAGAATTCAATGGGAGCCAATGAAAAGCCAAAAAATTTAATCCATCTCTTGGCACCTCCAACGGCAGACACCAATGTCTCGGGCAAAAAAGGCATCGCTATCATTAAAACAGTAGCGCCTATAAAAAGGGTGAATCCTATCGGTTTTAGCCACTTATCCGGGTTGAGTTGCGCCAATGTCCACATAATCACAATGCTTAAAAATCCAAATACCGCTTGTCGTAATGCAAAGTGGAATTCTCCCACTCCAAACAAAAGGGTTGTATAAGTAGCTAAAGTATAAGACAAAATAATACTAATACCGATTAGAATACTGACAAGGGTAAAAAGGTTTCTATCTGCCATGATAAAAAAGCCTACTTTATTTTGTTGATTTTTAAAACAAATTCAACTTCAGCTTTTGAAATATGCAACTCTTTTGAAATAGTTTCCAAAGAGATTCCCTGCTTAAAGAGCGATATTATTTTTTCATCATCATTTGCGTGAATGGAGGAGGGAATAGAAATCTGTTTTACCCCTGTCTCCAAAGATGAAACTCTGGAATCTATTTGAGCATCTATGGTTTCTACGGTTTCTTGCATCTGTTGCAAACCCATGGAAAGCGGTTTTATCATATCATAAACGCTTCTTTCAATCTCCTGATAAATCTCTTCATCGCTCATACCTCTTGAATTATCTTGCACACTTTTTTGAGTATCTACAAGTTTTTTCTTTAAATAAAATATTTCCCTGTTCAATTCTTCAACAACAGAAGCCACAGAGTGTATATTTTTACTGTATTCGGAATCTTTGGAAAATACATAATAAAGAAGATACAAGATTACAATTGCCATTGCAGCGGCTGCATGTTCTATTGTCAGGAAGTCATAATTCATCGATTCTCTTTTGCCTCACGAATGAGTACTCTTTCCCTTGCGGTCAAATAGGCTCCCCATTCTTTTTCATCCCGTTCATGTATTTTGATAATTTTCGCCAGTGTTTTACTGAGTGCCGCAAAGAAAATAGCAACATCTCTTTTTGGGTGCACGGGCATCTCTATACGACCATAATATTCAACTCCGACTTCAAGCAGTTCCTCAGCCAAATTAAAATGCTCAAAGCCTATAGATTCTATCTCAGCCGTGTTTGTGAGCGACAGTCTTTGGGGCTCTTTATTTTTTAAAAACATCTCCAACGCATCCACTTTTTTATGAAGTTCCACCATTAAGTTAAGCAAAACAGGGTCGGTATCTGAAGTTTCGCCTCTTGCCTTTGCAAGTCTCAACCACTGATTTATCGGGTCATCATCCGACTCACTCAACTGGTGGTATTCCCGCAGGTAAGCATCCCTGTCTAACTTTGCTTCACTATACACTAAGCTGATGGGCGCATGGACTAAACGTACGCTCATGCAACAACCCTGTCCAAAATTATTAAAAATAAAAATCCGATACCCAAATACCCGTTCACGGTAAAAAAAGCACGGTCAATTTTTGTAAAATCTTTTCTCACAAGATAGTGCTCATACGTTAATAAGACTCCGCTTATCACGGCCGCCAGAAAGGCAAAAATTCCGAGTCCTGCGACCCAGACAAAAAGAATCCAGAAAATCACACTCAGCACATGAAAAAGCGCGGAGATAAAAAGCGTAGCAGCCGACCCGTAACGAGAAGGAATAGAGTAAAGATTATTTTGTTTATCGAATTCTATATCTTGCAAAGAATACAGCAAATCAAACCCCGCAACCCAAAAAATCACACCCAAACTTAAGATAACCGACCATGCAGGTATTGTGGCACTTACCGCAATCACCCCTGCAATAGGGGCAAGTCCAAGAGAAATCCCCAATACAATATGCGCCAAAGACGAAAATCTCTTAAAGTAGGAATAACTGCCTAAAATAAAAAGAATAGGAATACTCAGCATAAAGGCAAGTGAATTTATCATATACGCAACAGCTATAAAAACAAGGGCATTCACAAATATAAAAATTAAAATACTGCTGCCATCAAGCCTTCCATCCACATTGGGGCGCTCTTTTGTTCTTGGATTTTTTGCATCTATATCCGCATCAGCGTACCTATTAACCCCCATCGCAAAATTTCTAGCGCTTAAGGCTGCTAAAACACCAAGAATAAGCAGCCAAAATCCAAACCAGCCATCCGCTGCAACAATCATAGCAATGAAAATAAAGGGGAGTGAGAAAATCGAGTGTTCAAACATAACCAATTCGTTAAAATCTTGTAATTTTTTAATGTATCTCTGCAAATTATAACCTTCAAAGAATAGTTTTTTTATTTTATCAAAACTTGAGTTAAAATGATATAATTTTGCGATGAAACAACTCGCACTTATAGGTCCAACAGCCTCCGGAAAAAGTGATTTAGCTCTGAAAATCGCAAAAAAAACAGATGCTTATATATTATCCATTGACTCACTCAGCATTTACAAAGAGATAGATATCGTCTCGGCAAAACCTTCGCGCGAAGAGCTGCAAAGCGTCAAACATTTCGGCATAGATGCTTTGTATCCGAATGAACACTTTAGTGTAGATATTTTTATAAATATTTATAAAGATGTTCTTTGCACATGCCAAAAAGAAAATAAAAATCTCATCATAGTAGGGGGAACTTCTTTTTATCTTAAATCCCTTCTGCAAGGGCTTTCATCTCTTCCGACAATCACGGATGAAATATCCTGGCATGTGCAAAAGCAATTAAATAATTTGCAAAGTGCTTATGAATATTTATATAAAATTGATGCGAACTATATGAAAAATATTAGTCCAAAAGACACATACAGGATAGAAAAAATGCTTCTTATTTATGAAGCATCAAAACTTTCACCTACCGACTGGTTTTTAAAGAATCCGCCAAAGCCAATCATAGAGAATGTAGATATCTATAATATTGAAGTAGACAGAGAGATTTTAAGAAACAGAATATCTCAAAGAACTTCCAAAATGCTTTCTCTTGGACTTATCGATGAAATTTGCTATTTGGAACAAAAATATACAAGATTTCCACATGCCATGCGTTCCATAGGTGTTGTTGAAGTTTTAGAATTTTTAGATGCAAAGGTGAGCAAAGAGAAGATGCAGGAAAATATCTCAACGCATACGGCTCAGCTTGCAAAAAGGCAACAAACTTTCAACCGTACACAATTTGAAAATACGACCTCCGCTTCACTTGGGGAGCTTGAGAAAATTATTTATGCGCATTTATAAAAATTAGAACCAGCACTTTTTATTTTTAACATAGATAACATCAAATTCCAAGTCTGATTTTGTGAAATAAACGATAGCTTCAATAACGGCTATAATCCCTATTATCGCGCTTGGTATGCCAAGGATGGAAAATCCGAATAAAAAGATAACCATCATTAATATACCCGTGCCCGTGCATCCCAAATAAAACTTATGAATTCCAAGCCCGCCGAGAAATACAGCCAGCAAGCCCGCAGCTATTTTATTTTTCCCGCCAAGGACAACTCTGCTTGAGCTATCAACATAGACACCCACGGCATTTTCGTTTTCTACAACAAAGTCCACTTCCATATCTTTTGTAGGATTTTGTTCGGATGACATCCATTCAGAAGCTGTAAATGTATAACGCTTGCCATCCTCGGCGGAGATTAGACCTTCGCTTGATTGAAATTTAAAATCTAATATCTTTCCTTTCATTGTATCCTCCTCGTAAATTATTTATTTAATTCTTTAGCATCAAGAGCAAGTTTTGCCCATGCTGAAGCAGAGTCTGCGTCTATTGCCTCTTGATAGGCAACCTTTGCTTCATCATTTCTCCATAGTTTGTCATAAATGCTTCCTAAAAGATATTTTTGTCTTGATCTTTGATTTTTATTCAAATCAACTTTATCAAGTGCTTTTAATATCTCAAGAGCATCATTAAAGTTCTCCTTATTCATGTATGCCTGATAAAGAGTAAATTCTACATACGGACTTTGTGCATAGGAGTTTGAACTATTTTGTATTTTCATAACCTCTGTTGCATATTTAATAATCAGGTTATCATCTTTTGTATTGCTGCCAATAGCCATAACCCTTACATATCGCTCTATGTCTTTATAATCTAATCCATATAAACTTTGTATCTTGACAAGAGAAGCTATCATATTATTGTCATCTTCTAAGCGCTGATATGCATCAAAAAGGATTCTGTAAATATCTTTGTATTCTGAATTTTTATCATTGCCTATCAGTTCAATAAGCTCTTTGGATGCCTCAACTACGTCACTGTAGTTTCCGGTTCTAAAATCAACTTTAATATATCTGTAAAGCCATTTTTTTCTTTCAATTAAATCTTTTGATTTTAAATTTTTTGATGCTGTTTCTTTTGCAAGCAAAAAGTTAGCGCCTATCATGGCACAATCATATATACTTTCATCCCATTCACTCGATAAAGTGATGTTGTAATCTGCTGATATATTGAGTACTTCTTGACACTCTTTGTCTTTGAGTGCCTGCTTCATTACACCAATCGCAGATTCTTTGATTATCTCTTGTGTATCGGTATATTTTTCTGCATCAAGAGAGGCAAGAGAATCTTTAAATCCCAAAACATCACTATACATCCCATTTTGCAATAAGAGTTTTGCTTTTTCATAAATTGCTCTGTTTCCGATGCTGTCATTCTGATATGTCTCAATCAATGTATTATATTCATTTAACTTAGTAGATAAATTTGCGTCCACCGTATCAAAAAACAGTGAATCTTTTATAACTTTAATTTCATCCTCATAATTGCCATATTTATATTTTTCAATATATTCGTTTAATACGCCAAGAGCTTCCTGTTTTTTAGCAGTATTTGAAAGCCATACAGCCCTATCCCTTAACAGTCTCTCATATTCATCATGGTCCATATTTATTTCATTTAATATTACTCTGGCAATTTCTGAAGCAGTCTCATAATCTTCATCTTCTGCAAAGGTATACATCATCTCCATTGATGCTGTTAAATCATTCATAAAGAAGCCTGGTTTGGCTTGTATGATTTTCATAATATATTCAGCAGCTTCTTTCTTATCGGGTGTAGATATTTTATATTGAGCGAGCTTATAAGCCGCAGTGGCGGCAATCTCCAAATCATCCGTTTCAAGTAATGCTTTTTCATAAAACATCAATGCTTTTGATAAGGAACCACCGGATTCCAGCATCTCCCCTTTGTAGATATATCCCCATTTTGCATAAGGAGAATCTTCATGTTCACTAAATAATCTATCAAAAAAATAATCCGCATCCGTGCTTAAACCTATCATAGAATAGCTCTTTGAGTTGAGTGATAAAACTTCCGGCACATTCTCATCCGATGAATATTCTTTTAAATATATTTTAGAGAATTCAATAACATTGTCATAATTTTTTAGTTTAGCATACACCTTTATTTTATAAAAAAGCAATTCAGCTTTAAAAAGTGAGTTAGGATAATCCAAAAGAACTTCATTTATTAATTCAAGACATAAATCATACTGGGCATCTTTATAATAATTTTTGATTCTTAAATAATCCGTGACGTCTTGTACTTTTTTTATATGAACAGGATTGCCTTTTATATCTAAGCCACCCACATAAGGCAGTTTGTCTCGGTTAAGAAAAAAGGGAAAATTAATCCCTATATCTGATTTGTTATCATTATCCAAATATGGCAATTCTTCTTTATACCCTAGAATCATCCAGTGACTTGAGAGCTTTGCATTTGCCTGAAATACAGTATCATCTTTACTTAAATTGAAAACAATAGGGAAAGATTTAATTTTATAATAGGGAGTAATTGTCAGAAAAAAAGTTTTTTTTTGAATCTGAGATTTTATCTGAAAAAAATCATTCTGTATCTCTTTAATTTTTTTGGAGGGATGCTTTGAAAAAGCACAAACAATTTTAGTTATTTGATTTAAATCATTTTTAATTTCTTGACATAAAAAACTGTCACTATCTTTTATATGAAGGGTTGAATAGCTTTGAAAATTTTCTTTTGCGCCCTGAAGAGTAATTTCAAGTGCATATAGATTAAATGCGAAAAAGAGAAAGAGTATCCATCTTAACAAATTCTCTTCCCCTTTTTGTGCAAATTTAGTTCGAAGTACTAGTATCCACTGTTATATACAAATGCCGTAATAAATTCAAGTAATGGATTTACAGCGATAAAAGCAAATATAGTTCCTACTGCGGCTAAACCGATAATAGTACGAAGAGATAAAGATGCATTGTTTGTGAACACATGCTCATCTGCACCTTTTACTGGGTCTAACATAAACATATAGACTATAAGTTTTAAATAATAATAACCTGCAATGGCAGAGTTTAAAGCCATAATAAGTGCAAGAACAGTATATCCGCCCGATACGGCAGATGCTATCATATAAAGCTTACCCCAAAAAAGTGCAAAAGGAGGAATTCCTGCCAAACTCAACATAAAAAGTGCCATTATACTAGCCGCTACAGGCGCTGTTCTTACCATACCGGCAAATTTATTGTAGCTATGATCGGATGACTGATGTGCAGGTATATGTTTTTGACGAGAAATCCAAAGCATACTAAATGAACCAAGATTTGTAAATGTAAACAAGGCCCAATATAAAAACAATGCGCTGTTTGACTGTGTTGTTCCAATTAAAATAGCTGCCATTACAAAACCGGCATGTGAAATTGAACTATAGGCAAGCATTCTTTTAACATCCGTTTGAACCAATGCCCAAATATTTGCAGCCGTCATTGTTACAACCACAAAAATATAAAGTATAACTTCAAGCCATACAACACCGCTATGGATTAAAAACTCAAATATACGCATAGCAACAATAAATGCTGCTATTTTTGGAACAATCGACATAAATCCAGCCATTGAAGCACTAGCACCCTCATAAATATCCGGAGCCCATGTATGGAATGGTACGAGAGAGAGTTTAAATCCAAATGATGCCAACATAAAAGTAACACCGATAAGCACATAACCGATATCTGCATATTTATTCGCAGCCAACACGGAAGCTATTTGATTAATCTCAACTGAACCCGTAAGTGCATAAAAAACCATAGCCCCAAAGCTATAAAATCCAGCTGCCAATGCGCCCATAGTAAAATATTTAACAGCCGCTTCAAATGATTTATCACGATTGTGCATCGCGATTAAAGTATATAAAGCCAAAGATGATGTTTCAAGTCCAACAAAAACGAGAATTAAATTATCTGTTGCAACCATAAACTGGAAACCTGAAATCATAAATAAAAATAAAGCGAAAAATTCCGGATATGAAAACTCATGAAATCTTTTTGATGTTAATGCAAGGGGAATAAAAAGCATTGAAGCGCCGACTATGATAAGTTGAGACAAAATTGCTAACCCATCGATAAGCATTACATCAAATATTCCCATAATAGTGCCATTTTGCGCAAATGCACCCGCAGACTCTAAAATAGCTCCAAAATCCATTACTAAAAATAAAAGGCTTAACATTACATATAAGGTTTTATCTAAACCACTTTTAAACAAATCAACAACTATTATCATTAACGCACCAATAATAGGAATCAACATTGGTGATAGAGTCATTAAATTTAATGACTCTAAAGAAACATTTACCGGCTCTAACATTAGTGTGCCCCCTGTGTAGAAGTTTTAGTTATCTCAATACCTTCTATAAGGTTAGGAATTCTTGACTTTGCTTCTTCAGTAATAGATTTATCATGCATTAACTGAACAATTGATTCAACACTGTTATTGATAGGCTCTAGAATTGGTTTAGGATATACGCCCAGCCAAATAGTAATTATCGACAATGGAATTAATGCTAAAAGTTCTCTTTTATTTACATCCGGAAGATTTCTATTTTTCTCGTTTGTCACTTTACCGAAAAACATTTTTTTGTATGCCGCTAGCATATAGATAGCGCCAACAATTATAGCTGCACCGGCTAAGAGGGTAAGTATGTGAGATTGTTTATAAAAACCGAGAAGACTTAAAAATTCTCCAACAAAGTTTATTGTTAAGGGCATACCTACCGATGCCATAAGCATCAATCCAAAAATAGTGGCATATCTTGGCATTACAGATGCAAGGCCGCCAAATTCACTCATCATCTTCGTATGACGTCTATCATAAATTACACCCACAAGCAAGAACAGTGCACCGGAAACTACACCATGTGCAATCATAAGGAAAATTGAACCGGTGATACCTTCAACATTTAATGCAAATGTACCAAGGATAATTACCCCCATATGTGAAACTGAAGAGTAAGCAACAACCTGTTTAATATCTTCTTGAGCATAAGCAACCATAGCTGTATATATAATCATGATAATAGCTATGATTGCTATCGGGAACATGAAAAATACAGATGCATCCGGAAACATCGGCAAAGAAAAACGAATAAATGCATAAGTACCCATTTTAAGTAAAATAGCCGCAAGTATTACAGAACCGATAGTTGGAGCCTGCCCGTGAGCGTATGGCAACCATGTGTGAAACGGGAACATTGGAACTTTAATAGCAAAACCGACAAAGAAAGCTCCAAATAACCAAAGTTGAAATGTCTCCGGCAAAATCAATCTGTACCAATCAAGAATTGCAAAACTCCATACACCTGTCGCCTGATAGTAAAAATATGCCATAAACAACATACCAACAAGCATAACTAATGAACCGGTAAACGTATAAAGGAAAAATTTAATGGATGCATATATTCTTAAAGGTCCTCCCCATGCACCGATGATATAAAGCATCGGTACGAGTGACAACTCCCAAAAAACATAAAATACTATCGCATCAAGAGCAGCAAATACACCAACCATAGTCATCTGTAAAAACAGAAGCGTTATTATCATATTTTTCACATTTTTTGTTTCAGTTAAAGAAGCGATACCGATTAAAGTAAAAAATGAAGCTAATATAATAATAAAGAGCGATATTCCATCTACCCCTAAAATATAATTAATTCCAAATGCAGGTACTAATGGAAGTTGTTCCATAAACTGCATGCCAGAAGCATTAGAATCAAAAGAGAACCACAACAATAAAGATAAAGCAAGTTCTATAAATGCTACGGATATACCATAAGCACGGGCACTGTCTTTGTGAATTACAAATCCAAACATTGCCGCCAAGGCCGGAAAGAAAATTAAAATCGATAAAATATTATCTAACATCTACTAAACTCCTAAACCTGATAAAAATACTTTTATTTCATCAGAATATCTTGCTGCAAGTCCAAAAACTACAGCTAATGACAACAGACCAACCGTACCTGCCACCATCCATTTAAGCATCGTAGATAAATTTCCACTTTGCATCTCTCTTGTTTTTTCACCCGTCGCATAAATAGTTTTTGCTATGCCATCTACTGTAGCATCAACAATTTTCATATCAACTTGTTTCCAGAAAATAGTAGAGAGTTCTCTATATGGCTTCACTAAATACTCTTCATAAAAATACGGAATATAGTACTGGTTAATAAGTATTTTGTAGCATAATCTTTTTTCCATTGCGGGGTCTTCTTTTGCTACCTGATATTTTTTATATGCATAAGCAATCGCTAGAATAACAAAAAGTTGAGTTCCGATAGTCATAATCCAATACGTAAGAGCACTGTGAATATGATATTCTGTGGCTGGCAAAACTTGAGTTACCATTTCAAAGTATGTCATTTTAAATGCACCTGCAATAATTGCAAGTATAAGTAAAGGACTCATTGCTATAAGCATAAACTTATATGCTTCATGCGGATGTACACCAAAAAGTTTATATCTCTCTTCACCGTGGAAAACCAAGGCAACAAGTCTAAATGAGTAAAAAGCAGTCAAACCGGCAGTAAATAATAATACCGAATAAATTATGTAATGATGTTCTATCATTGCCACTTCAAGAATTAAATCTTTTGACCAGAATCCGGCAAGAGGATATATACCTGCAAGTGCTACCGAAGCAAGAGTCATCATAATAAATGTGCCCTTCATCACTTTGCGAAGCCCGCCCATCTTAAAAGGATCAAGTTCATTATGCATTGCATGCATAACATTACCGGCACCTAAAAACAACAATGCTTTAAAGAATGCGTGTGCCATTAAATGAAACAATGCAACCCAGTAAGCACCTAACCCTGCAGCAACAAACATATAGCCTAATTGTGAAAGTGTAGAATATGCGATAATTCTTTTCATATCACGATTCACAAGTGCCATTGATGCGGCAAAAAGCGCAACGAAAGCACCCAAGCTTGCTATAAACAATCCCACATGCGGTATTAAATCATAAAGCGGATTTGCGCGAACAACCAGATAAACACCGGCCGTAACCATTGTTGCAGCATGAATCAATGCAGATACAGGAGTTGGGCCTTCCATCGCATCCGCAAGCCATGTATGTAATGGAAACTGCGCTGATTTACCCATTGCCCCTATAAATAAGAAGATACCCATCCAAGCCAAAATTGCTGTGTCTAGGTGTTGCATCTCTGCAAATGCTTTATCGTATTGTAAAGTTCCTGTATTCCAGTAAACCAAGAAAATACCGATAAGCATTCCAAGGTCAGCAATACGGTTCATTATAAACGCTTCATTTGCAGCCCATGTAGCACTTTCTTTTTCATACCAAAATCCAATAAGAAGCCATGAACAAAGACCGACACCTTCCCAACCAATAAATAAGCCCGCAAAATTATCACTCATAACCAGGACCATCATTGAAAAAACGAATGCCGAAAGATAGGAGAAAAATCTATTAAACCCTTTATCGTGATCCATGTATCCAATTGAATATACGTGAACAATGGTGGAAACAATCGTTACAACCATCATCATTGTCACAGAAACCTGATCAACGACAAAACCGAACGGTATATACAGATTGCCTGTGGCCATCCAAGTCATCATCTCCACATGCACGGCATCTCCGCCCGATAAAATGTGTAGCAACAATATTGTGCTGCTCACGAATGACACAAATAATAGGACGCTAGGTACTACGCCAGCTACAATTGTTTTAGGAGATGCACCAAAAAGTGCAGCAAATAACGAACCTGCTAAAGGTGAAAATAGCGCAAGATATAAATATAATTCCATACTTCTATCCTCTCATTGTTGACATTTTGTCAAGGTTAATATTTCCGTGGCGCTTATGCCAAACAATTAATAAACCAAGGCCTACGGCAACCTCTGACGCTGCTATCGCAATTACAAAAAATGCAAACAGCTGACCAGTTAAATCACCGTAGTAGTGTGAAATCGCAGCAAAAGCTATATTAACGGAGTTTAATAAAATCTCAGTTGCGAAAAATAATAAAAGAAGATTCTTACGTCGCATCACGCCAAACAATCCAATTGCAAACAAAATAGTTGACAATACAAGATAATGAGTAAGTCCTATTTCTATCATGAGCGTACCTTTTCATTTTTTTCAGCTTCAATCTCTTCATCACTCATAAGAGTAAGAGATAAATCCATTTTTTTACCAGCCAATACAATGCCCGAAATCATTGCAACAAGCAACATTACCGCTGCAACTTCAAAAGGAACCAAATACTTTGTAAAAAGAACCATACCAATTTCTTGAGTATTCCCAGCACCTGCAACCATTGGATAAAGAGCGGTTATATTATTTGAAACCATTGGCACGGCAAAGATAACAACAATTAAAATTGCAGCTAAAATACTTAAACCCAAAATTATCGCCTTGTTTCCCTGCTTTTCTTTTACATCCCTCGTGGTATCAAAAAACATCATTCCGAATGCATAAAGGGCCATCACGGCGCCTGAGTAAACAACGATTTGAATCGCACCTAAAAAGTCAGCACCTAGAATAAAGAAAAATGCCGATATAAAAATCATTCCCGCCGCTAATGCCGTTATGGCATATAACGCTTGCGATGTTGTTACTGTTATATAAAACATCGCTATCGTTAAAAAAGCAAACAAATAAAAAGCAATAGCTTCAAACATAACCCAACTCCTTAATATGCTAGAGGTGTTTTTTTAACACGCTCATCTTCATGTGGTGTAATAGCACCAAAACCTTCAAACTCTAACTGATTGCCAGATTTAAGTTTGTCAATTGGCGTTAACATATCTTCATACATTACAAAATGCTCTCTTTGTTCAGATGCATTTTCATATCTTCCACCGTGTGTAATTGCAAGTTCAGGACAAACCTCAGCACAATATCCACAAAAGATACAGCGACCTAGATTAATGCTATATTCACTTACTTCTTTACGAGAATTTTCATCTATCCTTGTATCCATTTGAATACAATTGGAAATACAAATCTTTTCACAAAGCCCACAACCGATACATCTCTCGGTTCCAGACTCCCATAATCTTTTCATCTCATGAACAGCACGGTATCTTGGGCCTATAGGCATTTTTTCAGCTGGATATTGAATAGTATGAATATCAAACTTTATCATCTCTCTTAATACTACCCAAAGGCCAACAAAAAGCTCCCCCCTAAAAGTTCTTTTGACAACTCTTTTAAACTTTCCCCATCCATCGGTCGGATAATCTTCAATATCTACTAAAAAGTAGCCATTGCTAACATTTCTGTTGTTAAATTGCTCATTTTTCATTCATATCCCCTTAAAACATCATAACTAAGCCAGTGATAACTATGTTAATCACTGCTATCGGCATTAGTACTTTCCAGCATAACCACATCAATTGGTCTGGTCTTACATCTGGCCACGCAGCTCTTGTCCATAAGAAAAAGAAAAAGAAAAATGACATCTTAGCAAGCAAACCTAACGCTCCAAGCAAACTACCGTCTCCATATCCACCTAAGAAAAGCAATGGAATAACAAATGAAATAAAGAACATATTTGCATATTCGCCAATAAAAAATAATCCCCATCTCATACCGGAGTATTCTGTACCGAAACCATCAATAATCTCATGGTCATTTGCAATAAGGTGAAACGGCGTACGACCGGTTTCAGCAAATGCAGCTATCCAGAATAAAACAAAGGCAACAGGCTGAGACCAAATTATCCAATCTCCAATTCCCCCCGCCTGATATTCATTAAAATCTATAAGAGATAATGAACCAACCATCATGATTGGGGCGAGAATGGATAAACCTGTTACTACCTCATAAGAGATAAATACAGCAGCACCACGGGCAGCGGAAAGTAAAGAGAACTTATTTGCCGAAGCCATACCACCGAGAAGCGGTCCATACAAACCTACTCCCATAATTCCAAGTATATATAAAATACCAATATTTATATCAGCAACAATTGGATGAACCGTATATCCAAAAAGTGTAAACTGTGGTAAAAAAGGTATTGCTGCGGCTGCCATAAATGCGGTCGCTGCAGTAATAACAGGCGCAATTTTAAAAATACGACTAACAACATTTGTCGGAATAATATCCTCTTTTGTAAATAGTTTTATACCATCTGCAGCAACTTGTAATAATCCGTAAGGTCCAACATACATCGGCCCTAAACGACGCTGCATAAATGCAAGAACTTTTCTTTCAAAATAAGTTCCAATACCTGCTAAAGCAGAAAATATGAGTAAAATAACTACGACTTTTATAACCGTCTCAATTAAATATGCTGTATCCATATGTTACACCTTTTGAATCGAAGCTGTTGCAAAGCGGTATGAGCTAAACAGAGCCTCTGAGTTTATTTTAGAATCAAATGTCGGTATGCACGCCACATCGCCAGTAATTTTATTATCACTTATAATATGAAGCACTAACTCGCCATTATCATTTTTAATGCGTACACTATCCCCTGCATTTAGTTCAGATTTACTTAGATATTCTTCACTCATATAAACACCGCCCTGCGTCTTAAGAAGAGTAGTTTTATTCGTAAATGGAGTAAATTGTCTTACAGGATTTACAAGATATATTAGCGTTCCTTCAAGTTTATCATCACTTATTGCTTCTACGCCCTCATCACCACTGAGCTCAATACTTCTATTTTCCAATAAGTACCCTCTTCTTTCAGTACCATCATTCTCATAATGATTTGGAAGATTATCAAATTGTTCAGATTTAAAGCCTGCATTTTTCGGTAACAAAGCTGTATATTCAATTACATGTTCTGCGCTCAAACCTAGTGCATTTGCAATATCATTTAACTCATAGCCAAAATATGCCAATGCCGCATTTGTTGGATTAACACGCTTGTTAATACTCGTTAAAGTTCCCTCTTGCTGATTCATAGCCGGCATATCCAAGTCGCATTCGCTTGCATCCCCAAGTGCTGACAACGTAAAATCACCTTTAGTATTGTAGCCTATTGTATAAGCGCCTACATTATCATCAAGTTCACATATTAATGCAACACCTAATGAATTTGTCAATGGAGGAATCATCGTAACTTCAAATGCGCTGTACTTTTCAATAAGGGCAACTAAACGCGCTAAATTTCTTGAATTTGGATGCGTATATAAATCCGGTCCTACTATAAGAGCGAATACATCTTTTTTCTTTAAGTTTTTATCTAACTCTTCTTCAAATTTTGAATCCGCATTTACTAATGATAAAAGACGATTTTCATCAACCTTTACCTCTTTAGATACTTTTTTAGAAACCATAGAAGATTTTTCCTCTTCTACTTCCTCATCTTCACCGGTTTCTTCATTCTTCTTCATAACTTTAACAATTTCAGTCACTTTTTCTTTTACAGTTTCTTCAACAGTTATAGTTTTCTTTGAATGAAAAGATGCTAAATACTCAAGAATTGCTGTAGGTAATTTTGATTTATCTGCAAATAAATCAAGTATCAGGTACAAAACTGCCTCTTCTTGCAAAGGCGCATGGTTTACGCTCATAATACTTTTGCCCATTCCCTCTATGATAGGATCCCCAACAGGGTGAAAATAAAGTCCTGCACCTTTGTTTATCGTCATGGAGTTGTTGAGGGCATATCTTGCATTGGGATTATCACTTTTAAGTGCCCCGCCAACAGAAATAACAAAATTAGAATTGTGAACTACTTTTAAGTCGCTTCCATAAAGAGATGTTCCGCTAATTTCACTATAATCTTTCAAGAATGTTTGAAAAGATTTTGCTTCCTTATTTACAAGTTTGTATCCATTTTTCTCTTTTAAGGACTGCAGTAAATATGCCTCTTCATTCGTGATAGTTGAAGTAAATTTAATAGTATCCGCTTTTTTGAAAGCTTCTAAGGCGCTAGCGAAAGCTTTTTCATCTTTGCCTGCTACTCTATTTTCATAGTCAAATCCGTAACGTCCTGCGCCGCATAAAGAAACGTAGTTCCATTCATTCATAACACGGTAAATTTTATTTTCAGGATTTTCAATACTAGTGTGCTTAACATCATAAGAGATTTGGCATCCTGCTGCGCAATGTCCGCAGGTAGCAGGTATTTGTTTTAATTCCCAGGAGTTTGATTTGTACATAAAATCTGTGTCTACTAAAGCACCGACAGGACACACTGCCGCACATTCGCCACAAGAGGTACAATCAAGCATCTCTTCGCCGGAGGTTAAGCCAATTACTGATTTATTAAGCTTATTCCACATGCTGTATGCATCTTTTGGCATTGTATCTTTATACTCCGCACTAAGCGCCTCTGAACCACGGGCTACTGTTTTAAGCGAGTTATCACCAATCATATCTTTACATGCTGTAACACATCTCTCACAAACAATACATAAACCCGGATCGTAATGAATATGTCCCCAATCTTTAGAGCTTCTATCAACATCTTTGATAGAATAATTCTGTGAATCTACACCAATTTCTAAAGTATAGTTTTGCAGTTCGCATTCTCCAGATTGGTCACACACGCCGCATTGGAGCGGGTGGTTAACATCATAAACTTCCATTATTGCGCGTCTTTCAGCTTCAATAGTTTGCGTTGATGTTGTTATACTCATACCGTCTTTAGCTTTGGCATTACACGCATACACTTGTTTACCGTCTGCCTCAACAAGACAGATACGGCAAGCAAGTGTAGGACTGCATCTTGTTAAATAACATATAGCTGGAATAAAAATATCATTTGCACGAGCGGCATTTAAAATATACTCGCCCTCTTGCGTCTGTACTTCTCTTCCGTCAATGTTTATAGTAATTTTACTCATGTACTACTCTCATTATTTTGGATTTTTCAAATCTATATCTACTGGCATCTACAACATCATCAAAAGTAGGATTTAATGCTATTGTCCCTTTTAGATTATTATCTAGTTTAAAATCTCTTGTAATCATCTTAGAGCCAAATCTTATTTCAACTCTGTCCCCATCAGAAATTTTTGCACACGCTGCAAACTGAGCTGAACCCCTCAGCGCAGTATCTTTTTCAAGCTGTTTAGCTATATTTGTATAGGCATTAAACTGTAAAACAGGATTTGAATTATATATTACAGTGCCATTAAACTCCGGTAAGTCCTCTATGGATTCCAGTTCACCGCTTATGCTGCATTCAACTTCATCAAGAAGATAACCTCTCACGTCATCTCCAAGAGGAGAAAGATAATTCTCTAAAGAATCAAAGTTAAGATTCTTAAAGCCTGATTTAGGATTGAGCATACTTGTATAATCAATAGTATTTTTGCTATTGATTCCACATGCCGAAGCTAAATCATTTAAAGTATATCCATCAAAAGAGACAGACACATTTGTTGGCAGCACTCTATTGTCTATACTTACAAAAGTCCCCTCTTGTTGATTGAGTGCGGGAACTGCAAGATTTGCAAATTTTAATGAAGAGATTAAAAAATTACCCCTTGCATTGTATCCGACTACATCAATAATATCTTCATCTTTATCTAATTCTGCAATAAGAGATACACCAAGTGTATTTACTTCATTTGGCACAACAACCAAAGAGAATGTAGTGTATTTTTCAATCAATGCAGCTAGTTTGGCAATATTTAAGGCTCTATCATGAGCAATGAGATCATTTCCTATAATTAAAATGCGGTTCTTTGCTCTTGAAAATGATTTCATCATCTGTAAAATTTCTTCATGTCCAATGTTGCTTTCGGCTTCAAGATAACCTAAATCAAGTTCATTAAAAAATGCTCTCTCTGCATCTGATAAATCTGCTTCTTGAAGTATTGCGTTTGCCAAAAGTGCTAAAACACCCTCTTCCGTTCCGACTTCATATTTCATAAATTGAGTTACGGTATTTTGCAGCAATGCGTCTTCAAGAGGGTGTGCATATACTATTTTGGCTCCATTATGCTTTCTGGCCGTTGTAATCGCATATCTCACACCAGGATTATCCGTAGCTATTCTTGTGCCGATAACAATAATCGCATCTGCTTGTTTAATTGCGTCTAGAGAACCGCTATGGTGCTTTTTACCACTAACACTGCTATAAGAATTCATAAACTCTTGGAACTTTCTAGCATCTTCATTAAATAACTGAATTCCAAGTTTTTCTTTTAAAAGTTGCAATATATGTGCTTCTTCATTTGTTATCATTGAGGAAAAACGGATAGCTTTTGCATTTTTTAAAGCATCAACAGCCTTAACGAAAGCGTTTTCATCTTTAAGTGCTCTGTTTTCAAAATCAAAACCAAATCGCCCTGCACCACACAAAGATGTAAATTCAAAATTATTTTTTACTCTGAAAATAGATTCAAACCCATTATCAATTCCTGAATATTTTGTTTCATATTCCAAAGAGCACCCTGCCGAACAGTGTGCGCACGTAGCCGGTACACGACGAAGTTCCCAAGCATTTGCACTATACTGAAAGTTTGAACTCACAAGCGCGCCAACCGGACAAACTGCGATACATTCACCACAAAAAGTACAATCAAGCGTATCGGCATTTTTAGGAATTATGGTGGAACTGTATCCGCCAAACTTGACATCAATCGCATCATCACCGATGACTTCATTACAAACGTGAACACATTTTTCACATAAAATACACAAAGACGGATCATAATTAATCAGTCCCCAATGTTCAATTTTACGAGCTTGGTCGCGCGCTGTAAAGTTTTGCTGAGCAACACCAAACTCTAAAGTTTTATTTTGAAGGTCACACTCTCCAGATTTGTCACACACGCCACATTCTAAAGGATGGTTCACATCATAAAGCTTCATAATATTGATTCGTTCATTTTCAAGTTCTTTTGAATTTGTCGTAATCTCTATTCCCTCAATAGGAGGAGTGTTACAACTCAAAACGAATCCATTTACATCTTTGGCTTCAACCACACACATACGACACGATGCACACGGAGTAGTTTTAGATATGTAACACATTGTTGGTATATAGATGCCATTTTTTCGGGCTACACTTAGAATAGTTTCGCCTTTTTTAGCTTCAACTTGGATACCGTCAATTTTAAAATTAATCAAATCATTCATATATCCAACTCCCTTACGTAGCTATCATAGCAATATAGTAACATCGCATACAACGATCAGCTTCACTCAATGCTTGCTCTTGCGTAAAGCCCAAGTTAACTTCTTTGTTATTAAATTTTCTAATATCAACACCCAGTATCTCACTATGCTCACGAGGAAGCCCAGGCAGCCAACCGCTTACCTTTTCTTTTTTGTTATACACTTTTAATTTGCGAAGATGATCTTCCATAATCTCATCATCACTTAAAGTAATTTCACCTGTTTGCACATATCTTGCCATTACGGAAGCCCCGCGTTTTGCTTGGCCAACTGCATTTACAATAGTCATTGGACCATATTCACAATCTCCTGAAGCAAAAATTCCTTTGCGCGAAGTCATATAATCTTTACCGTTTGTTTTTATAGTTCCCCAAGAAGTCATCTCAATTTCCCATTCTTTTGGGAGTAATTTAAGGTCAGCACTTTGAGAAACCGCAGGAACAAGGAAATCTGTTTCTATCTCATAAGACGCACCATCAATTTTCACAAGCTGTGCACGCCCGCCGTCTGGGTCGGGAACTAATTCAAACTTGTCAATAAGAAGAGATTTTAAGACATCATCTTCATCATTCATCACGTTAACTGCCGAGTGGAATAAAAATTCCACACCCTCTTCAACAGCCTCATGATACTCTTCATAGGTTGTATTGTTAATTATAGTTCTCTCATCTCTACGATAAACCATATAAACTTTTTTAGCATTGGCTCGAATTGCACATCTTACAACGTCCATTGAAGTAAATCCGCCGCCGACACAAACAACTGTTTTTCCGGTTAAATCTACCGCTTCACCAATGCCGTATTTGTCCCAAAGATTAATTTGGTCAAGCATCTCGATGGCCGACCAATAACCTTTGATTTCAAATCTTTCATTATCGCAGTAAACTTTTTTAGAGATACGGGTTCCCGTAGCAACCATAGTTGCATCATATTCCGTCTCAAATCTTCTCATATCGTCGGCAGTTATTTTTGTGTTTACTATGAAATTAACCCCCATGTCTCTAACACATTCAATATCTTGATTATATTTATCAATCGGCATACGGTATTCAGGCACGCCTACAGCGACTTCTCCGCCTAAAACAGGCAGTTCTTCATACACGTCTACTTCTATTCCCTCAGCCGCTAAATAATAAGCTGTCGTAAGTCCGGCGGGGCCTGCGCCGATTACTGCGACTTTTTTATCAATAGATGCTTTTTTCTCCATTGGATGAAAAAAGTCGAATCCATGATCTGTTTCCCAATCTGCACCCAAACGTTTAAGAGCCATTATAGAAATCGGCTCATCAAGATTGGTTCTTCTGCATGCATCTTCACAAGGATGTGGACAAACACGTCCGCATACATGAGCAAGAGGCATAGTTTGACGCGTCGCTTCAAGTGAATCATCAAATCTTAAATCTCTAACACCCTCAATATATCCTGGAATGTCGACATGCGCTGGACAAGCATCAGTACAAGGCGCAGTTATCTTGGCGATATATCCTACACTTTCATTGTAATGCTTTGACGGTTTTTGATTGTTGATACAATCAAGAAATACATCTTCAAAGTGTGTCATCAAATCTAAAATAGGATTTGGAACTGTTTTACCTATCTCACATTTAGAAGTAATTTGCATACTCTTGCCAATCTCTTTTAAGTGATCCAAATCAGAAACACTACCTTCACCACGAGCAATCTTATCTAATTGATCATATAGAATTCTTCCACCCCAACGACCAGGTGCACATCTTCCACATGCCTCAGAATACTCTTGGTATTGTGCAGCATATTCCATAGCTAAACGGATTACATCTACATCTGCATTAAATAACGATACACCGTCCCAGCCTATAAAAGCTTTAGATTCACGGTGAGAGTCATACTGTGCCGGTAGGTTATAAGCTGATTCTTCCCACTCTTCTTCAGGCTTATTGACATTATTTATCAGCTCACCATTCCAAGTAGAAAAATAGACTTTACTCACAATCAATTCCGCCTATTTTTTTGTTACGATAGTCCAGTCGACTTCGTTAAACTTTAAAGAGTTCATCAACTCATAACCACACTCTTTTACTAAATCAGCAGATCTTTGAATAGGAGAAAAATCACCTATTTCAAATAAGAAAATCGCAACCTCACCTGCACTGTGAGAACCTAAAAGCTCTTTCATTCTAGGTTCAAATTCATCTTTAAGATGTCGTAAATCATATCTTTTCATATAAATCCTTATCTATCAACTTCACCGAAAACGATGTTAGTAGTACCAATAATCGAAACAACATCCGGAATGTAGTGTCCAGGCAGAAGGTCAGTTAAAATGCCTGTATGCCAAAAAGATGGGGCACGAAGCTTTAATCTATAAGGGTATGGGCCGCCTTGAGAGTTTATAAAGAACCCAAGCTCACCTTTTGGTGACTCAGTTGCTACATATACTTCACCGACTGGAGGTCGCATACCCTGAGTCACGAGAACAAAGTGTTGCATTAACGAATAATTCTGAGTCATAATATCAATCTTTGGAGCAGAGATATATTTCGGGGCATGCGCCATCAATTCAGTCTGTCCATTCTTTACACATTCATTATACATATCTATAGTTTGATAAAGAATTTTTGCTGTCTCTCTCATCTCTTCCATATAAATACGGTAACGAGCGAAATTATCACCTTTGTCAGAATAAGGAACATTAAACTCAACTTCGTCATAAAGTTCATACGGCTCTTCTTTACGAATATCCCAAGCTATGCCAGAAGCACGAAGCATTGGTCCCGTACAACCCCATGAAATCGCCATTTCACTAGAAATAGTACCAACTTCTTCCATTCTCATTAGCCAGATACGGTTTGTATCAAGAAGATCCTCATAATCTTTAATATTTTGAGGTAATTTATCCAGGAAATCTTTAAGTTGAGCGATAAAACCATCTTGTATATCAAGAGGAACACCGCCGATACGGATAGCCGCATGCGTAAGCCTTGCTCCACAGTACCCTTCTATGATATCCATCAAATATTCTCTTTCGCGGAATGCAAATAAGAAAACAGTCATAGCTCCAATATCTAGAGCTGTTGTTGCCAACCAAAAAAGGTGAGACATCAAACGGTTAATTTCTAAAAGCATCATGCGAATAACTTTTGCACGACGAGGAACTTCTACGTCAATCAACTTTTCAACTGCCAAGGCAAAGCCGTAGTTGTTTGAAGATGAAGCGATATAATCCATACGATCTGTTGTCGGCATGAATTCATTATAAATCATGTTTTCAGCCATCTTCTCCATACCGCGGTGAAGATACCCAATATCTGGATGCGCCTTTACAATCATCTCTTGCTGCAAATGCAACATTAAACGTAACTGCCCGTGAGCAGAAGGGTGCTGAGGACCGAAGTTCAAGATAAGCTCATTATCAGCTCTATCAAAAGTGATATTTTCAAAAAACGGTGTTAATCTATTTTTTACTTGCATATTACTACCTATCTCTGAGGGTCATCAATGATGACTGATTTTTCTTTATCAAATTTTTTAATCAAGAATACGCCGCCATCTTCTTGATAATTTTGATGTGTAGCTGGTTCACCTTCTTGGATTTGAGCTCCAAAAGGCACTTCATGACCCAATCGAGAAAATCTCTGCGAATCATATCTGTCAACTCTTGACGTATCACGAAGCTCCGGTCCGATTACATCTCTTGCTTCTTTGCCGTAAATTTTATCTACCTCGTACCACTGAGCAAATTCATCACCCTCCAGCGGGTAGGTTTTAAGAAGTGGAAAACCTTGCCAATCGTAAGGCATAAGAATTCTTTTCATAAATGGATGTCCATTCGCTTCGATGCCGAACATATCAAACATCTCTCTTTCAGACCAATCTGCCGAGCGAAAAAGCTTCTCTACGGAATTCACAGCTTCCCCATTTTCTATAAACATCTTAATGCGAACTCTTTTACGTTTCTTCATACTAAGCATTTGATAAAAAATCTCAAATTTATTCTCTTTTGCAAGCCAGTCAATTGCACTCATTTCTGAAAGCTGAGTATATTCCAACTCATCTCTCATCAGCTCCAAAACATTAAAATTATCCACCGATTTGATATTAACAACCATTTGTCCCGCTTGAATATACGCATCAAGAACTTCAAATTTGGTTTTTATAAGCTCTAAATCTTTTGCAAAAACTTCATCACCTGCAACATCATTTTTAGGCACTTGAGGAGCCACCCAAAATCTATCTGAATAGTACGGTTTTGCTTGAACATTATCTTTAGGTGTATACGCTCTCATTACATCAACCTTTTTGGCTTTTGCGCATTACCGGCTTTATTAGCACGAATTTTTTGCTGCAGCAACATAACCCCATACTGAAGCGTCTCTGGACGAGGTGCACACCCTGGTAAATACAGGTCAACAGGAATAATTCTGTCCACTCCCTGAACCGTTGCGTAAGTGTTAAACATCCCACCTGTATTTGCACACGAACCCATAGAAATAACCCATCTCGGTTCAGTCATTTGATCATAAAGCCTTTTAATAAACTCAGCATGCTTTTTCGTTAATGTCCCAGCGACTATCATAACATCTGCCTGACGAGGGGAAGCTCTAAATATTGTGCCAAAACGGTCAAAGTCATATCTTGAAGCACCCGATGCCATCATTTCAATACCACAACAGGCAAGACCGTAAGTCAGTGCCCAAAGCGAATTTGATCTACCCCAATTTACAACTTTGTCTATACTTGTAAGTGCTACCGGCAAGCCGGCATTTTGCGTATAATTTATTTTATGTTGTGCCATTCAAGCGCTCCTTTTTTCCATGCGTATACGAATCCAATAGTTAACAACAAGATAAACATTAGCATCTCAGCAAAACCGAACCAGCCAAGTGCTTTAAAGTCGACCGCCCACGGAAACATAAAAACTATTTCAACATCAAATAGTAAAAATAGTAATGCAAATAAATAGAATTGCGGAGAAACTCTATTTGGTTGCTTTGTTATCTCCGGTCCACATTCATAAACAGAAAGTCTAATTTTTTCACTGTCTTTTGCAGCCAGTGCACGACTCGCCAGCCGAGCAATAACTGTTGTTGCTATAAATGCACCGAATGTTATAACAAAAAGTACAAATACCCCAAAATACGGATTTGCGGTGTTGATGTGCTCCATATATCCTACCTTTAATTTTAAAAGCTAAATCCCTTAAAATATAGCTTCATATTAATTTTGTTTTCTAACACGAAACAATTAAAGTTATTAGCCCTATTGTTGTCCTAATGTGTAAGAAAAAACAGTTAAGTGCACTATAACAAAAAGAGTATTAAACAAAAGAATTTAGCATATTAAGAAGTTGAAAAACGTCACGAAATGGAACATGTTTTTCATCGTGACAAGATGATTGTGAATATATGTAACATTTATTAGGCTAAGGAAAGCTATTTAACTTAAGTTTGTAGAAATTTGTAGCATATTTTATTTCTATTATGATGGTCTATCGGCCCAAGTAACGCTTACTTTTGAGAGGTTTCAACTTATGTATGTCTACAACTATAAATCCATCCACACAATTATCAAACTCTTTATCCACTCCGAAATCCATAAATTGCACACCATCATCATCGCATAAATCACTGTACTGCTTATAAAGAGTTGGTATCGCAAAGCCATTTATTTGCAATTCGTTTTTTAAAGTTACAAGATCTTCATTATAATTATTTTTTAAAAATAGTTTTTCAAATCTTTCTATATTTTGTTCTGAGATTTGATATCTTTCACGGTGTTCAACACTTTTAACTTTGGCACCGAAATAATTCATATAAAAATAGGCAAGAAGCGCCACCGCCTCATCATTGTATGAACGTGAGATACTCACGGGACCAAACATATAGCGAATTTGTGGATTCGCTTTTAAGTAAGCACCTATCCCCTGCCATAAATAATCCAGAGCTCTTGAGTTCCAATACTTTGGCTGAATAAAACTGCGTCCGAGTTCAATTCCATCCGAAAAATATTCCAAAAATTCATCTTTATAATCAAACAGAGTGGATGTATAAAGCCCTCCAACATCAAACATTGCAATAATCTCTTGGGCTTGAGCAACGCGATATGAACCAACAATTTCCAGCTCTTTGTCATCCCATAAGATAATATGCTCATAATAATAATCAAAGCTATCCAAGTCCCGTTTCTTTCCGCTGCCCTCTTTTACTTGTCTAAAACTAATCTCCCTTAAGCGACCAATTTCATTTAAAATAACATTTTCATCTTCATTTCTATAAAGATATATTTTCTTTGCGTCTATAGTTTCTCCGAGTATTTTTGCATGAAGAAGTTCACGCTTTAATTCTTGTCTATTTTCTGCGAGAGCTATTGCATTATATGTTTTAAAAACACCCCTGTTTTTTTTTGAAATTAAATAAAAATGTTTGCGAAAAAGTTTAACTCTATCAATGATGGATACAGACGGTATATTATAGCTCTCATAGGGGATACTTTTACCTATCTCAAAAGCGATATTTTTATTTTGATATTTAAACATTTCGTGCGGAATTGTTGCTGTTGCCAACGACTTGTTTATCATAGATAAAAAATAAAAACTATTGGAATTTTTTGCTTCAATATATATAGGTAAAATAGGTGCTTGCATCTTTTGTGCTACTTTTAAAAATCCACTTCTCCATTTTGTATCTTTTATGCCGCTTGGTCTGGCACGGCTCACTTCACCTGATGGAAAAACAATAACTGCCTGCTCTTTTTTTAAAGCTTCATAAATTGCTTCAACGGAATTGCGTTCCATTTTTCCTTTAACATTTTCAATAGGAATAAGTATCTCATTTAAATTTTCTAATTCACTTAAAAAATTGGATGCAACTATCTTCACATCTTTTCTAACATCCTTAATAACATGCAAAAGAGCCAAAGCATCTAAGGCACCAAGCGGATGATTCGCAATTATGACCACTTTACCGTACGATGGGATTCTTGAGAGCTGATTTTTGTTGATAGTAATATCAAGATTAAAATGCTCTAAAATTGCTTCAATAAAACCAAAAGAATCTTTATTGGAATGCTGATACAAAAAATCATTAATTTCACTTTCGTGAAATGCTTTTTTAAAAAAAGAGATTAACCCCTTACGAATAATTTGCGGTAATTTTTCAAAAGATGGATAATTATGCGTGAAATAACTCTCAACCGATATTGCCATATTTATGCCACCATATAGATATCAATTAAATCTTGCGCAAGCGCTTCTACGGTGCTTTCTTGAGATGCATAGACTTCTTCAATAAAGTCCCATTCATCTTCTATAATATCCATAGCGTCCGACATATTCATGTTGTAGCGCTTAACAAGGTGTTTTGTAAGTGAAATAGAAAAAGTTTGCATCCATAATTTCCTATAAAAAATTTATGTCGGTATTTTGCATAAACTTGATTGCAGGGAGATTACTTTGCGGTTACATCAATATTACATTCAATTTTCTTTGGCATGTGGAATTCCACATGCCAAAGAAAATTATAGTTCAGGAAAAAAGAGAAGAAACAGGTTTTACTTGTTTAAAAATCCCATAGATTTTTCACTATCAAAATTTGCATCCTTTTCTCTTTGTATCTCATCTATAAAATCATTTAACAAGAAAATCGGATTTTCACGCACCGCTACTTTATATGCTGTATTTTTTATTATTAAATTAATCTGTCCACCCGTTAAAGAATACTTCGATAAAGGCAAAATATCAAATCCTTCTTCGTATGGCGCATCCGCAGGGAGCATTTTACTCCAAAGCTTTGCTCTTTGATCTTCGTCAGGCTTTTTAAATTCTATCTTATAGTTAAATCTTCTTGAAAATGCTTTGTCTATATTTTCAAGTAAATTTGTAGTGGCAATAAGCATTCCTTTAAAATTTTCTATCTGTTCTAAAAAAATATTTTGCATTTGATTATGCATTTGGTCTGCGCTAGAGCCTATCCCGCTCGAACGAGAGCTTAAAAATTGATCTGCTTCATTTAACAAAAGTATGGGCTCTGTTTTTGTTTTCTCGCATAAATCATAAAAAGTGTCAAAAATCTTTCGAACATTTTTTTCACTCTCTCCGACATACATCGAAAGAATTTTAGAACAGTCAAATGCAAGGACTTGGCGTTTGAGAGATTTTGCCAAAGAATAGGCCGTCATCGTTTTACCGGTTCCGGCAGCACCGTAAAAAATAATTCTGGCATCTATTCCGCTTTTTTTATCTTTAATACCCCATTTAACAAGACGGCTTATTACTTCTTTATCGACTTGACGCATAAGATTTTGCAAGGTCTCTTCTGTTTTTTTATTTAAGACAACATCATCCAGCGAAGTTTCAGGTTCAATTAGCTCAAAGATATCCTGCTCATCCATCAGTGAATTTAGTTTTAAACGGCGCACTTTTTTATTTTTTTGAGGATGGATTATGCTTTGCAATACCTCATCAACTATATAAAAAGATCTCGATATTCCTCCAAAAGGATTTAACATCTCCTCATAATCTATAATCCCCTCACCAATAAGATTGGAGCCATCTTCAAGAAGTGAACGATTTTTGATTCTGTCGTATTCATCCAAAGAGATTAAGTCAATGAGTGCGTTCATCTCTCGGAGTGAAGTATCCGCAGCGCTGTACTCCTCGCGAAGAAGGGCTATGAAGATAACTTGTTCTTTCGATTCCATCTTTTTTTGTTTAAAAAATTTATCTAAAACAAGATTCTGAGATGTTTGGAGCACTCTGTCTTGTATCCGCTTTTCAAGCAACTTCAATTTATTTTGGACTCTGTCTATTCCCAACGAATGCTCATGTACATTTTGACGAATCACACTCATTTTTTGATAAAGTTCAATTCTAAAAAACTGATCCTGCAGGTACTCTAAGTGGTCCAAATAGGGTTTGATATCCGGAAGGTCCATGTCCAGAGTACCGTCTTGAAGAAGTTTTAAAAGTGAAGGGGCAAGTCCCACTGCCGTGTTTAACAATTCTAAAGGGGTAACTTCAGATATTTTCATAGGCGTAAAACTTTGTTGATGCAACCAGCCCAGCTCTAAAAGAATTTTCAACTCTTTTAGATGCTCAAGATACTCATAATTGCTACTCTCATAAAGCTCTTGCAAGAGTTCAAGGACTAAAACATCATCCTGACCTTGCATATATCTTTTTGCTAAAAACTGAAGCATATATGCTTCAGCAACACTGCATTTTAAATGCGTGAAGATTTGAGATTTTTCAATCTCTTTTGTTTCTAAAAAATCTACTAATATTTTCAAAAATCACCTTATTTTAATACTAAAATTTATACCCGACACCGGCTGATATCATAAGTACATTTGAATTTGTAAACTCTCCGCTTAAATCAGCATTTGTCACACTTCGACTTTCTCTCATTGAATATAAAGCAGCTAGACCTAAATCTAATTTTTTATTTATTTGATAGCGCCCGCCAAAAGAAACGGAAAGGGAATCTGAATCTGGCAATTCAAAACTGAGTGTTTCATCCGGAACAGGATTTTCACTATAAACAATGCCCGCCATAAGAGTCAATTTCTCCAGCTCTTGTGTTATACCCAAACGAAAATCATTTGTATCTTTCCAATCTTTTGCAATTGAATCATCAAAATACGGTTGTATTGCAAGCGGGATAGAACTCACATAGTTAAAATCAAGCTCTTTATATTCTGACCACATATTTCTTTCATAAACAAATTCAAATGTGGTTTTACTTTGCAGTGTATATGCAAAAGCCAAAGAAAGCATAGCCGGCAATGGAACGCTGACACTCGCCCCGCCATCATACACTTTACTTCCGCTTAAATATAGTTTAGCATTTCCTTCAACACTTAAGTCTACATTGGAACGATACGTCAATGCTACATCAATATCCGAAGTCGGTTTATAAGATAAGGCTAAATTATATCCAAAATCAAAACTCTCTCCCTTCATATCGCGCGAAGCAGTAGACGTGCTTTTTACGACTCCAGAAGTGTGTAAAACTCTCAGACCCAATGCGATAGCAACTTCTTCATTAATTGCAATAGCAATACTTGGATTTACTTCTATAATCTGTAATGTAAATTCTTCAGCCTTATCTTTCGCAGGAGAAACTGTCCATCGTTTAGATAAGCCTCCAGGAGAAACTATGCTTAATCCCACTCTAACATCGCCGGCCTTTTCCGAAACATAATGAATGGATGGAACCAAAAAAGTTTCACTTTCTGCATTAATGTCGTAACTGGTTCCAGAAACAGTCCCTTTAAAATTAGGCGCATCCAGACTTATATATTTCAAGTCCATATCCATACTGTTTTCATCATCCATAAACACCATGTTAGCCGGATTATAATACGCGGCATCCGCGGCTGTAGTATGCGCAATATACGCTGCACCCAAAGCAACGGAATTAAGTGATGCTTCAGGTATTTTATAACCGCTTGCAAAAAGAACCGTGCTTGATAATAAAGTGAATGCTGTTGTTTTTAAAAATACATTTTTCATATTAATTTCCTTGTCTTATGCTATCGAACCATGTCACTGCGGCGCCATACGCTTCATTGCCGCAGTTTGCGTGTACAAATGGATGTGTTGAATCTACCTGCTGCGCCAAGGCAATCGTTGGGATTGATGTTAAAGTCACATTTGAACTGCTTACCCCATTGGCAATAAAATTATCATACGCACCCTGAGACATACTAAAAGGAATAATCTCATCCTCGGCACAATGGATTAAATTCATTCTTACATTTGGTGTCCAGTTATTTACACTGTTTTGGGCTAATCTTACTCTAAAACTATTATTTACATTATTTTGATAATCTGTTATGAAACTATCTTCGAACAATACATTTGCATTATAAGCAGCAAATCCATAGTTAATTGTAAGTCCAAGAGCAGCATGTATTTCAACGTTACTTTTTGAACCATCAAAAAGAGAGTGAAACATAGTCGTATTCGTTTCATTTACTAAATCACTTAACACAACATCACTATATGCTTGTGAGTATGAATCTGCCAAATAGGCTAAAAAGGCTGGATATAACATAGTGCGAGTTGCATTAATTTCTATATTCCCTAAGCCCTCTACATCATGAGGTCCCGCCATTGGAGCAACACCTTTGAGAGCAAACTCCGAAGAATGGTTCTCTTGTATCTCTTTTGCCAAAGCCATTGCGGTATGCCCGCCTTCAGAGTATCCTGATATAAACAACTGTCCATTAAATAAAATATTGTTATCCGTCATATATCTTACACTTGCTTTTATCATATCTAAAGAAGATTGTGCCGAAGCATTTTTTAGTATATATGGATGATTTTCAGAATCTGAATTTCCATATCCAACATAATCAGGTAATATAGCAGCAAATCCTGCATATCCGGACATTAAAACTGCCACACTGTAATCCGGCATCCCATTTGTAACTTCTACATTTGTCGGTGCTTCTGCATCCGTAAAAATTGTCCCATGATTATCGCAAATCATAGAAATAGAATAAGCTTTTCCAAGTGATGCCAAATATTGTTTGTAGGCATCAGATGCACTTGGAATTACAAGCAAGCCAGAAGCTGTTACACTTTTACCCTCTTGATTGCTTGTATTGTAATGTATCTTTACGGCCTTATATCCAAAAGCATTTGTTGCAGCCGGATTAATACTCGCTTTTATGACACTCAGCATTACAGATGTATTAATATCATCAATAATCTCTGCACTTACAATGTTGTTTCCTACTATGTTTGCACCGGTATTTTCTGTATCCCCGCAACCACTAAAAAATATCAACGAAAGTAGCATAATAAAAGAGATTGAACCCTTTGTAATATATCTAAACATAATTACCCCTTTAAAAAATATCTGAACAGTTTAACCAAAATTAGATTAAATTAATTTTTTATTCCACATGCCAGGTTTAATTTTCAAAAGAATACAAAAGTTCAATTTCTTCTTTCCAAATACTTTCATCAATTGTTTCAAGAATGAGCGGAATATCATCCATTCTCTTATCATTCATAATAAATCTAAAAGCATCAAGCCCTATTTTACCCTCGCCTAGAGAATGATGTCTATCCACATGACTTCCCAAATCTGGTTTTGAGTCATTTATATGCATGCCCATCAGGTACCTAAAACCTACAACTTTTTCAAACTCGGCCCATGTAGCATCATACACTTCTTTTGTTCGTATATCATACCCTGCCGCAAACATGTGGCAGGTGTCTATACAAACGCCAACGCGAGATTTATCTTCTATCTTTTCTATGATTTGCGCCAAGTGTTCAAACCTCCAGCCAAGATTACTTCCTTGTCCAGCCGTATTTTCAAGCACCAAAGAAACCCCTTTTGTGCTGTTGAGTGTAATATTCATTGCCTCAGATATTTTACTTAAACATTCATCTTCGCTTATCTGCTTGAGGTGACTTCCTGGATGAAAATTAAGTCTATCAAGTCCCAAAAGCTCACATCTTTGAACCTCATCTAAGAATGCAGCCATTGATTTTTCTCTTTTTTCAACTTCAGGATGACCAAGATTTATAAGATATGAGTCGTGAGGAAGGACATGCTTAGGTAAAATTCCACTTTTTTCCAATCCCTTTTTAAACTTATCTATAGTTGTTGTATCAAGCGCTTTTGCATCCCATCGTTTTTGGTTTTTTGTAAAAAGAGCAAATGCTTTTGCTCCAATTGCCTGGGCATTGCTAATTGCATTAAAAACACCGCCACTGGCACTTGTATGTGCTCCTACAAACTTATTGCTCATTATCGCTCCTCTGCTGCATATCTTTTATTTTTATTAAAATATTATTTTTTTTATCTTTAAAAAAGATGGCATGTGGAGCTACGGTATAAACTATTTCCACATGCCCATTGCTTATATGTTGCTCAAATCCATTGGCATGTCGGAGTATATTTTCACCTCCATATATAACATGTCCCAAAAGTATGTTTTGCAGTATATCGCTCGGATAAAATGCGCTTAAGTAATTTTCATTAAAACTTCCCTTACTCATGCAACCTTCACGGACACAAACAAGGTGATTAATATTGATTTTTTCTATCACTTTGCCTGCAATAAAGAGCTCAAGTTCTATACTCTTTTCATTATTTCTTATGTAACCGAGATCTGCAAATTTAATTTTAGGTGACTTAATGACGATTACTTTTGCTTGGGTATGTTCATAATTTTTAACGCTGCATCCGCCAAATATTAGAGTAAACATAAGTAAAATATATTTCATACGAAACACTAGTTAGATAGTTCTTTTTTTTGTTCTGCTCTTATTTGAGCTTTTTGCCTGATAACTTCTTCTTCCAAGGATTTTTTTATTGCTTCATCTTTTTTTCTGTCATTTTCTTTAATACGTTTCATTTTAGCTTCATGAAGTTCTGTTTTTGTTTTTGTCCATTGAAGAGCATCTTCTCTTTGTTTTCTCAGCATTGCATCTTCATCCAAAAGAGTCTGAATGACACCGCTCACATTAACATCTTCTGGATGCACTAAATAATAGCCTTTGATATCATCTTTATTTTTCTCTATGTCAATCAAGCCTGAGTTGATTATTTGCGAAAATAAAAGGCTATCCTCATTGAGTATTGAAATTTTCAAACTACTGTTTACGCTTCTTACAAAATAATTATTTATTATTACAAGTTCTCTCAATTTTTTTAAATACAGTCTATCGTTAGAATTTTCGAGTTTTGCTTCTATCGCATAACCCTCTTTTTTTGCTTCTCTCACATCTTGTACATACGCATCTATTTTTGAATAAACGGATGCGTAACTTGACATATTTTTTAATTTCTCAATTTTATCTACATTATTATACACAACATCACCAAGAGCACTATACACCTGCGGATTTTGAGCTAACAAGAATGTAGACAATAAGAACACGAGCATATAAGTTTTCATAAATGTCCGATTTTCATTTTAGATTATGAATTATATCAAATTATAGATGATATAATTTTGCATGATTAGGATAATAACAAAAGAAATACTTTACTTTTTGGCCATAGTAGTTGTTCTAGCTGTTTTACAGCACCCGGACCTTTTAAGTTCACCCATAACGAGATTACATCAAATGCAAAAGGCGGAAAATTACTTTCATCCTCTTTTGTGGTCTATTGGACTTTATTTTATATTGGGAATATTCAGAGCTTCCATCAGATTTTTTATTTACATAAAAAATAAAGCGCTCAAGTCATAATTGATTTAAAAATTAATTTAATCTATAAGGAAATTTGTTATAAAGGTGACCTGTTTTTGTTCTATAGAAGTATACAACTCCCAAGAGGAGCTGTATGAAGTATTTGCTAACTGTTACGTTTTTTGATAATTTCTTCAGATACATTTTTTGGAACTTCTTCATAATGATCAAATTCCATAGAATAAGTCGCACGGCCTTGTGTTGCAGAACGAAGGTCAGTTGAATAACCAAACATTTCAGCAAGTGGAACAAATGCGTCAACTATTTTATTGCCGGAACGGTCACTCATATTTGTAACTTGTCCTCGACGACGGTTAAGGTCTCCGATAACATCCCCCATATAATCTTCAGGAACTTCAACTTCTACTTTCATCATTGGCTCTAATATTGAAGGTTTAGCTTTTCTACATCCTTCTTTAAATCCCATTGATGCAGCAAGTTTAAATGCCATTTCATTCGAGTCAACATCGTGGTATGAACCATCATAAAGCGTTACGTCAATGTCTTCCATAGGATAGCCTGCAAGAACACCATTAGACATAGACTCTCTACATCCTTTTTCAACAGCAGGAATATATTCTTTTGGGACAGTTCCACCTTTAATCTCATTGTGAAACACAAATCCTGTTCCAGCTTCACCCGGCTTGATTGTAAGGTAAACATGTCCAAACGCACCACGACCACCCGATTGCTTAGCATACTTGTACTCTTGGCTTACTGTATCTTTAATAGACTCGCGGTAAGAAACTTGTGGAGCTCCAACTTCTGCTTCTACTTTAAATTCTCTTTTCATACGGTCAACAAGAATTTCAAGGTGAAGTTCACCCATTCCTGAAATAATCGTTTGTCCTGTTTCTTCGTCAGTATTTACTCTAAAAGATGGATCTTCAGCAGCTAGTTTACCAAGTGCAATACCCATTTTTTCTTGGTCAGCTTTTGTTTTTGGCTCAACTGCAACTGAAATTACAGGCTCTGGGAATACCATTCTTTCAAGAACAACAGTATCTTCAGGGTCACAAAGCGTATCGCCTGTAGTTGTATATTTTAAACCAACAACCGCCCCGATTTCACCAGCATAAATTTCTTTAACTTCTTCACGTTTAATAGCATGCATCTTCACAATACGGCCGATACGCTCTTTTTTATCTTTAGTAGAATTATGAACAAATGAACCTGCTTCGAGTGACCCACGGTAAACACGGATAAATGTTAGTGTTCCAACAAATGGGTCCGTCATAATTTTAAATGCTAAAGATGCGAATTTACCATTATCAGTTGATGGAACAATAACTTCGATTTCTTCATCGTCCATCATCGTTCCTTTAATCGGAGCACACTCCGTAGGAGCTGGGAGATAAGCAACAACAGCATCAAGTAAAGTTTGAACACCTTTATTTTTAAAGGCAGTACCTGCAGTCATTGGAACGATATGCATACCAAGCGTAGCAGATTTGATACCTGCAATTATTTCATCTTCAGTTAAAGCTTCACCTTCTAAATATTTTTCAGCAAGTTCTTCATTTCCATCAACTTCAGAGATTGATTCAATCATCTTTTCGCGATACTCTTCAGCTTTTTCTAGCATATCCGCAGGAATTTCTTCAACATGGTAGTTCGAGCCCATTTCAGCATCTATATCCCAAACGATTGCTTTCATTTTTACAAGGTCAACAATACCTTTAAAAGTATCTTCTGCACCGATAGGTAATTGAATAGGAACCGGATTTCCTTTTAGACGAGTACGAATTTGCTCTTCAACTTGGTAAAAATCAGCTCCTGTTCTATCCATTTTATTAACAAAAACAATTGAAGGTACACCATAACGATTTCTTTGTCTCCATACTGTTTCTGATTGAGGCTGAACACCGCCAACTGCACAAAATACCGAAACTGCACCATCAAGTACACGCATAGAACGTTCAACTTCAATTGTAAAGTCAACGTGACCCGGAGTATCTATAATGTTAATCTGCTTACCAGCCCATTCACATGTTGTTGCGGCTGACGTAATTGTAATACCACGCTCCTGTTCTTGTTCCATCCAGTCCATAGTGGCAGCACCATCATGAACTTCACCAATTTTATGCTCAACACCTGTATAGAATAAAATTCTTTCAGTTGTTGTAGTTTTGCCTGCATCAATGTGTGCAGCAATACCAATATTTCTTACATCTTCTAATTTATGTGATCTTGCCATATTTCAATGCCTTAAAGTGATTTATTTATAGAGTTGGACCTCTTTTGTAAATTAGCACTTACTAATTTACAAAAGAGGTCATTAAGGAGCCCTAGCCAAAAAAGGCCAGGATAGTCCAACGCGATTAGTTGAATATTACCAACGATAGTGAGCAAACGCTTTATTTGCTTCAGCCATTCTATAAGTATCTTCTTTTTTCTTAAATGCAGAACCTTTATCAGATGATGCATCCATAAATTCATTTGCCAATCTCTCAGCCATTGTTCTCTCGTTTCTTTTACGAGAAGCATCAACTAACCAGCGGATTGCAAGTGAAAGTTGGCGCACTGGGCGTACTTCTACTGGAACTTGGTATGTAGCACCACCAACACGGCGACTCTTAACTTCAATAATAGGTTTGATTTTTTCAATAGCTTCATTAAAAGTATCAATACCTGATTTATCACCTCTTGAACCGATGATATCTAGTGAATTATAGATGATTTTTTCAGCTGTACTCTTTTTGCCGTCATACATAATTTTATTTATAAATTTCGTTAAAACTTTGCTTCCATAGACAGGGTCAGGCATAATTTCACGAACGGGAGCTTTTCTTCTTCTCATTAGTAATTTTCCTTACTTCAATTATATTAATTTACTCAAAGATATCTCTATCTCTGTTTGACTAAAAGACTATTTATTTTTAGGTCTTTTTGTTCCATATTTAGAACGAGCAACTTTACGATTAGCAACACCAGCAGTATCTAATGCACCACGTACGATATGGTATTTAACACCCGGTAAATCTTTAATACGTCCGCCACGAACTAGTACTATTGAGTGTTCTTGAAGGTTGTGACCCTCTCCACCGATATATGAAATAACTTCAAAACCTGAAGTTAAACGAACTTTCGCAACTTTTCTTAAAGCTGAGTTTGGTTTTTTTGGTGTAGTTGTGTAAACACGAGTACAGACACCACGACGTTGTGGACACGAAACGAGCGCTGGTGATTTTGATTTTTTAACCACAGCTTTACGCTCATTACGAATCAATTGATTGATTGTAGGCATACAATTCCTTTCTTAATATGTTCCAGTAGAATTTAACCCTCTAAAAATTTAGAGAATTATAGACGCGCAATTTTATTAAAAAAGTGATTAAAGTTTGCTTATTTTAAGTATTAATTAATATTTAAATCTTTAATGAGAAATAATGGAGTGAATATTTTAGTATCTAAAATAATTAGCGTAGCTTCTTTCCAAAATACTCTAAAGTATTTTGGAAGGATTAATAAAAAGTAGTTTAAATTATTTTATATCTGTCTCAAACACAATGTTTTGATTTTTATATATACCTGTTCCAACCGGAATAGTACGGCCAATAATTACATTCTCTTTCAAGTCATTCAAGTCATCTATTTTTGCAGAAACTGCAGCTTCCGTCAGGACTTTTGTAGTATCTTGGAATGATGCAGCAGAAATAATAGAATCCGCAGAAACAGCTGCACGAGTAATACCGACAAGGAATGGTTCCGCAATAGCCGGACGACCGCCTAGTCTAATAATTTTCTCATTTTCTTGAGCAAATTTTGTTTTAGATATTAAATCACCTTGTATGAATTTAGTATCTCCTGATTTTACAATTTTTACCTGTCTTAACATCTGAGTAAAAATGACTTCAATATGTTTATCGGCTATATTAACACCCTGAGAACGATAAACTTGTTGTACTTCACTTACTAGATAATTATAAAGCGCTTTTACACCCATGATTCTAAGTAGTTCATGAGATGAAAGAACACCTGTGGTTAATCTTTCACCAGCATGAACAAAGTCACCTGTATTTACAACAGCACTATGAGATTTGTCAACAAAATATTCTTTAATAATTCCATATTCAGATGTTACAATAATTCTAATTTTTCCACGAAGTGGTTTTCCAAAACTGACAATACCATCTATTTCTGATATCAGTGCCGTTGCTTTAGGACGGCGTCCCTCAAATAATTCAGATACTCGTGGAAGACCTCCTGTGATATCGCTTGATTTTTGAAGTGCTTTTGGAGTCTTAGCAATTGTATCAGCTATCTTAACCGTAGCACCATTTGCAACAAAGATAGAAGATTTTGGTGAAATAGAATATCTTAGTATTTCACCATCTTCAGTAGCAAGGACAACCGTTGGTTTATATTCACTCGAGATATGGTCACTTATCATTAAACGAGTTTTGCCTGTTAGCTCATCTAATTGTTCAGTTGCAGTCGTTCCAACAATAATATCTTCATATTTTACGACACCGTTAGCTTCCGAAATGACAGGATTTGAATACGGATCCCATTCTGCTATAACAGTTGATTCGTCTGAAGACGGTTTTGCAATTAGTGTTTTTCCAACAACATTTGCATCATCCTCAGTTACTATAACAGAACCTCTTGCAATGTAATGTCTTACTGCCTCACGGTTATTAGTATCGACAACTGTTGCAAAAAGACCTTTTTCAACTACTTCATAGCCGGCTTTAAGACCTTCAAACCTCTCTAAAAAATCACCTTTAAGAATAAAATATTTTACTACTCCTTCCTCTTTTGCTAATATTTTTTGAGTAACAGGTGCTCCGTTTTTTACTAATATTTCAGATGCATAGGGGATACGACTCGGCACATTCCATCCATCTTTAATGGTCTCTACTATAGATTCATGCTGTTTAACTTCAGTACCATTGTCATAAGGAAAGTAAAACTTACCTTCTATCTGTCCACCAATACCAGCCAATTCATTTGGTTTAGCAATTTCATTTTTTCTAAGTGAATAACGAACTGTACTCTCTTTAGATATGACACTAACTATTACTTCATCGTGAATTGTTTGAATTTCAAGTTTTCCATTAAATGGAGCTTTTATTTTCGGCTCAACCAATAATACTGCGGCATTTCTACGATTTGCTACAATATTTTTTCCTTCTTTAGAAAGATAAGTTTTAAGGTTATAGTAACGGATAAAACCTTCTTTTTCGGCTACAACCTGTCTCTCTTGTGCAGTTGAAGATGCCGTACCACCAACGTGGAAAGTTCTAAGAGTAAGCTGAGTACCAGGCTCCCCAATTGATTGAGCAGCAACGATACCGACAGCTTCTCCTCTACGAACTATATAACCAGTTGCAAGATTTACACCATAACATAATGCACAAACACCAGCTGTACTTTTACAAGTAGTAGGAGTTCTAATATGTGCGGACTTAATTCCTGCTTCTGAAATAGTTTTTGCTTTCACTTCATCAATTAAAGTTCCTTCAGCAAATAAGATTTCATTACTTATCGGATCAATAACATCATCAGCCAATACTCTACCGTTAAGCCTGTCTTCTAAAGACTCAATTAATGTATTTTGATCACTAATGTCAGATATTTCGATACCTTCGTGTGTATGGCAATCATGCTCTACAATTTTAACATTTTGTGCAACGTCAACAAGCTTGCGAGTAAGGTAACCGGCATTTGCTGTCTTAAGTGCAGTATCGGCAAGACCTTTTCTAGCCCCGTGCGTTGAAATAAAATATTCAATTACGTTTAGACCTTCTTTAAAGTTGGAAATAATTGGTGTTTCAATAATATCACCGCTCGGCTTAGCCATCAAACCACGCATACCTGCAAGTTGACGAATCTGAGCTGCAGAACCACGAGCCCCAGAATCAGCCATCATATGAATAGAGTTAAATCCATTTTTATCGTTTTCAACCAAATCCATCATTTGCGTAGCAACAGTATTATTTGTATCCGTCCAAACGTCAATGATTTTATTATATCTTTCCTGCTCTGTTAAAAGGCCAGCTTCAAACTGTTTTTGAATCTCAATAACTCTATTTTTTGATTCATTAATTTTAGCTTTTTTTGCATCTGGAATTTTAATATCATCAATAGATATTGAAACTCCTGATTCAGTAGCATGCTTAAATCCCAAATCTTTAAGACGGTCCAAAAATGATGCCGTAACACCAATGCCACCATGTTTTTGAACATAATCAACAACTTCATTGATTGCTTTTTTCTTCATAATTCTATTCCAAAGGTCAATTGGAACAAAAGTTGGTAAAATAGCCTTCACTAGCATACGACCGGCAGTAGTATGAATTATTCTTCCATCTACTCTCGTTCTGATTTTTGCATGTATATCCAACGCGCCATGCTCTATAGCAATTCTTACTTCATCTACATTAGCGAAAAGTTTATTTGAACCTTTAACACTATTTTTTTCTAAAGTAATATAATAGATACCTAATACCATATCCTGTGAAGGAGTAGCAATTGCTTTACCTGATGCTGGTAATAAAATATTCATAGATGCAAGCATGAGCACTTTACACTCAGCTATTGCTGCTGAAGACAATGGTACGTGAACAGCCATCTGGTCACCGTCAAAGTCGGCATTAAAGGCAGCACAAACCAAAGGATGAAGTTGAATTGCTTTACCATCAATGAGTTTAGGGTGAAATGCTTGAATTGATAATTTATGAAGTGTTGGCGCACGGTTAAGCATCACCGGATAACCATCAACTATTTCAGCAAGACATTCCCAAACTTCATTTGTTTTGTCATCAATCATTTTTTTGGCGGCTTTTACTGTTGTCGCATAACCCTTGTCTTCTAATTTTGCAATCAAATGTGGCTTAAATAACTCAAGAGCCATTTTCTTTGGTAGTCCACACTCATCCATTCTCAAAGATGGTCCAACAACAATTACAGAACGGCCTGAAAAATCAACACGCTTACCAAGCAAGTTTTGTCTGAAGCGTCCTTGTTTACCTTTAATAATTTCACTTAAAGATTTAAGCGGTCGCTTATTTGCACCTTTTACAGCATTTGCACGACGCCCATTGTCAAAAAGTGCATCAACGGATTCTTGAAGCATTCGCTTTTCATTTCTAACAATAATTTCAGGAGCTTCAAGCTCTACTAAACGCTTTAGCCTTTGATTACGGTTAATTACACGGCGATATAAATCATTAACATCAGAAACCGCAAATTTCCCGCCATCTAAACTGACAAGTGGCCTTAAATCGGGTGGTAAAACAGGTAAAATAGTAAGCATCATCCATGCAGGATTATTTCCAGAATTTAAAAACGACTCTATAACTTTTAATCTTTTTGCAATAGTTTTTCTTTTTGCTTCTGAATTAGTTTGCTCGATCTCATCTTTTAATGTTGTAAAAAGGTCAACTAAATCTATAGAATCCAAAAGATCGCGAACAACTTCACCACCCATACGAGCCTTAAAACCTAATTCACCAAATCTTTGAACCAAAGTGCGATACTGTTCTTCATTTAAAACATCATATTTAGCCACTGAGGTTTTTTGATCAGCATCATAATATGCTTCACCGCCAGATTCTACTATATATGCTTCATAGTAAAGTACGCGTTCAAGATCTTTCATTTTGATACCTAAAAGAGTACCAATTCTTGATGGCAATGAACTAACATACCAGATATGTGCGACAGGAGTTACTAATTCAATGTGTCCCATTCTGATACGGCGAACTTTAGTGCTCGTAACTTCAACACCACATTTTTCACAGACAACACCCTTATAACGCATCTTCTTATATTTTCCACATAAACACTCATAATCCCTTACAGGACCAAATATTTTTGCACAAAAAAGTCCATCACGCTCTGGTTTCAACGTACGATAATTGATAGTTTCTGGTTTTTTTACCTCACCGTGACTCCAGGAAAGTACTTTCTCGGGTGAAGCTAAACGAAATTGAATCTGCTTAATATCTTTTGGTCTATTTTCTTCAGTTACTTCTATTGCTACTAATTTACTCATCGTCTTCAACCTCGTCAAATATCTCTACATCAAGAGCCAATGATTGTAGCTCTTTTGTTAATACAAATAGTGTTTCTGGGATTCCAGAAGCAGGCACTAATTCACCTTTCGTAATTGCTTTATAAGCACGTACACGACCATCTACATCATCTGATTTTATTGTTAGCATTTCTTTGAGAACCGCAGAAGCACCATAGGCTTCAAGAGCCCAGACTTCCATTTCTCCAAATCTTTGACCGCCGAATAATGCTTTACCACCAACTGGTTGCTGAGTAACCAAAGAATAAGGTCCTGTTGAACGGGCATGTATTTTTTCATCAACCAAGTGGTGAAGTTTTAACATATACATATATCCAACATTAACACGCTCTTTAATCTTTTCACCTGTCAAGCCATTGTAAAGTACAGTTTTACCGTCATGATCCATTTTTGCGAGCTCAAATAACTTGTCAAATTCTTTTTGATTTACACCCTCAAAAATTGGAGAGGCAAATTTAATACCATTAGACCAATCACGAGCATATTTTAGGAATTGCTCATCACTCATTTTACCAATAACTTCAGCAGCATTCATCATCTTAGCAACATCAGCAATAGCTATCATTTTTGAGCGAAGTTTATCTATAAAATCTTTTTGTTGATTTTCAAATTCTTCTAAAATTTGATTCCCAAGTTCTTTTCCAGCCATACCTAAGTGCATTTCAAGTATTTGTCCAATATTCATACGAGAAGGTACACCAAGTGGATTTAAACATACATCAACACTTCTTCCATCTTCCATATAAGGCATATCAACTTCAGGAACTATAGTAGAAACAATACCCTTATTACCGTGACGACCAGCCATTTTATCACCGACTTTTAGTTGTCTTTTTGTAGCAATGTAAATCTTTACATACTTAACAACACCATTTGGCAATATATCATCTTTCTCTAATATAGTAAGCTTTTCTTCATGCTCATCACGGAAAACTCTTTTTTGCTTTTGAAAATAGTTCTTCATTTTATTGTATTGGCCTTGAATATCTTCACTAAAAGATTTAACAATGGCATTCATTGCAAAACGATTCACTTCAACTAAATCTTCACCGTTTATAATATCACCGACCTTATAATCCGTTGAACCAATTTTTATTGCAGATTCCAAAGGCTCTTTTGTTAAAAGTCTAGTTACTCTTAACATTTCCTCTTTATCAATCATCAAAAGACGGTCATAATGCTCACGCTCTAAATAATCACGCTCTTCTTTTTCAAGTTCTAAAGCACGAGGATCTTTATCGTAACCTTTTTTAGTAAAGATTTTAACATCTACTATGACACCTTCCATGCTTGGAGGACAATAAAGTGATTTATTAACAACATGTCCAGCTTTTTCACCAAATATAGCGCGAAGTAATCTTTCTTCAGGAGTTGGTTTTACTTCACCCTTAGGAGAAACTTTTCCTACAAGTATCATTCCACCATGAACATACGTTCCAATTTTAACAATACCACTATCATCAAGATGAGATAATTCATCATCTCTGACATTTGGTATGTCTCTTGTTATCTCTTCGACGCCATGCTTAAGTTCTCTCGCTTCAACTTCCTTTTCATAAATATGCACTGAAGTAAAAGCATCTTTACGAATCATTCTTTCAGAAATAACAATAGCATCCTCAAAGTTATAACCATTCCAAGGCATAAAAGCAACCATTGCATTTACACCTAATGCCAACTCACCTTGATCCATATTCGGACCATCAGCTAAAACTTGTCCTGATTCGATTACATCTCCAACTTTAACAATCGGCTTTTGTAAAAATGCAGTGTTTTGATTGGTGCGAAGATTCTTTTGTAATGGATAATAATCTATATAAATTTCTCCATCTTCCTCACCCATAACGTAAATATGTTTACCGTCAACTTTTTCTACTACCCCTGATCGTTTTGCATTAACACATTCCCAAGAATCACGAGCAACAAGTTTCTCAACACCCGTCCCTACCATTGGTGCAGTAGATCTCAAAAGAGGTACTGCTTGTCTTTGCATGTTGGATCCCATAAGAGCACGATTGGCATCATCATGTTCTAAAAATGGAATAAGTGACGCGGCAACACCAACCATCATATGTGAAGAAAGGTCAGCATACTCACATTCACTCACTGAACGATTCAGTATTTCTCCATCAAATCTGATAACTATCATATTATCAATAAATTGACCATTTTCATCTAACGGATTAGAAGCAGCGGCAATTTTTTTGCCTTCTTCTTGAGTAGCTGTTAAATAAACAATCTCAGAAGTTACTTTTCCATCTTTCATTACTTTATACGGAGCTTCAATAAAACCATGTTCATTAACCTTGGAATACGTAGCTAGCGTATTGATTAGACCAATGTTTTGCCCCTCTGGAGTTTCAATTGGACAAATACGACCATAATGCGTAGGGTGAACGTCACGAACTTCAAATCCGGCTCTTTCTTTAACTAGACCACCTTCACCAAGGGCAGATAAACGACGTTTATGTGTTACTTCCGAGAGAGGATTTGTCTGGTCCATAAATTGAGATAACTGCCCACCTGAAAAGAATTCCATTATTGTGGAGGTAATCATCTTTGAATTAATTAAATCATGAGGCATAAGCTCATTCATTGGACCACTCATAGTTGATAATTTATCTCGAATGGCTTTTTGCATTTTTATTAAGCCATTATGTAATTCATTTCCTAAAAGTTCGCCTATAGAACGGATACGACGATTCCCTAAGTGATCCCTATCATCTATATGTCCTTGACCATTCTTAACTTTAATTACATATTTTACTGAGTTAATAATATCTTCATGCGTTAATACTGTAATATACTCCGGTATGTTCATTCCCAGTTTATGATTCATTTTCATACGACCAACTTTCGTTAAATCATATCTTTCAGGATCAAAGAATAATTGATTTACAAAAGCCTTGGCCGCATCTTTCGTTACTGGTTCGCCTGGTCGCATAACTTTATAAATACGTATAGCAGCTAAATCATTTTCATCTTCTATATCTTCAGTTTGCTTTAATAGTTTTAGTGAATCTACATCTGCATTAAATGCATTAATTATTGAACTATCAACACCATCAGCCAAATCGTTTGCGATTTTAAAACTGTCAACACCGATTTCGAACATTTTTTTAAGTTTAGTTTCATCAATGCTAGTCATAGTATCGAAAAGAATTTCACCTGTTTCTGGATCAATAATAGGCTCAGCAAGATATCTCTCAAGTAAAATATCAAGTGGATATTCTATTTCTTTCAATCCATCTTCAATGAGCTTTTGCGCTTTTTTGGCAGAGAGTCTTTTCCCTGATGATAATAAAATTTTTCCATTCAAGTCAACTAAATCATATATTAATCTAGATGCATAATCATTCGGGTTGAAGCTAAGTGAAAATTTATTATCAATAATATTAATTTTTTGAATTGGATAAAATAATTTTAATACATCTTGTTTGGAATAGCCTAAGGCACGAAACATTATAGTAACAGGAACTTTACGTCGCTTGTTAATTCTCATATAAAGAATATCTTTAGGATCGTATTCAAAATACAGCCAAGAACCACGGTCTGGTATAATTTGTCCAGTATATATTCTTTTATTTCCAGCTGTAGCAGTTTCTTCTTCTTTAAATATAACACCTGGGGAACGATGTAATTGGTTTACAACAACCCTCTCTACACCATTTATAATAAATGAAGTTCTCTCTGTCATTAACGGAATATCACGAACAAATATACTTTGTTCTTTAATATCTTTTACACCTAACTTTTCTTTTGTGTTTTCATCTCTATCCCAAAGAACTAAGCGCGTTTTCATTCTTAGTGATACAGCGTAAGTCAATCCTCTTTCCATACACTCGCGAACCGTGTATTTTGGTTTTCCTACTTCACTGCCAATATACTCCACAGTTAATCTGTTTTGAGTGTCGTGAATTGGAAAAACTGATTGAAATACATTTTCAATACCGCTTGATTCTCTATCTTTATCATCTAACATTAAAAATTTATCATATGAACTTTGTTGAAGTTGTAGTAAATTTGGTACTTCAATTTGTTGAGGAGTTTTAGAGAAGTCTACACGAAGACGGTTTCCGGAATATAAAGTGTTTAACATAGGCTACCTCGATGAGTTGTTAATTAGTACTTGATCATTGATCAAAGATATCGTATCTAGGCGTCCCTAGATAGATTTTTAAATACAGTGCTTATAAACGACATAAGGGCACTTTTACAATATGACAAAATCATATCGTAAAAGAGCCCATTAGCTGTGAGAGGCAAACCTCTCACAAAAGTAGAAAATTATTTTACTTCTACTACTGCGCCAGCTTCTTCAAGTTGCTTTTTAGCATCTTCGGCTGTAGCTTTATCTACACCCTCTTTGATTGTTGAAGGCAAGTTGTCTGTAGCATCTTTTGCTTCTTTCAAACCTAAACCAGTAAGTGCACGAACTACCTTAATTACACCAATTTTTTTAGCACCTGCATCAGTAATAATAACATTAAATTCAGTTTGCTCTTCTACTTCAGCGCCTGCAGCAACAGCCCCACCAGCCATTGCAACTGGTTGAGCAGAAACACCAAATTTTTCTTCAAATTCTTTTACAAGAACAGATAACTCTAGAACAGAAAGTCCTGAGATAAATTCTAATACATCTTCTTTAGTAACAGCCATATTATTTCTCCATAATTTATTTTATATGATTGCATAAACACAATCATAAGTAATTTTAGATGAGTGATTCACCAATCATAAGAAGCTACTAAGCTTCTTCTTCTCTTTTTTTTCTTAGAGCTTCCAGTCCGATTGTAAAGTTCGCAACTGGTGCCATCCAAGTAGCAGCAAGCATAGCAAGTAGCTCCTCGCGACCAGGAAGTTTAGAAAATGTTTCAACCGTAGAAGCATCCGCTGCTTCACGATCAACATAAGCAGATTTAATTATAAACTTATCATTTCCTTTAGCAAATTCTATTACTACTTTAGACGTAGCAACAGAATCCGCACCCCAAATTAAAATATTTGTATCTTTTAATTCAATACCATTTAATTCGGCTTTTGAAAGAGCAATTGTCGCTAAAGTATTTTTAACAACTTGTACTCTTGCTTCCTTAGCACGAGCTGCCTTTCTTAAACCTTCTAATGCAGAAACTGTTAAACCTTTGTATTCACAAAAGATTACAGTTTGAGCATCTTTGAATTCACCAGACAGTACTTCAATAATTTCAGCTTTTTGTGTTTTTGTCATAGATTATCTCCTTTCCAGACAACACTTCAAATAGGAAAATTAAGCTTTCGCACCTATTATCTTCAGTCCATAAAATGCAGTTACAAAAGTAATATATAAGTAACTTAGCAATACTTTATTTATAAAATATTACAAAATTACTTTAATCCGCTTGTGCGGATTAAAATTATTTGATGTCGACCAAAGCCATAATATCTAATTTAAGTGCGGGACTCATAGTTAATGACAGAGCTGCATTTTTAATATAACGACCTTTTGCAGTTGATGGTTTATGTTTATTAATAGCCTTTACAAATGATAAAAGATTTTCTGAAATTTTTTCTGAATCAAAACTTACTTTACCAATACCGGCATGTATGTTTCCTTTTTTATCAACACGAAATGTTACTTGACCACCTTTGACATTTTTAACAGCTGTTGCAACATCTGGAGTTACAGTACCCGTTTTAGGATTTGGCATTAACCCTTTTGGCCCTAAAATACGACCTATTTGCCCAACAAGACCCATACAGTCTGGTGCAGCAACGACTACATCAAAGTTGAATATTCCATCTTTAATTTGCTGAACTAAATCATCTGTTCCAACAATATCTGCTCCAGCAGCTTTTGCTTCATCAGCTTTAACGCCTTTAGCGAATACTGCAACACGAACCGTTTTCCCTGTTCCATGTGGTAAAACAACTGCACCGCGAACCATCTGATCTGCATGTCTTGGATCAACATTCAAATTAAGTGCAATTTCAACTGTTTCATCAAATTTAGCACTTTTAAGCTCTTTAATTATTTCTGATGCTTCTACAATGCTGTATGCTTTTGCCGTATCAATTTTTTCTATTAATTGTTTATATCTTTTGCTCATATTCAAATTCTCCTATAAATTCTGCCACAAATTTTTAAATCATTGTGGTCGATGATTTTCTAAATTAATCTATTATTTCAATACCCATTGAACGAGCAGAACCTGCAATAGTGTTTGCTGCCTGCTCTTTATTATCAGTATTTAAATCTTCAATTTTTTGATCAACTATTTCCATAAGTTGAGCACGAGTAATCTTTCCTAATTTCTTTTTAAGAGGATTGTCTGTGCCTTTCTTTAGTCCAGCTGCATGCATTAATAAAGCAGATGCCGGTGGTTGTTTAGTAATAAAAGAAAAACTTTTATCAGTATAAACTGTAATAACAACAGGAACTTTGAATCCCATCTTATCTTTTGTTTTCTCATTAAACGATTTACAGAATTCCATGATATTAACACCACGCTGTCCTAATGCAGGTCCTACTGGTGGAGCTGGAGTTGCTTTAGCAGCTTGAATTTGCAGCTTGATGTAGGTCATTACTTTTTTTGCCATTTTTTTTGCTTCCTTTTTAAGATTTAAATTATTTTTTCAACTTGAGTATATGAAATATCAACAGGAGTTGCTCTACCAAAGATTGATACATTTAGCTTGAGTGTTCCGTGTTCTAAATCATATTCATCAACTGTTGCTGTAAAGTTTGCGAAAGGTCCATCAACAATTCGAACCATTTCTCCATTATCAAAATATACTTTTGGTTTTGGTGCTGCACGATTATTAACACGATCTAAAATAACATTAATATCGTGTTCGCTTAATGGAGTTGGTATATTTGCCTCACCAATAAACCCAGATACTTTCGGTATAGACTGAATCATATGTTGAATCTCTGTATTTAAGTCAATTCTAGCAAATACATACCCTGAATAAAGAGATCTTTCAGTCACTTTTTTCTTTCCATCTTTGACTTCAATCACATCTTCTGTTGGAACTATAACATCTGTTATCGATTCCTGTAATCCCATCTCTTCAATGATATTTAACATCGCTAATCGAACTGTTCTTTCATTTCCATAGGTCTGTATAGAGTACCATTGGTGTGCCATATAAACTCCTTAACCTAAAATTGCAGACATAAAAGATGACATAGCCAAGTCAACTAAAGCCAAAAATATAGATATAACCGTAACTACAATTACAACTGCTATATATGCTTGCTTAACCTGACCCTTCGTTGGAAAGATTACCTTACTTAATTCTGTTTTAGCATTTCTAAAATGTGTATTTAAATTCATTATTTCTTTCCCAAAAAAAAGTGCATTGATTACAAATAAAGCTCTAAAGCTACATTTGTAAAAAATGATGGCAGGCGAAGGGGGACTCGAACCCGCAACCATCGGATTTGGAATCCGGCGCTCTACCATTGGAGCTATTCGCCTAAAAATCAATAAACAAGTTCTAGTCATAACTAGAACTTGTTTACCAGATGTAATATTATAATTTCATCTCTTTATGAACAGTATGCTCACGACAAAATTTACAATATTTTCTTACTGAAAATTTTTCAGTATGAGTTTTTTTATTTTTACTAGTGTGATAGTTACGACGAGTACACTTTTCACATCCTAGGTGTATTGTTTCACGCATTACATAAACCTTTTATTTGGTAATTCGGAAAACCGAATTACGCAAGAATCTCAGATACAACACCAGCACCAACTGTTCTACCACCCTCACGGATAGCAAACTTAGTACCTTTTTCCATAGCAATTGGATGAATTAACTCAGCAGTAATACTTACGTTATCACCTGGCATAACCATCTCCGTACCTTCTGGTAAAGTGATTGCACCTGTTACGTCTGTTGTACGAACATAGAATTGTGGACGGTAACCATTAAAGAATGGAGTATGGCGACCACCTTCATCTTTGCTTAATACATAGATTTCAGCTGTAAATTTAGAATGAGGAGTGATACTTTTTGGCTTACAAAGAACCTGACCACGCTCAACCGCTTCTTTAGCTATTCCACGAAGAAGGAGACCACAGTTATCACCGGCAACACCTTCACTCATCTCTTTACGGAACATTTCAACACCTGTTACAGTAGTTGTTTGTGTATCTCTAATACCAACGATTTCGATTGTTTCACCAATTTTAACTGTACCACGCTCAATACGTCCGGTAACAACTGTACCACGACCAGAAATTGAGAATACATCTTCAACTGGCATTAAAAAATCTCTATCTACTTCACGAACTGGCTGAGGGATATAATCATCTACAGTTTGCATAAGTTTTTGTATTTTTGCCGACCATTCACCAAGAACACCAGTTTTAGCTTCTTCAAGAGCTTTAAGAGCTGAACCTGTTGTGATTGGAGTATCATCGCCTGGGAATTCATACATGTCTAAAAGTTCACGAATTTCCATATCAACTAACTCTAATAGTTCTTCATCATCAACCATATCTTCTTTATTCATGAAAACAACCAAATAAGGAACACCGACTTGTTTTGATAGAAGAATATGCTCACGAGTTTGTGGCATCGGGCCATCAGCTGCAGAAACAACTAAAATAGCACCATCCATTTGAGCAGCACCAGTAATCATGTTCTTAACATAATCCGCGTGACCTGGACAGTCTACGTGTGCATAGTGACGTGCATTTGTTTCGTACTCAACATGTGAAGTTGATATCGTAATACCACGCTCTCTTTCTTCTGGAGCATTATCGATTGCATCGTAATCCATCATTTTTGCACCATTAGTTACTGCAAGTACTGCTGTAATAGCTGCTGTTAGAGTAGTTTTACCATGGTCAACGTGACCAATTGTTCCAATATTAACATGCGGTTTATTACGCTGAAACTTTTCTTTTGCCATTGTGTCCTCCGACTTAATTTGTGAATAGAAATGGAATTGTATCCAAAAATTATTCAATTATTGCTTAATTTTTTATTTTACATCAAACTAATTATATGTATGGAGCTCACGAGCGGATTTGAACCGCCGACCTCTTCCTTACCAAGGAAGTGCTCTACCCCTGAGCCACGAGAGCATATTGGATGTTTCATAACAATAAACAATAAATGAATAATTTAAATAATATTAGTATCAGTATATATGTATAACATATAATTGTAGATTTGAAGTAGTTGCGAAATTATACTTCAGCTTCCAGGGTATTAATGTTCAATGGAGCGGGTGAAGGGACTCGAACCCTCGACCCTCAGCTTGGAAGGCTGACGCTCTAGCCAACTGAGCTACGCCCGCATATTCATTGAATGGTGGTGAGAAGAGGAGTCGAACCTCTGAACCCGTAGGGAGCGGATTTACAGTCCGCCGTCGTTGGCCACTTGACTATCTCACCACATTATCTGGTCTAGCACTGTTTCTAATATTCAAAATTCAATGGTGCCGACACGAGGATTTGAACCCCGGGCCTGCTGATTACAAATCAGCTGCTCTAGCCAACTGAGCTATGTCGGCATCGAATTTGAGCCAGAATTATAGTTTAAAATATATCCAATGTCAAGGGTTTTTACTAAAAATATATAATTTCATTATCTTTTAATATTTTAGGCACCCACTTACCGCTCAAGAGCTCTATTTCTTGGGTTATTTTTTCTAAAAACAGAGGCTTTACATGATTTATGTACAACTCAATATCATCTCTTTTTAATTCATCGAGCTTCTCAAAAAGTAATTTAGGTGTTAAATGCTTACTTTCTTTTGCCAATTTATCCATACTTGAAGGAAATGAGCATTCAAGTATCATTGATTTTATGTCAATTTGCGATTCTAAAATTTTTATAGCTGTATCTAAAGAATATGTATCTGCTGTAATTAAAACAGAATTGGAATTTTTTTTATATACATACCCACAACTAGGAACTGTATGGTCTGTTTTAAAAGGTGTAATGTACTCATCATCACCTATTTTATATTTTGCACCATATACTAATTCTATATAGGCGACAGTCATCTCATTTGAAGCATGCATTGGTATCCGAGAAAAGTCTGGCCATATTAAATCATTTAAAAAATGCTTTTTTACCGCTTTAATGGTTGCAGGTAGTCCAATAATATTTAATGTTTTGTTTCTAATCGAAAAATAATTATCAAGGATGTATGCGATATCGCATATATGGTCCAAGTGCGAATGGGTTAACCAAATATTTTCTATTTTTGCTGATTCTTCTTCTAGCGTGTTTAATAGATTCCCCGCATCTATTACATTGCGTTCATTTAAATAAAAGGAGCTCGTACCAGCACCTTTTGCCTTTGTTCCATAAGCGCCGAGTATTTTAATCTCATTCATATCAGAACTCATCTTTAAGTTTTTCTCTTATTTTTAAAAATTTATCCAAGTTATCAAAAAATAAATCTATCAAATCTGGATCAAAATGTTTTCCTCTTTCTTCTTTAAAAAGAGCAAAAATTCTTTCATCATCCCATGCTTTTTTATATATCCTGTCACTTCCCAAGGCATCAAACACATCTGCTAAAGCAGTTATTCTTCCATAGATATGTATATTTTCACCACTTAACTTTCTAGGGTATCCAGTTCCATCCCATTTTTCATGATGTTCATAAGCGACAATAGATGCTGCTTTTAAAAGCGGTCTGTCTGAATTCTTAATCATGCCGTACCCTAACTCTGCGTGCGTATCCATTATCAATCTTTCTTGAGCATCAAAACGCCCAGGTTTATTTAAAATAGAATCAGGTATAGCGACTTTTCCTATATCATGCATAGGTGAAGCATCTTTCAATAATTCTGCATCTTCGAATGATAATCCACATGCCAAGGCCAATATCTTGGAATATTCTGCAACTCTTTTTACGTGATTCCCAGTCTCTTTACTTCGGCTTTCACCTATTGCTCCCATCGTAAAAACTACTTCTTTTTGTGTATCTTCTATTTCTTTTGTAAGTTTTGCGGCCACTAAAGTCTCTGCCGCATAAGTGCTGGCCAACATGAGCCGTTCCATATCTCTTTTATCAAATATACTTTGCTCATTCTTATGATTAATAACTTGGAATGCCCCTATTATTCTATTGTCGTTATCAGACATAGGAATAACCATCATACTTTTTGTCACATAACCGGTAATTTTATCAACATCCGGATTGAATCGATTATCACTATAGACATCGTCAATAATGATTTTTTGATTATTCATTATTGCGTTGCCGACAATACCGGAATGAATATCCAGTTCAATTTCATCCATTCCATGTGCAACTTTTGCCCAAATCTTTTTTTTATCATCACTCACTACCCAGATAGTACATCTATCCGCACCCGTAAGCGCTCTGCCCATGTCTGCTAAAACTCTTATAATGTCATCATAATTTCTTAAAGAAGACAATTCTGTTAAAAAAGTAAATATAAGTTCTAAAATTTCATTCGCATCTAAACTTTTCTTATGCTTCATACAATCCTCTACTTCGTAGTCATTTTATGCACACCCCAAGGATGTCTCTCTTTTACAAGCGGTAAAAAATATTTTGATGGATTGTCATCATATTTTTCTATTACACTAGAAAAAAGTTGCTCTGCACTTTCAAAATCACCTTTTATATATCTCTCCAATGCTTCATCATATGACTTTTTCAGCTCTTTTGCTTTATCTGTATTTGGCATCAGCTCATACAAAAGCACTGCCTTTTCTTTTCCTTTTACCATTACAGGTTCAATCATTCTATATGTAAATGGATCTTTTAATTTAGCAACCGTAAACTCCGTTATCAGAATATTAACACCATAATTTTTAGTCAAACCTTCAACTCTTGAAGCTAGATTGACTCCATCTCCGATGATTGTATAATTAAATCTTGTATCTGAACCCATATTCCCCACAACGACTTCAGCCGTATTGATACCAATACCAATCCGTATAGGGCTTATTCCTTCAGATTTTAACTGTGTATTTAAAATGTCCAATTCACTAATCATCCTCAAGGCAGATCTGCACGTCGCATCCGCATGCTTTTCTACATTTACGGGAGCATTAAAAAATGCCATCACGGCATCCCCTATATATTTATCAAGCATGCCGCCATTCTCAAGTACAGCATTTGTCATTGGAGTAAAATATCTGTTTAATAATTTAATTAAACTTACCGGACTCATAGATTCTGATATGCTCGTAAAACCTCTAATGTCACTAAAAAGAATACTCAATTCCTTGCTTTCTCCACCTAATTCTAATGCTTTTGGATCATCTATAAGTTTTTGCAGTAAATCGGCAGAGAGATAACTTGAAAAGGCATCTCTCATAAATCTGCCGCCTCTTTCTTGAATGTTAAATGCTATTGCTTCAACGGCAACTGTACTTAAGAGTAAAGAAACTAAAGGGTAAAAAAGATCAATGTAGATCATATCCACTACAAATAGATATCTTATAAATATATATAAAGCCGTATATGCCAAAATATTGACAACAACTCTGTATAAAATCTTTTTAATAATTAAAACCAATAAAAAAGGCAATAAAATCATCAAAACCATCAAAGCAGGAGTGATATTTTCAGGTTCGACAATAAGATGATTTTGTAAAAGATTTGAAATAAAAGTATAATGCAGCAATGGACCTGCAATAGCACCGATGGGCGTACTCACAACGTCCCCCGAACCAACTTCCGTAATTCCGAGTATTACAATCTTGCCTTTGAAATATTCTGGTTTTATTTTTTGATTTATAAGATCTAAAAAAGAGATGATTTCATATTGCTCCTGCTTATAGTAGTTTAGTCTTATAAAACCTTTATCATTGAGTCCTATATTATGCGTGTTAATTTCCACATGCCTCGTATCCAGCCTTTTAACATCCCTATTGAATTTTAGCCTTAGTCCTTGAATAGCTAAAGACGGGTATAGAATATTTTGAAAATATACGGCTATAGGATAGGAACGAAGCAGATGGTCACTTCCGGCGAGAGTCGAAAAACTTCCAGAAAGTGTACAAGCTTCCAATATTGGAAGAATATTCATTTCGGCATAAGGTGCTGAAACAAAAAATGGATTTTTATGTTCTGCTATTTGTGATTGGAGTATATCCAAAGAAGAGTTGCTTAAAACCTCCAACTCTTCCTCACTGATATTTTGTGTTGCGTTTTGTCTAAGAAAAAATCCACATACGCTATTGTTTAAGCCTGACAATGCCTGAACCAGCGCACCATCTTGAGATTGCGTCGTAGGTTCTGAGAAAATCATATCCATCAAAACCACATCGGCTTGCGCCAGTGATTCGATGCCCTTTGCCAGTATTTCTCTCTCCCATGGCCATCTGCCGTACTTGTTTACACTTGGTTCGTCCACTGCAACAAAAACCACATCTTTGCTTGGTTCTTTTTTTTGTAAATTAAAATTAATATCGTTAAAACGGAGGGAAAAACTCTCTAATGGCTCCACTTTGTATATCTGAAGTAAAAGCGTAACCAATAAAATTGGAATTAATACAGCGACATAGAGAAGTTTTTCTTTCATCAACATTACTTCATAGAATTAATTAATTCTTCAAAACGTGTAAATTCTGCATCGTCATCTTTATTCCAAGCTTGTTCATCGACTTGATTGCCACTAAAAGAAACACGGTTTCCAGCTTGCAGGTCAAACTCTTTTGTAATTTGAGCAACACCTTTTTTTTGTGCATCTTTATATTTTTCAAATTCTGATTCTTGCTCTGAAATAAAGTTGTCAAACTGTTTTTGAACCTCTTTTCTATAAAGTTCAAATTCCTCTTTTATACTTTGAATGCCAATCAAGCCTTCTTTGAGAGAAACTGAAGCATTTTCGGTTGCATTCACTATAAAAGTTGTCCCTTTAATCCCTATTATCGCAAAAGGAGTTTTTACTTTTAAAGAGTTTTGAGCGTCCCTAGATGTAATTTTATAGTAAATTTTTCCATCTTTTTGTTCTGCATTATTTGCTGCTAAAAAATGAATACTTGAACTTTCATCCAAAACTACACTTGAACCATCTGTTAATTTTATAAGAGCCGAAGCATTTTTAGATGTTGAAATTAAATCTCCCTCTTTTATTTCTTCTCCTGCTCTAAGATTGCTTTTTTTAATAGAATCACCGCTCTTAACTTTAACAATTCCCTTTAACTGCTCAACAGTACCAACGATTCCACTCGCATAAACTAAACTAAAAAAAGAAATTAAAACTGCCACCAAAAATGCTTTCATTGTTTACTCCAGATGTAAATTTACAATTATTATATCATTTTATTGATACAATTAGATAAAATTTTATTTCGTTGACACAAAGGGATATAGAATGCTAAAAGTACTGTTTTCGCCATCAGAAACTAAGCAAAGCGGTGGTCAAGAGCACGCTAAAGAGTTGCTTGGCTCCAACAAAGCAAGAGAAAATATTTTAAATGAATATAACCGTATTGTAAATTCCAAAGATGAAGATAAAATATGTAAACTCTTTGGATTTAAAAAATTCAGTGAATGTGAACCCTATATAAATGATATTTTTTCTTCTCCTCTCATGAGCGCTATCGAGAGGTATCAGGGTGTAGCTTATGACTATCTTGACATAAACTCGCTTGATGAGAAAGCAAAAAAATATCTCAAGCACAACACAATCATTTTTTCCAATCTCTATGGACCTCTTTTAGGCGGAGACGTTATTGCCAACTATAAAGTCAAACAAGGAAACAGTATCGGAGATATTGCACCTGATACATTCTACAAAGAAAGATTTTCCTATCAGCTTGATCTGCTCACCGCCAAAGATGAGATTCTTGACCTCCGTGCAGGATATTACAATAAATTTTACAAGCTCACAAAACCCTACACAACACTGAAATTTCTTAAAGATGGAAAAAGTGTAAGCCATTGGGCAAAGGCATACAGAGGGATTGTCCTTAGAGAGATGGCAAAACACACTATTAATTCTCTTGAGGACTTTATGGCACTTGAGATTGAGACGCTCAGTGTAAAAGAGATAAAAATTGTAAAAAACAACACCGAGATTGTTTACAATATCAATTCCTAAGTTCACACATCCCCACATGCCATGAACAAGCTAAGATATGTTAAAATTTCATTTATCCAAACAAAGGCAAAAAATTGCAAGATTCACAAGAATATTTAGACAAAAAAGCATATTTTGAAAAAGTGATTACCCTCTATGGCAGAAACGTTGTAATAGAAGTTTTACAAGATAAAAATATTCAAATTCACAAGCTCCACATGGCTTCTTCAAACAAGCCTGAGGGTGCCGTAAAAGAGATTCTAGCCCTTGCGCAAAAAAGAGATCTAGCAGTGACTTATCATGATAAAAATGCGCTCAGCCGTATCAGTAAGAATGCCAAACAAGACCAAGGTGTCGCTATAGACATCATCGCACAAAGCTATCAAAATGCAAATGCGATACAAAACCTAAAATCCTTCAAACTCATCGCGCTTGAGGGGATTCAAAATCCACAAAATCTGGGGATGATTATCCGCTCATGTGCGGCAGGAAACGTAGATGGAATCATTTTTCCAAAAAAGAATTCCGCAAAAATCTCGCCTTTAGTCATCAAAGCAAGTGCAGGAACTCTTTTTAAACTTCCTATCTATTTTTGCAATTCCATTGAGGATGTACTCAAAGATCTCAAAGACACGAAGATTTATGCACTCTCTTCCCATGCCAAACACAGCATCTACGATGTAGTTCCACATGCCAAGAGCATATTCATTTTGGGCAACGAAAGTGAAGGGGTGAGTGCCGAAGTGGAAGAACTCTGCAATGATTCTCTCTCTATTCCAATGAATAGAGGAGTTGAGTCTTTAAATGTCGCTGTTACCGCTTCACTTATCGCCTTTATGAAATAAATGCTATATCTCCATGTGATTTTTTACATGGAGATATAGCATTTCACTATTTTTTACACTCGCTCGCAGTAAGATTTGCTTGATTTTTCTCTAAAAACTTTTCACCGAAACCTTTAACTTCTTTTAGCTCTTGAATATCTTTAAAACACTTATGCGCTTGTCTATACTCAATAATCAATTCAGCTTTATTTTCGCCTACTCCCTTTATGCCCATAAGCTCATTTTTATCGGCTTTATTTATATCTACTGCTCCAAATAAGAAAACAGCCCCCATCAATAATAATAACAACTTCATTTTAATCCTTTTATTTGAAATTGTTAAATAATAACTTTTTCTACTGATATAGTATAGTGTTATATTTAATTAAATATCATATAAAGGATTTTGTTTCATTATTACTCAAAGTTTACTAAGACATCATTATTTCATACGGTCTTTGAATCTCTCTTATCACTTCGTCCACGCTCATGTGCCGCGATTTTCTCAAAAATTCTCTGCCATCAAGAAAAATTAAAACAGTAGGGATTGCAAAGACGCTAAAATATGCTGAACTCTCTTGTTCTTGGGAAGTATCAACACTTACAATCTCAAACTTCTCAAAGTTATTCTCAATTGCTTCTAGAAGCTTAGGTTTTAGTGCATGGCAAACATTACATGTAGGCGCTGAAAAATAGACCATAACTGCTACATTTTCTTCTATAATTTTTTTTAAATCTTCTATTTTTTGCATAAGTTCATGCCTCTTTTTTTTGTATGAAATTATACACTATCAGCTATAATTACCTTATGAGTTCAATAATCTTTTCTATTTTAAGTATTTATGTATTTATAGTTATCGGTTTTGTCGCCAAAATGAGCTTTAAAGAGAGTATAGACGATAAAACGATAACACTTATAAACGTCTATTTTTTACAGATATTCTTAACATTTTGGGGACTTTTGATTCGTCCTGTCGATGTTACACTGCTTTATGCACCCTCGATTTATCTTCTTATCGTACTTGTAATTTTAACCGTATCGGCACTTGTTGCAAAAAAACTCTTTGAGGATAAAAAAGAGTACTCAATCGCAACCGTGGCTGCATTCATCGGAAACACGGGAAATTTGGGAATACCGCTCAATATCGCTATTTTTGGCGAAGAGTCCATTCCCTATACGACCATTATAAACCTAATGAATGTGTTTGTAGTTTATACTCTGGGTGTTTATTATTATTCTAGAGGCAGTTTTGATGTCAAAACATCTTTAAAAAATATAGTTAAACTCCCGATTTTGTGGGCGGCGACAGCGGCAATAATGCTTAGTATGTATGGTTATAGGCCAAGTGATGAAATAATGAAAATGCTGATGATGGGAGCGTACGCTTCTATCGTCATGCAGCTTTTTTTATTCGGGCTCTATCTGTATTCGGCAGAGATAAAAGAGATAAGTAAAAAACTCGCTCTCTGGGTTCTAAGCATAAAATTTATCTTTTTGCCTGGCATTGCTTTTTTAATTCTTTATTCTATGCAGCTTGATCCGATGATAAAAGGGATAATTTTTATAGAACTTCTTACCCCTTTGGCAATTGCAAATGTAAACTTTGCTTCACTCTATGATTGCAAGCCAAAAGTTGTCACAGCACTCGTCTTTATCTCTTCTCTTCTCTTTTTAGGTGTAATTTTTGTGGGTATCAGGGTTTTAATATATCTGTGAATAAAATATACGGTATGTGCAAAATATTATGCAAAACCTACGTCCGCACAAAAGCGGACTGTAACAAGTAAGGTTAAAAGCTGCGTTTTTTTAGCAAAACTATTAAATTTTTGCTAAAACACCCTCTACGGAGAACCCGAACTTTTCAAAAAGTTGTCCAGCCGGGGCTGAAGCACCAAATGTATCCATGCCAATGACTTCATCGGCAAATCTGTACCATTCTAAGCCGCGAGCAGCTTCGATTGCTATTTTTTTCGTATCTGGCTTGATAATTGAATCTATGTATGTTGTGTTTTGCTCTATAAAAAGGTCATAACAAGGAACTGAAACAACATTGGATTTTACACCTTTGGCTTCAAGCGCTTCTTTTACTTTCAAGGCAAGCTCCACTTCACTTCCCGAAGCCATTAAAGTTATTGTTGCATTTTCGTCCGATGCAAGTAAATATCCGCCTTTACTCACGCTTCCGCTTATGGCATGTGGAACTACTGCAAGGTTTTGACGTGAACACACAAAAGCGGATGGAGATTTTTTCATCTCAAGCGCTGTTTTCCAGGCTTCAATGTTTTCTGCACCATCAGCAGGACGCCAAACATAAAAGTTTGGCAGTGCTCTAAACTGACTTAAATGCTCAATAGGCTGATGTGTCGGTCCGTCTTCACCTACACCGATACTGTCATGTGTCCAGATAAAAAACTGCTGAATCCCCGTAAGAGCTGCTATTCTTGCGGCTGGTTTTAAGTAATCTGAAAACACAAAGAAGGTAGCTGAGAATGGTAAAAGCGGTCCGTAAAGAGCCATCGCATTGACGATGGAAGCCATCGCGTGCTCACGTATGCCAAAATAAATATTTCTACCCTTTGGATACACGCCCATATCTACAAGCTCAGTTTTATTCGACGGGCTCAAATCCGCACTTCCGCCTAAAAAGCTCGGAACTGCACGCGCAATTGCATTCATGATTTTTCCATTTGTGTTTCTTGTCGCATCTGCTTTTTCAAATACAGGCCACTGAATTCTTGAATAATCAGGATTTAAAAGCGCATCGAGTGCTTCATTTTGTTCCATTAACGGAAGCGTTTTTTGTCTGTGAATCCATTCACGCTCCAATAAATCACCCTCTTCTATTGCACAGCGAAATCTTGCCATCACATCTTCATCTACATGAAAAGTTTTTGCAGCATCAAATCCACATGCCGTCTTTGCCTCGGCAATTACATCATTACCAAGCGGTGCTCCGTGAGAATGGTGCGAACCTTCGAGTTTTCCTGCACCTTTTGCAATCACTGTGTTAGCAATAATAATCGTTGGTTTTACATTCGCTTTTGCAGTTGTAATTGCAGCATCAATCTCATCAAAATTGTGTCCGTCACACTCTAAAACATCCCAACACTGAGACTCAAATCTGTCGCGGATATTTTCACTTATACTTAAATCGGTTGAACCCTCAATCGTAATGCGGTTTGAATCATAAATTACAATCAAATTATCAAGTTTATTATGCCCTGCTATTGAACAAGCTTCGTAAGAGATTCCCTCTTCCAAATCACCGTCTCCGCATAAACAATAAACATTATGGTCAATCACTTTTGCGGTTTTTGAGTTTGTCTGAGCACCCACAAATTTTGAAGCCATGGAAAAACCGACAGCGTTTGCGATACCTTGACCGAGTGGCCCGGTAGTAATCTCAATACCTGCTGTATGACCAAATTCGGGGTGACCCGGAGTTTTAGAATCTAATTGACGGAAGTTTTTCAAGTCATTGACCTCTAAACCATAGCCCCATAAATAATAAAGTGAATAAATAAGTCCTGTTGCATGCCCGCCTGAAAAAACTAATCTATCGCGGTTTAGCCAAGAGGGATTTTTAGGATTATGGTTTAAATGTTCGCTTAAAACTACTGCTATATCCGCCAAGCCCATTGGAGCGCCCGGATGTCCTGAGTTTGCCGCCTGAACCATATCTGCTGCTAAGAACCTGATTGTGTTTGCCATTTTTTGACGCATTTGATTGCTCATTTATTACCTTTGTTTAATTTATTTGTGTCTATTTATATACTGAATAAGTAGTGGGGAGAGTTCATTTTTTAAATTATCATCAAAACTGTTTAATTCTTGCAAGAGATTATCGGCTAATGCATTTGCCTCATCTCTGGCTTTTTCAAGCCCCAAAAGGGTAACAAAGCTGTTTTTTGCTTCATCATTATTTGTAGTTTTACCTGCTTCTTGTGAACTTTGAGTAACATCCAAAATATCATCTTGAATTTGAAATAATAAACCAAGCTTTATTCCAAAGTCATAAAGTTTCTCACCTAAATCTTCTTTTCCGATAATTATCGCACCCATTTTAAGCGAAGCTGCAATAAGCTTCGCAGTTTTATTTGTATGTAAAATTTTCACATCTTCTATGCTAAGCGGTTTATTCTCAAAGTGACAATCTATCGCCTGACCCAAAACCATCCCATTTAAGCCGCCATTCACAGCAAGTTCCTGAATAAGTTTTACCCTTATATAATCTGAAAACGGAGCCTTGCTCAATACCTCAAAAGAGAAAGTATTTAATGCATCGCCGACTAAAATAGCCGTTACTTCATCGAACCGTACATGTAGCGTTGGATTTCCCCTGCGCAGGTCTGAGTCATCCATTGCCGGCAAATCATCATGGATAAGGGAATAAGTATGCAAGAGTTCAATGGCATACGCGGCATGCATAGCGGCATCCAACATAAGCGTGTTGTACGATTTCACCACCCCAAGCAAAAGTGCCGGACGAAATCTCTTTCCTCCGGCTTCCAGCATAGCCTGTAATGCTTTCTCGTACGTCGGATGAATACTTTTGGATATCGGTAAATTATTGAGTAAAAAAATTTCAAAGTTTTGCATGCAGAATTTTATCTAATTAATTTGTACAAAAAACTGAAAACTATCTCTCTCAAATAACAAAGAGGAAGAATCTTTAAAACTACTCATTGTATTCATTATTTCTCGTTGATTTTTAACTGTTTTACCGTTTATCTGAAGCAGTTTATCCCCCACTTTGAGGCCATAATCTGCATCTTCGTTCATGTAATTGACGATAACTAAATCTTTATCAAAATAAATACCTTTTTGTTCTAAAAAAGTATCACTTACAAATCCGCCTCCGTATCTTTTTCTACTTAGAACATTCAATTCCAATACTTTGGCTCCGCGCTTGATTTTAACTTTTTGATTTGTACCAATTTTACTAAATAATAGATCCATCATAAACGCAGCACTGTCTTTTACCTTTTGAGAGTTCAATTCCAAAATGCAGTCATCTTTTTTAAAAGGGTTATCTCTCATGAAAGGATCCGTGTTGCTAACTTGGACAAAAGAGTTTACATCATTGACTCTGATGCCAATATCTGCATAATCCATCTCCTTTGCCTGAAGGAATCTTTGTACATATTCTTTTTGTATTATTCCCGCCGGAGTCACTATCCCTTCCAACGCACAGCAGCTGTTTGTAAGTATGCTTGGGGCGTAGAGTGCTTCATTAAAAGATGCAAAATTATTTAACCCAATTTGTTTTTTTACTATTTTCCCTTCTATTGCTATCGTATAGTTTACTGAAGCGTATCCGGATGATAAATGATTGTTAAACGTAAAGGGGTATTTAAACCCTTTTTTATCTTCTAGCAAATACAGAGATAAAAAAGGGTCATGCTTGAGTATCTTGGCATGTGGAGTTATGTGAGTAAAAACAAGTCGCTGATTTTTAGTGATTGGGAGCTGAAGCGTTTGGTTGATTATACTATTGGAGTCTAGAAGTTTTTGCTTGCAAGAATCATAACCGCCCTTACAGGCATATACGTTTAAAAAGAGAAGATTTAAAGCTAAAAATAGGCGAAACACCTATTTTACTCCAAACGGGTTTCCACCTAAACCGCCCAGCATGCCCAAGGTGCTATTTTGCTTATTTGTCTCAACCATTGCATAGGCATCATTCATAGCACCTATAAGTAAAATTTGAAGCGATTCTTTGTCATTCATAAGGGAATCATCAATACTGATGTCGATTACTTCACCTTTGCCGTTCATGCTTACTTCAACCATTCCGCCGCCACTTTTAACATTAAAAGTTTTAGATTCCAGTTCGGTCTGAAGCTTTTGGGCATTTTCCTGCATACCTTCAAGCATTTTACTCATATCTCCAAGGTTACCAAACATTTTTAGATATTCTCTGCTACATAATCTATATCGTTATTATCATCCAAAATAACAACTTTTGGCTTATACGTCTCAAGTTCTTTTTCGTCATACGTAGCATATGCTACAATGATAACTTTATCGCCTTTATGAACTTTTCTCGCAGCAGCTCCATTTAAACAAATATCTCTTTTGCCTCTTTCGCCCAAAATCACGTATGTTGAAAATCTTTCACCGTTATTTACGTTTAAGATTTCAACTTTTTGTCCAACTCTCATCTTTGCAGCTTCCATCAGCTCTTCATCTATAGTAATCGAACCAACATAATTTAAATTGGCATCCGTTACCGTAGCACGATGTATTTTGCTGTACAACATATCTAAAGTCATCTATCTTCCCATCTGCTTTTTCATATCTGCTGGAGATATCGGAGCATCCCATAATTCAGAGTTTATAACATACTCTTCAACTACATTTCCACCAATAATATGTTCAGCAACTATTCTATCAATTTTTTCTTTTGTAAGTCCGGCATACATTGTATGCCCTGGCTCCACTAACATAATCGGACCTGCGCTACAACGGTTCATACATGAAGTACGAATCGGCTGAACTGTTCCCATAATTCCCTCTTTCATAAGGCACTGTGCCAAATACTGGAACAGGTCTTGTGTTTGCGGGGTAACACATGATGGTTTTGGCATACCTGGAGGAGCTGATTGCTCACATTTAAATATATAAAATGCTGGTTGAGGGATTCCCATAAAATCATCCTTAAATTTTTGACGCAATTATATCAAAAATATATCTTGATTATCTAATTGGAAAAAAGAAGTTTGAATATTTAAGTCATTATATATATTTTGATTTGCAACTTTTTAGGTATAATTGCCGCCATACTAAAAATGATAGGAATACTTTTACATTGAAAAAAATCATACTCTTTTTACTTCTTATAAGTTCTTTATACTCCGATGCAAAGGTATACATTGGCTCAAGTTACGGATTCTTAAACGAGGACTATACCAATGGAATTGATGCGGTCAGTTCAGCACAAATGGCTAAACTCAAAGTAGGTTATGGCGATAGGGATGCTTACGCGATAGAATTTTCATTGGAATACATAGAGAATAACTCAAAAATATTTTCCGCTAATGATAAGGAAAAATATGGATTTAATGTAGAACTTGTTAAAGCTTTGGATTTTGATATTATGATAAATCCATTTTTTAAAGCTGGGTTTGGTGCAGGTTTTTTAAATGTTGAAAGAGCAATTCAAAAAACAATCAATTACAGCTCCTTTAACCTAGGTGCAGGTTTCTTCATACCTCTCAATGAACATTTTGATTTTGAAGTCGGATACGATTATAAATATCTCACGTATGAAGGTGTGGACACGATAGCGGAAAAAATAAGCTATGAATCCAACGTAAATGTAGCCTATATTGGCTTTAATGTAAGATTTTAGGAACAAACATGAATTTATTTAAAACTTCTTTTTTACTTTTAACAGCTTTTTTCTTTATCGCATGCGGAGATAATACAGAAACTCCAATAACTGCAGATGTAAGTTCCATAAGCATCGACCAGACAAATCCAACAATTCGCTCTACGGATGCTTTCATAAACTTAACAGCGAGTGCACAATACACTGATGGTACGAGTGCAGATGCAACTACTAAAGTTAATTGGACGAATTCAAATTATAATGTAGTGAGCATGTTAGGTGGAGCTGTTGAAGCAGTTGCAAACGGCGGAGAATCAAACGTCAGCATAAGTTATGCAGACTTTCAAGACACGCAAGCACTTACCGTACATAAATTAACTTCATTTTTCATTTCATCAGCGGATATAAACACAACAGGTGTCTTTCCTTTAGAAGCAAAAGGGAATTTTGACAACAACGAAACAAATATAACGCTCGTTAAAAATATTGTATGGACTGCAAATAACGGAGCCACGATAAGTATCGCTGATAATATTGCAAGTATTACTATTTATGTTGGAGATACGAACATAACGGCAACCGTATTTAAAGAAACAAACACAAGCAGCCCAATCGCTCCGATAACAAAAACATATACGGTGAATTAGAACTCTTCTTATCTTGGCATGTGGAATAAATGCAAAAAACTTTTGCATTTATTGTTGAATATTTAAAAACTCTCTTACAACTTCTCTATCATCAAAAGGGAATTTTTTATCATAAATTATCTGATAAGCTTCGTCCCCTTTTCCAAGTATGACAACCACTTCATCACCCTCTTGGTCATCAAGCGCCATACGAATCGCTTTTTTTCTATTTAATTCTATCGTGACGTTACTTTTATCTTCTATACCTTCGAGTATATCTTGAATAATTAAATCAGGATCCTCATTTCTAGGGTTATCGCTTGTGATGTATATTTTCTTTGCAAGTCCGGCTGCGATTCGCCCCATTATAGGCCTTTTCGACTTGTCTCTATCTCCGCCTGCACCAAAAACAACCAACAACTCTTTTTCTTTTAATGAGTTGAGCACTTGATGCATCCCATCGGGTGTATGGGCAAAATCCACAATAACATTTGGGGCAACGGACACCTGCTCCATCCTTCCGCTTACTCCTGCAAAATTTTCCATAACTTCACCAATTTGCTCTACGCTTTTAGAGGTCAGAATATGTGTTGCTCCAAAGGCAGCCATCAAGTTATAAAGATTGAAAAATCCGTGCAAAGAGGAAGTAAAGGAAACTATCTGTGAAAAATGCTGGATTATTCCGCTTGAAGCCTCATTTAATGAATATGCCATAAGTTTGTAGGTTGATGGGTTTTCAATGCCGTATGTAAAAGTATTTTTTATTTTGAAAGAGGCATTTTTTTCATCTTTGTTAATAAGTTTTTTACCATCATCTTGAAAAAAACTATTTTTAACCGCTCTGTATTCTTCTAAGGTTTTATGATAATCTAAATGGTCCTGCGTTATATTTGTTAATATTTTAAGCTCAAAATCAAGACCTTCTATCCTCTTTTGAACTATTGCATGCGAACTTACTTCCATAATAAAAAATTCACACCCTGCGTCAACCGCTTGATATATATGCTTATATGTATTTAAAACAGAGGGTGTTGTAAGTGTTTTCCCTTCGATAACTTCATCATTCATAAAAAAGCCGCGCGTGCCCTGCATAGCTACTTTATAACCTAAATCCAATAAAAATGAGTAAATTGCACTTGCGGTTGTAGTTTTTCCGTTTGTACCGGTAATCCCAACAATTTTTATTTCATTCACTCCAAAAAGTTTTGCAATATCTGCTATTTTAATGATTGAATGGGCATTCTTGTCTTTTGCATTTTGAAGATATTTTTCATTTTGAGTTGTGAGAACAAAAGCAGTTTCACTGTCACACTCATTCGAATTTTCACTCACATATAAAAAATCTTGATTCGGTAATTCAATTTTCAATTACTTTGCCTTTAGCTAATTTTTTTAGTAATTTCCTCAGTAAATTATCATTCGGGTACGATGTAAGTGCATTTTCTAAATAACTTAATGCCATTTCACGAAATCCATTTTCAATCAAATTTTCTAAAAAATCTATAAAATCTTCTTTTTTTGTAATAATTACACGTGTTGAAAACATTATATTTTCAAAGGTTTCTTTAAAACTTTCCCCGCTGTCTATAATACTTTTAAAATCTTGATAAAGTATCCCGTCTTCAAATTCTAATCTATCACGAAGCGGCTCTATAAATATTTCATTTAATTGTTCGAGCGAGCCATCCATATTTTGCAAAATATCGCTCATGATGTTATCAGCAGAGTCTGTGTCTTCTTCACGCAAGACTTCATAGTAATCAAATAAAGCTTCGGCACCACTTTCACCGCTCATTGCCATTTCAGAAAGTATTACACCGTTATAAGCTTCTTTTGAGTTTGGATAGTTTTGCAACACCGTAGCAAATTGTTCCAATGCATTTTTAAAATCTGCTTTTGAAAAACTGTCTTTTGCTTGTGTTAATGTTTTATATTTACTTATATTACTCATTTGTCTCTATTACTCTTCATAGGCTGTCTATATCATTTTCCATACCAACAGGCACATTTACAACAGATAATTCTGGGTGAATATCCATCCTCAACTGTCTCTCTACTCCATATTTCAGAGTACTTCCACTGCTTGAACATCCTATGCAAGCACCCTTTAGCTGGACATAGACATTTCCATTTTTCACTGTAATGAAATCTATATCCCCTCCATCCAAAGCCAAAGAAGGGCGCACCTTATCTATTACGCTTTTGACTGGATGCATTAACTCTTCGTCACTAAATGGAATCATTTATTATCCTTTAAAATATTGGTGTCATAAAATATGACAAAATCGCTTAACAAGCAATAAAAATTATAAGTAGCTTTTTCCTTTTAGGCTTATAAAGAAAGAATTTCACTTACATACGATGGCTTTCTCATTCCCACAAGAACATAATCTATATTATTATTTTTCTTTAAAAAGTTAATTGCACATTCCTGCATTGTTGCAGGGCAATCTTCAAAAAAATCTTTTAAAATAATTCTACTTTTTTTTGAGCACTCATATTCTACCATTTTTCTATACTCTTGCAAAAAAATATCTATGGTATCAAGCATAAGTTCTCTATACTTTTCATCCATGGCTACCAAAGTTTTTTTAATATGGGGAATCATGTGAGAATATAAAAACGAGTCATAATCTCCTATCCATCCAAATTTATGTTTATTGGCATCCAATTGTTCGAGGAAATTATATAGCGGCATCATAATTTCATTTTCACTCAGCTCCATCAACTCGTTTAAATAACGATAATACTCTCTGCTCTCATCGCAGTCAGCTAAACGGTACATAAGATTATTATGCATTGCATTGAGAGGTCGATTCACTAAAACTCTTAATCCATTTTTTTTAGCCCAAGATGCACATTTTAAGCCTTCTCTCTCTAAAAGATTAATAGGAAGCTGTATCGTTGTAAAATGATGCATTGAATTACCGGCTTGTAATGCTGCACTCGAAGCTAAGGTAACTAAATCTTCGTATGGCAAATATTCTTCATTATTGGCGGGTTTTGAGAAACTATTTGAGCTGATACCATAAGATTTTATTCTCCCGATTTTAACCTCTTCTTCCAATCCGACAAAGGCATTATAAATTCTTTTATACATTTCATCGAGTCTTTCATCTTTGCTGATTCCCCTATTTATTGCATCCAATAAATAATATTCAGGATTGTGTATTAAATAACAATCCAGAGTCTTCATGTGCAATCGTGATAAACTTTCACTCAGCTGCTCTTTTAAAAATGACTTTGAAATACTGTGAAAACAACTTTCACTGTATTGAACAACTTCTTCAAAAGGGGTTTTTTTGTGTTTTTGCAAATTAGTGCCCTGAATATAGCCGAATTTACTCACTATCTGTATTTTTGAAGTTATATCTGAAGCAAATTCATTTAAAGCAAGTGCGACAGCCCTCTCAGCCCCGCCATCCATATAATTGGTAGAAGTATCAATCATACTTATGCCTGAGCTTATAGCTTGTTTTAGTGCTTCAATATGTTGTAGATTATAATCACTGATTCTATATGTTCCAAATGCGAAATTACTCATTATACCAATCCTAATTAATTATAATAATTCATGCTCAAATACTTTGGCATGTGGAAATAAATTTGAGGGATTTTGAAGATTTTGGGCAAGTGCCCAAAAAAAGATTTATTAAATTATACTAATTCAATAAATGCCATAGTAGTAGCGTCACCACGGCGAATACGAGTTCTGTTAATTCTAGTATACCCGCCTGCACGATCAACGTACTTAGGAGCTATCTCATTAACGAGAGTTTTAGTTGCTTCTTTACTTTGAAGCGCCGCAAAAACTGCTTTGTGAGCATTTGAATCATTCTTACCAGCAACTGTAATTAGTTTCTCTATGTAAGAACGAAGTTCTTTTGCTTTTTCAATAGTAGTTTCAATTTTACCATGTTCAATTAACGAAATACTTAGGTTCTTAAGTAAAGCTGCACGATGTGAACTTGTACGACCTAGTTTACGGTATCCATGACGATGTCTCATCTCTTATTCCTCTATTAAGCTTCTTTAGCTTCTATTTTCTTTTTTAATGCACTAATAACATCATCTGCAAGATCAGCACCAACTGCAAAACCGAACTCTTGCACTTTGTCTACGATCTCATCGTATGATTTTTTACCAAGATTTTTAACATTTTTCAAATCATTATGACTCATCAATGTTATTTCACCTATGAGTTTAATATTTGAGCGGTCAAGGCAGTTAAAACTACGAGCGCTTAATCCTAAACTATCAATATGCGTTGTTAACTTTTTAAGGTCAGGATTTTCTTCAACACGCTCGATAGCCATTGGAGCTTTTATACTGATTTCAGAGTTAAATACTGCTAATTGAGCATACATAGTTTCTAGAGAATTTTTAAATGCATCTAATGGAGTAATTTGTCCATCAGTTCTAATATTTAAAATCACTCTCTCAAAGTTTGGATTGTCTTCTACAAGAACATTTTCAATCTTATATGTTGCACTGCGAACAGGAGTGAAATAAGCATCTAGTGCTATATATCCATCTCCTACTTCTTCGTAAGTCTCTTCACTTGGTACGTATCCGATACCTTGAGCCAACTTAATTGTAAATTTAAGTATAGAATCTTCATTTAAAGTTGCAAGATGCGTATTAGGAGTTACTACTACTACTTCATCATTACTAAGGTCTGCACCTCTAACTTCACAAGGACCGGCAAAGCTATAGTGCACTTCAGCTTCCGTTGCTCCATTTTCTAACTTAAAACGAATATCTTTAAGATTTAATATAAAGTCTGAAATATCTTCAAGCATACCACGCACAGAGTCAAACTCATGCTTAGCACCCTCAATTTTTATAGCTATTGGAGCATAACCAACAGAGCTGCTTAACAAGAAACGACGAAGTGGATGAGCTAAAGAGATTGCAAATCCTGTTTCAAAAGGAAATGCAATAATATTAGCTTCATTCTCACTAATCTGTTCTACCTCAAATTCTTGAGGAGCAAGCGGAGTAGTTTTAATTTTTTTCATTCTCAAACGCCCTTTATTTTAATGATTATTTCGAGTAAAGTTCAACGATTAAACGTTCTTCAACTGGAATAATAACCTCTTCACGCTCTGGTAAACGAGTGAAAATACCAAATACTTTTTCAGAATCAATATCAACCCATGGAGCGATACCAGTTTGGCTAGTTAACTCAATAGCACGAACAATTTGATTATTCTTTTTACTACTTTCACGAACTTCTATTTTTTGACCAGGTTTTACACGGTATGACGGAATATCAACTTTCTTTCCATCTACAAGTAAGTGACCATGTGTAACTAATTGACGTGCAAAACGACGAGTTGAAGCGAATCCCATGCGGTAAACAACATTGTCTAGTCTTTGCTCAATCAAGTTAATAAGGTTTGTACCTGTATTTCCATCAAGACGCTTAGCTTCAACGAATAATGCACGGAATTGTTTTTCAGAAACACCATACATGAATTTCGCTTTTTGCTTTTCATTTAACTGTAAACCGTATTCAGATACTTTTTTACGACGCTGGCCATGTTGACCTGGAGCATATGGACGTTTATCTAATGCAGATTTTCCTGCTAAACGACGCTCACCTTTAAGGTTAAGGCTAACACCAAATCTTCTTTCGATTTTTTCTACTGGACCTCTATATCTTGCCATCAGTAATCTCCTTAAACTCTACGACGCTTAGGTGCGCGACAACCGTTGTGTGGTAATGGTGTAACATCTTTCATAAATGTAACACGGATACCTTCGATTCCACCTACTGCTTTAGTTGCAGTCTCACGACCTGAACCAGGACCTTGAACTTTAATACCAAGTTCTTTTATACCATGTACTTGAGCTTTTGCTATCGCATCTTCAACCGCTGCTTGCGCTGCGAACGGAGTGGATTTTTTGCTACCTTTGAAGCCTAAACTCCCGGCAGAACTCCAAGCAATCATGTTACCCATCTCATCAGTAATTGTTACAAGCGTATTGTTAAATGATGCGGAAATATGTACAACACCACGAGCAATATTCTTTTTAATTACTTTTTTTCTTACAGCTTTTCTCTTTGCCATCTGCTAATCCTTACGCTGCGCCGACAGTTTTGCGTTTACCTTTACGGGTACGCGCATTTGTCTTAGTTTTTTGACCACGACATGGAAGACCACGACGGTGACGTAGACCACGGTATGAACCTAAATCCATAAGTGCCTTAATATCCATAGCAACTTTTTTACGTAAATCACCCTCAACCATATGGTTAGCACGGATTTCATTTGTAATTGCTGCTACATCATCTTCATTGAGTTCATAAACTCTTTTATTGTAGTCTATACCTGTAGCGTCAAGAATTTGACGAGAAGCATATAAACCAACACCATATATGTACGTTAGACCGTACTCTATTCTTTTCTTTTTAGGTAAATCAACACCAGAAATACGAGCCATGATTATCCTTGTCTCTGTTTATGTTTTTTAACTTTGCAGATTACTCTTACAATGCCTTTTCGCTTGACAACTTTACAATCATCACACATCTTCTTTACTGAAGCACGTACTTTCATAGAAAGCTCCTATTTTTATATCTTTGCTGCGCTTAGGCAGTCTATACATTGCCAATACTTTTATCTTTATATGCTTATAAAGATAAAAACACTCTACGTTTTTTTTGTTAACACAGCAAAGCGGACGCGTATTGTACTCAAATAAATGTAAAATTTTTATTAAGAGGACTAAATTATCTGTTTTTATCTTAATTAAACTATTTTATATACACATCATTTCAATTTTTTAAATAAAAGCACCCCTAATGGAGGCAATGTCATTGAAAGGGAAAACTCTTGCGTATCCACCGATAAAGCTTCCGCTCTTAAGGGTCCTGTGTTTCCGATGTTACATCCGCCGTAATATTGGGATTGTGAATTAAATATTTCTTTCCACATGCCAAGCGCAGGAACGCCGACACGATAATGACTTAATTCTTGATTGGATAAATTACACACGACAAGGATAGTTTCTTCGCTATTATCGCTTTTACGTAAAAAACTGATGCAATTATGTTGATAATCTCCATCATTTATCCACTCAAAACCTTCTCTTTTTTCGTCATATTGGTGCAATGCTTTATGTTGGCGGTACAGTCCATTAATATCTGAAACCATGAGTTGCAATTTTTTATGTAGCGGCTGTTCCAATAAATGCCAATCTAAACTCTGCTTGTAATTCCACTCTCCATATTGAGCAAATTCTCCTCCCATAAAAAGAAGTTTTTTTCCGGGATGGGCTATCATATAGCTAAATAAAGCTCTAAGGTTAGAAAACTTCTCTTCATCTGTTCCGGGCATTTTATTGATGAGGGAACCTTTGATGTGAACCACTTCATCATGGCTCAAGGGAAGCATAAAGTTTTCATCATAGGCGTACCACATACTGAATGTAAGCTGTTTATGGTGGTGCTGTCGGTGGATGGGATCAAAACTGAAATATTTTAAAGAATCGTGCATCCATCCCATATTCCATTTAAAACCAAAGCCCAAACCTCCGACATCCGTAGAACGCGTTACCATAGGCCAAGCTGTCGATTCTTCGGCTATCATTAAAATATCCGGATGTGCTCCGTAGGCTGCATGGTTAAGTTGACGTAAAAAATGAGCTGCTTCGAGGTTTTCATTGCCTCCGTTCTCATTTGGAATCCATTCACCCTCTTCACGAGCATAATCAAGATGAAGCATAGAAGCTACTGCATCTACTCTGATTCCGTCAAGATGATATTTTTCCAGCCAGAACATTGCGGAACTTATTAAAAAAGCTCGCACTTCATTTCTTCCGTAATTAAAAATGATACTGCCCCATTCCGGATGGAACCCTTGTTTTGGGTTTGCATGTTCATAAAGTGCCGTACCGTCAAAATTGATGAGCCCATGCATATCTACGGCAAAATGCGAAGGCACCCAATCCATAATCACACCTATCCCGCTTTGATGTAAAGCATCGATAAGGTACATTAAATCCTGAGGCTCTCCAAAACGTGCAGTTGCTGCGAAATAACCCACAACCTGATATCCCCATGAGCCATAATAGGGGTACTCGGTAAAGGGCATAAATTCAACATGGGTATAATTCATTTCAAGAAGATAAGGAACCAATTCATCCGCCATCTCTTTATAACTCAAATAGCCGTTATTCTCATCTTCTTTTCTGCGCCATGAGCCAAGATGAACTTCATAAATATTTATAGGGGCATCATGAGCATTGTTTTGAAAACGGTTTTTCATCCATTTTTTATCCTTCCACTTGTAATCACTTATATCCCAAACACGTGAAGCGGAATTTGAAGGCTTTTCACTATAAAAAGAAAAGGGATCACTTTTTTCATGTACGATTTCATGAAAGTTGGAGGCGATGTGATATTTGTATGTCAATCCTTTTTCTATATTTTCAATGAAACATTCCCAAATACCAGAATTATCTTCGCGCAGTTTTAATGGGTGCAAATCTTTGTCGTAGTTATTAAAATCGCCACAAACTGAAACACTTTTGGCATTAGGAGCCCACACACTAAAGTAGGCACCTTTTTTATTGCCTCTTTTCATGAAATGTGATCCAAATTTTTCATAAAGCTTTACATGATTTCCTTCTAAGAAAAGATGAATATCATACTCGGTAAATCTTGTCACATCATAATGTATAGCTTGCTTCATAGGTTGCCTTTTAATTTTTGTGCCTGTGTTGTTGCGCCTGATAATAAACGCCTTCATAAATTTTGGCTGTATCATCCCATCCAAAATGTTTTTTCATCCCATTATGTACCAGCTGCCTTATAGCGTCTTTATTGTTGTACCAAGTGTCGATAGCCCAAGAAATTGTTCCATAAAGTGCTTCGGGCGAAGCATCGTAAAACTTAAATCCTGTTCCGGAATTATTCGATGCATCAAAATTTTCAATCGTATCGTCAAGTCCTCCTGTCGCTCTCACTATCGGCAAGGTTCCATAACTCAAAGAATATATCTGATTGAGTCCGCATGGCTCAAAAAGAGACGGCATCAGAAAAAAGTCACTCCCGGCTTCAATCTGATGAGCGAGGTCGTTTCTGTATCCTATATAAGAGCCGAATTTATCTTTATAAATTTCTGATACATGGCTAAAAAAGCCTTCAGCCCATTTTTCTCCCGCACCCAGCAAAACGACTTGAACATCCAAGCGCATTAACTTCCAGATTTCATGCGCTATTAAAGATATCCCTTTTTGATCTGCAAGACGCCCCACAAAACCGATGACGGGGACATCCTCGCGTACAGGAAGATTAAAGAATTTTTGCAATTCCTCCTTACAAACTTTTTTGCCTGACATTGCATCAACATCATAGTTTTTTGCGATAAAAGGGTCATTGCAAGGGCTCCATTCCTCATAATCAACCCCGTTTAAGATACCGTAGAGTTTATGTGCATGTGCATTTAAAACATCTTTAAGTCCCCAGTCAAACTCTGGAGTTCTTATCTCTTGGGCATATTTTGGACTCACTGTTGTTATCGCATCTGCATGAACAACGCCGCCCTTAAGCAGATTTACCCCATCAAAGTCTTCTAGTTCATACGTGTTAAAACTCTCCCACCCTATTCCTAAAAGTTCCATCACGTCTTTACTAAAACGTCCTTGATGCTGAAGGTTGTGTATTGTCAAAACTGAAGCTGTATCTTTAAAATGAGGGTCATTTGCGTACTTTGTATTTAAAAGTAGTGGAATAATCGCACTATGCCAGTCATTAGCATGAATGATATCTGCTTGAAAATGAAGTTTTTTACTGAGTTGAAGTGCAGCTTTTGAGAAAAAAATAAATCGCTCGGCATTATCAATATATCCATAACCCCCTTCATCGTAAAGCTCTTTTCTTCCAAAATAACCTTCATGCTCTATAAAATAAACCGGCACATCAGAATTTGGCAAGACACCTTCTAAAACCAAACCCCATGTTTCTCCGTTACGTCCCATATCGACACCTAAGGCACCCTCGAGAGCTTGAAGATTGTATTTTTGTTTATCTACCATATAATATCTCGGCATCACAACCAAAACATCATGTCCCAAGGCTCTGAGTGCTTTTGGCAAAGCACCTGCGACATCCGCCAAACCACCCGTTTTAGCAAATGGAACAACCTCGGATGCAACAATAAGAATTTTCAATTTATCCATAAATTTATCTCCCTCCTACTTATAATCTGTTTCATTCCATACTATCTAAAAGATAGTTATAAAGAGATGCATACGCATGGGAACCGTGCTTCCAAGAAAAATCACACTGCATGTTATGTTGATTTATCTCTTTAAATTTTTCTTTCTCTTCATAAAGGTCCAGAGCTTTTTGCATGGCATCTTGCAAGGCATGTGGAGTTTTTACATCAAAGCAAATACCGAGTCCGTATCCATCATTTAAGCCAAAATCACTTAGAGAATAAACGCTGTCTTTTAACCCCCCTACCGAACTGACAATAGGCAGAGTTCCGTAGTTCATAGCAATCAACTGATTGAGTCCGCATGGCTCAAACAGAGACGGCATAATTAAAAAATCGGCTGAGCCGTACATTCGGTGGGAAAGTTCTTCATCATAACCAAAAAAAAGATTTATATTTTTGCGTTTTTTGCTTATCTCTTTTATCTGCTGTTTATATTTAGACTCTCCATCGCCCAGTATCGCAATATTAAAATTTTGATTCTCCAGTGCATCCAATGCCTCAACGAGCATCTCAATCCCTTTTTGCCATGTGAAACGGCCAACAAAAACAAAGAGAGCTAAGGCATCATTTTCCAGTCCCGTCTCTTTTAAGTATGCAATTTTATTGTTGAGTTTTTTATCATAGTTTTGAGTGTCATAGTTTTGCACAAGAGCAGAATCGCTTGCCGGGGAAAAATGGGATAAATCAAGACCGTTTAATATACCCACAAGCTTATTTTGATGCTTCACTAAAAATCCGTCAAGACCGCATCCAAACTCCGGAGTAAGTATCTCTTTTGCATAATTGGGGCTCACCGTCGTAATAGCATCCGCATATACTATTCCGGCTTTCATATAATTGATATCCCCGTAATACTCTAAAGCATCCATGTCAAAATAAGCGGAAGAAAGTCCGAGTTTATCCAAAGTCTCTTTGCCGAATACACCTTGATACGCCATATTGTGAATGGTGTAGAGTGTTTTAGTTTGTAGACTCGCGTCCTCTTTTACAAAAAGTGCGCATAAAGCACTTTGCCAATCATTCAGGTGGAGCAAATCATATTTTTTATGCTGTTTGGAAAATTCCACAACAGCCTTGGAAAAAAGCCCAAATCGAAGGTCGTTATCTTTATATCCGCTCTCAGGCGTACCGTAAAGATATTTTTTATTCGATAAGATTTTACTTTCTACAAAATAGCATTTCATCCCATTGTATATGGTGGCAAACAATTCTACTTCATACTTTTTTTTGCCAAGTTCAATTTTAAAGGAAAGTTTTATCGGTTTGATCCCAAACTTTTTTTTATCTATGGATTTGTACATCGGCATGATAATTTCAACATCAAAGAAGGGGGACATAGCCCTAGGGAAACCGTATGAAACATCCGCTAAACCGCCGCTTTTTGCAAATGGATACACTTCACTTGACACAAAAAGAACTTGTTGTTTTTTTTCAATATTCATCATATACACCTCTTAATAGTTTTGCACTTTTCTCAGGTTCTATCGGATTTATCATAGTTGAAGTGGAAAGTTCAAATCCGCCATGTCTGTAGATGCGCGGCATGATGCGGATAGTAAATCTGCATGTCACATCTACGTCAAAATGTTTTTTCATCGGAGCTACGCAAATGCTCATATTGAAGTCAAAATTTCCAAGTTCTCTCTCCATTTTTATAAAAAGCTCTTGCAAAAGGGCTGATAATTCTTTTATCTGGGTATCTCGGATTGTTTCTAGCTCTGATGAAATTTTATCACTCGCAATCATCACTTCAAATGGATATTCACTCGCAAACGGACAAAAAGCTATAAATGACTCCGTTTTTATCACGATTCTTTTTTTATCACGCTTTTCCTCTTCCAGTATTTCATCCATAAGGATATTTCCGCTATTCATATAATAGCTGTACATTCTCTCATATTTTCGGACGATTTCTCTTGGAACCATCGGAAGCCCTATAAGTTGGGTGTGCGGATGAGGCTGTGTTGCACCGGCGGACGGACCGTGATTTTTAAAAACGGAGATATACGCTATTCTCTCATCTTTTTTGAGGTCTTGGGTTCTTGCTTGTATAGTTTTAAACCAATGAAAAAAAGTTTTTTGTGACCACTTCGACAAAGAATTTAAATGCTCGGGAGTGTCTATGATTATCTCATGCGCACCAAACCCTTCCCATACTTTATTTGCCCCAATGCTTTTTAAGAGATAAGGGGCTTCTATTTGAACTGCCTTATAAAGATTCGGCACAACTCTCGCAGACCACCCTTTTTCATCAGCAAAACTGCCATTTTCTCTTATCGCATATATTTCAGACGGAGTCATCTCTTCATTTCCTTCACAAAAAGGGCACGAAGTCACACTTTGTTCTTCCTTGCTCCATGACATATAATCGGGTCGATGAAGCCGCTCGGGAGCGATAATAACATAATTATCTTCTAGTCGGTTATAACGTATTTCAGACATCTGTTACCTTTATTGAGCCCTCTAATTGAAAGCTTTTCGTAAATGGAAGTACTAAGGCGATGCTTAAGCCCTGTATTGTCAAATCATACCCTTGTTCACTTTGTGAAACAGTTTTAAGAGGATAATATAATATATCAACTTGAGCATTCACGCTTAGGGTAATTTTTTTATTCAAATATCCATCCTTAATTTCTATCCGCCTTGTTTTCTCTTTTTTACCGCCCTGAGAAATCGTTTCATCATTAAGCGTCACTTTTTCATACTCTGCAAAATGAAGATTCAATTCAAGCGCATAGTTAAAAAAGTAATCAAGCTCCGTATTAAAATCAATAACAAAATCAAGACCCTCATTTTGAGGGGTATAACTTTTTGTAAGATGGGCCGTATGTCTTTGAGGAATATATAATCCACCATCTCTTTGAAAGATAATCTTTGAATCATGGACGGCATGTGTAAACGGCTGATTTACGAAATCTCCGTATTCTTTAAAGTTACAATGGCGAAAAGCCTCCAAAGTAATAGACTTATCGCTTATATGGTCTATAAAAGAATTTTTTAAATACCAATCATACACAAGAGCCTCTTTAACCTCTTCTTCAATATGGTGGGCAATATTATGAATAGTATCTATCCCGTCTAAGGCATGACTCTCTTGCATATTTTCTTGCTCAGAGGAAATTTTCAGCATCTTTTCATGATAAGCTTCTTTTCGTCTTGTGAGTGTATTTTGCCAGTTGAAACACTTTTGTTTACAATCAAACTCAGTCAGTTGCCCGCCGACTTTACTGTCAAAACGGAAGATATACACAGGTGTCACTGCTTTGACTCTCGTATAACCGTCCATCTCACTCTCGTCTGCAATTATCAAATTTTGATTGCCGTAGCGAAGTGCCTCACAGGCTATAAGATACGTATAGGCATTGTCTCTAAGATTTGGAAGATAGAGCCCGCCAAAAACTCCGTGCCATAAAGAATCGTTTGTTTGAAGTTTATAAAGGTTGTCATCAAACTGCTCATTTTGAACAGTCTCTCTTGCTTGTGAAAGTTCTAACATCCGTTTATGGATTCGATTACTCTCCTCATACTTCACAAAAAAGTTTTTCCATATCCCGCCTTTAAGAAATTTCACTCCATCTTTGTTATAACGCTCTTCACCCATCTCCTCTTTAAAAGCTTCGAGTTTCAAAGCATCATCTGCCCTTAAACTCCACTCTCCCATCTCATAATAAGAAACATTGGGCAAGTAGGCAATACCTCGAGGTTTGTGCGCTTGAAGGTACGCGCCATAATGTTCACATACAATTTCTTCATCTTTTAGCACGGCTTGTATAAAATTTTCCAGCCAAGCTTTTTCGTACACCCAGCTGTATGTACCCGGCCACATCCCAAATTTTTCTGCATCATCAAAGATAATAGCAGCAGAATCTTTTTCTCTTGTGTAGGATTTTATATCTTTTATAGCGCTCTCGACGCTTGAAAAAGGGAGTGCGTAACGCAGTTTCTTGCTAATAGGAAAAACCGCTATGCTTTTTCCTCCCTCTTCCGTCATGTAGTACCCGTCCAAGACATCTTCATTAAAACCTGCTGATTGAAAATGGTAGTCGTCTACTACGGTATATTGTATGTCAGACTTGCATAAGTCGGGAATAAGGGAAGATTCCCAAACTCTCTCCGTCAGCCATAAACCTTTTGCTTTTTGTTTAAATTTTTTCTCTATGTCATCATTGAGTTTTCTTATTTGGGCTACTCTGTCTTGCGAAGGAATCACGCTCAGTATCGGCTCGTAGTAACCCGCGCTGATAAATTCTATAGAACCTTTTGCTGCAAGCTCAACGATTGTTTTAAAAAGTTTTGGATGATCATTTTCTATCTGCTGCATCAGCCATCCGCTGCAGTGTACTGAAAAACGAAACTGCGGATGTCTGCTTAGCACTTCGAAAAACGGGGCATAACATACATCGACAGCATGGGTAATCACCTCTTTAAAATTATCAACGGGTTGGTGCATGTGTATGCCAAATAAGAGTGTAGTTTTTTTGTTCATCATCATTTCCTAAACAAACCAGCTATTGCTGTAGTCTTCATTTAATTTCAACTCCAATGCCTCAAATCCGGGCAAAGTTTGAATCATCTTTCCGTCTTGCTCAATCTCAAATCGTAAATGCACTGTCTGTATTTTTGCAAAAAGAGTTTTTGGCAAAGCAATCTCGAAACTCGTGTCTGTACAAAGAACTATTCCTGATGGATGTTTCTCTGTCTCTAACCCAAGGGTAATGGACTCGGAGAGCTCTTCAATGATAAGCTCCAAAACCGTTCCCTTCTTGCTCAGTCTGGCAATATCGCCATCAAAAGCTATATAAACCATAGTCTCATTATGTCCATAACGAATCTTTTCAACCGGTCCTCTTTCTTTATCCATTGTTGAAAATGAACGGTTTTCATGAACAACACCACAGCCGACCCATTCAAAGAAAGAGGATGTTTTTCCGTCAATTTTTGGATAAATTGGAGACTGAGGCTTCAAAATATAAGAACTTGTATTTTTATGCTTAATAATAGACTCGTAAAGATAAGACGGCGGCTGTATTTGCAAAAGATTGTAAATACTTATAAGATGTTTTCTAAAAATAGAATCAAATTCCGCGGCAAATTCCGTAAAATGGTCATCCCCGTACCACCAGAACCAATCACTGCACTCCGCGGCTAAAAAGTTATTTTCTATCTCTTTTTTATTCTCTTGGCTTATTTCATAAGTGCAATTATCCACGTCTCTACGGGTTTGAAAAAGAAGTTCCCAAGCACGATTTTTTTCCACATGCCCACTCCATGTGGAAAAATCACCATTAATCCAGCTTCCTGGAGTCAAAGAATCAAGTTCTACCCTTTCATCTTTTAACAACTCGTCCATGCAGACTGTTTTACACCAAGAAAGTTCGGATAATCTTTTATAAAATTGCATAAAAAACGGATACGCATTATCAGGATAATATTCCCATGCATTTTCTCCGTCTAAAATAATAAAAATTGTATCGTTATCGGGAGAAGCAAGGGGCTCAATGCTCGAAATAAAGTGTTCCACCGCTTTGCCTGCAGGTTTAAATCTATAATCAAATCCCAAAAGGTCGCTCAGGCCATGGTCGCGAAATGCTATAAAAAGCCCGTCAATATCATAAGGCTGATAGATATTCGCTTTTGTATCATTATCTAAAGATTTAAAGAGTATTGCCTCATCCGTTGCAATCCACTCTATTCCTTCTTCTTTATATATTGCGACACTTTCCTCATCCACAGCCCCCTCTGCCGGCCAAAAACCGACAGGGTCTACGCCGAAAGTTTCTTTATAGAGCACTATTGCGCGTTGCACGTGCTTCACGGCATCTGCTTTAAAAGAGAGTGGATTTTTAGGAGGTTTCGTATGAATATTTGATTTTTGAACATTGTCCATATTTATCAAAAGGGGCAAAATCGGATGAAAATAAGGGGTAGTTGAAATAGAAATGGCCCCTTTTTGAAGCAATGAACTATAAAACGGAAGAATCTCTCCAACAAAAGAGCTCAAAGCATGGAGCAAAGATTTCTTATCTTCATAAGAATAATCTCTCTCTTTTTGCAGTAACATCTTTACCGTATCATTATTCAAGCGAAGATAGTTACCGCACCAAGATAACAAATACTGTATTTGCAAATCATTGAGCTCATCATCCGTATACGTCTGAAGATGAAAAAGCTCATTAAAACGGGGCAAGGGCTTAATCATCGTATTATAAATGGCCGACTTGTAAATTTTTATTAACCACTCTTTCTCATCGAAAGAAAGCTCCGAAGGATACCTGCTCCAGAGTTGTAAAAAATAATCATTTTCTAAAGGGTTCGCGTAAAGTTTTAACTGCTCTATCAAAGACGGAGTCAAATTAAATGTTGCCTTCATCTGTGGAAATTGCGTGAGTATCCACGGCATATCGTAGTAATCTTTGATGGCATGGAGAAAAACCCACGGCATTTTCATAATACCCTCGGCATCTCTGTAATCAGGTTGATGCATATGCCACAAAAATGCCAATTTAATAGTTTTACTCATTGTGTTATTTTGACCATTCTTCTATTTTTGCTCTATATGTATCATGAAGGGCATCACCGCTTTGTCTGTTTTTGGCTTGTATATATAAATTTAGCGCATCTTCGTACTGATCCGGTATCATCAGTATCCAGTCGTGTTTATCCGTCCAAATCTTCACGCCATCCAAAGATGAAGACTCTTTGTTTTTTGCATCCTCAAGGAATTTACGCATCATAGTCCCCTTAAGGGCCTGAGCGCACGGAACTTTTGTATAGCTATAATAAAAATCTTCAATCTGATTTACTATATCTGAGAGTTTCAAATCATGCTTGATAAGAAGCTCAATCATTTTTAAACCTGCATACATAGAATCATGATGCAGGGTAAATGCCGTAAAAGCAAAATTTCCGTCCACCGTTGCGATTAAATCATATTCTTTTAATTTTGATGCTTTAAACTCCGAAGATTTTCCACGCTCTATTTCAAGATTGTCAAATGTTGCATCCATAATATCGGGGGTCCACGTCGGTAAAAGAACTTTTTGTTTCTTTTGTTTTTTTTCTTTGTTAATGAGATAAAGCATAGCAAAAAGTGCCATCTCTTTTTCCAAAGCTTCTCCCTTATCTGTTAAAATAGTAAGCTTTTGATTATTTGGATAAATCATTAATCCTATATCCAAATTGAGACTTTTAATAATGGCTGAAACCTCTTTTTTGGAGCGTTTCATCACACTTTGTATATTTCCGAGTTTACGTTCATCCGCATAAGCGTTGAGAACGATGTTGTTTATTTGTAAATCATTTAAAATTTTAGGAAATATTTCTGCCGTACCGCCGAACATAAGGTCTACAATGATATGAAATTGTTTTTTACTCAGAACTTCCTTATCCACTTTGCTTTCTATAAACTCTTTATAGTTCAGACATTCGTTTACATTATGGTGTGTTTCAATAATCTCACCGATTTGTTTATAATTCACCCTTCTAAACTCTTCTTTGAAAAAGGCTTTTTCTATATTTTTAGCCATACTTGAATTTATCTCTAAACCGTCTTCATTAAAAAATACAATCTTACTGCTTGCAGGGTCTTCGATATGCTGTCGAAAATGAACTCCGGCTACAATCTCATCATTGCTTGCTAAGTTGTATCTCATCACCGAAGGGGGAAGCGTATGCAAATCTACAACATTCACACCTGAGGCCAAAATGCCTCCTAAAAATGCACGTTTGAGCATTCTTGAACTTTTATGGTAGTCTCTTGCCACATAAATTCTACTCCCAATCGGCAATTGAGACGAGAATGCTTCTGCAAGTTTTGTTGTCATTTCACAAGAGAGTTCTACATTGCTGATTCCAGAGACAACACCATTTTCAAAAATGGAGTTTTTGTATTTACTTCCCCATATTACGTTATTGCTTACAATAGATGCGTTATCTATGAGTTTATTGGGCCATATTGTTATATCTTTATCAATAGAAACCAAACGTCCGACTTCACAACCCTCTGCTAAAATAAGTCCTGCTTTTGCCTGTGTGTTGTTTCCTATGCTCGTATTGTTACAAATGACGCAGCTATCGAGAACAACCCCGTTTTCTATCACGGAATCATTCCATATTACCGTGTTTCTTATTTTACAAAAATCACCGATAACAGTGTTGTTTCCTATAACGACGTTGTTGAGTTTAACCCCTTTTCCAATCTTGACATTTTCTCCCAAAACAACTTTTCCAAGAATTTCAACACTCTTGTCCAAATCATATTGTTGCTCGCCGTAAAGCTCTCCATCAGGAAAAACTTTTTTTATCCCTGAAAAAGGAAAATTCACTCTGGAGTTTAAAATGTCATCATACACTTCTCTATAACTCTCGGGATTTCCGACATCTCTCCAGTATCCCGACAAGCTGTAACCATTTAAATCAATCCCTTTTTTCATTAAAAGCGGAAACAAATCTTTTGCAAAATCATAATTTGTATTTTTAGGTATATAATCAAGTATTTCCGGCTCTATAATGTAAATACCGGTATTGATAGTGTCGCTAAAAACCTCTCCCCAGCTCGGTTTTTCTAAAAACTTTTCAATTTTTCCATCTTCATTTGCAATCACGACACCAAATTGAAGAGGATTTTTAACAGAAGTCAAAGTTATCGTCAATTTTGAGTGACGCTCTTTGTGAGACTCAAATATTTTTTGGAATTCAAAATCTGTTACAAGATCGCCGCTGATAATGATAAAGTTTTCATCACCGATAACTTCTTGTGCAAGTTTTACGGCACCGGCAGTTCCATAATCATCATCCGGAATTATATAAGAAATATTAATACCCAAACTGCTGCCATCACCAAAATAATCTTGTATAATCTCAGGCTTAAAATAAAGAAGAATAATAAAATCTTTTATTCCGAGATTTTTTAAGGACACCATTGTGTGTTCCATCATCGGCTTATTGACGATTGGCAACATCGGCTTTGGACATGAATTTGTCAAGGGCTGAATTCTTGTACCAAATCCACCTGCTAATACTACTGCTTTCATTCTTGCTCCTATTTGTTTTAAAATAAATTTTTAGAATTAAATATCATACATTTTCATGTAATATTCGTGAACCATTCGACCTGAATCAAATGCCGGAATAACATCCGACATAGCATTTTTAACAATTTCTATCCATTTTTTAGGCTCATCGTAATAGAGCGGGATAATCTTATTTTCTAAAATATCCATGAGATTTTTGTTATCTTCATGATCTTGCTGCTCTATGGACAAAGAGGGTTTTGTTTCGGGTATTGTAAAAGAGTTTATCCCGTCTTTGGCAAATTCAGGATGCCAGCCATCATTGGTGGAGAGGTGGACAGAGCCGTTCATGCTGGCCGTCATCCCGCTTGTTCCGCTCGCTTCTCTTGAAACTCTGGGCGTATTGAGCCAAACATCACTTCCTTTTTTCAAAGTGCGCGAAAGGTTAAGCTCATACCCGATGAGAACAGCCATATTTTTAAATTCTCTGCTGAGCAAAATAAGCTCATTAAAAGTGTTTATGGAACTGCTGTCAAACGGGTAAGGCTTGCCTGCCCAAATAACTTGTACGGGATATTCTGTGTTTGTTATCATTTTTTTAAAACGCTCAAAATCATATTTTAAAAGTCCTGGGCGTTTATATTCTGCGAATCGTCTAGCCCAAACAATAGTTAAAACGTCTGGGTCAAACATCTGTCCCGTCTGGTCGGCTACAATGTCAAATAGTTGTCGCTTAAGATGTTTTTTTCTTGCTATGAGTTCATAGTCTTCATGTGAGTCAAAGGCATTAAGCATCATTCTGTCTGTCCAGAAACGGCGATTTTGCGCATTGGTAATATAAATAATTTCAGATTTGCCTTTGGTATTTTTCCACATGCGGTTTGCAACCTCGCCATGAAATTTCGAAACGGCATTCGAGATTTTTGAAGCCCTTAAAGCCCCCACGGTAAGTCCAAAATTATCATCTTCTATCATCGTTATCTTACGCACTTCATCCATGCTCAAACCGTTAAAAAAACCAAATTTATACAGTAAATGTATATTATGCACTTCATTCCCCGCATCTTCGGGCGTGTGTGTTGTAAAAACAACTCTTTTTTTAACCTCCGGCATATCTTTGAACTGCAAATAAAGCTCATAAACCAAAGGAAGCGCATGCCCTTCATTCATGTGATATATATCTACTTTGTGCTTCAAGGCTTCCAAAACTTTCACCCCGCCGATACCAAGCACAATCTCTTGAGATATACGGGTTTCTTCGTTAAAATCATAAAGTTTATGGGTAATCGTACGCGCGAGAAAATTATTCTCAGGGATATCCGTTGTTAAAAGAATAAGCGGAGCGGAGCTAAAAACAGTTGATGGCAAAAACAATGCTTTGACATAAACATCTACGGAATGAATTTTTACTTTTATCGTAATATTTAAATCTTCCAAAAAATAATAATGTTTTCTAATAAACTCGGCACGCAAGGTTCCGTCCGAATCACGTCCTTGGTCATAATACCCATAACTCCACAGTATTCCAACCCCAACTACATTCTGATTAAGGTCATAAGCACTGTGCATGTGAGAACCCGCTAAAAATCCCAACCCTCCGGAATAAATCTTCAAAGCCTGATGAATAGCAAACTCCATCGAAAAATAAGCCACACTTTTTTTATATTTCTCGCCTATCTCGTAATCGTGTAAATTCAATTCGTATTTCCTTTAAAATGCTTCTAAAGCAGCGCTTTGCCAAGTTTTTGCACGAGGCTGATTACAAGTCTTTACATACCGCCAACATTATTACCGCTTTTTCACAAGTTCTCTCTTGCAACGCTGTACTCCAACAGCACAACATCACCGAAGAATCTTTATTTAATATCTATAAACAGTTTTAATGTTATACGATAGAGGATACCTTATAATACACTACTATGTCAATATATTCTTTTATTTTAATCCAATTATTAGTCCCATATTACACTCACGCCATACTCTTCATTTAATGTTATCCATTTTGTATAATTTATTTTTTTGCCGTATTTTTTACTCACAAGCTCCACCTCAACGCTTTCATCACTCAGCAACTCTTTTACTTCTTTGTAGGAGAGCCATTTTCCATATTTGCCCAGAGTATTTTGCCAGATTTTAAATCGGCATGTGGAATCCTTCGTGAGTTCGTAAAATTCACCGTCTTCGCTTTTCCAAGAAGCGTTGGTGCAGGCATACAGCTTTACTTTTTTGCCTCGTACCTCCCTATCTCTTGCTTCGATGTTTCCATCACTGCAAAAGGGGCATTTTCCTAAAATCATAAAATTGCCTTCGTATCTTTTTAAAATAGTATAAAAAAATATTTGCCTTTGAAAAAAATATGTCATTTTGTCATCTAAAATAAAATGAGATATTTTGAACCTGCTGAGTTTTTCTTTTAATTTTGCTAAAATTTCACCATGAATACTTATACAGAAAAATTTAACAACTCCATTCAAAACACCCTCTTTGAAAAACTTCCGCCGCAAGAGCAGAACTTTATAAGAGAAAAAGCCTTTTTGCTACACTTTACGCATCAGGAACTCAAACAGATTATAGATATAGCCAGAGACCTTGGCATGTGGAATGAAAAAAGTTTGGCAGAAATATTTCCCGAACATACACAAAAAAAAGTGGTTTTTACAAGATTAAAACAAGCGTATGAAGCCTTAAGAAACACCCCGAATTCCTACAAAAACTTTACACCCAAAAACATAGCCACAGAACAAAAATACACCTTTAAAACACAAAGCAAAGAGGGGTTTGGTTTAGGACTTTGTCCGGTTGCAAGCGAAAAAACAAGATGCTGCAATCTGCTCACGCTCGATGCCGTTGAGAGCTGCGGTTTTGACTGTTCCTACTGCTCTATTCAATCTTTTTACAAACAAAACACCATCACTTTTGACAGCGGATTTGCCCAAAAATTAAAAAATCTCAATCTTGATAAAAACAAAACATACCACATCGGCACAGGACAAAGCTCAGATTCTCTGATGTGGGGAAATCGTGAGGGAATTTTGGATGCTCTTTTTCTTTTTGCAAAAGAAAATCCAAATGTACTTTTAGAGTTTAAAACAAAATCAGATAACATAAAATACTTTATGGAAAATGCCGTGCCCTCCAACATTCTTTGCACTTGGTCGCTCAACACTCCAACCATTATAGAAAATGAGGAACACCTTGCAGCCTCGCTTGAGAAGCGAATACATGCGGCAAGAAACCTTGCCGATAAAGGGGTCAAAGTCGGCTTTCACTTTCACCCCATTGTGGAGTATGAAAACTATCTTGATGAATATCAAGAGGTTTATGAAAAACTCCTACTAAAATTCAATCCACAAGAAGTTGTCCTTGTAAGTTTTGGAACATTAACGTTTATAAAGCCGGTTATTAAGAAATTAAGAGACAGAGAATTTAGAAGCAAAATAACACAAATGCCTTTTGAAGATGCAAGCGGGAAAAGTTCTTACCCGCATGCAACAAAGGTGGAGATGTTTAAACATGCCTATGAAAGCTTTGCCCCTTGGCATAAGAGTGTTTTCTTTTATCTGTGTATGGAAGAGCACGGCATGTGGAAAGATGCTTTTGGTTATCAGTATTGGACAAATAATGACTTCGAACATGCGATGCTTCATGCGTATTGTAAAAAAATGGGTATGGATTATTTAATGTAATTCCACATGCCGAGGTTTCAGCAAACGTGTGATGTTTAATCACTCAAATAAAGGAGTTTCATGAAGTTTCAGACACCGACAAAAAAAGAAAATTATTTTTTATCACAGCCCCACCAGCCATTTTTTATTTTAGGCATAACCAATGCGCTTGTAATGATGTTGATTTTTGCACTTAGCTATAAAAATATTTTGACTCTCCAAACAGAGAGTTTGAATTTTCATGTTTATTCATTAATATTTTTAGTTTTCACAAATGTTTTTACAGGATTTTTATTTACAACCTTTCCGAGATTTTGTCAGGCGGAAGTTATAAAGAAAAAGTATTATGCAAATATTTTTTATTACAGCGTTTTAGGCTCGCTTGTCTTTTTGTTTGGTTTGTTTATGAGCCATGCGCTTATGCTTGGAGGAATGGCTATTTTATTTTTTGCGAACATATTGATAGTGTTCAAACTCCAAGATATTTATAAAACAGGCATCATGCCCGTCAAACAAGACCCTTTTTGGATTTTAACCGCCATGTACTTTGGACTTTTGGGTCATTTTCTTTTTATTGAAGTTGAACTTCAAAAATACACGGGGCTCAATGTTGAACTCCTCAGCATTGCGATTAATATCTCTTTTTATATGTATCTGATTTTCCTCGGCTTCAGCGTTGCGCAGAGAATGGTTCCCTTTTTCTCCCACTCTTTTGCCTCAAAAAATGAAAATTTTATAAAAATCATCTTCGTTTTGTTTCTCTTGAAATCTATCTCGAGCGCTACGGATATGAAAATTATTGAGATACTCACAGACCTTTTGCTCGCGGTATATATGCTCATAGAATTTTTAAGATGGAAACTTCCTCTTTTTCGTTCGCCTGCGATTTTATGGGTGCTTCACTTAGCACTTTTCTGGCTGCCTACCGCCTTGTTTTTATCCGCTTTAAGTTTGGCTCTCGAACTGTTTTTGAATACAAGTCTTTATTTTTTCAACATTCATCTCCTTGCCATCGGATTCTTAACAACGATTCTTATCGGTTTTGGAACAAGGGTGACGCTGGGACATTCAGGGCAAGCTCCACATGCCGATACCTTTGTTACAAATATCTTCTGGTTTATTCAGGCTGTTGTTGTTTTAAGAGCTTTGTACAGCCTCAATATCGCTTTTGAGTGGGGACTAAACTTTTTGTTTGATATTTCGCTCAGTGCTTGGCTGTTTTTATTTTTAGTTTGGGGATTGCGATACGGGAAAGTTCTTATGTTTGGAAGCAAAATATAATTTATTTTGCTTCTTAATTGAATCTTCAGATTTATACTGCATATAAAATACTTAGAAGT
>JAHJJX010000022.1 GCA_018822665.1 bacterium
AAAAAAGAAAGCTAGGAATGCAGTTGCACAAAGTGCTCCCCAGCCTGCAAAAATGAAGCAAAAAACAGATTTGGAATCGTTAAAAGCTATTATAAGAGATAAACAAACAAGCTCCGAAAAACTTCAGGAAACTCTCGACCTTGTTATAAAGTATCACGGGACAATTCATCAAAAGCTAGGAACTAGAACCCACCCGGATTTTGATAATTACGTGGAGATAATCTTTATGATATGTCTTCATCCAAATACCAGCAAAGATATCATAGTGAAGTTTGACAGAGAACTTGAAAAGTTAAACCCAAACTATGTAGCTGAAATTAATGATAGCTTGACAAAGGGACTCAACTCTAGAGGAATTTAGGAGCCGTATTCACTCAGGTGAGCGCAATCATCTCCGTGGCTTTTCCTTGAATCACATGTATGTTTATATCTGCAAGTTTTTGATATGTTTGCATATCCATCACTCCCGTGGCAATAAGTGAGATGCCGATAGAATCACTGATAAGTCTTAAAGCAGAAAGAGACTGCTCACTTTGAGTTAAAAAATAACTCGACTCACCCTTGATGTAGACAGGTCTTAAGTCTTGCAAGTATTGATAATCTTCACTCTCTCCGATAAACTCAAACACACCCATTTCAATAGTGTATTTTTCAAAAAGAGCTTTGTAGAGCTTTATCTGTTCTGAGTTTTGACGCACAAGTTTATCGGGCAATTCTATGATAAGTTTAAACGGCAGTTTGGCAGCAAAATTTTTAAAAAGCAGAGAGAGTTCGGTGTATGTTTCTCCTCGTGAGAGATATTCATAAGAGAGTCTCAGTGAGCATATAGAATTTTTCAGTCTGTTGTCCGGTGTCTTAAACATCATCTCCAAGATATTTTTATAAATACTCGAACTGAGTCCGGCTTGGTTTGCCGATGCCATGAATTGACCGTAGGAGTAAGATGTTCCGTCCTTTGCCTGCAATGTTATGCTTAAAACATTATGTGCAATCTTTTTGGACTTCCCATCTACGGCAGTCCATAACGTAAAAGTAAAATTGTTAGCATCCAAGGCTTCATAGATGATTTTTCTCCATGCTTCTTTGCCCATTACTTCAACGGCACTCTCCGCCTTATCTAAATGTATATGCGTGTCCTTAAATTTAGCCTGTGCTAAGGCATTGTCAGAGAGTGAAAGCAGTTGTCCTATGCTTTGTCTGTAGTTGTATTCATAAAGACCGAGCGATATAAAAGTAAGGGTAATATTGAGTCCACATGCCAAGATGGTTTTACTCACGGAATCATAAATCGCTTGCGCTAATTTTAAGGCATCCGTATCTGAACAATCGGGGAGTAGAATGGAAAATTCGGTTCCGTTCATTCTTGAAATGATGGAGTTGTCATAGTGTTTTGTTTGTTCAATAAATATTTTTGCAATCTCCATAAAAAGTGTATCTACCCTTCTGTGTCCTATCGCTTCATTGGCTTCAATCACTCCGCTTAGCGCTATCATTATATTGATACCGCCTTTGGAGTCGGCATCTATTTTGAGGTATTGCGGAAGTTTGTCTATGAGGTATTTACGATTTTTCAGCTTCGTTGCACGGTCTATGTATTCGAGCTCTTTTTGTTTTTTTAGCTCCTCGTTCCCTTTGTCAAACATAGCTTTTACTTTTGAAACCATCGTATTCATTCCAAGAACAACATCTTTAAACTCTTTTGTGTAGGGAATTTTTTCCTGAATTATAAATTCATTTCTTATAACCGCTTCTGCCTGAAGCTGAACTTTTTTAAGAGGTTTGAGGATGGCTGCAAGCAAAAGATTGAGTATAGTCAAACCGATGAGAGCTAAAATAGAGAAAGAAATTAGCAGTTCTTTAAAGATTGTGTAGAGTTCCGTATATGCATGGGAACTGTCGCTTTGCACATGAAGAATTCCCACATTGTTCCAGCCTGCAGAAACATTCGCAGAGGCAACAGGCGCTTCTATATGAATGGCATTAAGAAACCATTCGGGGACATCTGTTTGCACATTCTCCGCGCTTCTTTCATATAAAACGGTGTTCTCCACATCGATGAGTGAAATATAATGATAATGCCCGCTGTCAAAGTTTGCATTTATCATCGTGGACATCATAGATATATCGCCATTGGCGCTACCTAAAGATAAACTCAAAGAGCTTGCCGTATTCTTCGCATCTTCATACAATTGTTCTTGTACAGACTGATTGGCACTTTTAAAGTTAAGTGTTAATACGGTGATGAGAATAACGAGTAAAAAGAGTGATAGCATTAAGGCTATCTGCTTAAAGAGTGTCATATTTTTTTCCTTTGCATATTGAGTTTCAATTCATCCCACTTTTTGTGAGATTTTTGTTCTTCTATTTTCTTTCCTGTACCCGTAGCGCTGATTTTGTAAAGCGATTCCCCGTTAAAATTGTAAATTGGAATGAGGTCCGTTCGTTTTGAGGCCGGAAATATTTTAAAATTAGTATTGTCTAAAATAAGCGGCTCGGAACGGGGAGTTTCAAAATAGGTTAAAACCATGTGGGGTTCTTTAAATTTAGTTGAACGGACATAAGTGAAAAAGAGTTTTTTGGAATCTATGCCAAGATAGATAAGTGCAAAATATTTTGAGATTACATAATCTTCGCAATCCCCCATATCTTTGCCTAAAAACTCCCACGGTGTTGCCCAATAGTCTGTTTTTTGATAGGCTTGCATGTCGGAAGCGTAGCGAACACGATTAAAAAATTCATTGACCGCATTGAGCTTTTGTAAATCATCGGCACTCTCTAGGGAATCGAGGGTTTTTTGAAGAAAAACAAATCTTTTTTTTGCAAACATATTGTATTTTTTTGTAATATCATCAAGCAATTTGTCATCCACATAAGGCTCCAAAGAATGGGCAAGAGCGACAAAGAAGAGAAGAAAAAATAATACTTTGAATTTGCGCATTCACATCTTTTTATATCGTTTTGCATGATTATACTAAAAAAATATTTCTGTATGCGTTAATAATCTTTGAATTGCCTTTTGTTAAAACCGGAGCTTCCCTCTTTGGCTGTTTGAATGGGAGCATCCGCTTTTTTATAGGGTTTAAGATACTGGGGAACAGCTCTTCCCTTGAGCTTCATCATATCTTCAAGCATTTTTGATGCAACCATTTCGTTTGGCAGTTTTTTAACGCTTGTGAGATAGGTAAAGAGAAGCTCGCCGAGTCTTTGGAGAGAAATATTCCATGTGGAGAGTGTTTGTTCATACATCCACATGCCAAAGCGGTAGAAATGTTCAAACACACTTTCATCTTGCCATAGTAGCTTGATGCTGTTTTTGAAATTTCCGCTATTGTACGTCAAATCCCAAAATCTGGAAAATCTTTTCATGACTTGAATGTCATTAAAGCTAAGCTGATTATTTTTCAAAATATCATAAGGGGGAATATCGCTATAAACCATTCCATGTTCCCTGTCGTGGCGGTTGATGTTCGTTCCAGAGAGTTTTTTAAGTATTCCTATTTGTATTTCGCAACTGCTGAGTTTTGTAAGTTCATCAAGATTTGCTCCAAAACTCTCTAAAGTTTCTCCCGGAAGCCCGACTATCAAATCCAAATGTATATGCGCCTCTGTTTCATTTTCCAAAAAGCGTATGTTTTGTTTTATCTTCTCTATTTTGAGCGGTCTTGAAATATTATTTGCAATTTGTGGATTGAGTGTTTGTATCCCGATTTCGAGTTGCAATGCGCCATGTGGAAACTTTGCAATTTTTGCTTTGATGGAAGATGGAAAATGGTCAGGAATAACCTCAAAGTGGGCAAAATAGGGTGGTTCTTTTTGCAGGAAAAAGTCTAGGATTGTATTGGCCGCTTTCATGTTGAGGTTGAAAGTTCTATCTATAAACTTAAAATTTCTTGCACCTCTTTGCCAAAGTATTTCAAATTCATTGAGAACTTCGTCCAAATCAAAAGCTCTTACTTTTTCATCCATGGAGCTCAAGCAAAACTCACATTCAAAGGGACAGCCTCTTGAGATTTCTACATAAATATATCTGTTTTTTATATCTTCATCCGTATAAAATTTATAAGGCAGATGTATCTGCTCCAAAGAGGGTGCCTGCATCTTTATGATTTTAGTTTTTGGCGGAGTTTGCTTGAGTATGTTTGAGCACAGCGTATAAAAAGCCAAATCTCCTTCGCCTTGAATGATAAAATCCGCTTCATCGAAATTGACACGAAAAGGCTCGTAAGTCACCTCGGGGCCACCCAAGACAATGGTTGTCCGTGGAGATACTTTTTTGAGAATGTGAATAAGTTCGCCAACCTCTTTGGCATTCCAAATATAAACACCTATGCCTACAATGTCTGGCATGTGGAAGAGAATATTTTCAGCTACGCTTTGAAGGGCATCGTTAATGCTAAACTCTAAAATCTTTGTATTTTCTTGAAGTTCCTGCATGTTTGCGTATAAATATCGAAGACCGATGGAACTGTGGGTAAATCTTGCATTTAATGTTGCGAGGATAATATTTTTCATTTTGTGATTGTAGCAAAGCCAAGCTAATAAAAGGGGAAGACGCTTGGCAAGCTAAAAATAATTGATAGGAGGATATTCACTCACTTATGAAAGGGGAAAACATAATTGAGATTTGAAATTATATTAATTATAAGTAAATAATAAGTAAATGTAAATAATTAAATTATATTTTGCTACTTTACTAAAGTATTAAGCGTATGTATTATCTCATCCATTTTTGTGCTTATTTTGTTGACATCATTAGAAATGTCCTGCAAAGTTTTGATGGCATTCTTCTGTGAGACATATAGGTAGCACTTTTCCTAGCCTTGTCATACATAGAATATACTGTTGCCTGCAACTTTGCAAAAATCATCATCGGCAAAGAGTATACATTAACTATTAGAGGGAATCTACATACTCTATACTTTAATTATAACTGTTAATAACAAAGTGTCTGTTATTTACCCTTTTTTATAGAAGAAAACTGCTCTAGCATCTCATTGAGCTTAACAAATAATTCACTCGATGCCTGCTCCATTGTCGAAAAGTTTTGAACAATTTGTTGCGGATTGTTATTTTTGAGGGTTGAACCTTCTTTTACAAATACTAAATTCTTAAATAATGAGTCATGCACTATGGCATGTGGAGCATCCATTTGTGCAAAAGCTTTTGTATGACCAAATCTTTCCTGCCCGATACCCAAGTACCATTTGCCCATGCGGCAATGTTTGTGGTCGGCAAAAACCGCATTTGCGTCGGATTCTAAAGTAGTAGAATAAGCTTTGGATTTAAAGATGATATGGTCCACTTTGACGAGTGTTGTAAAAAGACGGTTTTGAATTTTTATGGCTGCATGCGAAGAATTTTCCGCTAAAACGTTAAGCCCTGAGAATGTATGTTCGAACGCATGTATAACACTTGTGGAGCTTTCTGCGATTTCGGTAATATTATCGGAGTTGCTTCTCATCTCATTGGCTTCTTGTTGAAGCGTTGAGATGGTTATTTCTATTTCGCTGGTAGCTTTTTGAGTTCTCTCGGCTAATTTTCTTACCTCGTCGGCAACAACGGCAAAGCCTCGCCCATGCTCCCCTGCACGCGCCGCTTCTATGGCTGCGTTGAGGGCAAGGAGGTTTGTTTGGTCTGCTATATCTTTAATGAGCCCTACAACTTCTGAAATCTCGCGTGAGCGATGTTCGAGATTGATAATTCCTTCATGGCTTGAAGCGATAAGGTCGACAAGCTTATTGAGTCTTGAACCTATTTCTATAACACTGCTGAGGCTATTGGATGATTCAACGGCAGTTTTTTGTGCAACTTCAACAATTCGATCGGCATCGCTCTGACTCATTGCAATATCTTCTTGAATGATAACAAGTCCTTGTTCAATTCCACCGCCTAAATTACTCAGTTTATGCGATAGCTCCGCTTTTATTTTTGTTGCGTACCCTCTTGCAATGGACGCGATGGCATCATTTATTTCCACTGAAGTTGTTTTAAATATGCCGTGCAAACCGGTAGGGTAAGCTCTTCTGTATGTCTTGCCTTTGGAAGCATTTTGTATGGTTGTGGAAGCTTCTCTCATGAAAGCTTCAAGCTGGTCTAAGACATCGTTTATATTCCAGGCATACGCTGAATCGCTGGAGCCATCGGCGGGTATGTTTGTGATGCGGTCTTCAAGTTTTCCATAGGCTGCATTTTTAAGCACTCTTTGTATGGAAGCATGTAAAATGGATTTTTGACCCGAGTTT
>JAHJJX010000002.1 GCA_018822665.1 bacterium
GAGGATAAAATCAAGTAAAACTGCGAATGCACTAAAGATGGAGGTGTTAATTACACTCAAATTAATATTAAACAGATATTTTTGAAGCACTAAAAGTAAGTTTTACAGACTTTCTACTTTGGGAGACCGACAGACTCCTAGCCTCTCTTAAGTGTCTAGAATTTTCATAAAATTCATTCACGAACTCTTTTTTATTTTTAGAATTTGAGTAAGTGTTTCTTGAAAAAGTAAAAGAGGATTTATCACGCGTGAGATAGTCATAGAGTTGTGAAAAAGATTTACTTTTTCTACTCATAGATTTTATTATCATAGTTTATGACTTAGTTATAAACTTTTTAAACTCATCTTCATAAATTCTAAGTGCATTAATGAGAATATTTATATCAATCGTTTCATTCAAATTTGTTTTATGAGCTATCTGATTGATATTATTCGCTATCCCTCTTGATATGCGGATATACTCATTAATAAACTCTTTTTGCTCGTAAGTTAAAATCTTAGGAGTAGAATTATTTAAAAAAGTAGTGATTATATTTTTAGCATAAGAGTTGGTTTTTAAATCTAAGTAAATTGCTCTTCTTTTTAGTTCATCATGAAAAGCAATACTTAGAGGAAAAGTTACAATTTTATTTTTTTGTTTGTAACTCTTCTTATACTCTTTTTGATAATTTGTTTTACTCATAGGTTTTACTTTATATTATAAAGTTTGGATAGTTTGAGTGTAGTATTTTGCTAACTCTAACAATGGATAAGCCACATCTCCTTGACCTTGTTGAATATAGCCACATCCTTGTCCTGCTCGTCTGAGTCTATCAAGAGTAGATATACTCAAACCTGTTTCTCGTGACATCTCTTTTTTTGAGATGGCTATTTTTTTATGCTTTGCATACAAAGCTTCAAATATGACTTTTTCTTCGCTACTCATGATAGACTCCTTAACTGATATGTAGTAAGTATAAAGTATTAAAACTTAGAAAAATATAATAAATACTTAGTATTAACTATAAAAACATAGTGAAAAATAGATTTGAGTAGATTTGACTGCTTAATAGTTATTAATAAATAATTTATACTTAGTAATATATAATTATGTATAAAGGAAAATTATTATGGCTAATGAAGATAGAAAAAATAGAAGTGTTGGAAGACCAAAACTTGATAATGAGCAAAAAAGAGATAAAAAAGTTATGCTTTCACTAACGCAAGATGAATATGATTATTTGCTAAAAATGCAAAACACGCTTAACCGTCCAACTCTTACATCAACGATTTTATATTTTATGGAACGTGGGCAAGAGGCAGTCAGGGAAGATTTTAGTAGGGAGAGATAAATGTGAAAATTGATATTAAAGAATTTGCATCTTTTCTTTTATCACAAGGGCTTTCTGGAGAAGATACCGACTTAGGCATACAAACTTTAACTGGTGAGATTTTAGAAAATCCAATGTTGGGTATTGAAATATTTAAAACCAATGAATTTATTACATTAACTAAAGACTCTAAAAAATACTTCATATATCAAGTAGGACTTCAAGAATTTTACTTTACAGCTTTATATGAAATTACAGAAACTGCACCAATACCGAGAGGCTACTTTATTAGAAAAAAAATTCATGAAGTGATTCCATATATTCAATCAATGAAAGAACAAGGTTTTAATTTTACTGTTATACATGATGAGGAATTTTCAAAAGCTATTTATGAAACTACCTTTGAAGCTAGAAAACGAGCTTATTTAGATGAAAAAGAAAAAAAATTATCATATTTAAAAAATCATCTAGATGGAAGACGTAGTAATACCACTCTAAAGGGAACTATGCTTTTAAATTCAAAGCATTGCTTATCATGTAGAGATGCTTTAGCAGATTATCAGGTATCAACAACAATGGCTACTTCAGATAAATCGATGATGATGTTATACAATGTTTGCCCAAAATGTTTAGATTTAGCTAAAAATTTCAATGGTTCTAATATTGAATTTCTTTTGAATAGCTTAGGGGTCAACAATGAATCTTTCAAGTCTGAAGAGGTTAGTGATGAAGAATTATTTAAAAGAACAGTTAAGTTTTTTAAAAACAACCTGAAGTGTAAGAATATAACTTATACGATTAAAAAAGGACAATATGAAATTTCTGCTTTTCGAAAAAGTGGCATTAAAATAATTTTTCGGATGCAAGGTGCTAATCAGAAGAAAATAAGCTATGCTTATATGTTGTATGATAAAAAGAACAATTCTAAACAACTTGTTAGATATGATAGTGCTGACCACCATAATAATAAATTAACATCTGCACCTGACCATATTCATTATAATTTAGAAGAGAACAATAATGATGTCCAATCAAGTTTTCTTACTGGTTTTTTGGATTTAGACTTACCAGAAATAAAAAGAAAAATTCAAGAACTAGAACAATCATATAAATAAATTTTTTCACTTTTGAGAACAATAAGGGTTTTTAGGGATAGGATTTATCCTAATCTCCCTAAACAAGTTTCGCACTTTTTCGATGAATTCTCAAGAATTCTAGAAAATGTGCAAACTTGCTATATCCTTTTCAAGGATATATATTGTTCTTAAGAACTCTTAAGAAAAAGCCACAATAAATAAACCAAACACAAATCCTATAGTTATCAAACTTTTTATTGGATAGATTTTTATGTAAGATATTTTAAATAAAAAGAGTCCAGCTACCATCCCAATTATTGTTGTAATACCTTGATTCCATCCTAATATAAAATTTAGTAACATTGAAAATAATACAGATGAGAAAAGCCATATCATAGAATATACAATATATCTGTATAAAAAGTTTCCCAATCCTCTAGCAAAATTTGCTTGTTGTTGTCGTTCGTATTCCTCTCTTCTTCTTAAATCTCCATAGGGGTCATTGTCTGAATTATTTAAAAACATAGTAAGCCTTATATATTTTTCTTTGAATATAAGTCTAACAGATTCTTTTTTAATTTATGTACTTTTACATAGTTGCTATCATTTACATCCCAAGTAGGATTTTCAAATCATATAATCTCTTCATTTTTTCATCTGATAGTTTTCAGATTAATTTTATCCATAATAATTAATCATGATGTCTGTCTATAAAAACAATAAATTTTAGGTTTATTGTTTATTTGAATAATCCTCATAATATCACTTAAAGAGTTCATCTCTTGTTTATAAGCCTTAGTAACAATCTGCTCTATTATATTAATAGCACTCGTTCTATTTTTAGTTCATGGGTAATTTAGATCATTAATATAAAAGATATTATTTATAGTGTCATAGTGATAGATAAAATATGCTCATTCTCATCAATAAAGTGCATTTTCAATAAATATAGCACTTAGAGGTAAATCTTTTTTACCTGTTTTAATTTCAAGGAGAGTATTAAATAATTTCATAATATTTCAATTTTAAAAATATAAGTTTGGTTGCAACCGATATTAATTAAAACATATTTATTTAATTTTTGTCAAAAAAAAGACCTTACTTTTTGGCTTAAATTAGCCATAAAATAAGATATATATTGTCAACTTTTTTGCCCTGCACAAAAGTTGCGTGATTGTAAAAGAAGAGTATTAATAAAACGTTAAATTGCAAGAAAAAATTTGAGAAAATAAAAAAATAAAAAAGAGAGAAGTTTTACTAAAACTTCTCAAACTCACTTTGAGCTTTTTCGGATGTAAAATATATATGACTATCCATATAGTTTGTATAGATTTCAAACTCATCAGTTTCATTTTCAAACAGGGAAGAGTTATCAGCTATAAATCTGTAAGCGATAGTAGATAAAACTTCATAGATAATAAGATTAATTTCTAACTTAATATCTTTTCAGAAATTACATTCTATTGAGTCCATAATATCATCAAAATTAATATTATGCTCATCTAATAAATCTACTAAAAATTTAACGGGAGTGTAATAAATTCTGTGTCAACACCTAATTTCTCCTAAAATTATACCAAATCTAAAGCATCTTTCAATCTCTCCTTAAAATGAATATTAAGTTGAGAGATTGTTAAGCTCCAATTTCTAATAGGCATAGTCCATTTTTTCTCAGCGTTTTGAATACCAGCATAAAGTAGTTTTAGTAAGCTATTATCGTTAGGAAAAGCTCCTTTGGTTTTTGTGAGAGTTCTGAATTGGCGATGCACAGATTCTATAATATTTGTAGTGTAAATTACTTTTCTGATAGGCTCTGCATATTTAAAATAGTTGGAGAGATTATCCCATTTATTTCTCCAAGACTCAAATATAATAGGATACTTTTTACCCCATTTTTCTTCGAGTTTATCGAGTTCAAATTCAGCTTCTTCTTTAGTAAAGGCTTGATAAACCTTTTTGAGTTCACCAGCAAACTGTTTTTGATTTTTAGAAGCTACGTATTTTAAGCTATTGCGAATTTGATGTACGATGCAGAGTTGCACTTCTGTATCTGGAAATACAGAGTTAATAGCTTCAGGGAAACCTTTAAGTCCATCAACTGATGCTATGAGTATATCTTCAACGCCACGGTTCTGTAAGTCAGTTAATACCTGTAGCCAGAACTTAGCTCCTTCACTTTCATTGAGATAAAGACCAAGTATCTCTTTTTTACCTTCAAGGTTTACTCCAAGGACAGTATAAAATGCTTTGGAGATATAAGTTCCATCTTCTCTTACTTTATAGTGAATTGCATCAAGATAAATAAATGGATAAATTGAGCTAAGAGGTCTTTTCTTCCACTCCTCAAGCTTTGGTATTAGTTTATCTGTTATGGTTGTAATAGCAGGCTTAGAGAAGTGTACACCATACATATCTTCTATATGGTCTGCTATTTGAGAGTAGCTATTGCCAAGTGCAAAAAGTGAAAGCATTTTTGATTCAAGCTCATCTGACATATGAGTTTGGTTTTTCTTTACAAGCTCTGGCTCAAAACTACCATTTCTATCTCTTGGTGTTTCAAGATCAAATGTACCATTAGCTGACTTCATTGTTTTAGAGCTTGAGCCATTTTTACGGTTTTTTTCTAAGTCTTGAGATAAGTGAGTTTCGAGTTCAGCTTGTAAAGCCATCTCTGTAAGTTGTTTTATGAGAGGTGTTAAAGCACCATCTTTTCCACCAATGCCTTTACCTGATTTTAGTTGTGCTGCAAACTCTGCAACATCTATTTCCATCTTCATCTGTTCTTCCTTCTGTGTTCAATATTCTATCTTATTGACACAGAATTATTTACAGTCCCAATTTAACATCCAAATATCAAGCACCTAACAAATTTCTAGTAATGTCACTTAATACATTTTCATTCATAATCAACAATTTAAAAAATAAAGTGATTATTCAGAAAAAAATTACAATCAAAAAAAACAAGGTGGAGACTTGTACTACCTTGTATTTATTATTTCATTTTTTAGAATTAGTCAGTTTATTTTGTTTCTAACTTCTGCTTAAGATACATGAAGAAGAAGTGGCATTTTCGTTCTTTCTGTTAATTTATTTATAGAAGTATCATTCATAATATTTTTTTCTACATAAATAAACTTATTTTTATGAAGACATATTATGCTATGAATATCATTAGATATTTTATCTAAAAAGTTTGATTTATTTATAGTTTTAAATATTTCTTCTCTAGTTTGAGAATTTATTGATTTTATTTTAGATTTCTTTTTATTCCATTGTTCTGAGGCTATTAGTAAATCATTATTTAATTCTTCAACATTTTTATAATTACTTAAAAATCTTATTAATTTATAATATGACTTAGTATTAACTTTTTTAAAATTATAAGTTTTATCAAACAAAACTTGATGAAGTGAGCCTTGTGAAACTCCTAAAAATCTTTCAAATTGTTTAAAATTTTCAAAATATCCTTTACCACCTTTTTTGCTACTTTTAAGGCAATAAGACAACTCTTCAAATAATTCATTGTCAAAATCATAAAGAACATTATTGTTACAGTGGAAAGGTAGTTCTATAATATTTTCAAAAGCAATACGCATTTGTCTAATTTGTTCTGATACTGATGGTCCAGTATAGTAGTCCTCTAGAGCTTTTAATATATCTGAGGTAATATTTTCTTTATTTGCATTACTTTTTAAAATATTATTTATTGTGTTTAAAATTGGCTCATTAGAGTCATCAAAAATAGATAATCTGTCATCATTTACTGGTATACAACTCTCTATTTCTTTTATATTTTTTTGCATGGGTTTTTCTTATTTAAATATATCTCAAGAGCATTATATCGATGAGTGTGCTCATCAGAATCATAACAGACTCTACGAGGTGTTTTTAATTTTTCTCTCCAGTCTGGTAATAATGCTAGAAAAAATTCTGTACCTTCTAAACATGTATAACTTTCAGATTTCTTACAAAGTTTTTTAACGAATAGAGGGTATAACATACTTTGAAGCGCTTTTTTATCTTTATATGTTCCAGATTCTGTTATTTTTCTCATATCTTCTTGAAAACCATCGCAATATTTCCTTACCTGTGACCGATGTTGTGTACAGATTTTCGATTTATTTTTCTGAAATTCAGAAAAAACTACATTAAAGTGCTCTAAGTAACCTGTGTTATTTTTGAATGTTTCATAACATCCTTTATCTAAATATATCAATTAATATACCTTGGTGTTAATTTTTTTCAAGTAGCAATACTTGTTCCTTTGAAGTTTAATATAATACATAAAAAAAGCAATATTTTTATTTAAGCACAAAAAACATCTCTAATTAAATCATGTCTCTTGCTAGGGATTAAATGTGCATACCTCAAAGTCATATCAAGTTTTTTATGTCCAAGTGGCTCTTTAATTTGTAATATATCAGCACCACTTAAAGCTAACCAAGAAGCGTGGCTTTTAGATATTCTCTAATAAATGCTCCGCTAAGTCCTCTAATTTACTAAAAGCAAAAGTCTTTTTACCTAAATCTTTTAAACTTGCACCTATATGATATACCTCTTTATTATCAATAATTAAAAATCTATCGTGAAATTTTTTATTTGTCACTATGGATATATCTTTGTACTGCTTGTTATATTTTTCTAAATCTAATTTTAGTGCTTTAGTGAATGTGTCCGTATAAATAACAACATTTATATTTTGATTTTTACTAAATAAAAGCAGAGTTGAGTCATCAACATAATTGTCAATTAGTACAATGTTACTTTTAGCTCCTCTTATTAACTCTGATACAAAATTATGGGCATCAAATATTTGTCCGTTGTAAAATATACCTTGTAATTGTGTAGGATTTTTGTTTTCTAAGGCTTCAAATACTTTATCAAATTGTTCATCATGTTTTAAAAGTTTTTGTTCTATATGATCAAATTTTTGAAATATAAAAGCATTTTGAGATATGAATTTTCTCATTGAGACAAAACTATCTATTATTTTTATACTTATATCAATAGCGGTTTTACTTTTTAGGACAGCACTTAGCATTGACACACCTTGTTCTGTGAAAACATAAGGTAAATATTTTGTGTGTTTTCCCCAGGTGTTTTCTGAATCTAAACTTAAGGTTCCAAATTGGAACCTTAAGTTTTCATATTCTTCTCTTGTTAGTTGAAATCTAAACTTTTCAGGAAATCTTTCAATATTTCTAGTTACTGCTCTATTTAAATTTTTCGTTTCTACACTATAAAGCTCTGCTAAATCTCTATCTAACATTACTTGCTTATCTCTAATCGTATAGATTTTTGATTTTATGTCTATGTTTGTTGTAGTTGTAATTTCTTGCATATTATTTTTTACCTTTTATTGCTTGAGATTATATAATAATTTATTAGTAAATCAATAAATTGTTTTTGTTATTAAACTTAAGGTCGCAATTTGCGACCTTAAGTTTTTATATTACTTAAAAAACCTACCGCACTTCGTTTGCTGACTCATCCACGACTTATTGCGTTGCACTTCATAAGCTTTCGCAGACGAGTAATATTTTTTAGTTATTTATACAAACCTAGTACTATATTTTTACCTGCGTCAGGCATTAAATGAGAATACCTAAGAGTCATCTCTATATTCTTATGGTGCATAAGATTTTTTATAGTGATAATAGAAGTACCTTTTAATGCTAAATGGCTTGCAAAAGTGTGTCTTAGTGAATGAACTACGACACGATTTTTTCTATCTGTAGTTTTCAAGCCTTCATTAAAAAGTTTATTCATTGCTTGTTTTCCGACATAGTATCTCACTCTATCCATATTACTCTGTATGATTTTATCATTCACTTTTAACTTTTTTGTGATTTGTAAAAGTAAATCTTTTATATCATCACTAAAAAAGCCGTAATATGTACCTTCATTTTTAAAATCTTTTAGCTGAATAGAATTATTTTCAAAATCAATATCTTTTTTAGATATATTCATAATACTTGATAATCTTCCTCCAGTGCTTAAGCTTAATAGTACAAATATATAGCAATCCATATCATGCTTTATAAAATCTAAGAGTTTATTTATCTCATTAGTATTTAGATACCGTTCTCTTTTATTGTCTAACTTACAATGAGTTATCCCTTTAGCAGGATTTGAGATATTTTTACCTCTTTTTATATGATGATTATATATTGTACTAATCATTCCAATAGTCAAATTTACTGTTGCAGGGGCAAAGTTATCAAGTAACTTTTTTTGCTTAACTTCTAAATCTTCAAGAGTTATATTATCTATTCTTTTTTTTCCTAGGTTATTTTCAAAATGAATGTTAAATCTATTTTCTAACCTATCTATATCTTTTGCTTTTGATGAATTAAAATATTCCTTTGCAATATCATTTAAAGTCAACTGACTTTTAATTTTTGTTAAATGTGGGGCATCACTTCCTAGTGCAATTGAACTAATAGTATTATTTCTAAGTGCTATACAAGTTGATATTCTAACACCTTGTGAATGTTTACCAACTGTCTTTAATTTTGGTCTTCCATCGTTATCTATCCATCTGATTAAATAAACTTTATCAATCTCTTTATTTTCATCATTTACAATCGATTTATAGAAGACACCTTGCGACTTTGTAGCTGTTCTTTTATTTAATGTTTTTAACTGTATCATTTCATTTCCTAAATATAAGATTTGTTTTTAGTCAAAATCTAGTCCCTTGAGAGTCCCTCAAATATGAATAAATTTGACAAAGTCCCACTATAATCGGGACTTAAACTATATAACAAAAAAGACCAACAACCCCCTTGCTTACGAGATTAGACAAGGTTTGAGGAGATTTAAATGAGCATCTACAGAGAATACGACATCAGAGGAATTTACGAAAAAGAGTTGAATGAGCAGAGTGTAACGCGAATCGGTTATGTCTTAGCTTCTAAAATTGAAGGTGAATATGTCGCTGTCGGTTATGACGCGAGAAGCCACTCTCCTGTGCTTTTTGAATATCTCGTTGCCGGACTCAATGCAGGCGGCAAAAAAGTTTTAGGGATGGGGCTTGTTCCGACTCCTGTAAACTATTTTGCAAACTATCAGGAATGGGAAGGAATTACTCCCTCCGCTTCGGTGATGATAACGGGTTCACACAATCCAAGCGAATATAACGGCTTTAAAATAACCGTAGAAAAGAGTCCGTTTTTCGGTGAAGATATCTATGCACTCGGGCGAGAATGTGAAGCGATGACTTCAGTTGCACATGCCAAGAGCAGAGATGTTACAGATATAGATGCACTTACAAGATACATCGATTTTTTGGTCAATGAGTTTCAACACCTCAAAGGGATGCCAACCCGCATAATTTACGATTGCGGAAACGGTGTTGCCGGAGTTGTGACTGAAGATATTTTCTCTCAACTTGAGCTTCACACAAAAGGTCTTTACGTGAATCCTGACGGTACCTTTCCCAACCATCACCCTGACCCTTCGGATGAACATAACCTTGAAGATGTAAAAAAAGTACTTGCAGAGGAGGGAGATATTGCTTTTGCTTATGACGGTGATGCCGACAGAATCGCTGTTTTAACACATAAGAACAATATAAAAGGGGATATGATGGCTCTTTTATACTCTATGAAAATTAATAAACCAACGATTGTCGGGGAGGTGAAATGTTCCCAAGTGATGTACGATGAGCTTGCAAAACGCGGCTGTAAAACTATCATGTATAAAACAGGCCACTCAAACATAAAAGTAAAAATGAAAGAGGTAGATGCAGACTTGGCATGTGAAGTTAGCGGACATATATTTTTCAAAAACCGCTACTACGGGTATGATGATGCGATTTACGCAACGCTTAGAATGCTGGAGCTGCTTCATGATGGAATTGATTTGGATGCTGAACTTGCAAAACTTCCACAGGTTTTTTCAACCGAGGAGATAAAAGTAGAAACAACAGAATCTGAAAAATTTAAAATCATAGACAAAGTCAAAGAACTGCTTCAAAATCCACATGCCGGCTTTCCCGTTGTCAAAGACATCATTGAAGTGGACGGTGTGCGCATAAACTTTGAGCATGGATGGGGTCTTGTTCGTGCGAGCAACACGACACCCGTACTTGTAACTCGTTTTGAATCTGCTTCACAAGAAGAAGCAAAACTTTATGAAAATGCTATCAACGATTTGATTTTAAAAGCTAAAAACTCTTTATAGTTTCCACATGCCGCCCAAAGAAGAAATTTCTTGGGCGGATAACAAAGATTTTATTTAAAAAGTCCATGTAACATTCACCCTGCCCCAACTGAGAGAATTTAACTGTTCATTTTTTTGATAAACAGGAAACATCTCTAAAGAAAATTTCCAATTTTCGATATATGCATTCAGTCCTATTTTTCCCTTCACTATCTGAGATGATTTTTCATAGTCATATCCAAGTTTTTTAGACTCTCCATAAGCATAATCATAAAGTATTTGATTTAACGAAACTCCTAACTCAAGGCTTAAACCCAAGGCTGCGGTTCTGGATGAACAATTCAGCATGTGATTTGCAGAAGTGCTAACTAAACCGCTTATTGCGGCAAAGTTTTTCGGCATGTTGTATCCGAATCTTAAAACTGTCCCCAAACCTGCAACCGTATAGATGTTGTCTAAATCAAAAAAGTAGCTGTTAAACCACTCTATCTGTGTTTTATTTGTAAAATTATAGGTGAAATGTTTCATCCCTTTTAAATATCCGACACCCAATACAAGTTTAGTTTTCAGCTGATTATCCCACCCCTGCGGTTCACTATTGGAATAAAGTTTGTGCATGTATTTTTGTATATCCTCCGCACCCGAATTCGATCCTAAAATTCCAAAGGAAAAATAAAACTCATCAAAACTCTCTTCATCCCACAAAAACAAAGAAAAATTTGTTCTCAATATCCCGCTATAAGGGATATCGGTATAGATAGGCTCTTTTATACTAATGTTTGAGGGAGTGGTAATGACCTCGCTCACGCCGATTGAAACATTTCTGTATTTATTTTCAAACGCAACAAAAGGGATAAACCCGACAACACCGCTCATTGCCGCAATAGAACTATGGGTAAAACTCTTTTCATCGCTTTGAGCGTACTCTTCACCCATCCAAATGATGTTTGCTCCGCCTGTATATTTGTCATCTGAACCAAAAACGAAATCATTGTCCGACGTTACAGACCATGTATCCGCATAAGCGCTTAAAGAAAAAAAGATTATTAGTAAGTTTAATAAGTATTTATACAACTAAAAATCCTCAAATATTTTCTAAGCAAGGCGATTATATAAGATAATCTCTTAACATAACATCTTGCATTCTTGCGTATTTACTTCAAAACAAGAGAGCCGTGATTGTGGCAACATACTCGTTTAAATCTAATTTTGATATAATTTTATTCACTATATTATTATATTTTTTGAAGGAAAAAACATGAAAACTCATACTCTTTTGATGCCGCTTGACATGCATCTTCACCTGCGCGACGGTGTTATGCTAGAAAATGTGGCACCTCTTACAGCCTACAGTTTTAGCGGGGCCATCGTCATGCCAAACCTTGTTCCTCCTGTATCGACTCTCGAAGATATCAAGGCTTATAAACAAAGAATTATGGCGGCTGTTCCTAATGATTATTTCGAACCTTATATGACACTTTTTTACAAAAACTACGATAAGGCTTTTTTAGAAAGTGTAGTCGACAGCATCACTGCCATCAAACTTTATCCTGCGGGAATTACTACAAATTCAGAGGGGGGTGTTTCATCTTTTGACATACAAGAGATGCGAACAACGCTTCAAACTATGAGTGATTTAGGAATTCCTCTTTGTGTGCATGGCGAAACGGACGGTTTTGTCATGGACAGAGAAGCTGAATTTATGAGCATTTACGAACTTCTTGCCACCTCGTTTCCAAAACTTAAAATTATTATGGAGCATATTACAACAAAAGCTGCGGTGGAGATGCTGGATAAACATGAAAATTTATATGCAACCATTACGGCGCACCATCTGATTTTAACGCTTGATGACGTTATCGGTGGAATGATGAAACCGCACCTCTTTTGCAAACCCATTGCTAAACGACCAGAAGATTTGGATGCTCTTTTGAGTGTTGCACTTGCGGCACATCCAAAAGTGATGTTCGGCTCCGACTCTGCACCGCATCCTCAACACAAAAAAGAATCATGCGGATGTGCGGCCGGAGTTTTTACGGCACCTATTTCACTCCAGCTTTTATGTGAAATTTTTGAACAGTACGACAAACTGGATAATTTACAGGCATTTGTAAGTGACAATGCTCAAAATATTTATGGAATCTGCCCGGAATTTAAAGAGGTTGTTTTAGAAAAACGACCTTTTATGGTACCTGAAAACTATAACGGTGTTGTTCCGATGTATGCCGGAGAAGTCATTAACTGGGCTATTGCGAGTGTTGATTAAAATTTTACTCGTAGAAGATGACCTGCTCTTTGCGGAGACTCTCACGGATTTGCTTGAAGATGAAGGCTACTCTGTAACACACTGTCCTAACGGACAAAAAGCATTGGATATAACGTATGAAAATAAGTTTGACGTTTATCTGTTGGACATTAACCTTCCTTTAATCGACGGCATTACCCTTTTAAAAGAGTTAAGAGGAGCAAATGACAACACTCCGAGCATCTTTTTAACATCTCATAAAGATAAAGATATGCTGAGTCGCGGTTTTTTGAGCGGCGGAGATGACTTTATAACAAAACCTTTTGACACAAATGAACTTTTGCTTCGTATCCATGCGCTCTTAAGGAGAGTAAAAATAACAAAAATAAAATGTATCCGCTTGCTCTGTCATGATGAGATTCACAAGAGAATTTTATATGATGGCAATGAACTTGACCTCTCTTTTAAAGAGTATCAACTGCTTCTTTTGCTTATGCAGCATGTAAATAATGTGCTTCCAAGAGAGATGATTATAGATGAACTGTGGAATTCTTCCGAGTCGGGCAGTTATGGAGCTGTGAGAGTTTACATAAACCGTATCAAACAACTTCTTCCTGTTATGAAGATAGAAAATATCCGTGGCATAGGCTACAAACTTGTTCCGTAATCTTCGTATCCATATTTTTATCTATTACTTTTTAACGGTAAGTGCTTTTCTTGGTATTTTGCACTACCTTTTAGCCGTTGTGCAAGTTCAAAATATTTTTTTACTGGCCGTTGTCATGCTGAGTTTTGTAACGCTTGGAGGAGTGATGATATCTAAACTCTCCGTAGACCCGCTCCAAGAGCATGTCAAAAACTTACAAAATCTTTCTAAAGAAACGCTTCATGAATTAAATTTGCCAATCAGCACCATTATGACAAATTCGCACATGCTTAAAAAAAATATGCTCAACGAAAAAGATTTGAAGCGAATGGCAAGAATAGAAAGTGCCTGCGCTATGCTTCATCAAAGATACAATGAACTCGACTATATGATAAAAACGCAATCTCTTCAAGAGATAAAAGACAATTTTGATTTAAAAGAGCTCATTCAGGAGAGAATTGAGTTTTTGCATGCCATTTATTCCCACATAGAATTTAATCTCTATCTTCAAAGCACACACGTCATAAGTGATAAAATCGGACTCTCAAAGGTGATTGACAACATTATAGATAATGGGGTAAAATACTCGCCAAAAAGCAATAAAATAGATATTCTACTCAAAGATTTTACACTTCATATCCAAGACTATGGCTGTGGCATGGATGAAGTTGAGCTTTTACAAATTTTTGACAATTACTATCAAAGCAACAGCAATATGAAAGGCTTCGGAATAGGTCTGAGTATGGTAAAAAGGTTTTGTGACAAACAGGGTATTGCACTAAGTTTTAAATCAGAACCCAACAAAGGCACAACGGTACTACTTACATTTAAGGAAAATTAATGCAAACAGAAAATTTATTGGTTTACGCGGAACAAGCACTCGACTATGGAGTAATGGGACTTTTGATACTTATGAGTATTGTGACACTTTGGCTCTTTATTGAAAGAATGATGTTTTATAAAAGTATTCGCTTAGAGGATTATGAACACAGAGATACGCTGGAAATGGATTTGACGGATAATATCGGTGTTATTAGTGCCATAGGTTCAAATGCGCCTTATGTAGGTTTGCTAGGTACCGTTATCGGGATTATGCTTACCTTCTATACTATGGGTGATGCCGGTGCTGTTGATGCAAAAAAAATCATGATAGGATTGGCTCTTGCCCTAAAAGCTACCGCGATGGGTCTTATAGTCGCTATGCCTGCTATCGTCGCATACACTATGCTCCTGCGTAAAGTTGAGAAAATATTAACTGTTTTTGATGTATCTCAAGATAAAAAAGTAAAGTAATTTCTTATGGCAAAATGTAAAAAATACAGAAAAAGATTTGATGAGATAAATGTTATCCCATTTATCGACATTATGCTTGTTCTTTTGGTAATGGTTCTTACAACGGCTACCTTTATAAAGCAGGGCATTATCCCCGTTGAACTTCCCCAAGCAAAAGCCACTCAAAAAGAAGATATAAAAAAAGAGGTAAGTGTTTATGTTAATGCCAAGGGCGAAATGTTTTTTGAAAAAGAAAAAGTTGATTTAAAAACATTGGAAGAAAAATTATCCGCAATTTCTAAAGAGCAAACAGTGGTTCTAAGAAGTGACAAAGAGTCAAAATTTCAAGATTTTGTAAGTGTTATGGATATTTTAAAAAGACTCAAACACGAACAGCTTTACATCATTACGAAAGAATAAATCTGAGTTTGACAACTTTTTATAGTTTGTCAAACGCAAAACGGGCGGCACCCAGAAGTGCAGTTTCAGTATTGAGAGACACTTTTACCTTCATACCTCTTAATAATCCTTCAAAACGCCCCTTGCTTGCAAAAGAGTTTATAAAATCATCATTCTCAAGGAAGGGCAAAATTTTTGGAGCAATTCCGCCACCGATATAAACTCCTCCAAGTGACATAGTTTTTAAGGCAAGGTTTCCTGCTTCAGCCGCGTATATCTCTGCAAATAGCCTTAATGTTTCCATGCATAGAGAATCTTTTTGCATTAATGCACCTTCGCTCACCATTGCACTTTTATCTTTATCTTCTTTAATATTGAGCATAAAATCAGGCTGTGGCGCAAAACCGCTCTCATATAAAAATTCATACAGGGTATAGATTCCGGGGCCAGAGAGTATTCTTTCATTACTCACATGCTCCGGATACCTTTTTCTAAGCCATTGCAGTAAATTATCTTGCTGAATCGTAGAAGGTGCAAAATCTGTATGCCCTCCTTCAGAACCAATGGGATGGTATTGCTCGCCATCCCAAAATAGCATCGCTTCTCCAAGCCCAGTTCCCGCTGCAATCACTGCAATATTGCCCTTTACTTCTCGTCCGCTTGGGTTTATGTCCGCAAATTCATCCCCGCTCAAATATAACATACCGTAAGCCGTTGCTTCAAGATCATTAAGTAAACGAATTTTCTCAACTCCAAGATGTTTTTGCAACTCCGAAGTTGTGATGTCCCAAGGCAAATTTGTTGTGCGACAACGCCCATCAATCACGGGACCTGCTATGCCAAAACAAGCCTTATCAATCTTTTGCATTGATGTACGTTCTTTAAATGCGACAATAACATCTGTAAAACTTGGAAATTCCATACTGCCAAACTGATGCTGTACAACAATTTCAAGCCTACCATCGAGCAGTTCATAAAGTGCCAAATTTGTTTTCGTACCGCCTATGTCACCAGCTAAAATCATACGATTACCCTCTTCAATTTTTCAATATTCAACACTGGAATCTTCCAGCGTCAACAAGTACATAAACGCTTCAAGAAATAGTTTATCTGTTTCTTGCGGTGAGAGATTATACATCGCATCCCAAGCTTGTCCGCGTTGTTCATTATAATTTTCTAAATTATGCTGTTTGTTCCATCCGATTCTAACGGCATGCCCAATTAAAACATCCAAAACCAAATCATTATCAACACGTATTTGTGGATTTTTTCTAAAAAGTCTCGAGAGACTTTCAAGAGCTTCAATATTTAACTGACGGTAATCTGCTGCTTCAATGCCGTGAAGCAGAGAATCCACTTTTAAATCAAAACTTTGTTCTCCTGCCGTAGTATCAAGGGTGACTTCATAACCTATACGATTTTTCAAACTGTATTTATCTCCAATAACCAAACCGCAGCACTGATGCAATAAATACCATACCCCTTTATAAAACCCTGAGGATAAACGGGCAATCATTCCAGAATTTTCTCTCCATTTGGACCAATCATCCACTTCAGTAGGTTGAGTCATCTGTGATGATGATTCAATTGCATCCAAACTCGCAACTCCCGTTGCATGCAGATTTTCCTGATGAATCATTTGTGTAACATTTAGAGTAAAAGAGCTTAAAATACTGCGAAGGCTGTTGTAAATATCATGAGGAGCCATTGCAAGCAAATATTCATACGCATCCCCTATGGACAAGTTCTCTTTCCTGCCAATCTGCCCTACGAGCAATTGAACAAAATACCAGGTGCGAAGCGTAAGCATATTGTTAAACAACTTTGGTTCAGTTCGAATCAGATGACCGATATGAATGATAATTTCTTGTGTCAGAACACTCTCCGCCGGATTATTTCCGCAAGACTCTCTTATAATCTTTACGATACTCGAGCTTTCCAAAGGCTTAGAAAAAGTGGCTTTTTCACTGTAAGCACGCCCCACCGCCAAACGCTTCTGTACAATGACGATATCAAGCAAAGAATCTTCAAGCCTATCGTCATATATTCCTATTATATCTGCAATTCGGCGTGCCATTGCCCAATCGTGGCAGGCAGTTGTTGACTCATAATAGTGTTGTGCAATAGAAGAGAGTGTTAGTATTTTATCATCAACAAAGATTTCAAAATCCGCTCCCTTGCGCTTCCATAATAAGCCTAAAACATGAATTTGTATCCCAAGATTCGTATTGTTGATAATTGTCCCGATTAATGATTCATCATCTTCATTTTCAAGATTTTGAAGCTGTTTTGCGCTCAACAACTCTACTTCTTCTTTACATGGAAAAGAGGATGTATAAAAAGCTCTATTATGAAATTGAAGCTGTAAATCTTCTAGCTCAAATCCATGTAAATCATCAATTCGCTCAACAGCCGCTGTTGTGAGCAATTGACCAAGAGGCCCTGTTTTAACTGTTACGGAGTCGGAAGTTCCAGCCTGCAAATCATGCAGTAAAGCTAAAACCACATCCTTTTGACTACCCACCAGCATCTCTTCACGTACAAGAAACGGCAAAATCGGCTGACCCGGCTGATCCCAATGTTTTGCAAGAAATTTTAAAGAGGAACGAAACTGTTCAACCAACAACTCATTGTCGCAGCTAAAATAAAATCCCTTGGGATTAAAATAATAGGGCAAAAAGACAATACGCTCTCCTCCAAGAAGATGCAACCTCGCTGTAGTAATAGTTCTTGGCACCAATAATGCTCTGCCGCTTAATGAAAGTTTTTCATTTTTACCAAGCAGGGTATGAATTTTTGCAAGCTGAGATGCATGCATTATTTTAACCGGCTCTAGTTCTTTGAGGGTTTCACTGTTAAATCCAAGGTCAAGCAGTTGTTGTTTTACTAATTCATTTTCAGATAAAACAGAAACCAATGGATTTGTGCTACGCTTATGCCCAATCCGCTTGCGGCGATGCAAAGGGTCTATATCACAGGGGCTAAGAATTCCATCAAGTATCATATCACTAAGCATAAAGAGACTTTGCGCCCAGACTAATGGCAAGTTTTCATTTGCTACACGCATCTGACTTCCAGGATTTTGCTTTTCTGCTTCTATCAAATCCCTAGGAACGATATACAGCTCCGGCAAAAGCCTTTCTCCATCTTGCTCAACAAATAACGGCTCTAATTTTTTTTGCCAGTGCTTAATGGCATCGGCATCTTCTCGCATCAGTGCATCAAGCAAAAGATAAGTAAAAAACAGCGGCCATTCGGATTCTATGTGCTCAAACGCATGCAATTCTGATGGTTCATAATGTAAACGGGTATTATCTTCAATACTGCTTTGATGCCCATCAAGCAAAAAGCGTTTACAACCGTAATTTCCGGCTAGTTTTTTAATTATTTTATCCCTCGTACATTTTACGAGCTGGGCACTTTCTATCGCATACGCAGGATAACCGATGATACTCAGCAAGGCTCCGTCTGTTTCTTTGGAACTTGATTCACGCGGAAGCAATCCCAATAGTGTAAAACGAGAACGAGCAACATCACTAGGAACAACATGAATCATAGACTCTTGACTTGAAACATTACCAAAAAGATTGAAGCCGTCCATTGCTTCGAGCGCCGCTTTTGCCATACCAACAGAGCTGCTATTTACCTCTGTGCCGCCATGATTGATTTTATGTCCTCTTTCCCAAATTCCAAAATCGGCCGTACAGTAGGTTCGACTGATATAGTGAACCAAATTTTGCACAAAATTAACCTCATCAATGGTATAGATAATACGTAAACCCGAAGCTGTCATTTGCGCAATCATTAAAAGAAAAAGAGAGGTTGCATCCAGCTGTAAATGTCCCCATTCAGAATCGCCGACTACCGCTAAGCCCGTGCTTGTACCGTACTTTGCATGTAAAGCGTCTCTAGGATTTAATGTATTTTTAAATCTTTCAATCTTGTCAGATTGGCGCATCATCGCACTTAAAAGACCGCGCATCAACTTCACCACACTCTGACTTAACAAATAGCTGCGATGATGGTCAGGATTGTATTTGCGGTACGACAAAGATAATCCCCAAACACAGAGTATGCTGTAAACATTATCTCTTACCCAAGCATCCGTATAATCTCCATGTGCGTTAACCGCCGTACTTGCAGGAAGAAGCCCTGTAATAGGGTCCTGTCTTGATAATATAATTTTCTCAATAGAGCGGAAATGACGCTCAAGAGAAGAGTTTAGTTCTTTTGTATTCATTATACGTTTGCCTTTGCTTTTTGCTTGTGTACTTTAAAATAATTATAACACCGAAGATATTGTGATTTTTCAAAATTGTGATGAAATAATAGCCTCTTGAATGATTAATAGGCTTTGTCCAATAATTTGAATTGAGAAGTGGAGTTTTCATCTGCTTTTATCTCTTTTGAGAAAGATTTAGTAACGTTTGTGTCAAATACTTTTTTTTCAACTTCTGCAACATCATGAAAAAGTGTGCTTGCAACAAAAAAAAGCACCATAATAACAACAACACTGGCATATAGGAGAATGTAATTTTTAATATGACCCGACTCAAAAGGATTTTGCATAGATACTCTTTATATTTTTACGGAATTATATAAAAAAGATGCTAAGAAACTTCTAGCAAATTCCCGATTTACAATGACTCAACAAAACTAATTCATTTTTTATGAAAAATAAATTCCATATTTGCATTAGCTATGCGACGATAAAGAGAAATTTTTCTTTTATTTGGCATCCATTTAATGAGAAAGGTTGCAAGAGCTTCCCAAAGAGACACCCATGCTGCAACTGTTAAACCCTCTGCAACAACAGCTGCTATTACGCTGCTTTTAATTATTTCACTTTGGTTCATTAACACAGAGAATGTTGCAATGACAAGTCCGCTCAATAAAAAAATTATGGATGTTCTTATCATCTCTTTCATTTTCTTAGACTCTAATTTCTGCATATAAATAAAAAAGTTTCTTACGCTGTTTCTTACACGGGAGATGGCTTCTTCATCGGCTTGCACTTCAAGATTAAACTGAATGATGAACCTCTCGTTTTCAATCTCATTTACACTCTCCGTAATATAATCAACCAAGTCTTGATTTAAATCTTTTTTTAAAAAATGGGCACGCTTGTCAAAGTCATCATATAAATCTTCTATTTTTTGTGCGGACACATCAATAATAACTTCTCCGCCTGCTGTATGCTCATAGCGTTCTATTATCTCTTTTTTCATACGTCTTTATTTTCAATTTCTGCAAAAGTCTTTTCACAAAAATTATATCCGTATTCTATGATTTCATCTGCTCTGTTAAAGTCAAATATGCCGCATAAATTTCGCGGTATCTCTAATTCTATATCAGGCGGGTATGCAGATAATTTCATTCTTGCAATAGCCCCCTGCATGCTGTCAAATGATTTATTTGCAACATAATACATTCCGCTTTCGCTTACAACTGATTCGGGTATGGCTATTTTACCCATGTAATTTTTTATTTTTGCAGAAAAATTCAACTCTTGTTTTATATTTTTTAAAACACCGTCTCCCACCGGAAGACCGCCTAAATTGACTGCAATTGTCAAATCGGTAGCATCATGAAAAGTCGGTGCAATCGGAACAGGATTCAATACACCCCCGTCCACTAATAGTTTTCCATTGTATAAATACGGTGTAAAAAAAAGTGGTAAAGAGATGGAAGCACGAATCGCATGAAGAAGTGAGCCTTTATTTATCCATATCTCTTTTTCCGCATCTATATCCGATGCCACCGCAGTAAACTTAATAGGTAAATCCTCTATGAGGCTATCTCCGACGAGTTTGTTCATTTTAGCCATAAGCGTGTCACCTGAAACAAGTCCGCCGGAGCCTTTGAAGTCTAAAAGCTTTAACATATCGAGTATATCAATTTTTTTAAGCCACTCAACATAAATATCCAATTTTCCCGCGGCATAGAAGCCGCCGATTAAAGCACCGATAGAGCATCCGGAAATAGACTCAATCTTGTAGTTGTGCTCTTCAAGCCATTTAATAATTCCGACATGAGCCAAACCTCTGGCTCCGCCACTGCCCAATACTAAAGATACTTTTTTTTGTTTCATGTTTTTTACTTTATTTTTTACATATAATACACTCTGTCGTGTTACAGGATTATAAAAGGATGTGTTTGCAGAGTTAAGGCTGGACGGTTTGTTTGTGAGAGTCATTTGTCGTTCTAATAAAACTCCCAAGGCTGGGAGTTTAAAGAGTAAACCTTGTTCGTTTACATCATTCCTGGCATACCTTGCATTGCATTGTTCATATCAGATGATGAAGATGAATTTGCATCCGGTAATTCAAAAATTGCTGCTTCGGTAGTTAAAAGTAAACTTGAAACTGATGTTGCATTTATAAGAGCTACACGCGCAACTTTAAGAGGGTCTATAATTCCCGCCTCAAACATATCTACATACTCGCCGGTTGCAGCATTGAAGCCAATATTTTCATTCTCCGCATTCTCAACCCCATTAATCACAACACCCGTGTCATAGCCTGCATTTTGAGCGATTTGTTTCATTGGAGCTTTCACAGCGCGAAGAATAATTTCACAACCGATTTTCTGATCACCGCTAAGGTCAAGCTTTACTTTTGCGGCAGCACGCACTAAAGCTGCTCCGCCGCCGATAATAATACCCTCTTCCACCGCAGCTTTTGTAGCGGAGAGAGCATCATCAACACGGTCTTTTCTTTCTTTCATTTCTGTTTCAGTTGCGGCACCAACCTTAATAACTGCCACACCGCCTGAAAGTTTTGCTAAACGTTCTTGAAGTTTTTCTTTGTCGTATTCACTGCTTGTTGCATCTATTTGAACTTTAATCTCGGCTATTCTTGATTTTACCGCTTCTTCAGTTCCTGCGCCGTTTACTATAACAGTATTATCTTTATCTATTACAACACGAGATGCTTGACCAAGGTGTTGAATAGTGGTCCCTTCTAAATTATGTCCGGTTTCTTCAGAGATAACAGTACCGCGAGTCAAGATTGCGATATCTTGAAGCATTGCCTTGCGACGGTCACCGAATCCCGGTGCTTTAACAGCAGAAATATTTAAAATACCGCGAAGTTTATTTACAACCAAAGTTGAAAGTGCTTCACCTTCTACATCTTCAGCAATGATAAGAAGCGGACGAGAAGTTTTTTGAACCTGCTCCAAAACAGGAAGCATATCTTTGAGTGAAGATATTTTATGGTCGCATAACAAAATCCATGGATTTTCAATCTCTGCTATCATTTTTTCAGGATTTGTTATAAAATATGGACTTAAATAACCGCGGTCAAACTGCATACCCTCAACCACTTCAAGTTCATCCGAAATACCCTTTGCCTCTTCAACGGTGATAACACCGTCCTGACCTACTTTTTCCATTGCTTCTGCAATCATTTCACCTATCTGCACATCAGAGTTTGCAGAAATCGTTGCTACTTGTGCTATCTCTTTTTTACCGTTTACTGCTCTTGAAGATGCCTTTAAGTGTTCTAAGATAGAAGTACAAGCCTTGTCCATTCCACGTTTTACTTCAACAGGATTCGCTCCCGCAGTAATATTTCTTAAACCTTCTGAAAAGATGGCATTTGCTAAAACTGTCGCTGTTGTTGTTCCGTCACCCGCTTCATCAGCAGTGTTTGAAGCAACTTGTTTTACAAGCTGCGCACCCATATCTTCAAGTTTGTCTTTGAGTTCAATTTCACGAGCGACAGTCACACCGTCTTTTGTGATTATAGGGCTTCCGTAACTTTTTTGAATTAAAACATTACGACCGCGAGGCCCCATTGTAACTTTTACAGCGTCTGTTAGTTTTGCAACACCGCGAGCCAATGCATTTCTTGCATTGTCAGAAAAAATCATCTCTTTTGCCATTTGTATTTCCTTGTAATTTTATGATTAGATTTAAAGAAGTTCATTCTTTAAATGAGGTCGATTGCTTATTGAATAATTCCAAAAATATCATCTGTATCAATAACTAAGTACTTTTTCGCGTCCAATGAAATTTCATTTCCGGAATACTTTCCAAATACAACAATATTTCCACATGCCAACGCAGTAACCTCTGAACTCACTGCAACAACTTCACCTTTTGAAGGTTTTTCTTTTGCATTATCAGGAATGATAATTCCAGAAATTGTAGTATTTTCCTCTTCTAGTCTTTTTACTAGAACTCTTTTGCCCAATGGTTGAAAATTCATATATATCTCCTTTGTAAATCTCATAAATTATTTTGGCAATACTACATAAAAAAAGTAAAAAAGTCAATACACTTAGTCATATAGACTAAACTTTATTTAGTGCTTCTTGTCAATTAAGTTAATACACACATTATATTTTAAAAAATTAAAATTCTTTTTACAAATTATTGCTTTTTTTATAGCTCTTAGGAAAAATAAAGTTTTAACTATGTATAATTCCAGCCTTCCAAATAAGTGTCAGGGTAGCTCAGCTGGTTAGAGCACTGGTCTCATAAGCCGGGGGTCGGGGGTTCAAGTCCCCCCTCTGACACCACTTACAAACATCGCAAAATAGCCACTTCAAACCACTCTTTCAAAAATAACAAATCCTGACCATTATCTTTGAGCCATTTTTTCTTTTCTAAATAGTTTGGAATTGTTCGTTGCACTTCCCTCCAGAACAACTCGTTGTGTGTATGTATTTTAAGATGTACTAATTCATGAATAATAATATAATCTATAACACCTATCGGTGCCATTGCAATTTTCCAGTTAAAATTTAAAATTCCATCTTTAGTACATGAACCCCATCTAAATCCAAGTTCCATAATACGAAACATAGGAACTTCTATATTTAATTTTTGTGTAATAAGAAACAACCTGTCATTGATTTTAAGCCTTAAATGCTCGCTATACCAATTTTTAAAATGCTCATTTGCTTTATTTTGATATTTTTTTCCAAGAAGAAACCAGCCATTTTTTAATTTTAATGGAACATCTTCATCAATAATTTCTAATCGATAGCTTCGTCCTAAATAAAAAAAGCTCTCACCGGAGATAAACTTTTTTTGGGTAACTTTATCGTTATGCTCTTTTTTAATGGCAAGTTTTTCCCATAACCATAATCTTTTTTTATAAACATGTTTTTCTATTTCATCTACTTCTAAATCTTGAGGCGCATTTACAATAATACTACCATCTCGTTCAACAATTATTCCAATACTAGAACGATTTGAACGCACTAAGTCATAATCAATTAGCAAGCTCTAAACCCTTTAGACGTTCATTATTTTCCTTAGTGAGACTCATATATTTCTCTTTTATATCCGGAATATTTTTTATGAGATTGGTTTGTTTTGAGTTTGCGATGAGGCTAACCAAATAGTTCTCAAGATTGTGTCTTGAGTTCTCTCCTGTTGCACCCCAAAAATCAACTCTTTTTATCTCACGAGAAGCTTGTTCTACGCTATTTATTACGAGTTCTACAAGAGTGTCACACACTTCACTCGTACAATCAATGGTTGAAATCCACCGATGTATTTTCGAGCAAGAGTTCGCTACATGCCAGATTGTTTTCAAAAAGAGAAGATTTGTTGATGTTTTCTAGGGTGGCTATGACCTCTTTTACCTGCTCATCCTTGAGCCATGAGCCGTTGATTCTTTTTATAGCAGATGAGAGTTTATCTTTTAATAGTACCTCTTCAAAGCTAGTTCTATTTAAAAGAGCTTTATCGGTTCTATGTTTGTTGTCACTCTCTTGGACAACTAAAGTCTCCCATCCTATCGTTTTTAGTTGCTCTAATAACTTCTCTTCTACATAGTGTGCTTCTCGTATCCAACTGCTCATGTAATTATCTCCCAATGTCCGCCTTTAGCACCGCCGACTCTCTTTAGCACACCAAATTCTTTTAATTTTTTGATATTCTCTTCTATTTTTCTGCTTGATATGCCTACTATTTCGGACAATTGTTTTGCTGAAATTTTTGGATTAATACTTATTTGCTCAATAATATTTGATTGATTTTCAGTAAATTTTTCTCCGACCTTTTCTCCGACCTTTTCTCCGACCTTTTCACCCAAGTTATTAAAATAAAACTCCACCCATAAACCGTTTTGCCATCTGAAGTTTGGTGTGATGCCATTGAACTTTTGTGACTCTTCTATGATTTTTTCAATCCCTCTTCCCCAGGACTCTATATATCCAGCCAAGAAAAAAGGATACGCAATAGCAGGGTTAAAAGGTTCCGATGAGTGTTTATGTTTGAGCGTTTCTAGCGTCCATTGTGTCGGCAGTTCTCCGGCGTTCCACATGAGCAGCTTATCGTCATACACACTTATTTGGATGCTGTTTTGTGAGGCATAGTCTTTATGCACAACCGCATTAACGAGAGCCTCCCGAAATGCAAGTTCAGAGATAGGGAAACTCTCAACCCGTTGTATACCTTCATAGGTAATAATCGCTTTGAGATATTTGGTAAAAATCAAGTCCATGGTTTTATCCACTTGAGCAAATAAGTTTCCTTCCACTTGGTCTTGATACACAAGGTCGCTATCAGATTTAAAATATCCTATTTTTATAGTGCTTCCTGCTACATACTTTTGCGGGTCTTTAGAAAAAAGTAGCGTTGTCGCGCGTTTGAGATAATCACCCTCTCTTAGGTGAAGCTTATCGACGAGCATCTCATCACTCTCTTTTAAAAGTTCTGCATCTATTCTTTTTTTCTTGTTTGCTTTTTCACGAAATAGCTCGATGGCATAGTGGTCCAAGTCATTGAAACCAAAATACGGAACAGGAACACCATCCCATTTTTTGCCTTGTTTTCTGAATAAAAACTTATCAAGTGCAGCACCTTTTAGCCCTTGCGTACTGCTTCCGCTTCTGTAATAGTACGAACCTTTGTAGCTGATAGGATACGGGTAGTTTTCAGTGACGATTTCAAGATACTCTTTGCCGCTTTCCACATGCCGATTCACATCTACCATTACACCTAAAATATCTCTGACTTTGTTCGGTATGTCTTCAAGCAGTTTTTTAGCGTTCTCAATTCCGACGATTTCGCCGTCGTCTTCTATACCGATGTAAATCGTACCGCCCTCACTATTTGCAAAAGCACAAACCCATTTAATATAGTCATCTTTCCATAATCGTTTAAATTCTATGGTTTGGGATTCATTTAGTTTTAGTTTCATTTTTTAACCTTTTGCAATAGCTTCTGCTCTGTTGTTTTCAAGTTGAACTGTTCGGAATTTCCGAACAGTTCGATTCTTCCTCTTTAAAGATATTTGAAATATGCTCTCTAGCTGATTTATTTTTCTTGAAATCATGATTTTCCTTTTAAGTTATCTTTAAATTGTCTAAACTATCCGGCAAGCTATATATAATCACTTCAACCTTCCTAAAATCTCCAAAGCTTCTATCTCAAACTTTGAAAATGCAAACCATTTTTTGCCTAAATCTTTGAGACTTGCTCCTATGTGGTAAATCTCTAAACCGTCAATTATCAAAAATCTGTCATGAGCTTTTTTGAACACTTGGAGTTCTATATTTTGGTATTGGGCTTTGTATTTTTGGTAGTCCAATGTGAGCTGTTTTGAAATGCTTTGAGTGTATATTTTTATTTTTAAATTCGGATATTTACTAAAGAGAGTAAAAACACTCTCATCTATGTAGTTGTCAATAAGCACTACTTCACTTTTTGCACTTTTGAGCAAGTCATTTATAAAGGCATAGGCATCATATATCTGCCCGTCGTAAAATATTCCCTCATGTGGTTTGATGCCATCGTTTTTAACCAATGTTTTAATCTCTTGCATTTGAGACTTTAATGCAATTACTTCACTCTCTAAAGAGATAAATCTCTCATGAGTAATTTTCTCGGAGTTGATGGCATATCCGTTTTTTATGTAGCTTTTTAGAACTGATGTCGCCCATTGTCTAAACTTCACACCTTTTTGAGATTTAACCCTATAACCAATAGAGATCATCACATCTAGGTTGTAATAGTCAACATTATATGTTTTACCATCACTGGCAGTTGTCGCAAAATTTGCGACAACTGCCAATTTTTCAAGCTCTCCATCGCTAAAAATATTACCAATGTGCTTTCCTATTGTCTTGACATCTCTGTCAAACAGTTCTGATATTTGATTTCTATTGAGCCATACTGTCTCATTTTCAACTGAAACATTAAGCTCTATTTCACCGTCGCTATAGATGACTATATTATTCATATTTTATCTCCAAACTTTAGCAGTTCTGTAATCATAAAAGTAAATCTTCTTTGGATATTTTAGCTTCTTGGTTTCTTCTATAAGATCATCAAATTCGCTTGCATCTGTTGCATTTGCTACACCTATATATAGATTTGGAACTTTACTTTTGATGATTGCTTTTCTAATATGTATACCATTTCTTTTAAGCAGTGTTCCGAAAATTACTAAACTGCTGTTTTTTGTTCCTATACTTGCTAAGCTTTTAAAGCAATGATTTAAATAAGCATTATGAATAATTTTTGCTTTTTTCTGCTCACTTGTGCCTTCTGATACAAAAATAGGGTAAATATCTTTATTTAAATTATCAAGAGTTTGGTCTTTCAATGATTTTTCAGTTCTTGAAAATGTGTTTTTGATAATTTCACTTTTTTTATCAAATATGTGTAATCCACCGTGTAAAAAATAAATATTTTGGGATGCATTGTCATTTCCAAATACAACATAATCAGTAGTTTGTTCATGAGGATCGTAAAATCCATCACTAATATCCAAGCAAGAATCTTTTATCGTATCACCTTCTATAATCAGTCCATCATGTAAATCTTTTACAGTTACCCATGGAATAGTTCCATTTTTCCAATATTCATCTATATCTCTGCTTGGAGTTCCTCCACCGACAATTTTGACTATACTACCAAGGTTTACAACCTCCCACTCCTCAGGGATGAGTCCTAATTCGCTTTGTTTGTACAGATGTGTTTGTGGGGTGCGGATTTTGTTGTTTTTGTCTATGCCGTTGGTTAGCAAGTCGTGCATCAAGCCTTTTTTGATACTTTTTTCTTTATCGATAAGTTTTGCGGTGGACTCTATAGTTTTATCAAGAGTTGAGAGGATTTTGGCTATTTTTTGCTGTTCTTCTAATTCTTTAGGCAAATTAATCTGCAAATTACCAATAATTGTTTGATTTAAAAGTGGTTGACCTGTTTCTGCTTTATATTGATTTAAATTTAAAAAAGAAAGTTTATAAAACATATATTTCATATTAAATTTTGATATTTGCTTTTCAATAAATAAAGCATTATCTGTAATCCAACACTTCTTAACTAAATATATAGAACCACAATACTCGCCAACTCTACCAATAATTAATGTTTCTTTATTGTTATTTATAGAGTCAGTATAACCAGTTATGCCATTTCCGCCATAAACGGGATAATTGCCATAGCTAGCAGTATCAATAGGTTTTGTTTCTCCACTCTTTAATTTAAAATATGTATCAATCGCTTTTACTTCCCACCCCTCAGGCACATTCATAACTTCGCTCATAGATACCCAAGCTCTGCTAAAAATTCTTTTATCTCTGCGGTTGATTCGTCACGCTCTTTTTCTATCTGCTCTAAACTTACTTGGTATTTGTCCCAAAGGTTTTCTGTGCTTTTTATGATGGCTTGTTTTTTCTCATTTAGGTATCTGTTTGCTATTTCAAGTGCATCGGTTTTTAGCTGTTGTACTACAAAGGGTTTCACATCTGCGATGTTTACAAATATTTGTTCTTTCATTTGAGCGATTTTTTCTCTTATGACGACTCTGTCGTTTTCTTCTTTGGCAGATTTTAGTTTTTTGAGAAGCTCCATATACTTGGCATGTGGAAGGTGCGCTTCTTCATCAAGCGTATCTACAAACGCACTGCTGCTCAAAAATTTCTCGCTTAAAAGATTGTAGTCGTAACCGCTGTTTTTTATGGACTTGATTGTAAATTTATTTTCAACCCACCATGAAGCAAAAATGCCTCGTATCTTAAATCTGTCTATCACTTCATGGCTTGTTTGCGTAAACGCTTTCTCTAGGAGAGCATAACCCTCAACATAGAGTGTGGCGATATTGCTAGAGTCAATATCCACAAGTGTTTGATATTCATCATGGCATGTGGAAACTATGCCAAGCACCATTGCATCCCTATTTTTAAAACCCTTCGAAGCTTCTAACACTTCTCTTATGTTTTGCTTTTCTTGTATGGTCTGTATAAATTCATAGTAGTTTTCATCTTTGGTTTGAAAAATATCGCTCGGAGTCAGCATGTAGTTAGCCATCAAAGGAGCGTTCCACTCGCACTTTGGAATGCCGCCTTTGAGATGTGCTTTGACATCGTGAGGTTCTGCCGGCGGAGATTTTAGAGTTGCCGACTTTTTTGTTGAAATCAATATGCTTGAGTACATCTTCAAGGGATGAAAGGTTGGCTTCTTCTATCGCGGAGAGTGCTATGTTTAGGTTTTCGCCTATGTTTTTTTTGAGGTGTCTGAGCGTTTCCCATCTTGCATTTTGAGGGATGGTAAAAGTAAACTTATGATTTGCTAAAAGTATCTCTATGGTCGCATCGTCATGTCCATCTTTTTTGTAGCTGTCTCTGACCTTACTGAACTCTACATCGTACTGGTCTGAGAGCCGTTTGAGAAAAAGCATACCGAAAATATACTCTTTAAACTCACTCGCTTCCATCTTGCCGCGAAGTATATCTGCTGCTGAAAAAAGGTGTTGTTCTAGTTGAGAAAGGGTGAGTTTTTGCATAAATGATGTCCAATTTTTATATATGAAAAGTACAATAAATGTTTTAAAATTGTTTTATTTTATCTAAAAATGAATAAAATTTGATGTTATAAATGTATTTTATCAGTAAGAGTTTTAGGAGCACCTCACTGCCAAAAATGAATTCAGGTCCGTAGGCAGTGTTACAAAATGCTTCTAATGAAAAATGGTATTATTGAGATGAATCAATAATGCTTTAAACACTTTATATACTACGTAACGAATATATTTCCTTCTTTGCCACCTTTCTCTTTTGTGAAAATCACCCCTTTTTGTATATTTGTTATGAATCATATTCTATGCCACAAAGCTGAGTATGCTTAATTAGAGCTCTTAGCGTTGGCTTCACTTTTTTAGCTAAAAAATTCTTGTACTTTTGCCAATAGTTTTATATTCTAGCTTATTCATTCTATGCATTGCGTTAATTTTACTTTATCCGCTCAGATGCCTCTTTTTTTATAAAAAGGGTGACTACCGATACCGTCAACATTCCAACAAGTGAAAATATTAAAGCATTTGTCTGTCCGAAATATTGCCAGATATAGCCTATGCTCAGAGCTCCAAGGGAGCTAAAGAGGGCAAGTCCTCCGTAAAACACACCGTAAATCGATGCTTTGTTTATGGCATGTTCCGAGATGTAGCTTCGCGTTGCATTTAAAGAAGCCACCGTAAAAATCCCTAAAAAAACAAAGCCGCCCCATAAGAAATCTGCCATCAATGCCGCCACGGACAAGATGCCAAAAAGATAAGAAATTTTCAAGACAGATTCACTCCCTTTTTTATCATTCATAAGACCAAAATAGTAACTCAAAACAGTCTGAGTGAGGGTTAAAACGATGATAAACACAGGGATAAAAGTTGTGAGATATCCTGCTTCTTTTGCAATAATGATAAAAAAAGAATCACCGAAAATAAAAAACATAAAAAAGAAATAACTCCATAAAAGAGGAAAGAGTTTAAAGTCGGCCTTTTCAAAATGGTATTTTACATTTTTCTTTTCATAAGGGGAATCTTCAACAAAATATAAAATAATCAATACACCCAGCAAGCCCGGAATAAAAGTGAGCAAAAATATATTTTTAAAGATTTCCGGACTCTCACCGTAGAAGTAAAAAATTAAAAAAACAAGAAATGCGCCAAAAAGTTCCCCTGCGATATCCATAGTCTTATGAAATCCAAAAGTTTTTCCACTCTCATTTTTCTTGGCATAATAGGAGATAAGAGAGTCTTTTGGAGCACTTCTTATCGCCTTTCCCAATCTCTCCGTAGACTGCAGAACTGCTATGCTTTGATAGGAGGACGCAAAAGCAAAAAGCGGTTTGGTTATGGCCGAGAGCAGATAACCAAGAACGATAAAAGGTTTTCTTATCTGAAATTTATCGCTTAAATAACCAAATAAAATTCGAAAGGAGTAAGAAACAAAAGTAGCCGCTGCGATGATGAGACCGAGCTTATCTAGCCCATCATGCAAAACATACACTATATAAATAGGCAGTATCGGAGTTATCATGGCAGAAGCCAAATCCGTAAAAAAACTAACAAATCCTAAAGAATAGATATTTTTATTTATTGTCAATCCTTGTCAATTTCATTTAGAATGAAATGTGTTGAATTATCTGACTAAAGCCACCGCATCTATCTCCACCAAAGCATTTTTAGGTAAAGTTTTTACGGCTACGGTTGAGCGAGCCGGTTTATGTGTGCCGAAAGCTTCGGCATAAATCTCATTTACTGCCGCAAAATCATCCATAGAATCTAAAAAAATAGTAGTTTTTATAACATCGCCCAAAGAGCTTCCCGCTTCTTCTAAAACTGCACTTAAATTTTTAAGAACCTGTTTTGTTTGAACCACTACATCATTTTCGAGCATAATGCCCTCGGGCGTAAGTGCGATTTGTCCCGAAGTAAAAACCATCCCGTTTGCCACTACCGCTTGAGAATAAGGTCCGATTGCCGATGGAGCCTTGTTTGTCTGTACGAATTTCATATCTTTATTTCCTTTGTTTATCGTTTTTTATCTACATCTTTTAAAAAGGATGCGAAATCCTCACTGTTCCAATACCCCAAAAAGGAATAAATAATCTTAGCCTCTGAAGTTATAAAATAGTGTCTTGGAACCCTTTGTTTTTTAAAAATCTCAGGCATCGCATCTTTATCTCTGTCTATGTGCAAAAGAACATACTTTTTGTTCAGCTGAGCCAAAATACTCTCATCTTGCAAGGTTGTAGCTTCAAACTTTCGACACCATCTGCAATCGGCTGAAGTTACAAGCATATATACATCTTTTTTTTCTTTTTTTGCCTGCTGAAGCGCTGCTTCATAATCATGCGACCAATCCAATTCTGCCCCTAAAAGAGCAGAGGCCAGCAGGACTACGGATATTAAATATTTGAGTACCGTTTTCATTTCCACATGCCTATTAAATTTTTAAAAACTTCATACAAATCTTGAACTTCTTTGACTGACGTTCTCTCATTTATGGAGTGAATCGTATCGTTTATAACACCGAATTCTATAACTTTAATTCCCATCGGTGCCATAAACCTTGCATCTGAAGTACCGCCTGCCGTGGAGTGCTTTGGCTTTATTCCGGTTATTTTCTTGATAGCTTCATCTATATTTTTTACTATTTTTGTATCTGTGTCTGTTTTAAAGGGGTACGAGCCTTGTGTAAGTTTGAGCTCATAATCCAAGCCTTTAAAATATTTTGCCACAAACTCACGCACCTCTTTTTGCGTAGTCAGCGTTGTATTACGAACATTGAACATCATTTTAAGTTCATTCGGAGTCACATTTGTTACCTGCATGCCGGAGCGAATATCTGTCACTATAAACTTGCTTGGGCTGAAAAACGCATCTCCGTTATCAAGGTCTACTCCCGCCATATCACCCAAAATATTTGCGATATTATGGATGGGGTTGACAGCTTTTTCAGGATACGCCGCATGACCTTGCTTTCCTTTGAGCGTGATATAACCGTTGATAGAGCCTCTTCGCCCTACTTTTATAGCATCGCCGAAATTCTTTTCACACGTCGGCTCCGCCACAACGGCATAATCCGGGAGCATTTTGTTTTTCTCTAAGTATTTTAAAACCTCAATAGTTCCGTAGTGCGCTTCGCCCTCTTCGTCGGAGGTTAGTAAAAGAGAAAGGGTTCCTTTAAAATTTTCAGCTTCTTTGACCGCCTGAACAAAGGCTGCCACACCGCTTTTCATATCTTGCGTGCCGCGACCGTAAATGTAACCGTCCTTCTCTAGCGGTTCATAAGGGTTCGTTTCCCACCCCGCATTTCCCGCAGGCACAACATCCACATGCCCGGCAAAACAAAGGTGTTCACCCTCTGCGAATTTTTTGTAGATGAAAAGATTTTTAACATCCTCCACGTCCACGCGAACCGCAGTAAAACCCGGCAAATACTTTTCTATAAAGTCTAAAAGTCCGCCATCATCCGGTGTTTCGCTCTTACAGCTTATCAGGTATTTAAAAAGTTCGATAACATTCATTATTTGGCTGCACCCGGGTTTTCATAAAATATATAAGAAGTTGCATAGTCGCTTAATTCAAAATAAAGCTTCTTTTCACCCTCATCCACTTTATAGTTAAAATTTAAATCCAAATACCCATATCCATATCTGTAAGTTCTAGGATTTGTCCCTTGTGTTGCTTCTGCTGTTGAGAGTTTATCGACTTTTAGAAATCTTTGAACGAGTTTTTCACCCATATAAATGTCAAGAACACCATTTGTTCCAGTCCAATTTTGGATACTTCTGCCCATTTTATTTTGTGTTTCTTGGGTACATGCCGTAAACAAAACGACGACTGCTATACTTAAAGTGAATATTAATTTTTTCAAATTCTGCTCCTGTTTTAGTAAAGCCAAATTATACAACTATTTATTTACAAATCGCTTTTAGCTGAAATTTGAAATTATAATTAATAAAGTAAACTTAAAACAGTGAGAAAACTATGCGTTATTTGAGCGATGCTTCAAACTTCTTTTATACTCTTCATATACTTTTTTTGGTGTCATGCCATGCTCGTACATTACGAGAACCTCTTTGATAAAATTGATAGGATACTCAACAAAATAACCCTCATCTTTTTTTATAATCTCTCGAAGCACTTTATACATTCCATTGTATATTTCTTCATCTTCTTGCTTTAAACGATCTAGATTATCTTGTGCCTTTATAAGCAAAGAATCATTAAATTCACCACGTTCATGTAATGTCTTTCTTACCTCAACGTAATCTTTAAGACTCTTTTGGTTTACCACATAATCAGTAAAAATATTTATAAGTGTCATAACATTCCTCCATATTTGAGCTAAATAATTATATGCCTCAAACATAGCAAAAGTATAGCAAAATTATAAATGGGTTGATTAAAATTAAATTCCAAGATTATTTCAAAGCTTTCTTTGACAATGCAGTTTATGCCGCGTTATAAGGGCTCTGTTACCAATCATCTAAAAGAATCTTTTTCTCAGATTCTTCGGGCTCTTTAAAGTCCACTCTCTTTTCATTTATTTCAGGTTCTGGCGCTTCAACTTTTTTACTCTTTTTCATCTGCTCTTCAAACTTCAGTTCCAAACCGTTTGAAGTCATCACAAAACCCTCTACTTTGATTTTTCCATCATGGATTTGTTTGTGATGTTCCTTACACAGCGGAATAAGATTGTGTTTATTATCTTTATGAAAATGCCCGATGAAGCCCGTTTTATCTGCAAGTGAGCGTTGAGAGATGTGATGCACATCTTCTGCGACAGCTCCGCACATTATGCATTTTGTTACATAAAGCTCTTTGTTGTATTTGCTTTTCTTTTTCTTTACAAGCAACTCTAGTTCATCAAAATCATTTGCGAGTCTTTTTCGGATTCGGTTTGCCGTTTCTAAAAACTCACTATCCATGTGGAGCGACTTTGCAAATTCCAAACCATAAATACTGCTTCCGCTTCCCGCTTGCAAGATTCTGTTAAAAATCAACGCGTCTTTAAGTTCATCATACTCCACACTCAAATGCAAATCTACAACATTATCAAGAAGGGTGACCTCCTGCATGGTCGAGAGTTGATGAAGGTGTGTCGCAAATAAAAACAATGAACGGAGTTTAGCCAACTTAATGATGGCACTTGCGACTATGGCCACACCTGAGAGGGTTTCTGTTCCGTGACTTATTTCATCTCCCAAGACTAAAGAGCGGACGGTGGCACGGTTGAAAATATTTTTAAGTTCAAGCATCTCCACCGCAAAGGTTGAAAGCCCTTTTGCCAGATTATCCTTTGAGACGATGCGAGTGAAGAGTGAGTCAAAAAGCGAAAACTTCATCACAGCCGCACTTACAAAAAAGCCTGATTGCGCCATTAAAGTGGCTATTCCTATGCTTTTCATCAAAGATGATTTTCCGCTAGAGTTGATTCCATAAAGAAGTACTCCGTTTATATCGTGTCCATCATGTACGGAGACATCCAGCATTACACTCTTTGGATGCGGCAAATCCATATAGTTGCGATTTCCCATCACGATGTCGTTTGGAACATAGATGCCGCCTCTCTCCTGCACTTCTATAAGCGGATGACGAAGTTGCATTATCTGCATAAAGTTTTCATCCCGTGCCACATCGACAATCATAGGTCTTGAATGCTTGTACTGCTGAGCCACTTTTGATGAGCTGACACCCACATCCATATCTGCGACATAACTTATAACCCTGTCAAAAAGCAGGGAATATCTTCTTTCATACACACCTTGAAGAACTACAAATCTCTCCCGTACGAGAGAAACGATTTTTCTGCGGTTTTTCATAATTTTATCTGAAAGCTCATCCGTCAAGGAAGATGTGATTTTTACATTGTTTGTGAGTTTTTTCACCGTAAACTCGGAACATTCCACATGCCGAGATTCTAAGGTGAAAGAATGCTTTGAAAATTCACTCTCTATCATGGAAAATCTATTTTTACTCAAGGAGATATAGTATCCCTCTTTTTCCAAAACTCCCAAACTCACCAAATTGCTTGTGCTACTGGCATTGGAACTTTGCAATACAAATTCTATCTCATTCATAATAGTTCTAAATGTATCGAGCATACGATTGTTTTCATAAACAAGCGTATCAATAGACTCATCCACTCCGCACATCAAAAAGTTTTCATCCACGGTTGCATTTGTAAAACGGCGGGAGACGTCGAGGTCGATACTTTTGGAGATATCTCTTAAAAACTCATCCACCTCCGACTCATGAAAACCTGTTTTTTGAATCTTATGTTTTTTTACATACGCCATCAACTCTTTTACATTGAGCATCGATTCATATATATGGTTCATCTCAAAAGGGTGAAGCCTTCCCAAATCAAGACGGCGGGAGAGTCTCTCTAAATCATAAATCCCTCGCATCGTCTCATCAAGATATCTTGTATGGGAGGAGACTTTTTCTATAAGGTTGTAGCGGCGTTCTATTTCCTCTTTATCGATAATCGGATTAAGAAGTCTTTCTTTTAAAAGCCTTTTGCCTATAGCCGTTGCACTTTTGTCAAGCATTTTTAAAAGAGTAAACTCTTTTTTATCTTTTGAAATCACACCCATCTGCTCCAGAGCAGAATTTCCAAGATACATAAAACGGCGATTGTCTATCACTTTTGGAAGGTTCAGTTTTTGAACGATATGGATGTCGTGTTCTATGACAAAATGGATTAAAGTAGCCAAGGATTCCGTAATCATATGGCTTCTTTCCAAGTCTAAATGCTCTATGGGCGAGAGAAGAGACTGTATCTGATACACCTCTTTAAAAAGCTTATTCTGAAAATCTATGCGGGGTCTTTCATTGTTCACGCTGTAATGATAATGCTCCGCTATTTCAAGATACTGCATCACATGTCTTTGGTTGTCTATCCCTTCCAAAAAAGTAATGAGTACCTCGGAAGTGCGGTAAACATTTAAGAGATTAAAAATTTCATCAAGCGCATAAGAGGGGTCTTCGCTTGTTCCGTGCGTTTCATACAGCCAGGTTTTTCCTGTTGTGACATCAATGGCAGAGTATCCGACACTGTAAATACCTCTGTGTTTATCAAGCAAAAGTGAAACGATATAGTTGTCATCATTATCTATAATATGGTCAAAATTTGTTCCGGGGGAAACTATTTGTGAAACATAACGGCTGATTTTAGGGGGATTGCCTTTTTGTTTTACGACAATGACGGTATATTTCTGCTCCTGAATCAGACGGTTCAGGTATCTCTCAAACGAGACTGCCGGAACACCTGCTAAAAGCGGATTTCTGTCGGAGTTATCAAGGATATTTTTATTTTTTTTAGTGAGTTGAATATTTAAAAGTTCAGCTATCTCTTTTGCTTTGCCAATTTGCTCATCATCATTGTTAACCTCATAAACTTCAAAAAAAGTTCCTATCTCTATAAAGACAACCGTGTCATGACCATATTTTTCTTCAAAATATGTTTGCAACTCAAAATATGTTTGAGTCAACAGTTTGTCTTTGTTACCTAATATATAATCTATCTCTGATGAACGCATGAATCACTTTACCCTGATTATTTAGAATGATGATTATAGCATAGATTGAAATTATCTTAAATTACAGAATTAATGTATAGAATTTACATCCACAATTAACAATAATTATAATAAATTGATAAAATTTATAAAAAATGTTATTTACCGATTTTTATTCGATACAATTGTGGGGAAAATATCTTTATTATTTATAGAGAGGGGAAAATGAAAAAGATAATAACTGTACTCGCTTCATCTCTTTTGGTCTTATCGCTCAATGCATCCCAAGAGGTACAAAATTCACAATTACAACAAGAAACATTAAAAAATGAATTTGCGTATATTCAGCCCGTGTCTGTTGAAGAAGCTCCGACACAAGGAGTTCAACCGAAAAATGATGCCGATGGAGATGGCATCGCAGATGCACAAGATAGATGTCCAAACACTCCACAGGGAGAAAAGGTGGACAAGCTTGGCTGTTTAATTCAAAAAGATTCCGACGGGGACGGTGTGCCCAATGAAGCAGACAAATGTCCAAATACTCAAAAAAATATAACAGTGGACCAGAATGGATGTGAGACTGATAGTGACAATGACGGTATCGTAGATTCCAAAGACAAATGCCCCGCTACAAGTAAAGATTTTATGGTGGATGGGTATGGCTGTCCGCAGGCCGCAACACTCAAGGTAAACTTTGCTCCCGGAAAATATGCGCTTACAGATGAGATTATGGACGAACTCAAAGAATTTGCCATGTTTTTAAAAGAGAACGACGGCTATCAGATTATTCTTTTCGGCTACACGGATAATAGCGGAGACCCTGCAAAAAACAAAATTCTTTCACAAAATCGTGCAGACTCCATAAAAGAGGCTCTCACCCGTTATGGAATCAACACAACCAGACTCACCGCAATCGGAAAAGGCGCACTCAACCCTATTGCAAGCAATGATGATGAAGAAGGTCGTGCCAAAAATCGCCGTATTGAGGTTGAACTGATTCAATAGTTTTCAAATATGCCGATTTAACGGTGCATTTTTAGTATAATTAAATTTTATATCTGGGAGAAAAAATGAATACAAAAATATTATTAACTTTGTCCTTAGTTACGGCACTCAATGCGCAAGACCTCAAAACAACGATAGAGGAAGTTTTATCGACAAATCCAATTATTTTAGAAAGACTTAAAAACTACAATGTTACAAAAGAGGATATAACCACGGCAAAAGCCGGATACTATCCAAAATTGGATTTATCTATCGGTGTTGGGCTTGAGCACACTGAAAAAAGCAATACTGCCAACAACGACGGCAACTTTGATTATTCCGTGTATCAGAACTCTTTAACATACACTCAAAATATTTTCAAAGGTTGGGAAACCTCCTATCGGGTTGAACAACAAGAAAATATAACTTTATCCGCCGCTTACAGTTACATCGAAAAGGTAAATGACACCTCTTTTGAAATGGTCAATACATACTTGCAGCTTATGAAAAATCAAGAGCTTCTAGATACCGCCAAATCAAACGTTGAAATAAATGAAGAAATTTTTAAAAAAGTACAAAAACTCTATGAGGCGGGACTCACAACACTCTCAGAAGTAAATAAAATCGAGTCATCCTTAGCCTTGGCACACTCAAATTATGTTGTTCAGGAAAATACCTTACTTGATGTCAAATACAATCTGCAAAGAGTTTTAGGGAGATACTTAGAACCCAGAGAAATGGTAAAACCCGTGCTCAACATTACGCTTCCAGAGACCATAGAAGAAGCAGCACAATTTGCTATGCACAACAACCCTTCTCTTTTGGTAAGCAAATACAGCATAAAACTGGCACAAGCAACCTACAAAGAAAAAAAATCTCCTTTCTACCCGCATCTGGATATTGAAGTCTCACAATCCATGAATAAAAATCTGAGTGCCGTTGAAGGAGAAGACAGTCGTTTTAGGGCTATGGCATTTTTAAAATACAATTTTTTCAACGGATTTGCAGATAGTGCAACATTGCAAAAAAGCATCAGTCGGATTCATCAAGAAGTATATTCTAAAAACTCACTTCGCAGAGATGTGATAGAAGGTCTTCATTTGTCATGGACGGCCAATGAGAAACTGGGAGAACAACTTGAACACCTCAAAGCATATAAAGATTTTTCTCTTAAAACACTTACTCTGTATTCTAAAGAGTATGATTTAGGTCGTCGTTCATTACTAGACCTGCTCTCTGCCCAAAATGATTTTATCGGCTCAAAAACTCAAATAATCAATACAGAATATAGCATGCTCTATGCAAAATACAGAATTCTTGATGCTATGGGAACCCTCGTATCTACCGTAATCGGAGATACCCAGAGCGTCTATGCAAACGTAGGATTAAAAGGTACGCAAACTCTTAACAACGACTCTCTTCCAATTTCATACGACAAAGATAAGGACTTAATTGTTGATGAAGATGATATTTGCAATAATTCTCTCTCGAACGAGATGCGAAATATTTATGGATGCAAGTTCATCTATGAAGATACAAAAACAATTGAAAGGTATACCGGCTTCTTGTTCGAAGGGGCGAAGATTACAGAAGATGGTCAAAAGAATTTTGACAATCTCGTTTCTCAACTCTCGCCTTATGGTTTTGCAAACTTGATGTTTGATTTACTCGCCAATGCAAGTGAAACGAATATGGCAGAAGAAGATGCCAAACTTCTCTCTCAGACAAGAGCACAAACTATGAAAGAAAACCTTATGAAAGCCGGTGCTTTGGAAGACAACATTCAAATTCATATTCAGGCAGATACATCACCTTTGTATAGTGATGAATTAAGGGATGGGGTAAAACTTAATAATCGTGTAGATATCATTGTTAGAAAAATAAAACTTTAAGGGTTAAAGATGTTCATAACGAGTGCAGACAACTTAAAAATAGATGCCTTACTTGATTGTTTGGTTCTATTTACAAAACTTTATCATAAACCTTTTTCAGCAGATGCGTTAACTGCCGGACTTCCAATTGAAACGGGAAAAGATTCGCCTGAATTGTTTTCCATAAATAATGCAAAGGGACTTTTTTCAAGGGCGGCAGAGAGAGCGGGACTTAAATCTTCCCTTATAAAACGACCACTTTCCCAAATCTCACCTCTACAACTTCCGATGATTGTTTTACTCTCAAATCAAAGTGCTTGCATACTCGATAGATTCAGCGAGGACAGATCTCAGGTTAAAATTATCATGCCGGCTGAAGAAGCAATAGAGCAATGGGTAGATATCGAAGTATTGGAAGATGAATACATAGGTTTTGCTTTTATGGTCAAAAAAGCGTTTGAGTACAATGATGAAAATTCAAGAACCCTTCATTTAACTCAGAAGCACTGGTTTTGGAGCACTATAAAACTCTCCGCAGGAATTTATAAAGATGTTCTTTATGCATCGCTGCTTATCAATCTTTTTGTTTTGGCAAGTCCGCTTTTTACCATGAATGTTTACGACAGGGTTGTTCCAAATAATGCGATTGAAACGCTTTGGGTATTTGCAATCGGAGTAGCAATCATCTACATTATAGATACATTTTTAAAATTTACAAGAACATACCTCTTAGAGAGTGCTGCAAAAAAGAGTGATATTATTATGTCCTCCATTATTTTTGAAAAAGTACTTGATTTAAAAATGGCCAATCACCCTGCTTCCGTAGGTTCATTCTCAAGTAACCTTAAAGACTTTGATTCTATCCGAAGTTTTCTCACAAATGCTACCATGGCGGCCGTTATCGACCTTCCTTTTGCAGTTATATTTTTAATAGTTATCGCATATATAGGGGGAAACATTGTTTTAATCCCTATGGCTACCATGCTTTTTATTATTTTATATGCATTTTTTATTAGAAAACCTCTCCGGGCAAGTATTGAAAGCACACATGAGGCCAGCGCGAAAAAAAGCTCGATTTTAATTGAGACTTTAAATAACATTGAAACATTAAAAACACTTGGAGCACTCAATCAAGTCCAATGGAAATGGGAAGAATCCACGGGAGAGATAGCGGGAAAAAGCTTAAAGTCCAGAATGCTTTCTGCTTCTATTCCAAATATAACCCAACTTTTCATCCAGCTTAACACTGTTATGATTATTGTTTATGGGGTGTATCTTATCGAGGCCTTTGAATTGTCTATGGGTGGATTGATTGCTATTGTCATCTTAACCGGAAAAACATTGGCACCAATGGGACAAGTTGCTTCCCTTATGACAAACTATGAAGATACAAAAACATCCTACGAAACCCTTAATGAAATCATTTCTCAACCGAGTGAGCGTCCAAGCGGGAAAAAATTTGTTGAAAGACCGGAATTTAGTGGCCATATTGAGTTTGTTGATGTTACTTTTTCTTATCCTAACAATGAAGTTCCTGCTCTTAAAAATGTTTCTTTTGTCATAAACCCCGGAGAAAGAGTTGCAATAATAGGTCGTATCGGCTCAGGAAAAAGCACTATCCATAAACTTATTTTAGGTCTTTATGAACCTGATTCCGGTCAAATTCTTATAGATGGCATAGACATCAAACAGATAGACCCTGCTGACTTAAGAAAGCATTTAGGTTATGTTTCACAAGACGTTATGCTCTTTCGCGGGACGGTTAAAGATAACATCACCTATCGAGCTTCCCATGCCACGGACGGAGCGATGATACGTGCCGCGCAAATAAGTGGCACGGCTGAATTTATTAAAAAACACCCAAAAGGTTATGAAATGCCTATTGGTGAAAGAGGACAAGGTTTATCCGGAGGACAAAGACAGAGTATCGGTATAGCAAGAGCTTTCTTGCTTAATGCTCCTATAATGCTGATGGATGAACCGAGTAATGCTATGGACCAAGTTTCTGAATCAAGACTCTTAGATAACTTAGAACAAAGCTTAAAAGGGGTAACTTCGGTTATTGTAACCCAAAAAATGACTTTACTCAGAATTGTGGATAGAATTATCGTCATGAATGAGGGTAAAATATTTATAGATGCACCAAAAAAAGAAGCATTACTACACTTAGGCGGAGGGAAAAAATCTGATGAAAAATAAACAGCCTATAGAGTTTAAAGAAAATGACTATGAGTTTATGAAAAGCCTGAGTGCCGCAATTCTTGAAAAAACACCATCCAACACGAGCAGAGTCTTAAAAATATGGCTTTTTACAATTTTTGCTTTTATTGTCTGGGCATCTTTGGCAGAAATAGATGAGATAACCAGAGGAGACGGTGACGTTATTCCCTACGGACAAAATCAGATTATACAAAACTTAGAGGGCGGTATCGTAGAATCTATCCTTGTTCAAGAGGGGCAAACAGTTAAAGAAGGAGAGGTGATACTAAAAATCAATAATGCAAAATCCACTTCTACCTCTCGTACTAATGAGATGAAATATCAGGAATTGTCGGCTAAAAAAATAAGACTTTACGCAGAAGCAAATCAACTTGCGTTTCAAGCAATAAAAACGGATGATTCGGAATTGGCAAAACAAATACAATTAAATAAAAAACTGTACGATTCAAACAAATTGGAAATGCTTGCAAAAGACAACGCTATCGTAGAACAGATAGAACAAAGAAAACAAGAGTACATAGAAGCTTCTGCAAAAATCAAATCTTTAGGAAAATCTTTAGAGTATGTAAAAGAAGAAGTAGAGATGACTGCTCCAATGGTTAAAGAGGGTGTAAAATCAAAAGTTGACTTTTTAAAGCTAAAAAGGGAAGCCAACGGAATAGAAAATGAGATAGAAGGGGTTAAACTTTCATTGCCTCGCTTACAATCTGCAATCGCAGAGTTTAGAAACAAAAGAGTAGAATCTAAAAGACTTTTTATTAACACTGCAAAAAAAGAGTTAAACGAAGTGAGTGCAGAGATATCAAGACTAGAAGCGCAACAAATCGAATTTACAGATCAGGTTGAGCGAACAATGGTGAAATCTCCCGTGCAAGGTATCGTGCAAAAACTTTTTGTTCATACTGTTGGAGGAGTTGTAAAACCTGGTGCGGACTTGGTAGAAATAGTTCCGACAAACAAAAAACTCTTTTTAGAAATTAAAATCAAACCAAGCGATATAGCTTTCATTCATCCAGGAGCAGAGGCAAAAATCAAAGTGTCTGCTTATGATTATGCTATTCATGGCGGTCTTATCGGAAGAGTTGTGAATATATCTCCGGACACAATTACGGACAATAAAGAAAATACTTTTTATCTGATTCATGTTGAAACTGAAAAAAATTATTTGGGTTCTCCCGAACATCCACTCAATATTATCCCGGGCATGACAGCTTCCGTAGATATTGTGACTGGGAAAAAAACTGTAATGCAATATATTTTAAAACCGATTTTAAAATCAAAACAGTATGTTTTTTCGGAGAAATAGATGCAAATATTATTTCTTAGTTTAAATATAGATACTATCAATGAATGGAAGATGAGACATAAAATCAAATCTTCTATCTCGTATTCTGATATTGATTCATTAAATAATGACATTGAAAAATTTGACGCTTTCATATTGATTGCAGATTATGACAGTGTTGCGCCTACGATAAACAAATTAATCTCTTCAAACACCTTGCCTGAAAAAACAATAGTGATGGAGAGGGCACCCGAAATTGCCACAGGAAAAATGCTTATATCTCATGGTGTCAAAGCCTATGGAAATTCTAGAATGCTTACACACCACTACATGCAAATGCTTCAAGCGGTCATAGAGGCAAAAATTTGGACATATCCGGAACTTACAGCTGCCTTAGTTAAAAATACTAAAAAAACATCTCTCAATAATGATGCTCTCAAACTTATAGATAACAGACTTACAACAAAAGAAGAAGAGGTCATATACCTCATACTCGATGGTTTTACGAATGATGCCATTGCATCAAAACTCAACATTACCGTAAGAACGGTAAAAGCACATGTCGGTTCAATTTTCAATAAACTCCACGTAAACGACCGTATCTCTTTGGTTCTTCTTTTAAAATAATTTTTTTTTGAAGCCGAATGTTTTAATAATTTCGGCTCCTTCTCTCACGCTAAGCAATTTCCCCTAGTTTAATATAAGCAGGCTTATAACCGTTGTACGCGGCTTTTTTATAAAACTCATATGCTATTTTCATATCTTTTTTTACACCTAAAGAATTTTCATACATATCTGCCAAATGATAAAAAGATCGGGCATGGTTTTGTGATGCCGATTTCATAAAAAGGTTCATTGCCTTTTTATAATCCTGCTTGCAACCTTTGGCATTTTTATAGGACAAAGCAAGATTGAATACAGCTTTATTCAATCCAAGAGAAGCAGATTTTTCATACCAAAAAAATGACTCTTTTAAATCTTTGTCAATTTCCGTGCCCTCTTCGTACATCAGTCCTATAATATTTTGCGCATACGAAATACCATCCTTTGCCATAAATAAATATCTTTCAAATTTAGATGTAAAATTATCTGCTTTTTCTTCTTCAACTACTCCGCTAAACTCTTTATTTTGCGAAAATATAATCTCTTTTATCTCTTGATGATTTGCTCTTGTTATATGATTTTTATCTGTCATTCTGCTTATAAGATACATCATTTTAGAAGAGATGTTGGCATGTGGAACTCTATTTTTATAGAGATGCGCAAACATTTTTTGAGAAAAATCGGTTGCATCCGTAAAATCATAGATATGCTTGGCAGTGAGCAAATAATAGAGCGTGCATCCTAAAGAGTAAATATCAGATGCTCTATATTCCAAACCTTTATAAATTTCTGGTGCGCTAAAATCATCGTCACCTTGAATATGAAGCGTAGGAACACAATCTCCTCTTTTAATGACATCCCAATCCGACAAATAATATTTGGAACCTTTTTTCAAAATATTTTCCGGCTTGATATCCCCGTGTACAATACTGTGATTTTCTAAAAATATCAGACTCTCTAATAACTCCAAAATTATTCCACATGCCGAGCTTTCATCTAAAGGTTTTTCATTTACAATCTCTTTTAAATTGCCCTCATCCGCATATTCAAAAAGGATAAAAAAGCTGTTTGAAACCCTTTTTGATAAATATATTTTTAAAAAAAGCTCACTTGAGTTCAAAATCTTAAAAACTTCCAACTGTTTATTTATTCTTCTGACATTGACAGAATTATGTAACAGTTTTAAGGCATACTCACTTTTTGACTTTTGTGTATCTTTTACATGATAAACAGTTCCGAAACCACCTTTTCCAAGTGGTTTTAGAATCCTGAATCGATCAATTTGAACGGCCTGTTTGGATTTGTTAATGATAAGCAAATTAACTCTCTTCTATCGTAATCTGCGTGCTGATTTCTAATGTAACCGTTCCATCTTCGCCCTGACCTGTATATTCATTATAACTTTGTCCTGTTTCCAAATCGGTTTTAAATTCGCCTAAAGTCCATTCAACAGCGCCATCTTGCGTGTCTAGCTTAATAGAATCGGTTTCATCTCCGTCTATGCGAAGAAGATTATCCGTATCTGTCATTGTAAGCACATCTTCCAACGCTAGCGAAATATTTTGGGTACCTTCACCTAGATTGATAGACTCTATGTTGGAGATACTGCCCTCAAGCACACCAAAATCAATATTCATCTCCTCATCCGCTATAAGATTTGAAAATTCAACCGTATCAAACCCTTCCCCGCCGTCTATAATTCCTGCAAAATCATTTTCAGATGCATCACCACCGGACTGACTTTTACCTGAGCCGCTACTCTCAAAGTTATTGGAATCTACTTTAAAAGTATCATCGCCGGCTTCACCGTAAGCTTCAAAATCTTTTCCTCCCACATCTATTGTGTCATCACCCTCTCCGCCGTGAGCTTCTTGACCTTTAGCAGATTTTCCTTCACTCATGAAAATTGTATCATTCCCATCTGTGGCATCTTCAACTGCATTTTTATTGTCCGGCATGTGGATTGTGCTGCCTATGTCTGCGCTTTCATCTAAATGCGCATGCGTAGATACGGTATGTGCTTCACCATTTTCGTCCGTAGCGCTTACGGATGCCACAATATTATTTAATGCCGTGTTAGATAAAGGCTCACTGCTCGTCATTTTTACAGGGTTTGAACTGTCCAACTGCGTTAAATCAATTGTATTTCCTGTTACACCCGCACCGCTTAAAACAGCTCCGGCAGGAATATTTTCCAGAGTAACAAAAGAGAGTGCTACGCTTCCTTCATTGCTTCCAAGCGTAGCCGTTAAGTTTACAGGATATTCATACGATGTAACCGTATTTGAACTTTGTGCATCTTCCCCTCCAAACTTAATGCTCTCAACGTTTCTTAATTCCGTAATATTTCCGGTTTCATTATGCGTTACAATAGTTTGACCCCATCTTTCACCGACAGTATATTCTGTTGCGTCTCCTTTAAATACTACCGTATCATTGCCGCTGCCGCCGTCTATTTTATCCCATCCATAATCTGCAACAACAGTATCATCTCCGGAACCGGCATCTATTACCGTATATCCGGCATCTGACTTACCTACATTTAATGTATCATCGCCGGCTCCTAAATCTACTCTTTCAAATCCATCCCCTAAGATAACGTTATCATTACCTTCACCTACATCTACGGAAGCATAACCGCTTCCCGCATTTCCGGCTCTTAATGTGTCATCTCCCGAACCTGTATTGATATATGTAGAGTTATCACCGACTTGAACATTGTCATTGCCTGAACCTAGGTTTATTTTATCCCATTCATTTCCGGCAACTATTGTATTGTCCCCGCTTGAAGACTCTATTGTTGCATAACCTGCACCACCGTCTCCAAGGATAGCAGTATCATTTCCTGAGCCTAAATCCACAGATGTGCTTCCATTGCCTGCTAAAAGATTATCATCCCCTGAGCCTAATTTAATAATATCCCAGTCATTGCCAAGAGTTACGTTATCATCATCATTTCCTGCATCAACAGAAGCGCTTCCGGCTCCGGCATTGCCTGCATTTAAATTATCTTCACCCGAACCAAGACTAACTTTATGAGAGCCGTCGCCAATAGTTACATTATCATTACCGCTTCCTGAGACAACTTCTGCCCAGTTGTCTCCCGCTTCAATAGTATTATTTCCGTTTCCTGCATCGAGTTTAGCCCAGCCTGCATCTGCATCACCTATCTTAAGGTTATCATCACCATTTTTTAAATCAACCCCATCATAGTTATTTCCGGCGATAACAGTGTCGTTATCGTTAGATGTTTGAAGTTTTACATATCCGCTATCGGCATCACCTTTTATTGTCGCACCATCTAAATTAGGAGTTGCGGCAGATTGTGGAATGTCCGGATGGATAGAAGAAGAAGTGGATGATGTCACTATCTCTACTTCACCAAAACTCATTTCAAGCGTAGGAGCAAATACTGCTACTTCTTCAGGCTCTGCACTCACCTCTGTATCTGGAACTATAATGTTTATGCTCTCAGACACACTATTTGTATCGCCGCTACTGCTTTCGGTTGACGTTGAAGTGATGCCCAAAGTAAAGTTTTGCGCATCTAAAGGAACATTTATTGTTATAGCATCGGCAAATGATGTTGCACCCTCCGGCACAGCAAGAGTCCAAGTGCCATCCCCATTGTTGATTCCTTGACTCAGCGTTGCTCCCTCAGGAACTCCTGTGATAGTTACGCTTAATGATTCGCTTCCATCTGTATCGCTTAGTGCTGCCGTAACATCTATCGGATAATCATAAGAATCCATAACATTCATCATTGGCGGCTCAACTTCTTGTACACCTGTTTCTACAACCCAAACACCATCCACTTTTATGGCGCCTTTTGCTTGCATCGCATCTGTATCAACAACTTTCACATCTTTGGTCATAGCATGGTCCGACACAGGGAGTAAACCTGTTATGTCAGATGTATGCATCCCTTGTTGAATATTTATATCGCTTGTAACGGATAATTCTGTACCATCTTCCGCAATAGCCGTAAACTTCACTTCATCCACTATTGTTTTAGAAAGAGTCATATTTTGAACAACGAAGTTTCCATCACTTCCTTGCGTTGTAATTTCAAAGTGGTGTACGGGAACTGTGGTTGTAAATTCGTATGTATCTGCAAATTTTCCAGATTCTCTAAATCCGCCTTGTGAGTCTATCTCATTTCCATTTTTATCATAAGCAGTTATTATTACTTCTGTTGCATGGGAACTGTTTGCATCAAAATAACCGCCAAGACCATCTAGTTGAAATACAACTTGATTTACATCTTGACCTTCTATTTCAACGACAAGTGTTTCTCCTCTGCTTAAGCCGCCGCCGTCCGAATCTCCTATTCCTGAGCCTACAGAATTTCCTGAGCCATCATACGATGCAAGTTTTTGATTGGCACCATTTTGAACAACAGTTGTCGTTACAGATAAATCTCCGTCTGTAAATGTTACACTTTTACCATCAGTACTTACTTTGCCCCAATCAGAAACTTCAGCATCTCCTGTAAATTTACTCGTTCCTACATTCTCTCCGAATGTACCTATTTTAATATCTTTCGTTGCGCTTAAAACATCTTCATTAGGTGTAAATCTCACTTCTGAATGTGCATCATACTCTTGCCCGACTACAGCTTGCGTCCAAACTCCAGCTACATTTATTTCAACATTTCCATGTTCTGGAGCATCATCTAGTCGAATTGTTTTGGCTTCTCCAACCTCTATGGTTTCTGTTTTCATCAATTTTGCAGTCTCTTGGTAAGATGTTTGGTAATAATTTCCATCCTCACCCTGAGTTATCCCTTGTGCACTCATAGATTCTATATCAATGACCTGCGCCATATGTTCTACGCCCTCACCAACAACAATACTGACTGTCGGAGCCTCGGCCGTTATATCTAGTAACTCCTCTATAGCTACAATTCCATCTGCAAATTGAATATTTTCTACGTCTTTTAATGTATCTGTTCCATCAGGACTTCCATCTCTATTATCTTGTACCGTTACAGTTCCATTATCGTTTTGTGTAAATGTGTAATCAGTTTTGTTTCCACTAAATACTGCTGTGTCAGTTCCTTCTCCGGCATTTATCCAGTCATTTCCGGCACCACCGGTTAGTGTATCATCTCCTGTTCCACCAGCAAGTGCATCATTTCCGGCTTTTCCATCAAGAGTATCATTTCCAGCTTCACCATATAAAGTATTAGCTTCACTGTTTCCTGTTAATGTATCATCACCTGTCCATCCAGACACATTTTCAACATTGGTAATTACATCACCCTCTGCATCTCCGCCATGACCTTCGCCGGTTGTAAGATTTACATTCACGGCATCTGCTGAATCTCTATATTGAACCGTATCATCAGTACCTTCACCACCATCAATAGTATCAGCACCAGCTCCACCTCTTAGGATATCATTACCTTCACCGCCATTGATAATATCATCACCATCTTTAGCTATGATGTAATCATCGCCTTCTAAACCATTCATGATCTCTTGATCATTTGTTCCCCACATAATTGCATCATCACCGCTTGTACCATTAATAACAGGTATGTCATCACTTCCAGTAACATTTACAGTTACACTTGCAGTATCACTTCCACCTTGTCCATCACTGATAGTGTAGTTAAATGTCACATTTTGTGCATCTCCGTCATCCATAGCTTGAAGTGTTTCATTTGGAGTAAAGACTATTTTATTATCAACTATCGCAACAGTTCCTAGTACATTTCCTTGTGCATCTGTTGGTGCTTGTGCGGCTGTGATAGTGAGAGTATCACCATCTGCGTCTGTATCATTTGCTAGAACATCTATTGTTACTGAGTGGTCTTCGTCTGTTGTGATTGCTCCGCTTTCATAAGTAATACCATCAATTGTAGCACCCTCTGTAAACTCATGAGAAGCTACATCATACACACCATCTGCAAATACAATTTGTTCGGTTGATGTATAAACTTTATCCACCCCTTCGCTTCCATCATTATCAGTGACTCTTATATATGAACTTCCAACTACTTCAACAGTATAGTCTGCAAAATTGCCCTCATAAACAGCTATATCATTTCCGGCTCCGCCAATTATGCTATCATCACCTGCTCCACCTATCATGATGTCATCATTGTTTTGACCTGTAATATAATCATTACCATCACCACCATACATAACATCATTATTGTCTCCGCCATACATAGTATCATTGCCAGCACCACCATCAATAACATCAGCTCCGGCAAATCCTACAAGTTTATCGTTACCATCTAATCCATCAATTTGAGAATTTAAAGTATTACTTCCTGCGATTCTAGAATCATCTCCATCAGTTCCTTGTGCTGTATAACCTATATCTGCTTCTGTAATGGAAACACCACCAGCAGTCCCAATATCATCAACCGCATCAGGAGCGTCATTAAACGATGTAAATTCACCACTTGCCACATCATAAATTCCATCTGCAAATTGAATAGTCTCTACGCCGTTAAGCCTATCTTGTCCCTCATCGCCATCGGTAATATTATTATCTTTAACAGAATAGTTAGAACCATCAAAGGTAATTGTAAAATCTTCATAATTTCCATCATAAACTGCGGTGTCATTTCCAGTGGAGCCTTGTTCCCACAACCAATCATTTCCTGCACCGCCTTTTAGTGTATCATCACCATCTCCACCTAGAAGTTGATCAACACCATCAGTTCCTGTAATGGTATCGTTATACTCTGAACCTATTACTTTTTCTACATTGGATACTGTATCACCCTGGGCATATCCGCCACTCATCTCACCAGTTGCAAGATTTACATTAACTGCTTCGTCTGAATCACCATAATCAAGTGTATCAATTCCTGCTCCACCATCTACGAAATCTGCACCTTCACCAGTTCTAATTCTATCATCTCCAGCTCCACCATTTAGTGTATCATCACCAGCACCACCATGTAGCCAGTTTCCGCTATCTCCAGCAATAATAGTATCATTACCTTCATTACCTATAAGATCTCCGCCTACATCATCTCTACCTACAATAGTATCATCATGACTTGAACCGTAAACTTTCTCTACACTTTCATAAGTATCACCCTCAGCAGTTCCACCACTACCTTCTCCAGTAGCAAGATTTACATTTACTCCTTCATTTGAATCTCTATAATCAACCATATCGTAGCCATCACCACCATTGATATGATCAGCTCCGGCACTTCCATCAATTCTGTCATTTCCACCTAAAGCATTTATAGTATCTATACCATCTGTTCCACTTTGTATCCATTCTGCATTATCAGTTCCATTGATGACATTCATCTCTTGAATATCAGCCACATTTATAGTAACAGGCATAGTTGAAGTAGTACCATCAGCACTTGTAGCGGTTACATCAAATGTATATCTTGGAGTTGTTTCAAAGTCTATAGCACCATGCGTTACTATTTGTCCATTTTCATCTATGCTAAACGGTACATCGTCCGGTATAGAGTATGTTATTTCATCACCGTCTGCATCTGTGGCATGAAGTGTTACACCAGTATATGTTCCATCTGCTACATTTTCAAATATTGCATTTGCTGTTACATCTGTGTCTGTAACCTGAGTAATTGAATCGTTTACGCTATCAACATGCAGAGTTACAGTTGCAGTATCACTTTCTCCCTGACCATCAGAAACAGTATATGTAAAGCTTGCATCCCCATTATAATTGGCGTCTGGAGTAAATACTATATCTCCATCACTATTCAAGCTTACTGTTCCGTGTGTGTTTTCTGTCGCTGTTACTCCTGTGATACTTAATGTATCTCCATTTGCATCTGTGTCGTTTGATAATAGTGTGCTTGAATCTATCGTTAGGGCTGTATCTTCTAATGTTTCAAGTGGATTTGAACCTGAACCTTGAAGAATAAGCGTTCCATTGTCTATCATGGTCTCAAACATATTTGTAAGAGTATCTTCACCATGTAAGATTTTTATTACTTCATCTTTCATAGTTCCGCTTGTAAATTGAACTGTTTGTGTTTGTCCGTCAATCTCAATATTGAGCGCTGGACCTTTCCAATCTGGAGTCGAAATAGTTACATGACTAGCAAGGGTCGCAGCCATATCTGCACTTGAACCAGTGAGATTTAAAGAGGAAACTATCTCACTTACATCTAGATTATCTTCACCAAAACTAAAATTTCTCACATCATCTTGGAATCCAAAATTATCATTAGTAAGCACAACAGTATCATGGTCACCATCTTTGCCTAAAAGGTCAATCATGTCATTACCGGCTCCACCGACTAAAACATCATCCCCGCCTTGACTTTGGTCTCCATAAGAGTTATCGCCATAGAGTGCATCATTGCCATCTCCACCGTAAAGTGTATCACTGCCCTCATTTCCTTCTAGTCTATCATTGCCATCAAAACCATATAATATGTCATCACCGGCTTGACCTTTAGAGCTATCATTGCCCTCAACGCCGTAAACAACATCATCACCTTCTCTTGCGTATGTAGTGCTATCTCCCTCTTCTCTTTGAATAACATCATCACCTGTCCAACCATCTTTACTATTTGTTGTAGGTGTTAATCCCTCGGCAGTTGCATAGCTATTGCCGGTTTCAATGGATTCGTAACTTACATCATGCGCCTCTGGAGCAATATTTTCAAACACATCCGCTACATCAATACTAATACTTTGAGTCGATGTCGTTCCATCAGCGCTCGTAGCCGTTACATCAAATGTATAACTTGGATTTGCTTCAAAGTCTATGTCACCATGCGTTAGTATTTGACCGTTTGCGTCTATGCTAAATGGCACACCCTCTGGCAAGCTGTAAGTAATGGCATCACCATCTACATCTGTTGCACTTAGAGTTACTCCTGTATATGTTCCATCTGCTACATTTTCGTTTACTGCGTTTGCTGTTGTATCTGTGTCTGTAACTTGTGTGATAGCATCATTTACGGCATTAACCGTTACTGCCACCTCTTGTGTTGTAACTGCTCCGTCTGCATCTGTTACGGTTACTGTAATCGTATCGCTTCCGTTAAAGTTTTCATTTGGAGTAAATGTTAAAGTTCCATTTTCATTTACGAAAACTGTTCCGTTATTCGCTTGAGCCGTAACTGATACATCCCCTTCTACATCTGTTGCACTATAGTTAATATTTACGCTTCCGTCTTCATCTACTGTTGTTGTGCTTTGTACTTTAATTTCCGGTACATCATTTACACTTGTTACCTCTAAAGTAACTGTTGCGGTATCGGTTGCTCCATGACTATCGCTTACGGTATATGTAAAATTTGCCGCTCCGTTATAGTTCGCATCCGGAGTAAATACAACATTACCGTCTGCATCAAGACTTACTGTTCCATGCGCTGCATCTTGAACCGATGTTATTGTTAATGTATCTCCGTCTGCATCTGTATCGTTTGCCAATAATGAAGATGCCGTAATTACGATTGCAACATCTTCTGAAACCGAAGTTACATCATTTTGTATATCTGGTGCTGTGTTATCCGTAGTTCCAACAACATTCACAGTAACATTTGCACTGCTCTCAAACTCTCCATCACTTACCGTATAACTGAATGTAACATCTTGTGACTCTCCATCATTCATCTCTTGCAGATATTCACCCGGAGTAAAATTCACTTTGCCATCGTCCGTTACGCTTGCTGTTCCTAAAATATTTCCATCGCTGTCCGTAATAGTTGCAATATTTCCATCTGTTACATCTTGTCCATCTATTTGGGTTATGCTTAATGTATCTCCATCCGCATCTGTATCATTTGCCAGAACATCCACTATTATTGAACTATCTTCATCTGTTTGTATTTTGCTTGCATCCCCTGTTTCATCTATTAGCTCTGCTCCATTTTGTAAAGAAGCATCATGCCCATTTCCAGACTTATCTTCAAGAGGATTATTTCCTTCAAAATCATAATGTGCTACAAGATTATTTCCAGCAATAACTCCGCCATCTGCTATAGTTTGAATTTCATCGGCATTTAGTGCTTTATCATATATTTGGATATCATCAAATGTTCCTTCAAAGGATTGATTATTGGTTCCTCTTTCTCCAAATAATAAATCATTATTCTCATAAACCTTTAAACTATCCGGAACATTTTGAGAATTTGATGAGACTTCAGAGCCATCAACATAAAGCTTAACGGTATTACTAGCTCCATCATAAGTAAATGTAACATTGTGCTGTTCATTAAAAGGTAAATCATACCCTGTATCGTTCCAAACCCATCCACTTCCATTTTCAGCTCGAAGGGCATATCTAATGGAACCATCAGATTCTTGTGCAATTTCATAAGAATTTTCATTATTAAAAATTATACCGCCATTTCCGGTCGATGTAATAGTTTGAGAAATTGTAAAAGCATTTGTAAATCCGACTTCTTCATTCCCTGCGTTTATGCTGGCATGATTGAGAGACACATCTACTACACTATTTCCATTTATATCATCTACTGCAATCGGAGCTTCATTTGCAGGAGTAAATAGGCCTGTTGCACTATTGTAAACACCATCAGCAAAATTGAGTGATTCAACATTTTTAACATTATCTGCTCCGTCTCTGTCCGAAACACTGTCTTCTACGGTAAAACTGCCATCACTATTTTTTACAATGGTATAATCTTCTCTATTCCCGCTAAATACTGCAACATCATTCCCTGAACCACCATCTATACGATCATCTCCGGCTCCTCCGTGAAGTGTATCATTACCTTCACCGCCGTAAATCTCTCTTCCCGTATCATTATTATAAATGATATCGTTGCCTGCTCCTCCGTCTATTCTTTCTATATCTTGTAAATCCGGAGCATTTTCTGC
>JAHJJX010000023.1 GCA_018822665.1 bacterium
AAAACATGGCAGCAGTTATCAAGCGATTAAAACAAAAAAATATTATGGCATCAAAACAATTGCTCCTCTTGATTATTATGATATTACGAAGGATTATGGAACGTATACCGATCCAATCTATGGCATTAAAATATTTAATGAATCCATTTCATTAAAACCAAAGCAATCAAATTCAAAAGTCAAAACTGTATTTAACGGAAAAGTTATCTATGCTGATAAAACATCTGTCTTGGATAATATAGTGATTGTTGAACATGCGGACGGTTTGCATACTATATATGCAAATCTTTCACAAATAGCTCCGGACATAAAAGCGGGTGTCAAAATAAAAAAAGGTTACACAATAGGACGTGTGAGTGATGAGCTAATTTTTGAGGTTACTCAAAAATCTTATCATATAAATCCAATTGGACTTTTTCAATAATTTTCATTTTTAAAAATAACGTAGTTAATGAAATAATATTTATATTTTATTAAGCTGTTTTATGAGATTCTATGCGGGAATAAATGTATGAGATTTGGAGTTGATGATGAGTAGTGCAAGAGATGAAAATAATAGAATAAATAATATGATGTACTATAATCAGATAGTTTATGAAAATAGTGTAAAAAATGCGTCTTTAATTGTAGAAGAAGAGGAAGAGTCTGATTCTTTTAGTTCACAGGAGATAGATTTTAGTCGTTACATAGCGGCGCCTGAGGGATGGGAAGGTGTCGTATATAGCGCATACTTTCTTTTGATTCCTTATATTGTGGGCTCGATATTTCTTTTTTTATTTATTGCAAATGGAAGTATTGATAATTTTATGTTGCTGAATATGGGTGCATTTTATATTGTGTGGGCCATTGGCTATGAGATTGTGGCTTCCATTGCTCTTGTATGGATTTTTATTTTGTTTATCAAATATAATAATGCTGCGAAGAAAAAATCACATAAATTATATTAATAAGTGAGCAGCAAGCACGGAGTGTATTTTTATATAAATTTGAATTTAGATATAATTGCAAAAAAATTAATGTAGAGAAAGATTATGAACTTTATTCAAACACGCGGATACGAGAAAACAAAACCTAAAACTGTAACATTTTCCCAAGCTATTTTAAGCCCGATTGCCTCTTTTGGGGGACTTTATGTACCTGAAAAACTTCCAGAACTCGGAATAGATTTTTTAAACAAACATACTAACTCTTCATATAAAGAGCTGGCATCCGATATGTTGTCTCGTTTTGAGATAGACATAGAGCCGGATGTTATCAATGAAGCTCTTAATCTTTATGATAAATTTGATGATTCAAAAAATCCGGTTCCGGTTGTTAAAGTAAAAGAGAATCTTTATGTAAGTGAACTTTACCATGGGCCGACCCGTGCATTTAAAGATATGGCACTTCAGCCCTTTGGCGTTGTATTATCTTCTATCGCTCAAAAAAATAATGAAAATTATCTGATACTTGCAGCTACAAGCGGAGATACAGGTCCTGCTGCACTTGAAACTTTTAAAAATCGTGCAAATGTTCAAGTGGCTTGTCTTTATCCAGATGGCGGAACTTCTGATGTTCAAAGACTCCAGATGGTCACAGAAGATGCCAAAAATTTAAAAGTTATCGGTATAAACGGTGTTTTTGATGATGCCCAAAACGCTTTAAAAAGACTTCTCGCTTCTAATGATTTCAAGTCTGCTCTTCAAGAAAAGAATATTTCTCTTTCTGCCGCAAATTCTGTCAATTTTGGAAGAATTATTTTTCAAATTATTTATCACATTCACAGTTATTTGGAGCTAGTTCGTCAAGAAGCTATCGCAATGGGTGAAAAAGTTTATCTCAATGTTCCGAGTGGAAATTTTGGAAATGCGCTTGGCGGCTACTATGCATGGAAAATGGGTTTGCCGGTTGAGAAAATAATTATCTCTTCAAACGAAAATAATGTTTTAACAAAACTTATCAAAACCGGAAGATATGACCTAAGAGCTTCACATGTTGTGAGTACAACTTCACCGGCTATGGATATCTTAAAATCATCCAATGTTGAGAGAATTTTATTTGATATGTTCGGATATGCGCGAACAAAAGAACTAATGGAAGATTTAGAAGTTAAAAATGCTTATGAACTCACCGCAGATGAACTCTCAACACTCAGAGAAAGTTTTGATGCTGATTTTTGTAACGGCGATGAGGGTAAAAAGTATATAAAAGATACCTTTGAAAATGACGGTTATTTAATGGACCCCCATACGGCAACGTGTTTTAAAGCATACGAGACTTGCTCAAATCCGGCGATTAAATCTATAATTTATTCAACTGCCGAGTGGACAAAATTTTCCCCGGTTATTGCAAATGCTTTAACGGGAGAAGTAGATGCACAAGATATCGTAGCATTGAAGTCTATATCTAAAACGGCAAATCTTGCCATACCTGTTATGATTCAAGAACTCTTTGAAAAAGAGATAGTACAAGATACTATTATAGAAAAAGAAGATATCGAAAAAGAGATATTGAAGTTTTTATAATTTCCACATGCCGTACTTATTCCACATGCCGCGGCATGTGGAATAAAAAGTCTTAAAGTTCTGTGGCTTTTTTGTAAGCTTTTTCTATTGCCGAGATACAAGAGGCTCTGACATTTCCGTCTTCGAGTGCGCCATATCCTGCAGCAGTTGTTCCCCCTGGGCTCATCACTCCGTCTTTTAAAAGTGCAGGATGGATTTCTTGTACAAGCGCGCCAAAGCCTTCAAAAAGACCTCTCATAGCCGTCATGGCATCTGCGCGCTTCATCCCTTGTTTTACAGCACCATCAGCCAAGGCTTCAGCTATAAGACAAAGGTATGCTGGCCCGCTTCCGGCGAGTGCAGTTGCAATATCTATCTCTTTTTCACTTCCTAACCATAGAGTAGTACCGATAGAACCTAAAAGTTCTTCAGCTTCTTCTTTAAACTCTGCATCTCCGGTTAATGTTGTCATAGATTTGCCTACACTGGCTGCAAGATTCGGCATAGCCCTTACTACGGCATGTGGATGTAAATTATCATTGAGTTTTTGCAAAGAAGTGCCTGCTAAAACTGAATATATTACTCTTGCGCTACCTTTGATTTGCCCTGCAACCTCTTCAACATTTGCAGGTTTAACGCATAGTATTATTGTTTTGTCTTGTGTATCAAATCCATGTAAGATATGTTTGTCTATACGTATTCCGAGATCTTTTTCAAACTGATCAAGTTTTTTTGCTTCTCTTGCGACCACTTCGATTTTATATTTGCTCCCCAACCCCTTGGCAATACTGAGTGCCATATTTCCATTTCCGATAAAAGTAATAGTTTTCATAAAAACGCCTTAATTTTTTTATGGTAGTATAACACATCACGATAAATAAGTAATTATTCTCATAAAAGGAAAAGATATGGAACAATTTTTACAAGAAGCAAAAAGTGCAAGCAGGGTGCTGTCTTTAATAAGCGGACATGATAAAAACAGAATACTGAGAGAGATGGCGAATGCTCTTCGTGCTAATACTATGAATTTGATTGAAGCCAATGCGCTTGATATGTCGGATGCAGATAAAAACAAGCTCTCTTCGGCTCTTAAAGACAGACTTCTTTTAGATGAAAAAAGAATAGACGCAATGGCTGTTGCCATTGAGGAGATTGCAGCGTTGAAAGAGCCGGTTGGCCGTGTAATTGATGGTTGGGTTACAGAAGATGGACTTAAAATAGAAAAAGTTAGCATCCCTATCGGCGTGATTGGAATCATTTATGAATCTCGCCCGAATGTTACTTCAGATACAGCAGCACTCTGTTTTAAAAGTTCAAACGTGTGTGTATTAAAGGGAGGAAAAGAAGCTGAGAATTCCAATATTGCAATAGCAAAAATTCTTCAGGCAACATTGGAGAAAAATAATCTTCCAAAAGCTTTAATATCACTCATTCCGGATTCTTCAAGAGAAGGAGTTGCAAAACTTATCAAGATGGACAAGTATGTTGATTTAATTATCCCTCGTGGCGGAGCGGGGCTAATCAAATATGTTTGTGATAATGCCACCGTAAGCGTTGTCAAGCATGATAAAGGGCAGTGTCATACATATATAGATAAAGATGCCAAGCTTGATAATGCCATAGCTATTGCAATAAATGCAAAAGTTCAAAGACCGGGTGTTTGTAATGCCATGGAAACACTTTTGGTAGATAGTGCCATCGCTCAAGAAGCCTTGCCGCTTTTAAAAACGGAGTTCGATAAAGCACATACACAACTCAAGGGATGCAGCAATACTCAAAATATTATCGATGTTCCACATGCCACGGATGAAGATTACGACACAGAATATTTGGCGAATATCTTAAACATAAAAGTAGTTGAAGGCGTTGATGGGGCGATTGAGCATATAGTGAGATTCACTTCAGGTCATTCAGAGGCTATTATTACCGAAAATATAACAGCGGCAGAAAAGTTTTTAAATTCTATAGATGCCGCAGTAGTGTATGTAAATGCCTCCACCCGTTTTACAGATGGCGGAGCTTTTGGTTTTGGTGCAGAAGTCGGGATAAGCACAAACAAACTTCATGCCCGCGGACCAATGGGAATAGAGGGACTTACTACCTATAAATTTAAGGTATACGGCAGTGGACAAACCAGATAGGTTTGTCTTGGCTCTTTTTTAGCGCGAAGTCGGGTTACGCATATTTTTTAATATCATTTATAAGATTGTTGAGACGTTCTTCGTACTGTTCAAAAATAGTCAGATAACTTTTTTCATGCGTGTCTTGAAGCGCCTCTTTTAATTCTTTTGCTATTTGATTCAGATTGTCTGCTCCAATATTCGCCGTAATTCCTACAACATCTAAAAGTAAAACATCTGCCTGAGCCATTTTATTTTCACGAAACAGGTGATGCAGCCTTGTTGCAGAATCGGAATAATTGTTTACAAATTCATTTAAAATTTCATGGTAAAAAACTTTATCATAACCGCAGGTTTCTAAACCTTTTTCACCGTTTAATTCTTTTGTATCAATAATTTCCACATAATCGTGAGCATTGTCGTCTTTTTGGGTGTATGCATAAAAAACATCATAGAGCGGATCCATTCGAAGTGGTTTTTCAAGCTGTTCTTCCATTCCTGCATCCGTCATCTTTTTAATGTCATCAGTAGCAGTGTCTCCGCTTAATGCAACCACTACGATATGTTCATAGTCGCTATTTTCTCTAATTTTACGAGTAGCCTCAAAGCCATTCATAATCGGCATGTGGGCATCCATCAGTATAATGGAAAAATCAGTATCATTTTGTAAGATATCCAGTGCTCTTTGTCCATCATTCGCCATAACTATTTCTATTCCGGATTCTGCCAAAAGTCCGTTGATAACCTTTTGATTTATTATATTGTCTTCCGCAACTAAAATTCTTGTGCCGGCAAATTCTTTAAAGTTGTCTTTTGAGATTTTACCGTGCTTTGGAACTAACCTTTTTACTCTGTGTTTTTTTATCGTTTCTTGCTCGATATCTGCGATTGCTTGAGTGCCAAAGCTTCCCTCTTCTTTGCCATTGAGCTTGTCTAGGTTAATGGTTTTGGATGGATGTATTTCATCTTCTGAAAATGAAGAAGCATCTTCATCATAAATATCTCGTATAACTCTTTCTTTTTCTTTTTCGTCTCTATGATTTGCAGTTGGGATTTTATCAAAACCTTTTTTTTCATTCTTCGATTTTTTCACCAAAAAACATATTGCCAATACCACTAAGGCAGTTGTTAAAGCAACAACCCCCATCGAATAAATGTCTGTCATATTAAACTCTTTTTTTTGTTTATGATACAGTATTAAAAATTAAATTTTACAAAATTAATGTATAATCCATTGAAAAGACAAGTAAAGGTTCTCCGTGCAAAATATTCCACATGTTCCAGTTCTCTATCGCGAAGTATTAAATACTTTTGAAGATATCGGAGATGGAATTATCATAGATTGTACGATGGGCTATGGCGGGCATTCGTCTATGATTCTCGAAGCAAATCCACATGCCAGACTTATAGCAATAGACCAAGACCAGACGGCTATAGATTTTTCTACAAAGAGACTTGAGCCTTATAAAGACAGAGTGACTATAATAAAAGGCCGCTTTTCTTCCGTAATCAAAGAAATTGTACAAGCGTATGCGATTGATGAAATAAAAGGCATCTTGGCTGATATAGGCGTTTCTTCGCTTCAACTTGACCAAAAAGACAGGGGGTTTTCTTATGAAAGCGAAAACCTTGATATGCGTATGGATAAAGACGCTCCTCTGCGTGCCTCAGATGTTGTTAATGAATATTCAATCTCTGAACTTGAGCGAATAATTTTGGAATACGGGGAACTGAGAAACTATAAAAAAATCGCTTCTGTTATAGTTGCAAACCGTCCTTTTTCTTCTGCCAAAGAGCTAAGCGATACATTGAGCCCACAGATGCCAAAAGGCAAAAAAATACATCCTGCAACGCTTTTGATGCAAGCGATTCGCATAGAAGTGAATGATGAACTGGGAGAGCTGAAATCACTTTTAAAAAGTATAGAAGAAGCAAAGTTTCCACATGCCAAGGTTGCGATTATTTCTTTTCATTCTTTAGAAGACAGGATTGTAAAACAGACATACGGCAGATGGACTAAGTCTTGTGCCTGTCCGCAAGAAGCAATGCGCTGTGTATGTTCAAATGATTATGCCTTAGGAAAAATTCTGACCAAGAAACCTGTTATGGCTCAAAATGACGAATTAAAAGAAAACCCAAGAAGTAGAAGTGCAAAAATGCGGGTTTTTAATATGGTTGTGTAATGAGTTCCAAATCTGAATTATTGGATGAAATAGAATTAGTTTTATATCCAAAAAAACCACTTAATTTTAATTATTTTTTGTCTATTATTTTAATTCTGATATTCGCATGTGTTCTGGTATTTCCAAAAATATATATTCAACAACAGATATATTTTAAAAGTAGAGATATCTCCAAGTTAAAAGGTGAATACGATTCTCTTAAGGAAGAAAATAGACTTATCAGCGCATCTGTAGAGTCAATTCGATTTAAAAATCAAATACTTGATACACTCTTTTAAGGATAATTATGATTCGTCGCTTTGTAGAATTTGCCATAGATAAACCACTTCTTAACCATATATTGCTTGCATTTATTTTGCTCTTGTCAATATTTGCTTACATAAATATACCAAAAGAGATTTTTCCTCCAACGCAAACAGATAGAATTTCGATTGTTGGCGGCTACTCCGGAACTTCGGCAGATATACTGGATAAAATGGTTGTTCAAACCATAGAAGATGATTTGCAAAATATTGATGAACTCGACATCATTAAAAGTACTATCAAAAACGGCTCTTTCGCTATTCTCGTAGATATCAAACCGGGTTCAGATAATATCAGCGTTTTAAATGATGTGAAAGATGTTGTAAGCGGAGTGAAAAAAGATTTGCCTGCAGATATGGTGGAACCAATCGCAAAATTGCAGACACAAAGTTTTCCTCTTGTCCTCATCGCTTTAGCCGGAGATGTGGATAAAAAAGAGTTGCTCTTAAGAGCGGATGAGCTGAAAAGTCAATTGAGCCAGTTTAAAGATTTGAGTGAGATAACCATTCGCGGTAATGCAGAGGATGAACTGGTTCTTAGGCTTAACGAACAAAAGATTCAGGCTTATGGACTCCAAACATCTCTTGTTGTTTCTTCACTTAGAAATATAAGTTCGATTTTCCCCATAGGAACCATTAAAGAAAAGGGAACACACCTTTATATTTCAACTTTTAACGGTGAAAAAAATCAGCAAAACATCGAAGATACGATTATTAGCGTTGGAAGCGTAAGAGTTCGCATTGGTGATATCGCAGATGTGTCTTTTGAACTGAGTGACGAGTCTGAAATATCTCACTACAATGGGCAAAGAAATATATCCATCAATGTTTCAAAATCAGAAAGCGGAAACTCTATAACTCTGGTGAAACAAATTAGAGAACTATTAAAACATAATTCACAACAGCACCCACATTTGAAATATGAAATTTATACAGATACTTCCATTTGGATAAAAAATCGTTTAAATACTGTTTTTGCAAATATAGTTTTTGGATTAATGCTTGTTTTTATAGCGATGCTTATTTTTATAAACCGTGGAATCGCCTTTGTTGTGGCCATCGGTATTCCTGTAAGTTTTATGATTGGATTGATTGTAAGTGAAATAAGGGGAGACAGTTTAAACATGCTCTCACTTTTGGGTGCTTTGATTGCTCTTGGTATGCTTGTGGATGAGGCGATTGTTGTTGCAGAAAATATTTATAGACATTTAGAGCAGGGTATGGAAAGAAGAGAAGCGGCGATATTAGGTGCTACTGAGATGTTTCCGGCAGTTTTAACTGCAACTTTGACAACGGTTTTTGCATTTTTGCCTATGCTTTTATTGAGCGGAGATATGGGAACATTTATAAAAATAATTCCTATCATGATTACGGTACTCTTGCTCTCTTCTTTATTTGAGGCTTTTTACTTTTTGCCTTTACATGCCCACGATTTTTTGAGAGTTTCTAAAGATGGAAGCTTTAGTAAAAAGTTGTGGAATAAACTTTACGCTTGGCACAATGCAGCTTTACATTTTGTTTTTAAGAAAAAATGGCTCTCTTTGGTCGTTATAGTTGTAAGCATTTTGTCTCTCACTTTTGTTTTGATTAAAAATTCAAAATTTCAGCTTTTCCCTGAGTTTGACACAACTCAAGTGTATGTTACAGGCAAAGTAAATATAAATAGTGAGCTAAAAGACACCGAAGTAATCATCGCTCAATTGGAAAAAGTTCTCATTGACAAGCTTGAGACAAGGGATGTCTCATCCATAACATCTGTTATCGGTTTCAAGATGGACCCTAAAAATCAGGTTGAAACGGGTGAAAACATGTTTCATATATTTGTAGATTTACATGAAAAAGCTCCTGATAATCTTTTTGATAGATTTATCAGTCCTTATTTGTCCATAGAATATGATGCAAGTTTTTTAAGCAGAAAAAGAGATGCCAAAGAGATATCTAAAGATATAGAAGAACTCATTCATCCTTTTATGGATTTAAAAGATAAAGATGGTCGAGTTTTTGATGAGTTGGTCGTTCGAGTACCTGGAGCAGGTGTTGTTGCTCATGATATTGAAATCAGTTTAAGCGGACAAGATGAAGCAACAACACTGAAGGCATTAAAGTATTTAAGTGATGAACTTGTACGTATTAAGGGTGTGAATAATATTTCCAATGATGCAAATATCGGTGAAAAGGAACTCAAGCTTAGAGTAAACAGATATGGACAAGGCTTAGGTTTTAATGAAGAGTTGGTGTCTAATGAACTTAGGGCATATTACCTCAAAGGGGAATATGGAAAATTGTTTAATGAGGACGGGTTGGTGCGCATTAAAATAGAAAGTACCAATAGCAATCGTATAGAATCCATAGATACGATTGAGCTTCAGGTTCCATCAACAAACCAACTTGTTGCATTAAAAGATATCTGCGATTTTGTCATGGTACAAGGTTTTGTAACTCTTAATAAAGAAGATGGCATTAGAATACGCAGTGTTTTTGCTTCTTTAGATAAAAAGATGGTTACGTCTTCGGAAGTTATGAGTAAACTCCAGAGCGTATTTAAGAAACTCCAAAGTGAAGGACATCGAGTAGATATCAAGGGTGAAGAGCAGGAAAATAACAAAAATAAAATTGAAATGCTTCAGTCTGCGGTTATAGCTATATTTTTAATATTTATAACCTTGGTTTGGCTCTTTGATTCTATAGTAAAATCATTAATCGTTATTAGTACTATTCCTCTGGTATTGCTTGGTGTTTATTTTGGACATTTGGTTATGGGAATTAATCTGACGATGCCGGGAATGATAGGCGTTGTCGGTCTTGCAGGTGTCGTTGTTAATGACGGGCTTATTATGGTGAGTTTTATAAAAAATGCGAAAGACACGGAAGATTTAATGCGAAAGGCAAAAACTCGCCTCAGACCTATTCTTCTGACATCTTTGACAACAGTTTTAGGACTTTCAACTCTTATCTTTTTTGCATCAGGACAAGCTATGATACTTCAGCCTATGGCAATTTCGCTTGGTTTTGGAATTGCTTGGGCAACCGTACTCAATCTCATCTATGTTCCGCTTCTTTATGCGGTAGCATATAAAATAAAATCACCAGAAATGATACATAAATGAATTTAAATACTACAAAAGCTACTTTTGGAGTAAGCACGCTCCAGTGACTTTTTTATTCAAATTTGCAGCGGCAGAGCATATTTTAATGAAAACCGCGGCGCACCGCAAATGATAGGCAGGCATGCACCATTTAGAATAGATGCAAATGCAAGAGAAATATGGCTTGAGCTGTATAAACCGCTTATTTTAGAGTTGAAAGGAAGTGGTGTAACAGAAACTTCCCTCCAATCATTTTGGAATTATCTAGACATATTTTCATTGTGGATGATTCACACAAAATAGAGAGAAAGACTTAGTATTTAGAAGTGTCAAAATATCAGAAAAATATAAGCTACTGTTGAGTATAATTTCGCCCTACAAACTAGTGGGTTCTTAGCTCAGTTGGTTAGAGCCCTCCGCTCATAACGGAGTGGTCGAGTGTTCGAGTCACTCAGAACCCACCACTTTTCTTCCCATAAATACTACACTTTAAGCTTTAAGAATTATTTAGGTCTCAAGTTCCATATTAATTTACTTCAAATCTTAAATTTATTATGTCATCTATGTATGTGTATAAGTCTGTCGGACTTCCTAGGAGTCTGTCGGTCTCCCAAAGTAGAAAGTCTGTAAAACTTACTTTTAGTGCTTCAAAAATATCTGTTTAATATTAATTTGAGTGTAATTAACACCTCCATCTTTAGTGCATTCGCAGTTTTACTTGATTTTATCCTC
>JAHJJX010000024.1 GCA_018822665.1 bacterium
AACAAAATGGAATATGTCTAGTATCAGAAATTGGTTTGAGATTTATCCTCAGCTTAGTATATTTTTTAGTGAAATTATGTCAAAATATACCAAGTGATTAATGGATAAGAGGTGGGTTTACACAGTTTATTTTACGGCCTCCATAGCTTATACAATTTTATTCAAAACTAACTACACAGAATAAAAATTCTCAGCATCAAGTACTTGACTTGTCATTGTGTTTATAATTTCACTTAGTATCTCTATATTCTCTCTATCTTGCATTTTAGAAACCTAGTCTCATAATACTGGCATTGTAATTACAGGTTCAGCAGAAGTATTTTCTCTTGCAATAATTTTTATCTCATTAGCTATTAAAGACGCAAACTCGTAGCCGTAAGTGCCAATAATAAATTTTGCTACATCTTCAGGGGATAAATTCATATTGACATCATGAACAGGCTCTTGTTTCACGTGTGCTTTTTCTTCTTCTAAAGTCCACTCTTCTTTTCTATCATGGGTATCACTTTCTATATGCCTTTCGTTTAACCAGTGTTCTACTATTTCAAGTAGTTCTTGATTATGTACCTTGCCTTCAGATATATTTTCATGTATTGATTTTTCTAGCCAGATCAAATACTTATTGTATCATCAGGTAAATTGCTTTCTTTTTCATGATATAGAATATACGCTAATGACTCTCCTTCAAGTTTCCTTTTGCCTTGAATGTTCCCATTAATACCATGTTTTTGGAGTTTTTCAATTCTTAATAAATCATTGTCTATGAACTCTATAAGCTTTAATCTAAAATATTTTTCACGAGTACGCAAGCCTTCTGTCTTGTTAAACTGTCCATCATTACCCAAAAGTTCTGTTTCATCAAAATCACTTTTAGTTACTTCTGTTTTAATAGCGATTCTTTGCTCAGGCTGAGTTATGTATATATAAACAATATCGCCAACATTAATGTGATTATTAGATGCATTTCCCCAATCTACTTCAGATAAGGTTTTAAATGCTTCTATAAAATCGTATACATCTGGGTTACTGCTTATAATCCAGTATTTTCGTTCCTCTTTAAAACCTATGGTATTTAATAATACTTGAGCTTTTTCTTTTACCTTTATCTCAAGCCTTTGAGACCCTATGATATTTCTTAATGCGGATACTTCCAACCCCTTAATAAATATTTGCCTTCCATCGCTGGCTTTTGTATCACAAGAAGCTGGTGACAAACCTTCTTTTTTTAATGTATTTATTAAAATTTGTCTATCAATATTTAAATCTCTAAATAGTTCATAATAATCTATAAAACATTTTTTGCCAACAGATCTTAAATAGTCATCTACAGTCATCAATCACCTCTATATTTTCATAAATCAATATATTTTCATATATTTAGCAAAACTATTATTAGCACTCTCTTCTAATAAAATTGAATTTCTCGGCAGCCGTTTCACAGCCACATCTCTTATAAACACTTAAAAATCAATCCATTTAAGCAATTTAGCTATAATTCCACCAATGAAAAATAAACCAAATTTTAAAGTAAATACTCCTTATGAACCTGCTGGAGATCAGCCTACTGCAATCAAAGAACTCACTGAGTCTATTCTAAAAGGGAATCGTTACCAAACACTAGAAGGTGTAACAGGAAGCGGTAAAACCTACACTATGGCGAAGGTTATTGAAAATGTGAAGATGCCGACCATCATCATGACGCATAACAAGACCTTAGCAGCACAGCTCTACAGCGAGTTTCGTCAATTCTTTCCAGACAATCATGTCGAGTACTTTGTGTCGTATTATGATTATTATCAGCCGGAGGCTTACATTCCCCGTCAAGACTTATTTATAGAAAAAGACAGTGCTATCAATGACGAGCTGGAGAGAATGCGCCTCTCTTGCACCGCTAATCTTCTCTCTTACGATGATGTTATCGTCATCGCTTCTGTTTCTGCGAACTATGGGCTTGGTGATCCAGAAGAGTATGAAAACATGGTTCAGTCTGTAGCCGTTGGCGATACGATTACGCAGAAAAAACTTCTGCTTCGTTTAGTTGAGATGGGATACAGCAGAAACGATAGCTATTTTGACAGCGGACACATCCGAGTCAACGGTGAAACGCTGGATATTTATCCGCCCTACTTTGAGCAAGAAGCAATTCGTATCGAATTTTTTGGAGATGAGATTGAGGCCATCTATACCATTGACATTATTGACAATAAGCGATTGGAAGACCACAAGCAGTTTACCGTCTATGCTACCTCTCAGTTTAGTGTTTCTCAGGGAAAAATGGCCGTGGCTATCAAGCGAATCGAAGAAGAACTTGATGAAAGACTTGCCTATTTTCAGGCGGAAGGAAAACTTGTTGAATATCAAAGATTAAAACAAAGGGTGGAGTTCGACCTTGAGATGCTTCAGACTACCGGAATGTGCAAAGGTGTAGAAAATTATTCCAGACTTCTGACAAATAAAAAACCGGGGGAAGCTCCTTATACTTTACTGGATTACTTTGAGCTTCATCATAAAGACTACTTAGTCATCGTTGATGAATCTCATGTTTCTCTTCCCCAATATCGCGGAATGTATGCGGGAGACAGAGCAAGAAAAGAGGTTTTGGTAGATTATGGGTTCAGGCTTCCAAGTGCGCTTGACAACCGCCCCCTCAAAGCAGAAGAGTACATTAACAAAGCTCCTCACTACCTCTTTGTTTCTGCAACTCCAGCTCCATACGAACTAGAAATGTCAAGTGTGACTGCACATCAAATCATCCGCCCTACAGGACTGCTTGACCCCATTTTAGAGATAAAACCCTCGGGCAACCAAGTAGAAGATATTCATGATGAGATTAAAAAAATAACTCTTAATGATGAAAGAGTTCTTATTACCGTTCTTACAAAAAAGATGGCAGAAGCACTGACAAAATATCTTGCTGATTTAGGCATAAAAGTTCAATATATGCATTCGGATATTGATACCATAGAAAGAAATCAGATTATTCGCTCTTTGCGTCTTGGAGAATTCGATGTTCTCATTGGAATCAATCTTTTGCGTGAAGGGCTTGACTTGCCGGAAGTAAGCTTGGTAGCTATCTTAGATGCCGATAAAGAGGGATTTTTAAGAAGTGAGACCGCTTTAGTTCAAACCATAGGCCGCGGTGCCAGAAACTCCCGCGGCAGAGTTATTTTATATGCAAATAAAATCACAGGTTCCATGCAAAGAGCCATAGACAAAACTACCGCAAGAAGAGAGATTCAAGTAGCGCATAATAAAAAGTATAATATTACTCCCACAACTACAAAACGTTCTCTTGATGAGAATCTAAAGGTGGAAGACCATGGAGATCTTTACCAAAAATATAAAAAAATGGATAAAATGCCGGCATCAGAGAGAAAAGCAATCACAAAAGAGCTGAGTCTTAAAATGAAGCAAACGGCAAAAGAATTAAACTTTGAAGAAGCGGCTCGACTTCGCGATGAAATTACAAAAATAAAACAACTATAGGAAAAACATGGAAGATACTTTTAGCAATTTGGCCACTTACGGCTATATAGGACTTTTTTTATACTCGCTTGGCGGAGGCTTTATAGCTCTTATAGGAGCTGGGGTACTTTCATTTATGGGGAAAATGGACTTAAGCTTGTCTATTTTCATCGCATTTGTCGCAAATGCTCTAGGGGATGTTTTACTATTTTACATGGCAAGATATCAAAAAAGCATGATGATGGACGGATTGCGAAAACATAGAAGAAAACTGGCACTTTCACATATTATGATGAAAAAATACGGTTCATGGATTATTTTATTTCAAAAATTTGTCTATGGAATCAAAACACTTATTCCCATTGCAATAGGACTTACTAAATACGATTTTCAAAAATTTGCAATTTTGAATGTTTTAAGTGCAGGAGTTTGGGCGTTGGTATTTGGTCTTGGCAGTTACTATTCCGGAAATATATTAGTCAAAGCTGCCGAAGCTATCGGCGATAAACCTTGGATTGCACCTATTGTGCTTGTAGTGATGGGTGGAAGTTTATGGCTTTATTTAACAATGGCCACAAAGAAAAAAATAAAATAACCTTGGCATGTGGAAAGTTCCACATGCCAAGGAAAAGTTTCTTAGCTTTCTATTTTAGGTCCGGCTGCGGTAAAATCAAATTCATAATTTTCGCTCTGGTATTTTTGAAAATTATTAATAAACATCTGAGCCAATTTATCTCTTGCTTTGTCATAAGCTTCTTTATCTTCCCAAGCTTCTCTTGGAAAAAGTACCTTAGGATTCACATCTCCGAGGGTATTAGGAACACTTAATCTAAACGTTTTGGTAGTTCTAAATTCACTTTTATTTATAGTACCATCAAGCACGGCATTAATACATGCTCGCGTGTCTTTTATGCTCATACGCTTGCCAACACCGTAAGCACCGCCCGTCCAGCCGGTATTTACAAGATAAACATTCACATTATGTTTATCGATTTTTTCTCCAAGAAGTTTCGCGTAAACAGTTGGATGCAGCGGTAAAAAAGCTTCGCCGAAACATGAAGAGAATGTTGCAACAGGCTCAGTAATTCCACGTTCTGTTCCGGCAACTTTTGCTGTATATCCGCTCAAAAAGTAATACATCGCCTGCTCTTTAGTAAGCTTAGAGACAGGAGGAAGAACTCCAAAAGCATCGGCAGTAAGGAAAATAATATTCTCAGGATGCCCGGCACTCAAACTTGGCTCATGATTTTCAATATGTTCTATCGGGTAAGAAACACGCGTGTTCTCTGTTTTAGAACTGTTCTCGTAATCTACCTCACCCTCATCATACATCACTACATTCTCAAGAAGTGCGCCTTTTTTAATGGCTCCATAAATTTCCGGTTCACTTTTAGCATCAAGGTTGATTACTTTTGCGTAACATCCCCCCTCAAAGTTAAATACGCCGTGGTTATCCCAGCCATGCTCATCGTCCCCGATGAGTCTTCTGTGAGGGTCAGTAGAAAGAGTTGTTTTACCCGTTCCGCTTAACCCGAAGAAAAGTGCTGTATCTCCTCTTTGTCCAACATTTGCAGAACAATGCATTGCAAGTTTGCCTTCAAGCGGTAACCAGTAGTTCATCATTGAAAAAATACCTTTTTTCATCTCGCCGCCGTACCATGTTCCACCGATGATAGCCATATTGTTTTCTATATCAAAAAGAACAAATACTTCGGAGTGAAGTCCGTGCTCCTTCCATTTCTTATTTATTGCTTTGCACGCATTCAAAACAGTAAACTGAGGTTTAAAAACTTCCAACTCTGAAGATGTCGGACGAATAAACATGTTTTTAACAAAATGAGACTGCCAAGCAATTTCAGATACAAAACGAACAGATTTTTTTGAAGCTGCACTTGCACCGCAAAATACATCGGTTACATATAAATCTTTGTTTGATAATTGTTTTTGCGTAAGCTCTAAAAGCTCTGCAAATATACTTGCATCCACCTTTTGATTTACATCTCCCCACGCTATATATTTGTTCGACGGATCAGCATCAACAAAATATTTATCTTTAGGACTACGACCCGTAAAAATACCGGTATCTACAGCTGTCGCACCTTTTTTAGTAACAGCACACTCGCCATTTTCAAGTTCATGCTGAATCAGCTCATCATAACTCAAGTTATGATAAACCTTAGCAACATTTTCTAGTCCTAATTCTTTTAACTCAGTTAAGTTCATAATTTACCTTCTGGTACATTTGATTAAAATGTTTAAAACATAATCGTGAGTGAAATTATCGCTCACTATACCTAAATTAAAAGTAAATATTTTTCGTTATTTCTTTATTTTTACTACAAAAGAACATGAATATTTTTTAAATTTTTTTATAATCAATAAGAAGCAGTTTTTAAGGAGTTGTCGTGTAGAATTGCGGAGTTTTTTGGTCGCGTAACTCAGCGGTAGAGTGCCACCTCGACAAGGTGGAGGTCAACAGTTCAAATCTGTTCGTGACCACCATTAAAACCTCGCAGAGTTCCTTCAGCTTAGTCCATTTTATATTTAAAAATTATACTCGCATACCCAGAAACAATTGTGTCAAATTTATAAGTAACATTAGATATAACATTTTCAGCCTGTATGCTCATGACTCTCGCACCAAGTTCTAAATCAGCCATTTCCCCTAAATGAATATTAAATCCTGCATCGCCTCCGACATAAGGGTCTGAGATTGTTCTAGAAGTTGTTCCCCCATCTATAAATCTCATATTTGCTATGCCTGTATTCACCCCAAGATAAAAATTCATCATAGATGAAAAGTTAAACATATACTGAAGTTCTGCTCCTAAAGTAGTAGCATAATCAAAATCTTGAGCATCATAATAACGGGCACTCAAAAAGAGTCTGTAATTCTCTGATTGTGCACCTATTTTAATACCTGCATGACCAAAATTATACTTCGTTATTCGTGCTGCCGCCGGCGGTGCATTTCTTTCAACATCAAAAGTATTGTAACCCCCTTCAAAACCTAACAAAGAGTATGTGTCAAACTTATAATCAGAAATCTCGGCCGACCACGCCGACCCTGCCAGCAATGTAGTCAATAAAACTTTAGTTAACGTATTTTTCATTTATATTTTTCCTTTTAAAATTTTAGCTATCGACTAATTAAACTCTCGCACAAGAAGAAGATTCTCTAAAGAAATAGTTCCTCCTGATGTAGGGGAAGATATTGTAATATCCACATAAGCTCTGCCCTCAAGCTTAACACCATTTGAATCAACTCCGCACTCTTCTATTCCAAACGACATAGAATCCTGAATTTGATGTACTACCGCACCATCAGCAACTACTTTTACCGTATACGTAAATCTGGAATTTCTAAGAGGCTCTACCGTGTCATTCCAGGTAATATACAACCGATGCGTTTCATAAGAAGCACCTTTATTAAAAGAGGAACTTGTTGCGACGAGACCGCTTCCTCTAAAAGTATGTTTGATTGCTTCTCCAAATCTCACTTTTTGGTCGATACTATTTTGCTGTCCGACTAAATTTGCCATAATGACAACATCTTTAGCGGCTAAATAATAGTCATAACTTATTTCAACTTCGGCAATACCGATAGAATTAAATGTTGAGCCATTTGGAAAGCTTGCGACAGACACCCATTCTTGCCCTGATTTACAAGGGTCTTGTCTGTAGTTATTGCCGATTGCGAAACCTAGATTTTCTGTTTTAACTCCATCAAATTGATTTTCTAAAACCAATTCATAATTGTCAGTAGCGTTCACGTGAGTAAAATCAAAGAAGCCTGTTGCATCATAAACATACCCTTCCCCAAACAAAGCCAACTTGTAGTTTAGCGCATCTGTTGCGGCAAATTCTGCTCCATCAAACACAATGGCATTCGCAGCGGCTCCTGAGCCTGTATCAAGTGATGTAAAAGTCAAACTGCCATTCGTATAGTTTGTCCCTCCGTTTTGCACCAAAACATAATCCACACCATATTTCACTGTGGCATAAGCATACGCATCTACACCATCTCCTGTGAATACTATGCTTGGTGAAACGTAACCGTAACCTCCGCTAGTAATTGTAACGGAAGCTATGCTGTACACGAGTGTTCCCGATGCAACAGCCGCAGAATCAGCCGAGCCTCCTGTTATGCTTAAATTTCCCGAAACATAACCGGAGCCGCTGTTTAAGAGTCGTATCTCTTTAAGTTTATAGCCTATAATTGCAGTAAATGCGGCATTCTTGCCCCCAGTGGTTGTTCCATCGATACCCATATCCGTGTACCCGGAACCTTTACTTAAAATATTTACGCTTAGGATTGCTCCGCCTGCATCCACATCAGAAACCTTGACAATGGTACCCGTACCATCACCTGAAACAGGAAGTTCATCTCCGATTGCATAACCGGTTCCCGCCTTGTCTATCGTTACACTTTTGAGAGAGCCGCTTCCTTCAAGCACTGCTTCTGCTAAAAATCCCGTACCGCCACCTGTTGGCGTTACAGTTGGAACAGTTATGTAACCTTGTCCTGCATTATCTAGCGATATTGCACTAAAACTTCCCGTAGAAGTAAGGATTGTTTTACCGACAAAACCAAATCCTTTGCCCTCAGCAACAACCGTAGGAGCTTTTGTATATTGGCTTCCACCGTCCACTATTGTGACATTTGTTATACTTCCTGTTTTTGCGAGCACAGCATTTGCTTTAAATGCTCCGTCTCCGCCTGCGTAACTCACAAGAGGCGCAGTACTGTAACCACTGCCAAAACTGCTCATCTGCACCTTCGTTACCACACCGCTTTTTACTTTAAATTTGCCCGACTCAAGGGTTCCGGCAATCGAAGAGTCTGCTCTATGGTACATATATCCCAATTGTCCCGAGGTATCACTTGCGTATCCTGAAATCATTGCAACAGAAACAACAGGACTCGTATTGACGTTATTGTTATACTCATCCGTAAGGGCTATGCTCATCTTTTCTTTAAATTTTGAAGTATTCTTATCATTGGCCGTTGAAACATAACTTATACTCATTGCCGTCGGAGGACCTGAAAAGATAACAAGATTAAATACTTCGTTTAAAGTCACTGTTTTTGCGTTTGAATCCGTAAAAATCGCAGTAACCGTGATAGGTAAAATACCAGACTTGCTATTTGTTTTTACGTTTAAAGAAACATTGTTTTTCGCTAAAAAAGTAAGTTCATCTCCAATATTTCCAAAAGTATCTTCTATATCTGCTAATTGAGGGTCGTTGAGTTTGACTTTTATAGATGTCATCTTCGCAGAATCAACTTGATTTCCGTTATTATCTTCCACATAAAAAGACATCTGTATGCTGCTGTTTAAATTCATACTCAAATCTACGGATGATGAAGTTTGTTTCAAGGCATAATCGGTCAAGACCTGTTGATTGATGAGAGGATTATAAGTAAACGTAAAGTTTTTATTTGTTGCAGGAGTGGAAGTAAGATAAAATCCAAAAACGGTGCTTATATCTCCCGCATCTACCCTTGCCTGCAAATCTTTGGGTGCCGTATAACTAAAAATTGCCTTCCCGTTTACAATATTGACTTTGGTGCTTGCAAAACTACCTACATCCACACCTGTTTTTACTTTATCCGGATATGCGATTGAGATACTTCCTTCCGTATAAGGTGAATTATCCGCCGCAAAAACCAATACTTCAACACTCACGACTTCACTGTTGACAGTAAGCTCTTTTGTAAAGAGTCCGCCCGAAAAGCTAATACTGACACTCCCGTTTACATCAACCGTATTATCTGTTTCTGTTGTACCCGTGGTGTTGTTTTCTATGGCAGTATCGGCAGCGGTTTCGCTATTATTGCTCTGACATCCGGACAATAACAACGATAACGCTAAAAAGAGAGGGAAGAATAAATTTTTCAACTTCATTAAAGACACCTTATTAAGAAATATTATTTTTTGTAGAAAGTTCATTATACCTTCTGTGTTTTGAAGGAAACTTTAAAGCACATCGCTTATATCGACAATATTAATTTTTGCATTAATATTATCGGCACAGGCAACACCGCTGCTAAATGCCCATTGAAAATTATAACCGCCGAGCTCACCCGTAACATCAACCACTTCACCTATAAAATATAAATTTTCCACATGCCAAGATTCTAATGTTTTTGGATTTAATTCTTCTGCATAAAGACCGCCGCGGCTTACCTCCGCCTTGGTAAAACCAAAATTTCCGGCCGGTGCAAACTCATAGTTGTGAATTTTTAAAAGATTTTCTTTGGCATGCGGAGTTATTTTTTTACACTCAACATCTTCCACGTTTAAAGCTTCTAAAAGAGACTTAGACAATCTTCTAGGCAATGGTATAACGGAGCTGAGAAGTTTTTTACTTCCTTTGATAAGCGTAAGGATATTATTATTGGGCAAGAAATCTATACATATATTTCCCTTTTGCCAATAAAGAGATGCACTTAAAACTGCCGGTCCGCTTATCCCCTTGTGTGCAAAAAGCATCTCCTCTTTTAAGATTTTATCATTCACTTTTATATGTACATACGCGCTCAGTCCGCTTAATTCTTTCATCCAAAACTGCTCTTTTTGAAGTGTCATTCCTACAAGGGCGGGTGAAAACTCTTTCACCTTTAAGTCAAAACTTTTAGCAATATCCAGCCCTATTTCACTTGCTCCCAAAGTTTTAAAACTTTTTCCTCCCGTAGCGATAACTACTCTTTTGGATTTTAAAATTCCTTTTGAAGTTTTTGTCTCAAAAATATCATCACGCTTTTTAACTTCAAAAATCTCTCTGTTTAAAAGCATTTCCACATGCCGCGTTTTTTTCTTTAAAACATCAATAATCTCATCCGCACTCTCTTTGCAAAAGTAGTAACGATTTTTTCGTATAAGAGGTTCTACCCCGTTTTTTTGTAAAAAATGAAGCAAATCATCTTTTGAAAAAGTACAAAGGACACTGGATATAAGTTCTTTATCCCCCTCAAAATTATCCACGCTGACATCGGTGTTGGTAATATTGCATTTTCCGCCACCGGAAATTTTTAATTTTTTGCACACATTCTCATTTACATCCACAATTCCCACATGCCACTTTTTATTCAAAGAAGAAGCGCACATCAAGCCGCTTGCACCCGCACCCAAAATTAAAACATCATATATTTTCATACTTGTATTATACATTAGATATAATACGATTCAAATTTATAAAAAGATTGGTTAAAACATGAGCAATAAACTCCACATAGTATCTCTAGGATGTACAAAAAACCTTGTAGACACAGAAGTAATGATGGGAAAACTTCAAAACTTTGAGCTGACAGACGCTCAAGAAGAGGCAGATGTAATCATAGTCAATACATGTGGATTTATAGATGCCGCAAAACAAGAATCCATCAACACAGTGCTGAACCTGCATGAAGCCAGAAAAGAGGATTCTGTTTTAGTGATGGCCGGATGTTTAAGTGAACGCTATAAAGTAGAGCTTGCAAAAGATATGCCCGAGGTGGACATCTTTACAGGCGTCGGCGATTATGACAGAATTGATGAACTTTTGCTTGAGAAAAAAAGCCGTTTTTCAGAAAAGGTTTTTTTGATTGACGGGGCACAAAGAGTTGTGACAGGTTCAACATACCATGCGTACATTAAACTCTCAGAAGGTTGCAACCAGACCTGCAGTTTTTGCGCCATTCCATCTTTTAAAGGAAAACTAAACTCAAGAAATTTGGATTCTATCGCAAAAGAGGTTGAAGGTTTGGTCAAAAAAGGCTACTTTGACTTTAGCTTTGTTTCACAAGACAGCAGTTCATACCTAAGAGATCAAAATATCAAAGACGGGTTAAGTCTTCTCATTCAAAGAATAGAGCTGATTGAGGGTGTCAAAAGTGCTCGAATTTTATACCTTTACCCTTCAACCACTTCCATGCAGCTTCTCAAAAACATCGCAAAAAGTGAAATTTTTCACAACTATTTTGACATGCCGATTCAACACATCAATAACGATATGCTTCAAATGATGAAGCGCGGTTTCGGCAAAGAAAAAACACTTGAATTGCTTCACTTTATGAGAAGTTTGCCAAATTCATTTGTGAGAACAAGCTTTATCGTCGGACATCCTCAAGAAACGAAAGAGATGTTTGAAGAGATGTGTGAGTTTGCCTCCGATTTCGGATTTGACCGTATCAATGTTTTTTCATACTCAGATGAAGAAACAACTCCCGCCTATGATATGAAAGATAAAATATCGGCAAAAACAATAGCCAAAAGAGCGCAGATTCTTGGAGATATTGCTTCTCAATGCACACAAAAATCTCTTGAAAATGAACTTGGCAAAGAGATAGAACTTGTCATAGACGGACAAAGCGACGAACATGAATATCTCTTGAGTGCAAGAAAGCTTCTGTGGGCGCCGGAGATAGATGGTGAAATTTATGTTAACGACAAAGTCAAAGAGGAGGAGCTGGAGTTTGGAGTTATTTATAAAGCCAAAGTAACAGACCTTATCGGCAACATCTTAACCGCAACAGTAGATAATGCTTGAAAACTCCTCTTTATCTAAACTAAAAGATAAAAAAAACCTTTTAGCATTTTCCGGAGGGGCAGATTCTACTGCCCTTTTTTTCTTGCTTTTAAAAAATAAAATACACTTTGACATAGCCATTGTAAATTACGGTATTCGAGAACAAAGCAAAAAAGAGGTGCAATACGCAAAACAACTCGCCTCAACACACAATCTCCAATGCCACCTGTTGAATGCGCCAAAAATAGATAAAAACTTTGAATCAAGCGCTCGAGAGATTCGGTATAATTTTTTTGAAGAGCTCATCATTGCACATGGTTATGAAAATCTTATAACGGCGCATCATCTTGGGGACAGATTTGAGTGGATGCTTATGCAGTTTTGCAAAGGCGCGGGCTGTGCTGAAATCGCCGGAATGCAAGAGGAGCAAAAAAGAGGATTTTACACACTCATCCGTCCTTTATTAAAATTAGACAAAAAAGAACTTTTACACTTTTTACATTCTCAAAACAAACACTATTTTGAAGATGAAACAAATCTGGATGAAGATATCAAACGAAACTCTTTTCGACACAATTATTCCATTCCTCTTCTAGATAAATACCTCAGCGGAATTAAAAAAAGTTTTGATTATCTCGACGAGGACAAAGAGAGTTTAATTCAAGAGATTGAGATAAAAAGTATCCATGCCTTTGCATATTTTAAACGCTCAAAAAATCAAAGAACAGATATTTTTACAATCGATAAGTATCTAAAATCAAAATTCCACATGCCCACAGCCAAAGAAAGAGAACTTCTAAAAACGAAAGATACCTGCATCTTGGGGAGAAAATTTGTAGTGAATCAAAATACACAATATGTATTTATCATGCCCTTTTTGCACGAGAATCTCCACATGCCAAAAGAGTTTAAAGAAGAGTGCAGAGTATTAAAAATAGAGCCTAAGCTGCGTGCTTATCTCTACCAAGACAAGGATGCTTTTTTAAAAATAAAACAATTACTTCGTGCTGTTTAAATCATTTTTTATGCTGTAAACTTTCATCGTAAAAGAAGATTTAATCATCTCGGCATCCCTTTTAAAATTTATTGGAAAATTAATTCCTATAATCCAATCGCTTTTATTGATGGCATCTAAAAAGTCGTAAAAACTTTTTGGAGAGTTTATGTGTGATGTCGTGTTTACTTCATAGACCTCAAATTCATCTTCATCAACACTTTTTACCTGTGGAGAAAGTGTTAAAGAATTAAAATAACTGTGGTGCTGTTTTTCAAATCTCTCTGCATTAAATGAATTATCAAAAGCATTAATAATATGCCTGTTGTCTGCTTGGAGTTTTTTAAGAATCTCAAGCGTTTCATCGTTAAACTCTTGATATCTTCCTAAATCACGATTCTCTTTTTTCATTTCTAGTCTTTGTTCTCTATACTCTTTACCCTTTGGTATTAAGATTAAAAAAGAAAAAAACACTACAAAAACAAGTAAAAACATAGATAAAATTAAAAGATAAATATTTTGACGGGAAATATTAATGTTCACTGTTTTGTTCCTTGTCTTCATCTATATAATTTGTTGAAACAAATCGCAACCATCCATTTTTATCAGGATAAAAACTACTGTATGTTCTATGAAAAATTGAACGAAGCGGAGCTTGCAGCATAAAATTATACACATCCTGATTCGGCGTTATTCCATAAAGAATAAGCCCATTTTCAAGTAATTTTGCTTCAGATAAAGTAATTCGTTGCGGTACTAAATCAAATAAATTGGAAAGAGACTCTTTCAAAACAATATTTTTTGTGTAAATTCTTTCACTCAGAGCGCTCTCTTTTTCTATAAAGGCTATCTGATTTTTCATCGTATAAATGCTTATATTTAAATCTGACCTTTCTTGCAAAATATTTTGCTTATCTTGTTCGTATCGGTAGCCTTTGAAAAATAAAAAAGAATACGTCAAAAATAACATAAGCAAAGTAATAGTAAAAAATATAAACAGCAATTGCATTTCAGGGGAAAAGGCGCTCTTTTTTCTCGGGCTTATAAAGCTGTATTTCATTGTAACTCTGCCTTTGCCAATTCACAGACTTCCACCACCAGATTTATATGTCTGATGTAAACATTCAAAAACATCTCTTCTTCTAAGTAACGCTTAAAATCACTACTGACCCCCACACTATCAGCAACATACGCCGATTCTACGAACTTACTGTTAAACTTTTTATCTTTATAAAACTTATTTATAGAGCTTTGAACCAGTAAAAATCTTTGATAATCTTCATTAAAATTTGATATTTCTTTATTATCCGGTTCTTCTTCATTCTGCTGAAGCTCTTCTTCCATATCCTGCGTTTCTGAAAACTCGTCTATCTCATCAATAGAATCCAAATCTTCAATGTCACCAAAATCATCCAATCCCCCGATATCATCATCCACATCGACATCTTCTAAATCTATGCCTATATCCAAATGAAGGTCGACCTCATCAACCATACTATTTTCTATCGTCATCTCTTCAGAATCTTTATGCGGTTCCATATTGAGGTGTTGCGCATATAATAATTTTGAATTTTCAAAAATGCTCAGGGACATATAATTATCTTCTATCAAAATAAATATTGCTAAATGCGTATCTATTTTATCTTTAAAAAAATGAGCCAAAGCAACGAAGGGTGAAAAAACAAAATCTATCCCTACTTTTGCATAATTTTTTTGCATTGTTTGTAAATCAAATTTGGATGTATAATAAGCCCATTTACCTCCGTAGCAAAGATGCTTTAAAGAACTCATCTCCTTATAAAGACTCATCTCTTGGCTTGAACACGTCGGAATAGCGCCCTGAGATACCGAAGTATCTAAAATAGCTATGTAGTAGTAAGGGGTTTCTTTTATGTACGATTCTATAAAACTGTGCATGTTAGAATCAAGGCTTATTGTTTCAAAACTCTTTTCAAGTCTCTCCAGCACACCTTTTTTGTCAAGCAACTCAATATATACAACACTTGACGAACGTCCCACAACAATGCTTACAAACACTTTGAGATATAAAGATTCAAAAAGCTTCTCTAGCACTATGCATCTCCATCGCAAAGAGGATGTGCTTTGTTGTAATTTTGTTGTTTCAATGCACTGCCTAATTTTGTATATATTTGTGTTGTTGCCATCGACGAATGACCAAGGAGCTCACTCACATCAGAGATTCTAGCACTATTATTTAATAGTGCCGTCGCATACGAGTGGCGAAGCTGATGCGGAGTAACTTTAATAGCAACTCTTTTAAACACTTTAGTAACGATATATCTTAAACTATTTTCGCTTAATTTTTCGCCTTTTTTTTCAAAAAGAAATTTTTTCGGTGATTTTTGAATTAAATATTGTTCCAGCAATACGCGGGTTGAATGCAGAAGAGGGACATCTCTTTGTTTCTTTCCTTTACCCAAAACTCTTACCCATTCTTCGGATATATCCGCAAGCTCCAAAGAGGCAAGTTCCGATATTCTCAGCCCCAAAGTATAAAGAGTAACAACAACGAGCCTTTCCTCCAAATCTGCATATTCTATTGCTTCAAGGATATGTTTGTGCGATATAGGTTTGGGCAGGGTTTTAGGCACTTTGATACTCTCATCTGCTTTTAAAACAACCTTCAGTCCATGTTCGTTTAAATACTGGGCAAAAGATCTTATGGCACTTAGTTTTTTTGAGATTGTTTTGGGATTTAAGGAGGATATTTTTATACGATAAGGCATAAGATTAAAAAATACATTCGTATCTTCTTCAACAATTTCCACATGCCCTGCGAAGGATGAGAAACTATCCTTTGGATATCCAAAAGCTTCTTGTAAAGTTTCATCATAACTTTTTATGGTTAAATCAGAGTAAGCCCTTATATCTTCAAGATACTGCAAAAACTCCGATTTGTGTTTATCGATTAACTTTTTCAAGTAATTTCTCAAACCCGCTGTGATATTTTGCTGCTTCATTTACTAAGGTATCATTGGTTATCACGCTCGGTGCTAATTTAACATAGGAACTTAGCATAATTTCGCATATTAACTTTATTTTTGCCTTATCCCCATCAGAAATGGTTTCATGGTTTGCAATAGCGTCAATATCTTTTTTATATTTTTTAGCCATATCTATATATGCGACATATTTTAAAGAGGTAAGAGATTGTGCCATAACGGTTGAAGCCATACGGTTATAAACATCCGAACTAAAGGCCTCTTTGGATAATGCCAGCGCTTCTTTATAGTCACCGATTTCGTAATAATACTTTGCTTTGATAGATTTTTCATACGATGGATTAACTAAGAAGTAGATGCCCATTACGGCAATGAGGGCGAGTGCGACAAGGGGAAATAACAGCTTATTCTTCATGTTGAAGCAATTCCTTTTTTATTAAGGTTCTTGCTTCTTCTAAGCCCATTTCACTTATATCTTTGAGCTCAGAAGCATAGTAGTTTAAAGAACCGAAAGGTTTTGGTATGATAAATTTATCCCATGAATTTAATTGCCAAAATTTTGTAGGCTTTATCTCCACTAAAACAATTTTGGCTTTTGTTTTTTGAGCCATAACAATTATGCCGTCTGCAACTTCATGCCGAGGACCCTTTGGACCATCTGGAGTAATTCCTATGTCATACCCGTCTTTAATGCTTTTTATCCCCTGCATTAATACTCTTGTCGCATTTCTATTTGTCGAACCCGCGATGGTATCAAGCCCGAAATACTTTATAGTTTTGGAGATTAAAGCTCCATCAAAATGGCTTGAAATCAACACCTTGGCATGTGGAGCTTTTCTGTAATGGGAGTAAAGATAAGGGAACATTAAAAGCTCTCCGTGCCAACATGCAAAGATGGTCGGCTCGGTGCTTATAAAATCTGGAGAATGAAAATTTTTTTTATTTGTCAGGTATAAAAACCTTATCAGCAAAAAACCTATAAAAGGAACAATGGCTAAGGCACTAGAGCGAAGTATTTTTTTAAACAACCACTTCACCCGTTAAAACAGTTCTGCCGATAGAAGTAATTTTAACATCCCTAAACTCACCCAAAAGTTCATCGGAGCCTTTGACTTTCACCATAATATTATTGTCGCTTCTTCCTGCAACAAAGTTATCTTGAAACAAATCTTCAAAATAGACTCTGTAGACATTTCCAAGCAATTTTGCATTGCCCTCGTCTAGCATCTGCGTATGGAGCGATTGAAGTCTCGTAAGTCTCTCAGAGGCAGTTTCCTCATCCACGATATCACTAAAATGTTCAGCTTCCGTTTGCGGTCTTGGAGAATATTTAAAAGAAAATAATTGCTCAAACTTCACTTCTTTTAAAACATCCAGAGTGTCTTCAAAGTCTTCATCGCTTTCACCCGGAAATGCAACAATAATATCTGTGCTTATGCTCACTTCTGGGCATACACTTCTCAGCTTTTTGGCACGATTTAAAAACCACTCTTTAGAGTAGCCTCTTTTCATCTCTTTTAAAACTTTTGTAGAACCGCTTTGCAGCGGCATATGCATAGATTTACAGATTTTAGGATTTGCTGCAAATTCTTCTATAAACTCATCATCCATGTGGAAAGGGTGCGGTGAAGTAAAACGGATTCTCTCCACGCCGCCAACCTTGCTGATTCGTCTAAGAAGTTCGGTAAAATTCACCTTTTCGTGTTCACCCGAAAAACGGCGACCATAATTGTTCACATTTTGCCCCAAAAGAAAAATCTCTTTGGCTCCGGCATCCACAGATTTGCGAACTTCGTTTAAAATCAGCGAATCCGGAATAGAAATTTCATCTCCTCGGGTTTTAGGCACAATGCAGAATGTACAAGATTTGTCGCAGCCAATGGAAATATTGATGTAAGCCTTATATTTTGATGAACGAAAATCTTTAAATGCAAATTCTGATTCATCATAATTGATATCTATTTCAACAGCCTTGTCTTTATGCAAAACTTCGCTTATTTTAGATACATTTCTAGCCCCTAAAACAAAACTGACATAAGGCGCGCGTTTTATTATCTCTTCGCCCAAATGAGAAGCTGTGCATCCGCAAACTCCTATTTTAGCATCCGGTTTTTTCTTTTTGTTAAAAATGCCAAGCTCTGAAAAAAGCTTACTCACAGGTTTTTCTCTTACGGAGCATGTATTTATTAAAATCAGGTCAGCATCCGTCAAATCACCGGTTACTTCGTAACCTTCTTTTTCACTTAACTCAGCAATCATATGCTCAGTATCGCGGGTGTTCATAGCACAGCCCAAGGTTTCAATAAATAACTTTTTAGACATTTTTTAAACTCTAGCTTACGATGTGTACTTGGTACATATACTCGCTGTCCGCAAGACCGTATTTTACTTCACTCATGTAAAAGCTTTTGCCTTTTGCTTCAAAATAATCTTGAAGTTCTAAGAGGTCTTTGTGTGAATTGTCTTTATCAAAATAAAAAATAACCTGTCCCTCTTTTTGAACGATTTGTTCAATTTTATCTAATTCAGCTTTTTTAGGTTTTGCACCAATCTCTGTTCTTGCAAATTTTAAATCCATTACTTATCCTTATTATTTCTCATTATATAAAAGTCTTGCATTATAGACAAACTCTACTAAAAAATGTATTAAAAGAAATTTTATAGATTTTAGGTATAATTGCACCACTCATAAGAAATCTCCCCCCTTTTAAACATTTTATTTTTTATGAAACAACTTTTTCAAAGGATAAATAATGGAAAAAATTTTAGATATAGTCGAAGCCATAGCGCATGAAAAAGGTCTTGAACCTGAAAAAGTTATAGAAGCATTAAAAACGGCTTTTGTTCAAACTGCCAAAAGAGTAATTAATAATAAATTTGCATTTGAAGCTGAAGCTGACTTACGTAAAAAAACTATTAAAGTTTTTCAAACAATTACCGTAGTGGCAGATGATGATAAAAAATTACAAGACGAAGAAATTGCACCTGCATATATCTCAATCACCGATGCAAGAGAGTATGATGATCAGGTAGAGCTTGATGATCAACTACAAATAGACCACAATTTGGAAGATTATGGGAGAACTGCGGCGGCTTCTCTTCACCGCGAAATTGAGTACCATGTGCAAAGACTTGTTGAAGATGAAATTTTTAACAAATACAAATCAAAAATTGGAGCGCTGGTTTCGGGTCGCGTAACGAGAGTCGATCCGCAAAATAATACCTATGTGGAAGTAGATGAGATTCGTGCAATTCTGCCGATGAAAAGCCGTATAAAAGGTGAATTCTTTAAAGTTGGTGACCATATTAAAGCTGTTGTACGACGTGTTAATATGGACAAAGAAAACGGAATTCAGATAGAACTTTCCCGTACTTCTCCAAAATTTTTGGAAGAGCTTTTGGCGCTGGAAGTACCTGAAATTTCAGACGGAACGGTTATTGTAGAAAGATCCGCCAGAATTCCGGGTGAACGTGCAAAAGTAGCACTCATCAGTACGCATCCGCAAGTGGATGCCGTCGGAGCTACGGTTGGTGTAAAAGGGGTTAGAATCAATGCGGTAAGCCAAGAGCTTATAGGGGAAAATATTGACTGTATTGAGTACACAAATATACCCGAACTCTTTGTCTCCCGTACAATGAGTCCGGCAATTATTTCTCATGTAGAAATCGTGAGAAATGCTCTGGGCGAACCTGAAAAAGCAATTATAACGCTTCCGAGTGACCAAAAATCAAAAGCTATCGGAAAAAGCGGAATCAACATCCGCTTGGCATCTATGCTGACTGGAATGATTATAGAACTTGTTGAGAATGATTCTAAAACTTCCAACAATATGAATGAAGAAACTCAAGAACAAAAAGACGGTGTGGATGCACTCGAGGCATTATTTAACTAACAATACTGTGACATGTGGAACTTTCCACATGCCAAGAACCTCAGCCTCTTTTCATATAGGGATTTAATTTTAACAGTATCAAATCCGCAAACATATTCCCCAAAAGTGTGAGAAATGCCGTTATCATTAAAGTTCCCATAATGACCGGATAATCACGACTTAAGGCACTCATAAAAAACAGTTGTCCCATCCCGTCAATTCCAAAAATGGATTCTAAAATAACACTGCCGCCAATCAATCCCGGAAGAGACAAGCCTAATAGCGTTACAATCGGAGGGAGAAGATTTGGAATTATATAATAGCGAAGAAGAATTTTTTTGCTGAGTCCCCTCGAGAGCGCAAAAAAGTAATAGTCACTTTTCAATATTTCCAAAGTGAGTGAGCGTATGTAAATAATCATGCTTCCTAGCCCAACAAATACCATCACGCTCACCGGCAAAATCAAGTGCCAAGCCATGTCTAGATAATAATATATCCCTCTTTGAGGTTCAATGGAATGAAGCCCTGCAATAGGAAATAGGTTTAAATTTAATGAAAATACTATTATCAAAAGCAAAGCAAGGTAAAAAGACGGCATAGAAAAAGAGATAAGAGAAATTTGTCGGATAATATAATCATCCTTTTTTTCGTGGGTTAACGCCGCTCTTATTCCAAGATAAAGAGAAAGGATAAAAACACAAATAAGTGCGACGATATTCATTGCAAGCGTTACGGGAATTCTTTTAAAAATCTCACTGCTTACATCTTGTCCGCTTACAAAAGATATTCCAAAATTAAAGCTGAAGATATTAACAACCCAGTCAATATACTGCTGCAACAGTGGCTTATCCAACCCATATACAGCTTTTAATGCATGAATAGCCTCTTCTGTCATATTGGGATTTAATTCACCGGCTGCAAAAAAACTGTTTGGTGCGGAATGTATCGCCAAAAATGAAATTACCGAAATAAGCAACAACATAAAGAGAAGATAAAAAAGTTTTTTTATGAGTACATACATTCGCGGATTATAGCAAAATAAAGAGATGTTTTGCCCATTCAGCATACAAAGAAAGGTTCTCTTTTTTGTATGAAAAACAGGGGAAATAGAATGGGCAAATCTCTCACTTTCCAAAAAAAAGGAGAAGAAAAATGAGAAATAAATGAAAAAAACATGCCCTAGCTAGAGCATGGAAAAATGAAACTTCTTAGAAGTTATATGTTAAATACACTTGAAGCGTATTATATGCATCACCTGCATTATCTTGATCAAATTTTGTATAGATGTAATAAACACCTGCATCTAAAGGACCAAAAGATTTAGCAGCTTCAAAAGTTGCTTCTGTAAATTTATCGTCATTCGCTCCGACTGAAGCCTGAGTAAAGTAAACACCTGCATCAAATAAATCAGCAACAGGAGCAGTTATGGTTACATTCATTGCATCTGTGGATGCTTGAGAAATAATTCCATAGTACCACCATGCTTCAGTATAGAGTTTAGACTGACTACCCGCTAAGTTTGCACCTGCACCGGCTGCATCGCCAACTTTAGAATAAGAAACTTTTGCACTAAAAGTATCTTTCATTTCGTACCCTAACATACCTGCAACTGCTTTACCTGTTGTACTTGACGCATACCAGTCAATAGATGTATATTGAATACCTGCGCTGAAGCCTTCCATTGCAGCATCTGCTTGTAACCAATACGCTTTTGCAGCATGAGGAGCATCAAAATACCATGCTTGTGCAGTTAAGGGCTTGTATGAATTATTAATAGCACCTATAGCATATGCACCGTTGTAAAAACTTTTGAAAGAACTTGTAGTAAAATCATCAAAACCACCGCCTAATGCAGCAGCACTATTGTGTTGACCGACAAATGCACCAACCAAAGTAGTATCCGGTAGATCTGTATTGATAACTACAGCAGCTTCAAAAGTATTCGGTACAACACTCCAAGTTTCACTAAACACTAAAGGAGTGTCTAATTGCATACGACCGATCTTACCTGTTGTATTGCCAGTCGTACCTGCCATCCATGCTTCGCCAAAGAAATAATTATCTTGAACTCCGCCGGTCCATGTAGCTGATACAAGGTTATTATACAGACCAAGTGTCGTTATTGCATTCAATGTTGCTCCCGCACTTACACCTTCAGTCAAATCAGCTGTAAGACCTAAGTTCAAAGAAGCTTCACCTGCAGATGAACTTTGATCAAACAATGATGCACTTGGATTTGCATTCGTATCATCTTGCGTGGAATAAAATAATTTTGCATCACCCGCAACTTTAACATTCTCTATTGCAAACGCACTTGAACCAACTAGCAGCGCTGCTACTAAACTCATTTTTACTAATTTCATATATTCTCCTTTATTAGAATGTGCTTTAAACTCTATCACATTTTGTACGAAAATTGTAACACACTCCAAAAAATATATACTCAATTTATTGATTAAATTTTAATCAGTTTTTTATACTATAATTTCTGCATGAAAACATTACATATTTTAGCACTATCGCTCATTTTCTTGGTTCCGTTTGTTTTAAGTTCGTCTGAGGATACTATAAGCCCATCGGAAAATAAAGCTCTAAAGAATATAACGAATACAAAAAAAGAGGAAAAAAAAGGAACTCTGCAAAACAAACTTGATGGCTGGTTAAACAACGACTGGACACCAACTGTTGAAAAAGACAAAACTATAAAAGAAAAGTATCAGGACAAAACGAGAGATTTCACCCTGCAAGAGTATGTAGATAAAACAGAGGTGTATATAAAAGAGAGCAACTCCGGCAAAGAACCTTCTCATCATGAGAAGATAAATTCTTTGCCTGTCATAGGGAAAAAGTCTCAATAAGTTATTCATTTAAACAATGCAAGCACCGTGTTTAAATGAAAAAAGTTTTGTCTATTTATCTTTTCTTAAATCCCATGAAAGAACATTTTTGCCATCACTGTTTTTTTCAGCAGCTGCCATACCCATAATATTGTATCCGGAATCCACATAATGAATTTCACCGGTAACTCCGCTTGCCAAATCACTCAGCAAATACATTGCAGAATTTCCTACTTGTTCTATCGTTACATTTTTCTTTAACGGTGAATTCACCTCATTCCAGTTAAGAATCTGTTTAAAATCACCGATGCCGGCAGCCGCAAGAGTTCTAATAGGACCTGCGGAAATTGCATTAACTCTCTGCCCTTTTGCACCCAAATCAACAGCCATATAACGTACAGTTGATTCCAAGGCAGCTTTTGCAACACCCATAACATTGTAGTTCACAATATATTTTGGTCCGCCTAAGTACGAAAGAGTAAGAATGGAAGCATCATCACTCAGAACTGATTCTAAGCGATTCGTTAAATCAATAAGTGAATACACGGAGATATCCATAGCAATAGCAAATGCCTGTTTTGTAGTTTTAATAAAAGGTTCACTGAGTGCTTCTTTTGGAGCAAATGCAACGGAATGAACTAAAAAATCAATCTTTCCAAAATCTTTTTCAATAAGTGCGGCGATTCCTTCCATGTGTGCTTCATTTGAAACATCAAGCTCATAGACTTTATCGCTTCCAAAAGATTGTGCAAGCGGTTCAACTCTTTTTTTCAGAGCATCATTTAAATATGTAAATGCCATCTCGGCACCTTGTTCATGACATGCTTTAGCTATACCGTATGCAATTGATTTATCATTTGCCAAACCTACGATTAAACCTTTTTTACCCTTCATTACCATTAAACATTCTCCTTTTTATTTATTGAGTGCTTGCGCATAATTAATCATTGAACAAAAATGCTCTGCATAAAGCGCTGCACTTCCGACCAATATACCATCCACATTTTTAAGAGCTAAAACATCCTTGGCATTTGTGACTTTTACGCTTCCGCCATATAAAAGCGGTGCCTTGGATTTCTTTTTTAATTTTGTATGTAAAACTTCTATATCATTTAAAGTGGGTGTTAATCCGGTGCCGATAGCCCAAACCGGTTCATAAGCGATAACGAGATTTTCATAATTTAAATCTATCCCTGCATATTGCGTATCCAAATATTTGAGCAGTTCATCTTCACCGGCTTTTCTGATTTCCAAAGGCTCCCCGATACAGTAAACGATTCTAAAACCAAGATTTTTATAAAAATCAAATTTTTTAGTAATGCTTTCTTGAGTTTCACCTAGAATATGGCGGCGTTCGCTGTGCCCGATAAGAATAGTTTTTATACCAAACTCTTCGAGATGCTCCAAACCTATCTCCCCTGTATACGCACCATTAAGGACAGGATAAGCATTTTGAGCACCGATTGTCAGTTTTCCGGCATGTGGATTCAAGCTTGACATAGCTGGAAAAACTAGAACTTCTTGTGATATATTATTTGCATTTAAAAAACGCTCCACCTCATCAACATACTTAGAAGTTTGCTTACGTGTCAGATTAGTTTTTAAATTTGCTGCAATTATCATTGAATTATGCCTCTTGTACTATAAGCGGTAAAACACCAGGTAATATTTTACCCTCCAAAAGCTCCAATGAAGCTCCCCCTCCGGTTGATATAAAAGTCATCTCTTCGTCAAGACCGATTCTCTGGACCAAATCAGAAGTATCTCCGCCACCCACAACCGTTGTAGCATAGCTATCGGCCACAAAATGGGCTATTTTATTTGAACCTCGTGCAAATTTTTCCATCTCATACACGCCCATAGGTCCGTTCCAAAGAACAGTCTGTACATCTCCAAGAACTTCTCTGTAAAGTCTCACCGTTGCAGGTCCGATGTCAAGTCCCATCCAGCCATGCGGAATCTCTTGAGCCGATACAAGTTTACTCACGGAATCTTCTGAAAATTTTTCAGCCGCTACAACATCCACAGGCAGGTAAAATTTCACACCCAGCTTTTTAGCCTGATCCATAATATGCTGAGCCTCTTCAAGTAAATCATCTTCAACAAGGGAAGCACCAACATCATAACCCATTTGTTTTAAAAAGGTAAATGCCATTCCTCCGCCAATAAGAACTTTATCTACACGAGGAAGCAGATTGACAAGCGCTTCAAGTTTGCCGGAAACTTTTGAACCGCCGACAATAGCAGCAAATGGACGCACCGGTTTTTCTATAAGTTTTCCAAAAAATTGAATCTCTTTTTGAAGTAAAAAACCGGCCGCTTTATGTGCATTGTCAAAAAGATGTGTCATACCCTCAACCGAAGAGTGTGCACGATGGCTTACACCAAAAGCATCATTCACATAAAAATCAGCCATTGAAGCCAATTTTTCAGACAACTCTTTATCATTTTTAGTTTCTCCGGCTTCGTAGCGCAGGTTTTCCAAAAGTAATACCTGATTCTCTTTTAAAGCATTGGCTTTTGCTATGGCATCATCGCCAATCACGTCTTTTGCTAAAATAATTTCTTTTTTTAAAAGCTGGTTTAATCTTCTTGCAACTGGCGAGAGAGAATATTTTGCCATTACCTGCCCATCCGGTCGCCCTAAATGTGAGGCCAAAATCACAGCACAATTTTGGTCCAAACAATAGTTTATCGTTGCAAGTGCAGAACGTATGCGACGGTCATCAGAAATATTTCCAAACTCATCCATAGGCACATTAAAATCACATCTTATAAAAACTTTTTTACCAAATAAACCTAAATTTTTTATATTTAACAGTTCCATATTTACCCTTATTTACTAATGTGAAGTGCCATATCTACGAGTCTCATTGAGTAACCCCATTCATTGTCATACCAAGCCATAACTTTAACCATATTGCCATCAATAACCTGAGTTAAATCTTCAGCAACCACAGCACTGTATTCACAACCTACAAAATCCTGAGAAACTCTCATCTCTTTGTCCATTAAAAGCAATCCTTTTAATGTAGTATCTGCCATTTTATTAAATACCGCAGTAACTTCTTCTTTGGTAGTATTTCTTTTAACAATTACATTTAAATCGACCATTGATACATCCGGCGTCGGTACGCGGATACTTTGTCCGTGAAGTTTTCCTAGAAGCTGAGGAAGAACCAATCCGATAGCTTTTGCGGCACCGGTAGTTGTCGGAATCATATTGACAGCTCCCGCTCTTGCTCTTCTTTTATCACTAGAGTGTTTAACATCTAAAATATTTTGGTCATTCGTATAAGAATGGATAGTAGTCATAAGACCTTTTTCAATCCCAAAGGCATCATCAAGAACTCTAGCGACAGGGCCAAGACAATTCGTTGTACAAGAAGCGTTTGAAACAATTTTTTGCCCTGCGTAAAGGTGCTCATTTACACCCATAACAAAAGTTGCCGTATTCTTATCTTTTGCAGGAGCTGAAAAAAGTACTTTTTCAACGCCGTTATTAATATGAACTTGTGCACTTTCCTGAGTTAAAAATACGCCTGTACATTCCAGAACCATATCTGCACCTGAATCAGCAAATTTTAAATTTTTTGGGTCACGATCTGAAAAAACTCTCACACTTTTACCTGCTATACTAATATGATTTTCATCAATTCTTTCAACATCCCCTTTGAAAGTTCCGTGTACAGAATCATTTTTAAGAAGATACAGCATCATATCCATACTCGCCATATCGTTAATAGCAACAAGTTCTACATCATCTCTAAAAGCAGCTATGCGAGCTACACAGCGACCAATTCTACCAAATCCATTAATTGCGATTTTTAATGCCATTATATTTCCTCAAGTTTTAAATATATAAAATTGGGTTATTTTACACAAAATTAGTTATAATTCGCATTAAAATGGAAACTATTGCACTTTTTGGTGGTTCTTTTGACCCACCGCATATCGGTCACGAGGCTATTGTTAGGGCTTTGCTAAATTTTAATGATGTAGAAAAAGTTGTAATTATGCCAACTTTCTTAAATCCGTTTAAATCAAAATCTTATGCTCCGGCAAAACTTAGGCTTAAATGGCTGAAAGAAATTTTTTCAGATTACGAGAATGTAGAAATTGATAGTTATGAAATCGATTTAAAGAAAAAAGTACCAAGTATACAAAGTGTACAACATCTCTTAAAAAACTATAAAAAAATTTATCTCTTAATTGGTGCCGACAATGTGAAAACACTTGACACTTGGCACAAATATGCGGAGCTTAAAGAATTAGTTACTTTTATAGTGGCACCCAGAGACGACATAAAGATACCGAGTGATTTTTTAAAAATAGATCTCAATATAGACACCTCCTCAACAAAACTAAGAGAGTGTATGGACATATCAAAACTACAACAAAAATGTGCAATAGAAATAAGTAACTTTTACAAGGAAAACAATGCAAAATAGAATAGAAAGAATCACTGCTATACTGGACAAAAATAAAGCGGAGGGTATAGAAGTTTTTGATTTAAAAGATAAAAACTACTTTGTCGATTTTGCTATTATAGCTTCATCGCTCGGGACAAAACATACAATAGCGCTGCTTGATCACTTAAGAAGGGATTTAAAACCGGCTGAACATTTTAATCACGTAGATGAAACCGGCGATTGGGTTGTTATTGATTTAGGCGACATACTGATTCACATCATGACTCCGGAATACAGAGTAAAGTATGATATGGAAAAATTCTTAAGCGATTTATCCGATGGCAAAGAGGGCGAAGCTCTTCAATAAATTTTTACATGCGTTACCACGGCATATGGAAACTTTATTTCCACATGCCTACTACTTTTTAACAAATATATTTCCAAAATCTTCCAAATTATTTTCCAAAATATCTTTAAAATTATAAATAGACTCTACATATCTTACAGGTTCACTTCCTCTTGCATACCCATATTTAAGTGTTTTATAGTATTTTTTTTGAGAGAGAAGAGGCAGTGCTTTTTTCAAGTCGCTCCACACATTTTTATTTAGCCCCATTTTTTCGGTTAATGCCTGCGCATCATGAATATGCCCCATCCCTATATTGTAGGCTGCCAATGCGAACTTCAGGCGATTTTCACCCAAAACTTCTTCGGGAACAAATTTTATCATCTGATTTAAATGCCTTGTACCGCCGATGATGCTTTGTTCGGGGTCTAAACGATTTTCTATCCCTAAAAGTTTCGCGGTGTATCGCGTTAGCATCATAAGACCTTTCACTCCCGTGAAACTTCTCGCTTTTGGATTCCAGTGAGATTCCTGATAAGACATTGCGGCCAAAAGTGTCCACGGAATTTCATATCTTTGCGCGGCATACATAAAAATATCTTTAAACTCAGGCAATCTTGACTTTATTCTTTTATAAAACATTTTAGTATTATAGTAATCAAAAAAGACGATGTAACCATAATAATGATCTTTTAACTGCGCCATTATTCCACTTTGATTATAGGTGTTGAACCATGCGTACATATCCGCTTTTAACTCTTTTGAATCAGGAGCCAAAACCCATGCCAACTGTTCTCTCCCACTCACCGCAAAGGCAGATGTGATTTCTGTGAAATATCTAAGATTAACGGCATAAATATTTGAATCGGCAACGGTGCAATCAATTTCATGTGCTGCGACTTGTGCCAACAACTCTTCTGTTGAATGCTCTGCGGTAAAAGTTGCATTGATATCAAAACCGTCTTTTTGCAATGCTCTGATTGTTTCGCTATAACTCGTATCTTCCCCCACCGTGATTTTCAATCCGGCCAAGGCTTCCACCTCTCTTGGAAACTTACTGCTGCCAAGCATTCCTCTGTTGCAAATCACCTCTTCCTTCACTTCAAAATAGGATGGACCAAAATTAAATATTTTTTTTCTTTTTTTTGTTTTTGCAATAGCTGCGGAGGTAATATGAATAGAGGGATTTTTACTAAGTTCTATCGCTTCTTTGACGGTCATTGCAGTTGTTATGTTTAAATCAACGTCCAAATGCTCCGCATAAGCATTCAACAGGTCATACTCAAAACCTTGCGGCCCGTCATTGCCGATATAATACGTTGAGGGAGAGTTTAGCAAGACCACATTCAAGGTTTTATCTCTTTTAATTTTATCCAGCAACGACTGCTGCACAGGTATAAGTTCTACCGCAGGTGCATATGCCGAACCGCTGAGCCACCCAAATACAAAAAGAGACAATGAAAAAAATGTAAACAATACAATGCTACTGAACCTATTCATCTTAATAGTTTACATATTAAAACTTATGCGAATATAAAACGATTGACTCCATTATCATATTCATGCGCTAAAACTTGATTATGTGCTTTGAGTATAGAATCAACCAAATATAATCCAAGTCCAAAACTATTTTTCGAAGGGTTGTTTTTTGTAAATGGTTCTATATAATACTGCAGCGGATGTAAAATGCATTGCCCTTTACTTTCAAAAGAGAGTTCATTGTTTATGATTGCAATACTTACATGGGCATCGGTTGAGTATTTAATCCCATTATCAATCATATTTTTAATAGCAGTTGTATAAAGTCTGTAATTTGCAAATATTTTTTCATTTGCATTTACATTGATACTGACACTGCTCCTCTCCACCATAGCCATGTCTATTGCACCATCTATTATATCTACCAATCTGTACTCTTTGAAATCGGTTTTATCGTCTATGCTCGTAACTTCTTCAATGAGAGCAAACTCCGTCACTAAAGACTCAAGTCTTCCAAAAATAGAACTGAATCTATCTTTTTGCTTTTGAGAATCCAGCATCTGTGTAGCAATTGTTCCTTTTGCTATGGGCGTTTTAAGTTCATGCATAAGATTTCGCAGAAAAAGGGTTCTTGATTCCAAAAGAGTTCTGATTTTCACCCTTGCGGCTTCAAGCTCATTGGAAATTAAAGCTATCTCATCACTCCCTTTTGTTTTAAACGATATGTTTAAATTACCATTTCCAAACATTGCTATTTTTCTTCGAAGGCGGATAAGCGGTCTTAATTTTTGTAGGATTAAAAAAAATGATAAAGATATTATGGCGATAATCGTCGTATAAGTATAGAGTATATTCCACGGTCTAAACGGCTTTAATTCTTCATCTTGGATGAGTATGGAACCTGTTGGAGTTTGAATGTAAAAATAGATATCGTTTTTGTATTCAATCATAGTAGCTCTAAGGTCGTTTACAACTTTTTGTGTGTAAAAACCCTGAGGATTAAACATAAGAGCCTCATCAAAACTTTTGAATCCCTCTCTTTTTAAAATTTTACCGTTTTGTAAAACGAAACTTTCTTCACGGGAATTTTTTTCTATACGGTATTTATAAAGTGCCAAATTTGCTTCAAGCATAATTTCAGAGCTGTTTCTATGTTGATGCTCACGGTAGATTTGCGTGATTACCCCGTATTTTGTAAAAATATGTTCTATGTACTGATGTTTATTTAACTTATAAAATTCCCAAAAAACCAGACTTACGCTCACAAGGGTAACAATAAGGGCAAATAAAACAGTTATTAAAACAGCGTTTTTTCTCATCGAAGCAGTTTATACCCAACACCTCTTACCGACTCTATGAGAGATTTATCACCAAGCTTATTACGAATTCTTCCCACCATTACATCTATACTTTTATTGGATGAATCTTCGTTGATGGCATTAACGTTATGGATTAAATCTTCACGTGACACCACAAGACCTTGCTTTTGAATCATATAAGAAAGTATCCCGAATTCAGCATTTGTTAAATCAATATTTCTGTTTTTATAAGTAATCACCATCGATGACTTATCACATTTAAAATCGCTCTTTGAATCTTCTTTGGCCTCAGCCTTAGCCGCATACCTTCTTAAGACAGAGTGGATTCTGGCTTCTAATTCTCTTGGGTCATACGGCTTTGGCAAATAATCATCAGCCCCAAGTTCGAGCGCTTTTACCTTATCCGTAACATCGCTTCTAGCAGAAGAGATGATAATGGGAATATCTTGTCTCTCGCGAATCGCTTCGCAAACTTCCAGTCCGTCCATACCCGGTAATGTTAAATCTAAAATCACCAAATCAAAAGGCTCTAACTTCAATATACTTACAGCTTTAAAAGGGTCGTCTTCTGTGACAACCTCAAACTCAAACTGCACAAGATACTCTGTCAATATCTCCGCTAGTTCCAAGTCATCTTCAATCATTAATATTTTTTTCATAAAGCAGAGTTTAACCAATATGAACTAATAAGTAGTTAATACACTCCGCTCAAGAAACTAATTTTGCAATGTTATATGCAAGAAAAGATAACATATATGCGCTTACCGAAGTAAATGCCAAAAGATAAAAGAAATATTTGATTCCTCCTGCCTCTCGGGTGAACACTATGGAAGCCGCCAGACACGGAAGATAAATCATAATGACAACTATAAATGCCACCGCAGAAGCAAAAGGGATATTTTTTGAAATCACTTCTTTTAATGAACTGTTTTCTTCATCGACGCTGTCTCCCAAAGAGTAAAGGACACCCAAAGTTGAAACGACCACCTCTTTTGCTGCAAGTCCCGTTTGCAGGGCTACACTCATTTTCCAGTCAAAGCCAAGCGGTTCAAACAGAGGTACCGAAAATTTACCTATCATTCCCAAATAACTCTGTTCCAGATGGGCTTGTGCTAATTTATTTGTTAAAATCATTTTATCTTTTTCACTGATGGCATTTTCTATTTTTGTTGCGTACTCTGTTTTTAGCTCTAAATTATGTGGATAATTACTTAAAAACCAAACCAGCATCGAAGCGGCCGCTATAAAAGTACCGGCTTTTTTCAGATACATCCATGTTTTTGTCATTACTGTATGCCAAATAAGTTTCATGGACGGCAGTCTATACTTTGGCATCTCCATAACAAAAGGCTCATCTTTGCCCTTAAATGCCGTAAGCTTTAAGACTTTGGCGGCTATAAGTCCTAAGAGAGCCCCTGTAATATAAATAGAAAATAGAATATTTCCTGCCATATCGGCAGAGAAAAATGCGCCTGCAAAAAGTACGTAAACCGGAAGCCTCGCTCCGCAGCTCATAAAACCAATAATAAAAAGAGTTAAGAGTCTGTCTCTGTCATTTTTAAGTATTCTCGCACTCATATAAGCAGGAATTGAACATCCAAAACCGGTGACCAAGGGGATAAAGGATTGTCCATGGAGTCCAAATTTATGAAAAAATCCATCAAGTAAAAATGCGACTCTCGACATATATCCCGTACTCTCAAGCAGTGCAATTCCTATAAAAAGTATCATAATATTGGGAACAAAAAGAATAACTGCTCCCACACCCGCTATAACACCATTCACAATAAGAGAACGGATATCTTCATTGGGTATTGTAGCGCCTATCGTATCTCCAAACCAGCCAAAGAAACCGTCTATCCATTCCATCGGTATAGAGCCTATCTCAAAAGTAAGCTGAAATAAACTCCACATAAAAAACAAAAAGATAGGAATTCCAAAAACCGGATGAATCAATACAGAATCTATTTTTTCAGTTAATGATTTTTTTTCTTCCTGCTTTTCTTGTTTTAAAACTTCGGTAACGATTCCTCTGTTAAATGAAGCATACTCTTCTGCAAAAGACTCTTTGATATCATCGCTGTTATGATGAAGTTCCACATGCCGCGATGCATCAATGAGAATTGGTTGAAGTTCTGTCCATAGAGGATTATCATGAAGTTTCGCATAGGTTTTTTTATTGTTTTTTAAAAGATTGATAGCCACATTTCTGTATGAATTTATTGCTTCATATTTATGTTTTTCTAAATAAGAAGCAATAATAGAAATCTCTTCTTCCACGGCTTCGCTAAAAATCAGTTTCGATTCCTGATTTGGAGATTCATGCTGCATTATCAGCGCTTCTAAAAGACTTTGTATTCCAAGTTTTGTCACGGCGGAAACTTTCACACATGGGATGCCCAGCAGCTGCGACATATAATCAGCATCTATCTCTATCCCCTCTTTTTGCGCTTCATCAGTCATATTTAAGGCGATAACCATTTTTTTGCTCATACTCATAAGCTCTGCGCTGAGTTGAAGATTTTTTTCCAAGTTTGTAGAATCTATAACATTGATAATAAGGTCATAACTCTCGGCACACAAGTAGTCATGTGTGACTCTCTCTTCGATTGTGTAATCCGTAAAAGCATAGGTTCCGGGCAAATCGACAACCGTAAAGTGGTAGTTTTTATAATCAAACAGCACCTCAGATTTTTCAACCGTCACACCTGTAAAATTTCCTACATGCAAATGCGCATTGGAGATGGAATTTATCAGCATACTCTTGCCGACATTGGGCTGTCCGACTAAAGCTATTTTTATATGGTTCGCTATTACCGGACACGCTTTTCCCGTCATATCTCTCATAAGATTTCCACCTCTATCAGTTTTGCTTCTTTATCTCTGAGTGCTACTCTCATTTTTCCAACCTTTACTTCTATCGTACTTTTTCCAGGAGCATGCTCGAGTACTTCTATTATTGCTTCTTTCATTATTCCAAAAGAGATAAGTCTTTGTTTCAACACCGAATCGGCATTGAGTTTTAAAACTTTTGCTTTCGAACCTTTTTTACAATCTATTAATGTATGCATTAGCTATTCTTTATTATTGATTTGTTTTTTATAATGATAATAAATATCATATTAATACTTGGTTAATTAAAAAGAATAATTAACCCTAAAAAGAGTTCTATCAAAAATATTATCATTAAACGAAGAGTTATAATTGGTATAAATACCCTCGACGTACCATTTTTTTCCGGCTTTGTAAGTGAGGATAATATTTTTTTCTTTAATTTTCTCTTTCTCTGCGTAAAGTTCCCCATAGACAAGCTCTACCATGTAACCCTTGAGTTGATTCACGCCTGTTTTTTTGAGATTGTACCCCGCTCCTATCCGAAATGCCTCAAGGTCATCCCCTGGAACAGCTTCAGATATGACGGAAATACTCGCTTCATCGAGTGAAGTATAATAAGGTCCGCCGCCAAAACCATCCGTAATATAGTTTCCATCATCTACTATAGCTCCATTATAAGACACTCCCAAAAACATCCCTTTATAATGAAGTATTGACATAGCCCCTAAGACATCGCCGCCGATATTTGAGTTATTTAATTCTTGTATATGACTCGCTTGGAGTCCATAATCTATATGAAAACTCTCCCCGTCTACAAAATAGATTCCGATTACTTCTGCATAAGCAATCGCACTCATGTTGTCAATATAGCTGTACCAAACCGATACTTCACTATTTTTTGCATACTCATACGTCAAAGAGACTATGGCCATCCCCGCACTCTGCGGATATAAATCTTTAAAAACATCTTGAGAAAGTGTATTTTGAGAATCATATCCCGCCCATCTATTGAGTGCAATAATCTGCGTTGTAAGCTTATTGGTATAGTCAATATTTAAATATGCACCCTCAAAAGTGTTTGCCGCCATGCGTATATCATCGCTGTTGGCATAAGGCGTCTCCACCTTAACCCGTCCGACTTTGAGTTGAAATAAATCACTTGTATAATCCAAACTTGCTTCAGCCAAATATGCAAATGAGTCTTGATTAAGATTTACAAAATCACTGTTGATGTCTTTTTTCTCAGGACTTAGAAACTCAAGAGTTTGCGATATATACGCAGAGAGATGAAGACCAAAACCATAATAATAAGCTGTATTGAACCCAAGCTCTCCACCCATGGCACTTGCACTTTTTTTTGTTTTTGTCGGTGTCGGTGCAATAGATCTGACATTATCTATATATGCGAGCCTCAGCTGCCCAAAAGCATCCGCATAGTTAAACATCTCATCAAAATCATTTGCTTTTTTAGGCAACTCTTTTACTGTTTCAAATCTTCCTGAGACTTTAGAATGAATTACTCCCCTTTGTTTCATGTCTTTTAGACTTTTCTCTATAGCTGTCGGTGGGTTCTCCTCCATCGGCAAGGCCGCATCTATCATTCATCTTCCTCGTATAGTTTATTTGTATAGTAATAAATATCATGTTAATAGCTGATAAATCAGAAGCTATAATCAAGTCTTACTAGAGTTCTGTCAAAAGTATTTTTATTGCCTGATGATTTATAGTCGGTATACGTAGCTTCAAAATTCCATCTCTGATTCAAAGGATAGGTCATTATGATATCTTTTTCTTCAATCATCCCCTCATCATTACGCAATTCACCATACACAAATTCTACCATCAAACCTTCTAAAGTGCTACTTTTAAATTCAACTCCCGTTGCAATTTTAAAAGATTCTGCATCACTCCCCGGCAATGCCTCTGAAATTGCAGAGAGTGTAGCTTCATCAAGCGAGGTATAATAAGGTCCTCCTCCAAATCCGTTTGTAATATACTTTCCATCCTCCACTAAAGCTTTGTTGTACGCTCCCGCAAGAAAAAATCCTTTATAGTGCAAGATGGACATTGCGCCAAAAACATTCCCGTCTACATTGGAATTATTCAACTCTTGAAAATTACTATATTGCGCTCCGTAATCCAAATGAAAATCGTCCCCATCGATAAAATAAATTCCTATAATTTCAGCATACGTTATCTGGCTCATCTTGTCTATATAGTTATACCAAAGGCTCATTTCACTATTTTTGGCATACTCATAGGTAAGGGATATGCCGGTCATTCCAAAACTCTCTTCGCTCACTAAGTTTTTAAACTCATTTTGAAACGCACCCGCCAATTCATCCTGTGAGTCGTATCCTGCCCATTTATTTAAGTAAAACACTTGTGTTTTAAATTCCGGCATATATTCAATCTTTGCCCATGCCCCTTCAAATGTATTGGCTGCCATACGAATGTCATCACTGTTTGCATAAGGCGTTTCAACTAAGATACGGCCGATTTTTGTTTGCATCTGTTCATGATTATAATTTATGCTTGCCTGAGAGATATACGCAAACGAATCAACATTTCTTCCAAAAAAATCTTCATTCGTATCTTCTCTTCGAGGATTTAAAAAATGGACATTTTGAGATACGTTTGTGATGGCAGTCACTCCAAATCCATGATATTCAGCTGTTTTTATACCAAGTTCTCCACCAAAAGCAGTAGCACTTTTTTCTTCTTTATTTGGCAGTGCACTGATTTTATGGGCACTGTTTATATAGGCCAGTCTTAACTTTCCGAAAAAATCGGCATAATCAAACAGCTCATCAAAATTATTTGCCTCTTGGGGCAATTTTTGAACTATCTCATATTTTCCAGCGACTTTAGAGTGAATCAAACCCATTTGTTCAATAGCCTCTCTTTGTTCTATAGCTTTTGGTGAGCTGAGTTGCGCATCTGCTAAATAAATTCCATCAAACATTTTCTTTTCTTCCTTGTTTTATTTCTTAATTGAACTTTATATTTCAGAAATGATAACTATTATCAACTTATAATTGTCTTATATTGATAATAAATATCATTTTATCTTTGACTTTTATTTTTTCTCTTTTTTTATTCGATATAATTTCAATAAAAATAAGGTTATCCATGAAATTTTTATTTACACCCTCTTCCCACTTTAATCTGGCAAACCTTTTTACATTTGTAAACATTACGGCTGGGCTTATGGCCACGTATTTTATTACTCAAAATAATTTCTTTCTTGCCATAATTTTAGCTTGGATTGGTGGTGCATTTGATATATTTGATGGGAAAATTGCCAGAAAATATAAACTTTCAAATGAATTCGGTGTTCAATTAGACAGTTTTGCAGATTTTTTGAGTTTTGTTTTAGTCCCTGTCTTTTTAATATTTCAAGCAGTTTATGTAGCTTCTTTGTCCGGCATGTGGATTATTGCGGCGGCAATAGTGAGTATTTATTATGTTATTTCAGGATTGAGAAGACTTATTCATTTTAATCTGCATGCGCAAGTCGGTGAAGTTTCCAAATACTTTACGGGTGTTCCAACACCCCTTGGCGCGATTTTACTTTGGCTGGTTTATCTCGCCAATGCATACGAATTTTTATCGGTTGCACTTGTTATGGCTTTAATGGCCATCATCGGATGGACTTTGAATTCTAAACTCAAAGTTCCGCATCCATAAAAAATTTTAAGTGAGTTACTTGGAGTTTACGGCGTATTTTCCGCTTCCAAGAAAAAAGATAACAATAGAAAGTATCAGATAAAACATTGGAAGCTCAATCACAGGCGCTCCGTGTTTCCCTAAAGTAAAAAGTGAGTTTCCATAAGCCAAAAAGATAGCCATAACCATATTGATGGCCAAAAATAAAGATGCGATTCTTGCATAAAGCCCCAATAAAATAAAAAGAGGAACAATCACCTCGCCTACATAAACGCCATAAGCCAAAAACTCCGGAAGCCCCGCATTTTTAGTTAAATGTTTTACTCCGCTTATTCCGTTGACTATTTTGTCAACACCGTGAAAAAGCATCATTATTCCGACGCTTAATCTTAAAATCAATTTTGCTATATCATGATATAAAAACATTTCTTTCCCCTACTGCTTCATTCTAAATCTGCACGTTCCAACCGTAATTACCTTCGCGTTGTCAATCGCTTCTTTTACATACCCTAGCGTTCCTTTTGGGTCGGCATCGCCTACCTCTTCTTCTATAATTTTTAAAAGGTCCTCTTCTTTTGTATCTGTCCAAGTTTTTTCATAGGTATATTGTGTTTGTATAATCATAAACTTTCACCTCTGTTTTTCACACTGAAATAGTGTTTTTATTTAAAACTTGTATAATATCTAAAAAATAGATTTCAGGTGTTAAAGATGAAAGATATGTTGAAAAATTTCACCATCCTTTATGTAGAAGATGATGAGATGGTTCGCAAAAATGCCTCAGAGTATTTAAGCAGAGTTTCAAAAAAAGTGCTCGAAGCAAGAGATGGAAAAGAAGCCGTCGGCATGTGGAAAAAGTACAAACCCGATATTATCATTACAGATATAAACATGCCTAAATTAAACGGGTTGGACATGGCAAGCTACATCAGAGCAAATGACAAAGATGTACAAATCATCATTGCAACAGCCTACTCCGATACAGAATATTTGCTTCGTGCGGTGGAACTTCAACTCGTCAAATACATCATAAAACCTGTGACAAAAGAAAAGCTGATAACTGCTTTGGAGAAATCTATGGAACATATGAAAGATAAAAGCAAATTCAATTTGCAACTCTCTTTCACATGCCGATACAACGCGTATGAAAAAATTATTTATGAAAATGGCAATGAGATTAAACTCACAAAAAACGAACTCTTATTTTTGGACCTTCTCGCACACCATCGTTCAAGAGTTGTCACTTACGAAGAGATAGAAAATGCGATTTGGGCGAATGAGGGGATGAGTCAGGATGCAATCCGTTCACTTGTACGCGGGTTGAGAAAAAAAGTACCCGATAATGCAATAGAAAACATATCGGGAGTAGGATATAAACTACTAATTTATACAGAATAAGCCTTACAAATTTCAAACCTTGATGCTATTATAATAATGTATGCCCTATAATTCGCAGTGAAAAAATAATATTCGGAGATTATAATGAAAGTAGCTGTTCCCGTAAAAGATGATAGTTTAACCTTTTTCTCAAACGCAGGTCATGCACCCTTTTTTGCAATTTTTAGCGTTAAAGGCGGAGGTATGTTTAAATCATTCAGCTTGGAGGTTCTTGTAAAAAATCCAAAAGTGGATTCCGATGAAGAGCATCACCATGATGATGAAGCACATACATGCAATCATGACGAAAATGACACACAACATGTGCAAAAACATACTCTTATGGCTGAAGCCATCCAAGATTGTGACTATATTGTTATCAAAAAAGCGTGTAAAAACACTGTCAAATCTATGAATGATTTTGGAATAAAAATCAAAAAATATAACTCTGATTCAAGCGAAGCTAAAAAAATTCTTTCAGAAATGTCGAGTCAATTGATATAAAAAGAGGATAGAATCGCGAAAATATCTACCCGCTCTTCAAAAAAAAATTTTGAGAACGGGCCTTTAAAAAAAATCAATCCGATTTTTTTAATACAAACCTATGATACAAAATAGGCAAGAGTACCAAAGTTAAAAAAGTAGATGAAACAAGTCCGTTTATAATAACAATGGCGAGAGGTTTTTGTATCTCCGAACCCGGACCTGTTGCAAAAAGCATAGGAAGAAGTCCAAGGGCTGCTATAAAAGCCGTCATAAGAACGGGACGAAGTCTTCGTATCGAACCCAATATTACAAGCTCAAAAGAATCTTTTACCGTGTGTTTTAGAAAATTAAAATAATTCACCATCACGACTCCATTAAGAACGGCAATCCCCATCAAAGCAATAAACCCCACCGTTGCGGGAACGCTCATATATTCACCCGTAAAATAAAGTCCAAAAACACCGCCGATAAGGGCAAATGGAATATTAAGCAAAACCAAAAATGCCTGTAAAGAGGACTTGAAGGTCATCAGCAATAAGATAAAAACCAAACCTATACTCAGAGGAATAATAAAAGAAAGTTTTTTCGCGGCTCTTTGCTGGTTTTGATATTCTCCGGCAAAATCTATAAAATATCCCTGAGGCAATTCTACGCCTTGTGTTATTTTAACTTTTAACTCATCCACAAAACTGACCAAGTCACGACCGACAACATTTGTCTGAACTAAACTTTTTCTCATGCCGTTTTCATGGTCTATCTGCACAGGTCCTTGTGTCATCCTAAACTCAACCAACTCATTTAATTCAATACTGTTTCCGTCTGCTAAAATATACTGCAGGTTAATACTTTTATGCATACTTGTTTGCAACTCTTTGGAGCCTTTTATCATAAGAGGAATTCTTCTTAAATCTTCTTGAATAATTCCAACTTCAACCCCGTTGATAGCGCTTTGCAGGTACGAAGCAAGCGCATCTCTCGCAACGCCGTATCGGGCCATTGCCTCATCCTTAAAGAAAATTTCCCAGTATGCAACACCCTCATTTGCTTTTTTGTAAACATCACTGCTCCCTTGTGTGTCTTCTGTGATTTTTGCAATCTTTTTTGCAATCTCCTCAAGTTTTTGGGAATCTTCCCCGTAAATATTAACAACAATATCGCCGCGTGAACCGCTGAGCATCTCAGAAATTCTCATCGCAATTGGCTGGGTAAATCCATATTCAATCCCGACAAATTCATCTAACACGACACGAAATTGATCTAGCAGCCATGCATTTGAAGGAACTCTCCACGCATCTTTTGGCTTTAACACCAAAAAGGTATCCGTATCATTCAAACCCATTGGGTCAAGCCCTATCTCATCACTCCCGCCACGGGCAACAATAGAGATAATTTCCGGAACTTCCCGAAGAAGGGCTTGTTGTATTTTCAAGTCAATATCTCTACTCGCTTCAAGTGAGATAGAGGGATTCTTTTCTATTCCAATAATGACATTTCCCTCATCGAGTGTCGGCATAAAAGTTTTACCGACCTGCAAGTAAACGCCAACCGCCAATATCCATAAAATACCGGCAATGATAAAAACAAGTTTTTGACGGGCAAGCGTCCATTTTAAAATTTTCTCATACCTATTTTCCAAAAATACCATCAAAGGAACGTTGGCATGTGGAACCTGTTTTAAAACATAAAAACTCACTACGGGTATAAATGTAAGAGCCAAAACCAAAGAAGATGTTAATGCAAATACTATACTCAAAGCAACGGGAACGAACAGTTTTCCTTCCAGACCCTCTAAAGTCAAAAGAGGCAAGAAAAATATAATAATTATCAAAATACCGGTAAAAATAGGACTTGCAACCTCTTTTGCAGCTCTTGTGACAAGCGCTAGTTTGGGTTCGTTTTTATATTTCTCATCATGCAGGTACGCACTGATATTTTCAACCATAACAACACCTGCATCCACTAGCATACCTATGGCAATTGCCAAACCGCCCAAACTCATAAGATTTGCGGTAATTCCGAAATAACCCATGGCAATAAATGTCATCATAGCCGCAAAAGGCAAGATAATGGCTACACTAAAAGCAGAAGCAAAGTTTCCTAAAAATATAAAAAGAACGATGACAATTAATACCAAAGCTTCTAAAAGTGCTTTAGAAACTGTGTTAATTGCTTTTGAAACCAAATCTGAACGGTCATAAAATATATTGAGCGTTGTCCCTTTTGGCAAATCTTTTTCTATTTTTGAAAGTTCAGCTTTTACCCTTTGCAACACACCGGATGTATCTACCCCTTTTCTTGAGAGTATCAAACCTTGAACGGCTTCATCTTTTCCATCTTTTGTAACAAAGCCTGCGCGTGTCAATGAACCGATTTGCACAGCGGCAATGTCCAAGATTCTTATATCTCTTCCCTCTTCATGTTTTATGATGAGTTTTGAGATATCCAGTGTATCTTTAAGCCTTCCTTCACAACGGATAAATAAACTCTGCTCACCCAAAGAGAGTCTGCCTATCCCGTCATTTTGGTTATTTCGGACTAAGGTGTCTTTGAGCATTTCCATGTTGATTTGATACTGCTTCATCTTCGCAAAATCCGGAACTATCTCATAGGTTTTTACATAACCGCCTAAGGCATTTGTTTCTGCAACACCGTCTATTCCTCTGATTCTTTTATTGATGACCCAGTCAAGTAAAGTTCTCTTTTGCATCAAATCCAAAGTATCAGACTCGATAGTAAACATTAAAACTTCACCAAGAGGCGTTGTAATAGGAGCCAAACCGCCCGAAACATTTGAAGGAAGCGTATCTGTCACCTCGCTCAATCTTTGGGCAACCTGCTGTCTCGCCCAGTAAATATCCACTCCATCCTCAAAATCAATGGTGATGTCACATAAACCGTATTTGGATATGGAACGGACTATGGTTTGATTTGGGATACTCTGCATGTTTTGCTCTATCGGAATCGTTACACGCGATTCTATCTCTGCAGGTGTCATCCCAGGTGATTTTAAAATCAACTTTACTTGCGTAGGTGCTACATCAGGATAAGCATCCACGGGGAGTTTCATCATTGATGATGCTCCAAAAAACAATATAACCATCGCTACCAAAAGGACAAGAACTCTTTGAGAAAGTGCGAATTGTACGAGTTTTTCACTCATTTTCACTCTCCATAGCACTCAAGAGTGCCGAAGTTGAACTCACGGCGACTTCATCCGTTTCTTTTAAATCAGCTTTTATAATGTAACAAACGGGACCCTCGCTGATAATTTTTACACCCTGTACCTCAAAACCCTCGGCAACTTTTTTGAATATATAGGCATTATTTTCATTAAAGACCAAGGCGCTTTTTTTGATTTTAAATGCCCCGCTAATATTTTTTGAGATAACGACCTGATAGATTCTGTTTATCATGATATCGGTGCCGTTATCTATCAAAGCTCTTACCTGAACCGACTGCGAACTACTGTTTACCACATTGCCTATGGCTGTAATTTTTGCCGTGTAGGTGGAAAAACTGCATATATCTCCAAGGGAAATATCTTCTATAATATTTACAGGAACACTCAGTTCAATAAATCTTTTCCCATCTGCATTCATCTCTATAATACTGCGCCCCGTGCTGATGACTTCGCCGATATTTGCTTCAATCTTATGAATAACACCATCTCTTGGAGCAAAAATATGTATCTCTGCAATTGGCAGGTGAGTTGTTTGAATTTTTGCTAGCATGGACGTGTCAAAGCCGCTGGAGAGGAGCTGATTCGCACCAAGTTTCACTCTCAAATCACTGTTTTGTTTATCTTTTTGTGAAATTAAAAGTTTTTTGGAGGAGATGATTCCATCGGATTGGAGCCTTAAATCTCTTTCATAATCTTTATCTATATTTTGACTCGTTATGAGCGCTTCTATATATTCTTTTTGAAGATTCAACAGCGCATTACTGCGTAGCGTTAAAAGTTTTTGCCCCTTTTTTATGGAATCAAACTTTCTGACAAATATATTTTCAACAACAGATTCAAGATTGGAACTGATTGAAATAACATCTTTTTTATCTAAAACGACTACACCATTGTATGGGCTAAGAGAGATTGTCTCCATCTTCGTGACTTCTTGGGTTTTGATGCCTAAATCAACTTGCTGTTTTTGTGAAACTTTTATTATATTTCCGCCAAAAAGGGCAATTGCACATGCTAATATACTTATGAATATTTTCATTTTATTCTCCAAATTCTAAATCAGCTGTTTTGTATAGTTCAAAAAGCTCATAATAGTATGTTTTTTTAATTTCTAACATTTCTAATAGGTTAAGAGAGTAAGAGCGCGCGGCATCAAGATACTCCAGCATCGTTCCTTCACCCTCAACCAAAGCTGATTTCGAGAGTTTTACCAACGCTTCATTGAGTGGCAATACCTCATCTTCGAGCAGTTTCATTTCATCATACAGCGCTTCTAATTTTAGAACAAGTGCGCCAGAGGCATTTTTTATTTCAGCTTCTATGGAAGCTTTTTCATTCGAATAGGCCGAACTTAAAAAAAGCTGTTCTGCTTTTAGTTTTTCTTTTTCGCTTGTCACTCCGCCCAAAGGTATACTTAAGCCCAGCGTATATCTTTGCGTATCTAATTCTTGCTCATACAAAAGCTCATACCCGAGTGATGTGATGAGAGAATCATGCATCGCATAAAATGCCTTTGATGAATTTTGCTTGTAGGTTATTGTTTTGAGTTCATCATGTTCACTGATTGGAGTGAGTTCCACATGCCTCACAGGAAGAAGCAAATCTTGACAACTGATGGTATCGATAAGAAGATTGTCAACACTCTTTTGCAAACTTGAAAACTGTTCCAGATAAGCCCTTTTATATGTGTTTACGCTCTGATGCAACTTTGCTAAATCCAACTTGCTAAAAAGTAAATCTTTTTTAGATATTTCACCCAGTTCGTACGCTTTTTGCAGTTGAGCAAATCTTTTGCCCTCCTCTTCAAAAAGTTCTTTTGCCTTGTCTTGCATCTCTTTAGCGATACACGCGCTGTGATATTTTGAAGCAATATCCAAAGTGATTAAATGCAGCTCATGCATTGTTTCTTGCTGTATTGCCTGAGTGAATTCTTTCACTCCCTTCTCTTTGGAAGATATTGAAAACGGGTGGTTAATATCTTGGGAAATTCCCATCGAATACTCTGCTCCGTCTTGTGTGCTATCTTTGGCATGCGAGACACTCAGACCGAGATTTGGAGATTTGTAGGTAGCAAAAAGCTCATTTTGTGCGATTTTAGATTCTTTTTTGTCTAAAATCGCTTTTGTTTTATTGCTTACTTTTGATGACTCAATAATTTCCGACAAATTATATGCATAAAGATTAAGAGATATTAAAAGAGATAAAATTAGTGTTATTTTCATTATAAACCTTTTTTTAGAATAAATAGATAGAAATATAGATGCCGCGAAAACTACGGCTCTATTGAATATAAAAAGGGTCAGCTTAGAGGCGGTCGCTGAGGAACTAGGTTGATATGGGAAATTAAGCCTATTTGTGTATCGAATTGATTTATTTCAGGAAGTATTGCGATGAGAGGAAGAGGTTCGTTTAAATGCGTTGCCAATAAAACATGGATACATTCGTGCACTTGAGAGGCTACGTTGAAGCCGCAATTTTCTGATGGGGCAGAGGTATTTGCCTCGGAGCCGGCAAGCTCACACACAATTTGTGTATCCGCCTTGACTATGACATAATCATGCATAATAAAAAATGCGAATGTAAATAATAAAACCGAAAGTATAATATTTTTAAATGATTTCATCTTCGGCAGTATATATCAAAAAAGATAACCCAAAACTAAAAATATACAATTAAAAATATTCACTCTTCATCGCTAAAGTTCTATGATAAAACAAACACCCTCTTTTGTATTTGCTACCGTAAGTTTGCCATTGAGATGCTCTTCAATAATCATCTTGGACATATACAAGCCGAGCCCCGTACCGCTTTTTTTATCTTTGGTTGAGAAATAGGGTTCAAATATTTTATCTTTTATCTTCTCATCTATCCCCCCTCCGTTATCGCAAACCTTTACTATGAGTTTATCTTCTTGGCATGTGGAAGTGATAGTTATTTTTGGATTTTTTACTTTATTTTGAACTAAAACATCTTTTGAATTTTTAATCAAATTGAGTATCACCTGCATAAATTCATTGTTATAAATATGCGTTAAATCTCTGCCGCTCGAATAAAGCTCTATCTCAATTCCATCATTTTCCAGAGATTTGCTGATAAGCCCTACGCTTTTCTTAATTGCATCACTCACCAAAACAAACTGCTTTTCTTTCTCAGGTCGAAAATAATTTCTAAAGTCATCAATAGTAACCGACATAAATTCTAAAAGGTCCGTTCCCTCTTTTATCTTTATATTGAGATACTCTTTGTTTAATTCTTTGTAGTCATACGCCGAATCAATATTCATAAAAATATAAGACATCTGATTAAGAGGCTGTCTCCATTGATGGGCAATCATACTCAGCATATCTCCCATTTCAGCCATTTTTGACTTTTGTATTAGTATCTTGTCTTTTTGTCTGTGGGATTCAAGTTCATCAAAGACTCTTTGTTCTAGCGATTCGTTAAGTCTTTGAAGTTCATCGGTTCTTTTTTGTACCTCTTGCTGATAATGCTTAAAAATCTGATTTATTTTTCTTGAAAGAAGAAGGGAAAGAATGACAATAAAGATAACAATTCCCGCGGATGATTTCATAATAAACAAAAGCTCGTCATCAAGCACTTTTTCCAAATCTTGTTGTTTTTTTAGTTCTTGATTGTTCATGGCAGATACATCAAAACCATACACCAGATGCCAGTCAAACGGTTTGTAATATTCACTGTAATAGTAATACCCGTCTACTTTATCCTTATACCATTTTGCCTCTTGGAGCAGATTTTTACTAATAACATCCAAATATTCACTCCCAAGCTTTTCACCCATTTTTGATGACAAAAAGATAGCTTTTTTATTATCATACAGCCCCATAAAATCCGATTCGTCAAGCGGTATTCTCTGAACCATCTCTAAAAGAGATTTTTTTAAATCCTCCTGTTTTTGTACAATATGCATGCTTGAGCCGATAAACCAACCAAACATACGGAGGTCTTTCACCAAAATAATCTCTCTCGTTTTGGATTTTTTCGAACGACTGTAAATAAATCCTTCACTTTTTTTTCTGACAATTTGAAGTTCTTCAAGTATAATCGCCCTTCCGTCGGCATCTTCATAATTAATTAAAGGTTTTGTATCTGTTTGCTGTTTTGCATTAAGAATACTGTTTCCTTTATAGTCTGTCAAAAAAATACAATTATTATAATTGCTGCACGGGGTCAATTGAAGTACGTCTATTATTTGTTCTTGTATCTCTTTGTGCGTTTTTTTCCCTTTATACTTTTCATAGATAAATCGTGCGCTTTCATACGCCATATTTACCCTTGTCTGCAACTCTTTTTTCGTTTCTTCTTCCACGCGCGAATTTCTATAATCAAACAAAAGATTCAGTTGCTTCACCCAAACCTCACTCTTTGCTTTTTTTGAATCTACATGTTCGTCTATGGCCCGCTCTTTTGCCGAATGATAATAATTTGTAACTTTTTCAAGGTAAAAACTGCTTATAACAAAACTGACAATCAAAACGAGAGAAAGGGGTATAAATACTATAAAATACGGTATATATTTGTTGTCAATCGGCTTCATAATCATCCTCTTCACTTGAAATAGATAAAACTTTTTTAGGTTTCAACCCCAATTCTTTCATATTTTCTGCCCTTTTTATCACGCTGCCACGTCCTAGCTTCAGTCTTTTCATTGCATTATCATAAGAGTTGAGTGTTTTATGGAGATTGGTTCCTATGTTTTGCATCTCCTCTACAAACAAGGTTAGCTTGTCATACATTGCCTCTGCTTCATCTGCTATTTTTTTAGCATGCTCTTCTTGTCTTTGCGTTCTCCAGATATGTTCTATAGTCCGAAGAGTAACAAGCAAAGTCGATGGAGAAACAACTAAAATATTACTTTCAAAGGCTCTTTTAAAAAACTCGCCGTCTTCTTGAAGCGCCAATAAAAACGCTCCTTCTATTGGCATAAACAAGAGCACAAAATCAAGGGTATTTACCCCATCAAGTTTTTCATATTTTTTGTCGCTAAGCCCTTTAATATGTCCGGATATGCTTAGAAGATGTTCTTTAAGAGCAAGACTCTTGGCATGTGGACTTTCCCCGCTCATAAACTTCTCATAAGCAACCAGAGATACTTTTGAATCGATAATAATATCTCTGTTTTGGGGCATGTGGATGATGACATCCGGACGATACGTTTTGCCGTCTTGCGATTGAAGTGAGGTTTGACTTACATACTCGACACCTTGTCTCAAACCTGATTCTTCCAAAATTCTTTCTAAAACTATCTCTCCCCAATTCCCTTGGGTTTTATTGTCACCCTTGAGGGCATTGGTAAGATTAAGCGCATCTTGAGAGAGTTGTTCATTCATCATTTTTAGTCTGGAGAGTTCATCTTTTAGAAGGTGTCTCTCCTTGGATTCTGTAAAAAACTGTTCTTTTGATTGGGTGGAAAAATTTGTTATTTGCTCACGAAATGGCTTAAGAAGCATTTCAAACTGCTCTTTATGTGTATGATTAAACTGCTTGGATTTATCTTCAAATATCTTATTTGCCAACAATGAAAACTCGCGTGAGAGTTCCTCTTTTGTATCTTGAAGTACATTTAATTTTTCTTTTGAGGATTTCGCCTCCTCTTCATAACGTGTTTTCAAAATCGCATATTCCAAACGAAAATGATTTTTTTCATTTTCCAATTCCACATGCCGTGCTTTTAACGCATCGTTTTCAAAAAGTACACTCCGACTGATATCTCTTTGCTTTAAATACACCATCAATAAAACCAAAATAACTATAAAACTAAAAATCAAAGATATTAAATATATTTCCACATGCCAATCCTCAATACGTTACAAAAATTATACAACATTAGTTTTATTTATCTATTAATATGACAAATTGAAATTTATTTGAATTTTCAATATTTCTTCCCATTTGAAGCATTATAAACTTAAGTAATTTTAAATATAGTTTCTTTAACTTTAAGTTTTGTTTTATTTAGCTATAATTCCACACAAATTAAAAGTAAAAGATTAGGCATTGTTTTGCCTTCTTTTCACAAGGCAAAAGATGCAAGATAATGCACAACAACATGAAGAAAAATTAATCACATTTGATGATTTAGGTTTAAAAAAAGAGATACTTCAAAGTGTCAAATATGCTGGCTTTACAGTTCCAAGCCCAATTCAGGCAGAAGCAATCCCAATCATTCTACAAGGCAGGGACATCGTTGGTCAAGCACATACAGGAACAGGAAAAACTGCTGCTTTTGGACTTCCGGCACTTAACAAGATGAATTTAAAAGGCGGGATTGAGCTTTTAGTTATTACTCCGACTCGTGAACTTGCTACTCAGGTAAGTGATGAGCTTTTTAAATACGGCAGAAATTTAAATATTAAAACTGTAACTATTTTTGGCGGAAGTTCATACACGCGTCAAATCGATTTAATCAAAAGAGGCGCAAGTGTCGTTGTTGCTACACCGGGGCGTCTTTTAGATATCTTGAAAAAAGGTATGATTAAAGATTTTGCACCAAGCATGGTAGTTTTGGATGAAGCGGATGAGATGCTTGACATGGGATTTTTGGATGATATTAATGAGATTTTTTCATATCTTCCGACAAATCGTCAAACATTGCTTTTCTCGGCAACAATGCCTCAACCTATTAAAATACTCGCAGAAAGAATTTTAGTGAATCCTGCTTTTATCTCTATTACTAAAGGTGAAACAACAAATTCAGATATTGAGCAATCTTATTATGTTATTGAAGAAAGTGAAAGAGATGATGCAATCATCCGTTTAATGGATTCAGAAGACACAGAAAAATCAATAGTATTTTGTAGAACAAAAAGTGAAGTTGACAGACTTGCGAACGTGCTTTCAAATGCAGGCTACCTAGCAAACGGTCTTCATGGAGATATGGAGCAAAGACAAAGAGAAACAGTTATCAAAGGTTTCAAAAGCAATAATGTGCAAGTTTTAGTTGCAACAGATGTTGCCGCTCGCGGAATCCACGTAAATAACATCTCTCACGTTTTCAACTACCATATTCCGTTTGATCCGGAATCTTACGTTCACCGTATCGGAAGAACAGGACGTGCGGGGACGAAAGGAAAAGCTATTACGCTTTTAACTCCTCTAGAGTTTAAAGAACTTCAGCGCATCAAATCAAAAGTTGGCACCACAATGGCGCATGCTTTTGTTCCAAGTAAAAACGATTTACGTAAAAATAACTTGGAAAACATAGTAAATAAAATTGAAGAGCAACATATTTATGATGAAGCGCATCTTGTTCTTGATATGCTTCGTGAAGATATTGATGAAGAGCAGATGAAATATAAACTTATCTCTATGATTTTAGATAAACAAGAGATAAAAGGACCAAACTCCATCGGTATTCCTGCTGAAAGATTAGCAGCTATTTTAGAAAGAGCCGGAAACAGAAGAGATACACGAGGCAAAGGCGGAAGCTACAAAGGAAATAGAAATCGTTCTAGTTCAGGCAGCGGAAGCAGAGACAGAAGCCGTTCGGGCGGAGCAAGCAGTGCCGGAAGCCGTGATGGCGGAGCAAGCCGTGATAGAAATTCAAGCGGTAGTAGAGAAAGAAGCTCAAGAAGCGGTTCTTTTCGCGGCACTAAAGACTAATCAAAAACTATAGCAATCTTTTGATTGCTATATAACTCTTCATAACAGATGTAAAGTATGCTGTTTTAATAAATTTCACACCTCTGTCCTACTCACTTCAAACAATTCTTATAATCTCTCTTCAATCTTTTATTTATAAAATTAGATTATAATAATCCAAACGAAGTATTTAAAATAAAAAAGGTGTTCAAGATGCTTATTTATGAAGATCATCATATATATATAGAAAAACAAGAGAGTGAAGTTCCGTGGCTAAAAATTTTTACAAAAGAGCCGTACAAAGAGCTGGGTGATGTTCCAAAGGAAATAAGAACAAGACTTTGGGAGGTATATGACATTATTGAGTATGAAATGAAACACTACTATAATCCAAAAAAAATCAATATGGCTTCATTCGCAAATATTCTTCCAAGAGTTCATATACATGTCATGGCCAGATTTGAGAATGACAGTTATTTTCCAAATACGATGTGGGGAGAAAAATTAAGAGACTCTAACTTACATCTGCCAAATGAAAATAATTTTCATAAAAGAGTATTCAACGCTTTAAACTCACAGCATTAATTCTTGTATTTGGCATTACATTCAACGAGATGAAGGGAAGTTTTTCCAGATTCCAGTAAAGAAATCTGGGAAGATTTTATTTTAAAGGTGAAAAGGGAACTAAAGCACTTCCCCAGGTAAGCCCGCCGCCAAAGGCATCTAAGAGCATAAGTTCTCCAGATTTTAGTAATCCGTTTTCATATATCTCATTCATTGCCATTGGTATAGACGCACCTGAAGTGTTTCCAAATTTTCCAACCGTAAGAACAACCTGTTCATCTTTCATTTTAAGAGCATCACCCACGGCTTTAATAATTCTATAATTTGCTTGGTGTGGAATAAAATGGTTGATTTCAGAACTTTCAATTTTATTTGCTTCAAGTATTTCAACAACATCTTTTGTTAAAGTTCTCACAGCAACTTTAAAAGTTTCATTTCCCTTCATTTGCATAAAGCAGCTTCCGGCTTCCTGATCAAGAGAATCATGTGCAGAACCGCTTCCGCCGTTTGGGGTCATTAATAAATCTGCATACGTACCGTCGGCTCCGGTATGAACATCTATAATCGCTTCATTTTTGTTTTCTGTCGCACTTATTATCGCAGCGCCGGCCCCATCTCCAAATAAAATGCAAGTGCCTCTGTCTGTATAGTCGGTGATGGCAGATAATTTTTCAGCCCCGACGATAAGGATATTCTTTTTCATTCCGGATTCAATAAATGCTTTTGCTATAGAAAGAATATAAACAAATCCTGTACATGCAGCAGAAATATCAAATGCCGTTACATTGCCAAGACCTAACTTATTGGAGATAATAGTTGCAGTGGATGGCATGCAAAAATAATCAGGTGAGATAGTTGCACAAATAACCATGTCAATTTCACTTTTATCTAAACCGCTTCTCTCTATGGCTTTTTTAGAAGCTTCGACACCCATATCGCTGGTTGTTTCATTTTTTGCAGCAATACGTCTTTCTTTTATGCCTGTTCTTTTTGTTATCCACTCATCCGAAGTATCCACCATTTTTGATAATTCATCATTGGTTAGAATTTTTTTAGGAGCATACGCACCAATAGAACGAAAAGCCGCGTAAGCCATTAATTTTCCTTTTGCTTCAACTTCTCAAGTCTTGAAACTATATGTCCATTCACACCGGTATTCACATATTTTATAGCTTGATAAATCGCATTTTCTATCGCGGTAGAGTTACTTTTACCGTGACTCACGATAACACAGCCTTTAATTCCGATAAGTGGCGCTCCGCCTATTTCGGCATAATCAATCTGTTTTTTAAGAAGCTTAAATACTTTTCTCATTAAAAGCGCTCCGGTAATTGCAACGGGAGATTTTCTAATATAATCTTTGATAAGCTGGCTAATTGTAGAAGCGACACCTTCTGATGCTTTTAAAACTAAATTTCCAACAAAGCCGTCACAGGTAATAACATCACAGCTTCCATTAAAAATATCACTGCCCTCTACATTACCCTTAAAGCCTTTATAATTTTTTAGCATTTTATGTGCGGCTTTGGTTACTTCATTGCCTTTAGAATCTTCTTCCCCATTAGCTAAAATACCTATACTCGGACTGCTTATTTTTAAAAGGTCCTCTGCATAACATCCGCCCATTACGGCAAATTGTACTAAGTGCTCAGGTTTAGAGTCAACATTTGCCCCTACATCCAAAACTATAGAACGGCGCCCTGTTTTTGTCGGCATAAGCGTAACGAGTGCCGGCCTTAAAACATGTTCAAGTCGACCGAGTCTAAGAGTGGCAAGTGTCATCGTAGCACCGCTGTGTCCAGCTGAAACTATGCCATTGGCCTCACCATTTTTAACTAAGTCTATTGCTTTATAAATACTGCTTTCTTTTCTCTTGACAGCATCCGTAGCAGCATCTGACATAGATATAACATCATCCGCTTCAACAATTAAAATCTTATCTCTATAACTTTTTGGTAACAGAGGTAAAATTTCTGATTTTCTACCCACTAATATAGGTATAAACGATGTTTTTTTAAGCGCCTGAAGACAACCTTTTACAATTGGCTCAGGACCGAAGTCCCCGCCCATCGCATCAATAGCAATTTTAACCATTGATTATTTATACTCACCAGTTGTTTGATTAATATGGTGAGGAAGCTTGTATGTTCCGTCTTTGTCTTTAACCGGTTTAGCTAAAGTAATTTTGTAGTGAGTTCTTCTCTTTGCTGAACGTGAGTGAGACACTCTTCTTTTAGGTACTGCCATAATTAATTCCTTTCTTTTGTTTTACAATCATCGCAACTAAAATAGTCGCTTTTAATAAGCTCAATTTCTGAATTCAAAAGCTCTTCTAAATCTATTTGGGAATCTAAAGACTCTACAACATCCAAAGATGCTTCTTCTTTATCTTCATAAACGCCGTCTGAAATGAAAAATTCTATATCTTCATCCACAGGCAGTTCAAAATCTTTAGTACAAAGGTCACACTCGATATCAAGGAGGCCACTGAGATTTGCTTTTAACAAAATCAACTTGTTGCCATGATACTGTAAATAACCTTTAAAAGCTACCTTATCAGATTTGAGTTCAAAATCTAACGGTGTATTGCCTACTTTTCTAAGCGAAATTTTCATAAAAAATGATTACGAAATTTCTCTTCCAGAGAAAAAGAATGCAATTTCAACAGCTGCATTTTCTACAGAGTCACTTCCGTGAACTGCATTTGCATCTATATTTTCTGCAAAGTCAGCACGAATCGTGCCTGCTTCAGCTTCTTTAGGATTAGTAGCACCCATCAATTTGCGATTTTTCGACATAGCATCTTCGCCTTCTAATACTGAAACAACTACCGGACCGCTAATCATAAAATCAACTAAATCATTAAAGAAAGGTCTCTCAGAGTGTACTGCATAAAAAGCTTCTGCATCCATACGGGACAGTTGAAGTTTTTTGCTAGCTGCTATTTTAAGACCATTGCTTTCAAAACGATCTAAAATTTTACCGATAACGCCCTTCGCTACAGCGTCTGGCTTTATAATTGATAGTGTGCGTTCCATCAAATCTCCTGATATATATAAAAAATAGAATGGAATTGTACCCAAAATAAATTGTATTTATGTTTAAAAAGAAAAAAATAAATTACTCTAAGAGATTTTTGTGAAGTTATTTTATACGAAGCTGTGTGAGGATAACCTCCGAAACGGAGGTTAAAAATTAGTCTATAACGTTTGCGCGATTTTTACGAGCGTCATCACCAATATCAGATCTAAACGGCATTTCAGCATCTGCATCATCCATTACATAGTTTTTTCCATCTACATAATTTGCACCGGCAAAGAAGTCTTTATGGTCTGCGGTAAATGGCATATCCCAAGTTATACAACCTTCAGTTGGACATGCAGTGGCACATGCCGGCTCATCATGATGATCAACACACTCTACGCATTTATCCGGATATACATAATAAATTTCTTCACCAGACGGGTTATCGTCCTCATCAACAATCGCCTCTACTGGGCATTCATCGATACAAGCACCACAGTTAATACATGTGTCATTAATAAATACTGCCATTTTTTTCTCCTCTTTTTTTTATTTAGATAACTATAACAGAAGATTTTTAAAGGTAGCTAAAAATTGTTTTATAAAAATAAAAATGTCTCTAATGGTTACAATTATTACAGCTAAAAGTATTCGAAACAAAGGGGTTTTAAAAATTATTATAAATAATATTTACGAGGGAGAGTACCGTCGTAAATATAGAGTAAAAATTATAAGCCTAAATACTCTTTGATTTCATCCGCTCTGTCTGTTTTTTCCCAAGTAAAATCTTCGTCTTCTCTTCCGAAATGACCATACGCAGCTGTTTTTCTGTAGATTGGGCGTAGTAAATTAAGTGAAGTTATAATGCCTTTTGGCGATAAATCAAAAAGTTTTTTCACACACTCTTCAATTTTTTCTTCATCTACCTTTCCTGTGTTATGCGTATCTACCATGATTGAAACAGGATGGGCAACACCTATCGCATAAGCCACCTGAATCGTTGCTCTATCACACGCACCCGATGCCACAAGATTTTTTGCAACATGACGCGCTGCATAGGCCGCGCTTCTATCCACTTTTGTTGGGTCTTTTCCTGAAAAAGCGCCACCGCCATGCGGGCAACTTCCTCCATAAGTATCCACGATTATTTTTCTGCCTGTAAGTCCTGCATCCCCTTGAGGACCGCCGATTACAAATTTTCCTGTCGGGTTTATATGAAAAACTACATTTTCACTCATTAATTCTGCGGGGATTACTTTCCTGATAACCTCATTAATCACATCTTCATGAATTTTTTCTTGAGAAACATCGGGAGCATGTTGTGTTGATACAACAACGGTCTCAACCGAAATCGGCTTGCCGTCAATATATTTGACACTGATTTGAGCTTTGCCATCAGGACGAAGGTAAGGAATTATTCCGTCTTTACGAACTTCTGCCAACCTCTGCGTCAGGCGGTGTGCCAAATAAATCGGCAAAGGCATAAGTACATCTGTTTCGCGACACGCGTACCCAAACATTAAACCCTGATCACCGGCACCAATTTCACCATTGGCTCTATCAACACCTTGATTAATATCGGGAGATTGTTCACCTATTCCATTTAGCACTGCAGCAGAGCGATAATCAAACCCATAGGTTGCATCCGTATATCCAATCTCTTGAATAACTTTTCTTGCAATCTCTTGCATAGGGGCATAAGCCGTTGTTTTCAGTTCGCCTGCAATTACACAAAAACCATTCGATACCAATGTTTCACACGCAACACGTGCATTTGTATCATGCTCAATAATATAATCCAAAATTGCATCACTGATTTGATCTGCCATCTTATCAGGGTGCCCTTCTGTTACAGACTCTGAAGTAAATATATCCTCTTTAGTCATCGATTTTCCTTATTGAAGTACAGAGTCCTGCTCCGTAAATCGATGGAAGTATATCCAAGTAATAATAAATATACTTTGATGATTATTTGATTGATATTCATAAAAGTGAATTTTTTATTATCATGCTTGATTGGCGTAATCCTACAAAGAGCCTAAGGAAAATCGCATAGGATTTAAAGAAGTGGTAATATATTTCAAGTATAATGTTTATTATTGCTAGACTATGGCTGTGTAACACTTCTAAAAGGACTCGAGATATGTGGTTATATACAAGTTGTAATTTTACATTTGATATTGCGGTGCCGACACCTTTTGTGTTGATGATGAGACCCCATAGTGATATAAATCAATGGATTGCATTTGAAGAGTATGAGATTGTACCCAGTGTGCCGGTTTTTGAATTTACAGACATATATGGCAACCTGTGTCAAAGACTGATTGCTCCGCCTGGCAAATTTTCCATCCATACAGCAGCAAAAGTTATGACATCAGATACTATAGACCAAGCTTCTGGAGTACCTTTTATCGAAATTCAAAATCTACCTGATTCTATACTTATATACCTTTTGCCAAGTCGTTATTGTGAAGCAGATCGTTTTAGCAATATGGCAACAGAAATTACATCAGGTGTACTTTTGGGCTATGATCAGGTAGTCGCCATAACAGCATGGTTA
>JAHJJX010000025.1 GCA_018822665.1 bacterium
CATAATATCTTATTATCCATTATTTAATTTTATGAAAGATTATAACCGCTTTTGTATTAAAGTACTTTTTATGATTTGAAAATTTGCAAAATATAGGAAAATATGAAATACTAATAATATATTTATACTTTAATATAAAACTATTATGTGATTGAACTGACTGACAAATTATGAAGAGAAAGAAGTTGACTTAGCTTTTTCAGATGTAGAAATCAAAATGGCTAAAAAATGGATTCAAGAACTTTACGAAGTTTTTGAGCCTGAGTTTGAATTAAACATAGATGAACTTATTGAAAAAATTAAAAAAATTAAAACAGATACTTTTTTACCCTTCATGCTTAAGGCTATAATTTTAATGAAGAAAAATTGAGCAAAAAACTTAACTGAATTAGATAAATTATATAGTAGTATTGTTAAAAAAGAATCGTCAGTAAAGTTTTTAAAAAAAGATTTTGAAGAGTTAAATCTACACGAAGAATGGGAAAAACAACAAGTACAAGACTTTGAAGAAGCAAAATTATTATCTGAGCAAATAAGAAATGGTAAAATAGACAAATAATTTTTAAGATTTAAAGGAGGACTTCCTAATGCCAATCCCACCAATCCAAAAACAACTAGTTGAAAAACTAATGCAAAACTATTGCGATAAAAAAGCCCCTAAAGAGTTGAATGAGAGTATTCAGCTCTTTTATTATATCAGAGGTAACAACATCACTTTAGTTGAATCTCGTCCGTCATGGCACGATAAAACAGAGTGGATAGATATGAAAATCGCTCAGATACGATTTGAAAATGAAAGTAAAACTTTTACTCTTTATTGTCCTGATAGAAATGAAAAATGGCATTTATATGATTTTATTGAAGCATCTACAGAACTTGAAAATTTATTAAAAGAAATTGATAGAGATCCTACGGGCATATTTTGGGGCTAAATTGTTAGCTCTTTTTTTTGAAGTGTTTTTTAGAATCCAAGCCTAAGTCTTGGATTACTAGTATAGAACTAAGGTATCTATCTTAATATTAAACATAAAAAGCTATCTTAAAATCTAGATATTTACTTTCTAGCATATCTGCAACAGCTTGATTTTTAAATGTATGTAGATGAGAAAGTTCCCCTTTTCTTAATGTGCCTTCTTGTGTTGCTTGAAATTTATTTTTCATTAAACTGCTTGCATCAAATAAATTAATGTTGAAATGTTCTTCATTAATATTTTCTTCATATATTTTTCCATTAGCGGGAATTTTAATATTCATACTTATATCCTTTTTTGTAAATGATAGTTAATAATAATACATTACAATAAAAATATGGCAAATTGACATGCTTTTATGACATTTTAAAAAACTCACAAACATCAACTTCCAAAACTTCAGCAATTTTCACTAAATGCTCAATATTAAAGTGCTTATTATTCAAACAAATCTCAGCCATAGAAATTGTTCCGACTGCTTTATGCCCTATAGCCATTGCAAGAGCTAATTGTGATACACCTTTTTCATTTCTAATATCTTTTACTTTCTGCCCAATTTTTTTATAAATCTCAAGCATTTTTTCATCCGTAATGCTAGTTTCTTTCATAGTTACCTACCCATAGTTAAGCTAACTATAAGTGTAGGAAGTATAGAATTTTTCATCAACTAACTATAGTTAGTTATTTGGAGATAAAAAGTTGAGGAAGGCAGATGAGTATTGAATCACAACAAAAAAAGTATATGCAAGACCATTATAAATGGACAGATAAAGTTCAAGAGATTGAACAAAAAATTAGAGAAGCAAATGCAGAAGGTAGAGATGGAAAAGCCATTTATGAATACCAATTAAGTGAAGCAAGAAGTCAAGCCAGACTTTGTTATGAACTAGCTACAGATAGAGGATTTTAATATGGCAACAATAAGGTAAAGAATCAGATAAAGAAAAAGGTAAACCAAAAACAAAAAGTGGAGAACATAGAAAGCAAAAGCAGGGTGGAAATAAATCTAAAAAATGGTGATTTGATAAGAAAATACAACACAAGGAAATATAGATGAAAAAGGTTTTAAAATTTAGTGTAATAAAAATTGCAGATAGTAATTATCAAGGTAGTGCATGTTCTCAATGTTCTTGTAAACAGTTTGTAATCTCAAGCGACCCTCAATTTTGTGATAATTGTGGACATTCTCGGTCTTCTCATTATGGAAAGTAATTAAAAATGAAAAAAATATTTTTATTACTATTTTTATTATTTTCTACAATTTCTTTTGCTACAGACAACAACCAAACTAAAGAAATGTCTAAAGAAGATGTTGATAAATGGTTTGAAGAATATGCAGAATTAGAAGAAAAAACTAAAAAGCTTAAAAAACTCAATAATACTCTTGACGAATTAAATGGTATGTTAGAAGTAAAAAAAATAGAAGCTACAAAATAGCCTCTATTTTTTGCACCACATCCAAAAATATGATAAAATCTATATAACTCCTAAAATCTTACAAAATTAATAATCAATTTATGTCAATAGAATGAATGTCATCTCATATCAATGAATGACCTAGTTTAAAAGATACACCTGAATATCAAAAGCAACTCAATGAAAGGGTTGAAATAATTAAACAAGATGAAAAAAACTATAAGCATTTAGTAAAAGTAAATGATGTTCTAAATGTGCTTGATGTGACGGATGAGCAAGAAGATATGTTAAGACCAAGACTTGAAACACTAGACAATGAAACTCTCAAAAGTTTAACAACAAAAACTAGATGAGAGATTTTTGCAATTTTAAAAAATCAAGTGCAAGATGTTCATAACGAAGAAGTAGAACAAACTGACTCAAAAATCTCAAAACTAAAAGCAATCTTCACACCTGAACTTTTAAAGCAACATTCTAAAATAAAAGAGCAATTTGAAGAATTAGACACTACAGCAGATAAAGAAAAGATTTTTAGAAACATTATCAATATTTTAAAAAATGAACCTTGAGAATTAAAGTCTATCATAGATTCTTTTTGATGAGCTAACCCAAATAATCCTCAATATCTTGAATTTAAAAACACTTTAATAGGTTTAGATAGCAGTTTTGAAAACTACTTTAATGATTTAGAGAAACTAGAGGCTTGAGTGAGCTTGAATTCAAATGAAATCATAGAATGAATTGAAAAAAAATCTTGATGAATGTTAGATATAGATTTGAAAGCTAATGTTTCAAAATTGCATCTTCCTGAAAGTAATTATAGTTTTGATAAAAAGTTAGATAAACAAGCACTAAGTGAACTTGAAAATACAAAAGATAATAAGGTAAATGATATTAAGAGAAGCTACGCTTCTCTTAAAGGATTGTACAATCCTTTTGCTAGTTTAAGCAGTAAAATAGAGCAGGGTTTATCAGAGCAAAACTCAAAAGAAAGTTCTCATGATTTTCTGAATAATTTTCCAAATGATATTTTTAGTGAGATGGATGATGTTTATGAAACTATGAATATTGACTCAAATATTCAAATAACTAAATCAGATATGAACTCTTTATCTGATAGTAAAACTATAGAAGAATTTAGAGCAAAAAAAGAAAATATAGAAAATAAATTTCAAAAAATAGTAACTCAAATTAATTCACAAAAAGCGTGAGTTGAAACAGAGTATAAATCAAATCTTGAAAAATTAGCAACAAGAGATTCTGAGGCAAAAGAAAAGCAAGTAGAAGTTTTGAAGTTTTTTAAGAACAGTGGGTTTGATTTATTTCCCAAAGAGCTAACGGACAAAGTTATAAATATGCTTCAAAGTGGAATGTTAATCGTACCATGACTTGATTTGAATATTCAAAACATAGATTTAGAAAATTGACACTTTTGAGAGAGTTCAGCATTTTTAGATAAAGATTCTTGAATTAACACATTAGCAAAAAGAAATCTAGTGAAATTTATGAATAAAATGATTAGTTGAGATACTACTGAACCTCTATGAGTAGAAGCGATTGTAAACTGAATCTCAGTAGCTAATCCAGCTAAGCTTAAAAATGATTTTTTAAAAGCTGATATAGTTGGTGGTCTTGGATGGAAGTATAGTAAAATTCTTGAAAATTTAAAAAAAGTTTCTTAATGTTTAAAGTAAGGCTGTTTTCACACTTAGTATACTATATGCGAAATCTATTTTTTAAGGGACTTTCACGGGACTTTAAAGAAAAAAAGGTTATAATAATGCCCTCAAAAGCCCTATACATTGGGATTTAAAATTTTTCTTACAAAAGAGTGTCGTATTCTCTGTAGATGCTCAAGATGTACCCTTTGTGTTTGAATGTCGGCATGTGGAAATAGAGATGCCGATAATTTTGATATGTAATTTTACACTAAATCACTTATGATAGCATTAGCAAAAAGTAACATAATGTAAACTAATGTTTTAATTATAAAATATTAGTTTACATTAAATTATATACTAGATAGAATAGGATAAATTCTATAGGGAGAAAATAAATTGAAAAAAATAATTACAGCAGCTTTAGCATCCGCAACTCTACTCTCAACAGCATCTTTTGCTGATATCTATCTTGGTGTGGATGCTATAAGCGGGGATAGTATGTCTTATACGATGAAAGCCAATACCGGAGGCAGTGCGACATGGGATGCGACAGAAACCGGTTATCGTATTAAACTAGGAGCAGGTGAACTTGATGATTGGACATGGCAGTTGTATTATAGTGCGATCGAATCCAATAAATACTATTGGTCAAGTAAAAGTTTAACGGAGTTTGGATATGACCTGCGACCGGGTTGGGAAATTGGAAATAATTTTTATTTTACTCTCCCTTTTGGTATCAATTATGGAATAACTGAAACTGACTCAACGGTAGACAGCAGTTCCTGGGCGAGAGTTGGTTTTAAAGTGGGAGCAAGCATTAGTTATGTTGTGGCAGATCAAATTGAATTTTTAGCCGGATACGATTATAAAGGTGTAGTGTGGCAGGATATTGTGGTGGGCTCTACTACCTTTAGCACAACGGGCAGCGGTTCAGGAATGTATTTTGGTGTGAACTTATGGTTTGGAAATGCAAATCAAAAAGCAATCGGAGCAGTAAAATAAAATAATGTGCATTAAGCACTGGCGAGTGTTTTTCATCAAATTGCCTAGTGCTACACTTTAAACAGGTTTTTAAAACCTGTTTACCTCTTTAAAACAACTCTCAATTCTTTTACGCTCAATCACTTATGATATCATTAGCAAAAAATAATGCATAATGTAAAACAATACAAAAGAGTCTCATGATACAACTAGTAAATATTTCTAAAAGCTTCTCAAGCCAAGAGCTTTTTAGCAATCTCAATTTTAAATTAAACGGCGGAAATAAAATCGGTCTGGTCGGTAGAAACGGGAGTGGGAAATCTACTCTGTTTAAACTTATTTTAAGGGAAGAAGCCCCTGATAGCGGTGAAATTATCATCCCTAAAGGGTATAAAATAGGAGCACTCAAGCAGCATCTTGAGTTTAGCCAAAACACACTCAGAGAAGAGGCGGCATTAGCATTGGAAGAGGAGATGAAGTACGACCTTTACAGAGTGGAGAAAATTCTTTTTGGTTTGGGTTTTACTCAAGAGGACTTGGAAAAAGACCCTCTTTCGTTTTCGGGAGGTTATCAGATTCGTATTAACCTTGCAAAACTTTTAGTGACTGAACCAAATCTGCTTCTATTGGATGAGCCTACGAACTACCTTGACATTATCTCGATGCGTTGGTTAAAAACCTTTTTGAGAGCCTTTGAGGGTGAAATTATTTTGATAACCCACGACAGGGATTTTATGGACAGCGTCACCACTCACACAATGGGAATTATCCGTCGTAATTTAAGTCTGATAGCAGGTGATACGCATAAGTTTTATGAACAGCTCAAGGCAAATGACGAGTTGTATGAGAAACAAAAATTAAGTCAGGACAAAAAAGTAAAAGAACTTGAAGATTTCATCGCCCGAAATAAAGCGCGTGCTTCTACGGCGGCGCTTGCACAGTCTAAAGTCAAACAGCTGGAGAAAATGGAGCTGTTGGATGATTTAGGATTTGACGCAACTTTGAAGTTTGATTTTAACTTCAAAGAAACTCCTGCAAAAGTTTTGCTGGATGTAAAAGATTTGAGTTTTGGGTACAGCCCTGAGAAGATTCTTTTTAAAAATATCTCTTTTGCACTTGAAAAAGGGGAATGTCTTGGAATTATCGGAAAAAACGGCAAAGGAAAGTCAACGCTTTTAAATACTATTGCGGGAGAATTAAAGCCTCTTAGAGGCAGGGTTGATTTTCATACAACGACATCTTATGCGCATTTTGGGCAGACAAATATCAGTCGGTTGAATCCTAAAAATTCAGTAATTGATGAGATTTATGTTGGAAATCCAACCCTCTCTGCTGCAAGCGTTAGAGGAATTTGCGGGGCAATGATGTTTAGCGGAGACAGCGCTGAGAAAAAAGTATCTCTGCTCTCTGGGGGAGAAAAAAGCCGTGTAATGCTGGGGCAGATTTTGGCAAGAAGCGTGAACCTTCTTTTTCTTGATGAACCGACAAATCACTTAGATATGGATTCCATTGAAGCTTTGAGTGAAGCGATTAAAAACTTTAAAGGTTCGGTTATTATTGTTACCCACTCCGAAGAGTTATTGCGCCGTGTTTGCGATAGACTTATAATTTTTTCAAAAGAGGGTGCCGAGTATTTTGATGGCGGATATGACCTTTTCTTAGAAAAAATCGGCTGGGAAGAAGAGGAGCAGGTTGAAAAAGTAAAAACCGCTCCAAAAGTGAACAAGCAGGAAAATAAAAAGCTTCGGGCAGCCCTTGTGCAAGAGAGAAGCAAACTGATAGCTCCCTTAAAAAAAGAGATAGAAAAACTGGAGAAGTTTATTATGCAGACAGAGGATGCCCTTGAACTGTATCACAAAGATTTGATTGTTGCTTCAAACAGCGGCGACAATAGCAAAATCATGGAACTCTCACAGCGTATCTCTAAAAATGAAAGTGAAGTTGAAGAAAAATTTGAGCTTTTAGAAACAGCACAAAATGCTTTGGATGAACTTATGGCGGAGTTTGATGTAAAACTTGCAGAGTTGGAATGACACATTAGAACAGTTGTTAATAAATCAGAGGTAGTTTCAAAAGGGATTTTTTAAGTACATCTTCTTATGTTATTATTAGAAAAAAAGAAAAGAGATTATTATGAGTGAAGTAAGAACAATTTATTTAAAAGAGTATAAAGCGCCGGAGTTTCAAGTTGTAAAATGCAACTTGGAATTTGAACTTTTTGAAGAATATGCGCTAGTAAGCAATGTTATGAAGATAAAACAAATGGACAAGCAACATAAAAATATCAGTCTGGATACACAGGAACTGGAGCTTGTGGAGTTATGGCTTAATGATTTAAAACTAAGCGATACCCGTTATGTGCTCGAGGAAGAGAGCCTCAAGATTTTGAATGTCCCAAGTGAATTCAGTTTAAAAATTATTAACAAAATATATCCTCAAAACAACACCGAACTTGAAGGGCTCTATAAATCCGGAACGATTTTTTGTACGCAAAATGAACCGGAGGGTTTTAGAAAAATCACACCATATTTAGACCGTCCGGATGTGATGAGTGTTTTTACGACTACGATAAGTGCAGATAAAAAAAAGTATCCGATTCTCCTTAGCAACGGAAACAAAAGAGCGCTAAAAGAGTTAGAAGACGGCAGACACAGTGTAACTTGGGAAGACCCGCATCCAAAACCATCTTATCTTTTTGCCCTCGTTGCAGGAGATTTGGGAGTTGTAAGCGATACATTTACAACCGCAAGCGGCGAGCATGTGGATTTAAATATATACTGCGACAAAGGAAATGAATCCAAATGTGCACATGCCATGAAATCTCTCAAAAAATCTATGATTTGGGATGAGCAAAAGTATGGCAGAGAGTACGATTTGGAAGTTTACAACATCGTGGCGGTCGATAGTTTTAATATGGGAGCCATGGAAAACAAAGGTTTAAATATTTTTAACTCCCATTATGTTCTGGCAGACAAAGACAGTGCGAGTGATGCAAACTTTATGGGGATTGAGAGTGTGATTGCGCATGAGTATTTTCATAACTGGACAGGAAACCGTATCACTTGTCGAGATTGGTTTCAGCTTACTCTCAAAGAGGGGCTTACCGTCTTTCGTGACCAGTGTTTCTCAGCGGATTTAAACTCAGCGGAGGTTCAGCGCATAGAGAGTGTAAAAGCTCTCAGAGAAAGACAGTTTGTAGAAGATGCTTCCCCAACGACGCACCCGATTCAGCCGGATTCTTATATGGCTATCAACAATTTTTATACGGCAACGGTATATGAAAAAGGTGCTGAGGTTATTCGAATGATTCATACTCTTTTGGGTGAAGAGTTGTACCGCAAAGCTACCGATTTGTATTTTGAGAGTTTTGACGCTCAAGCTGTAACGACGGATGATTTTTTATGGGCGATGGGTGAGGCAAGCGGGCAGGATTTAACTCAGTTTACAAGATGGTATCATCAGTCGGGTACACCAAAACTGGATGTAAAAGAGAGTTATGAGGAGGAGAGATATACATTAACCCTTACTCAAATAATTCCACATGCCATTGATGGAGGAGAGCAAAAGCCTTACTATTTTGCGTTAAAAATGGCACTGCTAGATGAGAATGGCAGAGAGATGAAGCTTGCATGTGAATCTCAGCAGAGATTAAACGACGGAATTCTCATCGTATCCAAAGAGAGTGAAGAGTTTATTTTTACGGGTTTAAAATCGAAGCCCGTGCTATCAATCAACCGTGATTTTTCGGCACCTGTTATCATTATACAAGAGCAAAGCAATTATCCGTTTTTAATGAAGCATGATTCAAACAGTTTTATACGGTATGAATCTGCACAATCTTTTGCAGTTGCAACTATCGAAGGAATGATGTCGGGTAAAAATATAGAAACAGATTTTGTTGAAGCCTATGGCTATATTTTAGACCTTGATATTGATTTATCTTTCAAAGCTCTCTTGTTGGAGTTTCCGACAGTCTCAACACTTATGCAAAGACAGACCGAGGTCGATTTTGAACCTATTTATGAGGCAAAAGAAAAATTGGCAAAACATTTGGCGCTAAGGTATAAAGATAAACTTTTAGAGATTTATCATACATTCCACATGCCAAAGTGCGATGATATAGACGCTCAAAGCATAGGCAAAAGAGCGATAAAAAACAGTTGTCTGAAACTTCTTTGCTCCCTTGAGAGCGAAGATGTGATTCTGATGGCAAAAAAACAGTATGAAAATTCTCTGACCATGACAGATAGAATCGCGGCTCTTGATATTTTGGAAAATACACATGCCCAATTTGCCGAGGTGGCATTGGCTGACTTTTATGCAAGATATAAAGAAGATACTTTGGTTATGAATAAGTATTTCTCTATACTTGCAGCCTCGCACAGAGAGGGAACATTAGATAGGGTTATGGCACTTCAAAATGATGAAGTGTATGATGAAAAAGTTCCAAATCTTGTGCGCTCTCTTATTGGTGTTTTTGCAAGAAACTATAAACATTTTCATGCAAAAGACGGTTACGGTTATAAGTTTGTAGCAGACAAGATAATAGAGATAGATGCAATCAATGCACAGATGGCTTCAGGACTTGCAGGCGCATTTAAGATATATGAGCGCTTAAACCCAATCAATAAAAAATGTATGAAAAACGAATTAGAGCGTGTACTTTCTACACACACCCTCTCAAAAAATGTCTATGAGATAATAAGCAAAATCTTAAAAATAAACCATAATTAGAGAGTTAAATCTAAGCTAAACCCTTATTTATAGGGGTTTGTTTCTTCCATAAATTATTTATATAATTGTTATTTGTAATTTAATAATTCTTTGTGATAACTTTGTGATTTATTTTTGATAGAGTTTTTATGGAATTTGAAAATGAGGAAAAATATATGGCAAGATTAATTGTTTTAGGCGGTGGTGTTTCAGGACATACTGCAGCGACATTCGCGGCAAAGTGGCTTGGTTCATCGCACGAAGTTGTAGTTGTGACTCCAAATTCAAAATGGAACTGGATTCCATCAAATATTTGGGTCGGTGTTGGCCAAATGACAAAAGAAGAGGTTACTTTCGATTTGGCACCTGTATATAAAAAAGCAGGCATTACGTATAAGCAGGCAAAAGCGCTTGGCATTCATCCTGAAGGGAATGAATCAAGTGACAAACCTTATGTGGTTATTGAATCTACTGAAGCCGGTTCAGCAGGCAAAGTAGAAAATATAGAGTACGATTACCTTATTAACGCAACTGGACCAAAACTTAACTTTGGTGCAACTCCGGGTCTTGGCGAAGGTTCAAACTTGGGTGAGTATACAGTTTCCGTTTGTACGGCAGACCATGCAGACCATGCCGCACATGAATTGCAAAAATGCATTGAAAAAATGAAAAAAGGTGAGCGTCAAAAGTTCTTAATCGGAACGGGACACGGCATGTGTACATGTCAAGGTGCCGCATTTGAGTATATTTTCAATATTGAACACGAATTAAATAAAGCTGGCGTTCGTGACATGGCAGACATCAAGTGGATTTCAAATGAATCTTTTTTGGGTGACTTTGGTGTTGGCGGACTTCACATGAAAACTATGGGTTATGCTGTTAGCTCTAAAATATTTGCCGAATCACTTTTTACTGAAAGAGGGGTGGAGTGGATTATCGGTGCGCATGTTAACAAAGTTGAAAAAGGCAAAGCACACTATGAACTTCTTGATGGAACTATGGGAGTAGAAGAGTTTGATTTTTCTATGTTGATTCCTCCTTTTGCCGGTGTTGGACTTAAAGCTATAAATAAAGCAGGTGAAGATATCACTGCAACTGTTTTTGCTCCAAACGGATTTATGAAAGTAGATGCGAATTATGCGGCAGGTGCTTATGAAAACTGGAAAGCGAGCGACTGGCCTTCAACATACCAAAATCCAACCTACGGAAATATGTTTGCATGTGGAATCGCATTTGCACCGCCGCATCCAATTTCCAAACCAATGAGTTCACCAAACGGAACTCCTATCAATCCAACTCCTCCTCGTACGGGTATGCCTTCGGGTATTATGGGAAAAACAGTTGCACATAGTGTTTGTGACAGAATTCTCAAAGGTGAGAACGCTCCACTTCATGAAGCTTCTATGGCAAATATGGGCGCTGCCTGTGTTGCTTCTGCGGGTAAAGGTTTATTTAACGGAACTGCGGCTGCAATGACAATTTATCCGGTTGTGCCTGACTTTGAGAAATATCCGGGAACAGGCCGTGATACAGATTACACTTTTGGCGAAATCGGTCTTGCAGGTCACTGGATTAAACATATTTTACATCACTTGTTTATTTGGAAAGCTAAGCTTAAAGCTGGCTGGACACTTATCCCAGAATAAAAACACATAGATTACAAGGAGAAAAACAATGAAGCACGAAGAAAAAAATATCAAAGCATACAGTCAAAACTTTACTACGATGACACCTGGTCCATTTGCTAAAAGAATGAGAACCTGTGTCCTTTTTCAAATAATAAGATTTATAGTAATTAATCTTAAAATGTTAGTAGTGGTAAGCAAAAGCCACTAACTTCCACAAAAAGAGCTTAGTAAAACTAAGCTCTTTCTTCGAAACAATTACCCTCAGCCAAAGGGAAACTATCCTCTTTTTTAACAAGGTAAATTTATGGTTCAAGAGATAACAAGATATCCTTCTCCCCCTAGTGTCCAATACGGAACCGATGTAAGAGTATTTGATGAAAATTTATTTTCACTGATTGAAGATTTAAAAGATACGCTAAAGCAAAACAAGCTTGATGGGCTTGCAGCATTTCAAATAGGAAGTTATTTTAATGTTGTAGTGGTTAAAAAAGAAGACGGTAGTTTTTTAGAGTTAATCAATCCAAGAATGATAAGCCCAAAGGGAAAAATTACAACAGTTGAAAAGACTGCTTATTTTCCGGGACTTAGCGCGGAAATATCAAGATACCAAGATATTAGTGTAATTTATCAAGACAGAGATGCAAAGCAGTGCTCCATAAAAGCAAGCGGAGATTTTGCTGTTTTGATTCAAAGAAAACTTGATTATACTTTTGGTGCAAATTTTTTAAGTAAACTCTCCAAAGAGGAAAGAAAAAAGTTTGAAAAAAAGTTAGAGTTTGGCACAGACATAGCAATATCAGAGAGTTGCCCGACAAGATTTAAAAGAGATTATTTCTCAAAAGCTTCAAACATCTTTACAATAGCTATGCTTGTTTTGCTTCTATCTTCATTATTTGTTTCAGATACGCAAATATTATCGGGCATGTGGAAGTATCAAATATATCTATTTTTGAGTGTCCTTGTTCTGAATATAGGGTATTTCTTTTACGGACTCTATGAAGGTAAAAAATACAGCTCCTGCACAAGCTGTCAAGTAGGAAATATCATAGGAACAATCGTTATCGCAATGATAAAATTAATAGTAGTCATGTTAGTATCTTACTTTGTAATACATCCAAGGTAGAAGATAAAGATGAAAAAAAGGACACCGCTATTAATAGAGTCGCAAAATATTTTTATAGCATCCAAAGAGGAGATTTTGTCTCAATGGATATCTTATGAATCTCCGCAAAAAATTTTGAAACTGCATGAAATTCAAAGAGAAAAATTTTTAAACGAGTATGCCGATGCGGTATTTGATTACTTTATGGGCGTCATCTCGGGTAAAACAGAGATAGGGTACTGCCCCATCATGCAAAGCTTATTGGCCTACTTGAATGACAGAGACATAAGAGCGGATGAATTATTTGAGATATGCAGTCATTTTCGTAAATCAATGATAGATTTTTCTTATGACGCAGGTATTAACTCAAAACAGATTTTTGATGAAATTTCATATATTTTTGATAAAAACTTTGCAGGTATATTGCGATATTACACAGATACTATTTTTCAAAAAGAACAGGAGATTGACAGAAATGTCAAGCTCTTAAGTGAATATAAAAAAGCACTCGATGAAAGTGCTCTTATCTCTAAAACAGATACCAACGGATACATAACCTATGTCAATGAAAAACTGGTAGCGCTTTGCGGTTTTAGTGAATCGGAACTCATAGGGCAAAAACACAATGTTATGCGACATGAAGATATGTCGAGTGATTATTATGAAAATCTATGGTATGAACTTAAGCAGCATAGTATTTACAGAGGCACGATAAAAAATCGTAAAAAAAATGACGAGTATTTTTACATCGATGTAACCATAGTCAGGATTAACGACCCGCATGACAATTCGACCGAATATATGTCTATCGCGTATGATGTTACGAAATTGATAGATGCCAGACTCGAAGCTCTCAAGGCGGGGCAGGCGAAGGATTTCTTTTTATCCAATATGTCCCATGAAATTCGAACCCCCTTAAATGCTATTTTAGGGTTTGTAAACCTATTACGATATGAAAACGTCTCTAAAAAACATAGAAATTATTTGGAAATTATCTTAAGCAGCGGAGAAAACCTTTTAAGCATTATCAACGATATTCTTGATTTTTCAAAGCTTCGAAGCGGTGAATTTACGATTGAACCAAAAGTATTTTCGCTTCATGAAGAGTTAAGCCATACAATGGAGCTTTTTGTTGCAAGTGCAAACAATAAAAACATCACTATAACCTCTTTTATAGATCCAAAAATACCAAAAGAATTGTATGCGGATGCACTGAGAATAAAACAAATCCTATCGAATTTTTTAAGCAATGCAATTAAGTTTACTCCTCGCAACGGTGTTATAAGTGTTGAGGCAAGCTGTAAAGATAAAAAACTCACCATAAGTGTTCGAGATAATGGAATAGGTGTTTCCGTAGAAGATATAAAAAATATATTTACGGCATTTGCACAAGCGCAAGACAGTGCTTTAACTAAAAGTGACGGAACAGGGCTTGGTCTGTCTATTTGTCATCAGCTTGCACATCACATGGACGGAAGTGTAAACGTAGAATCTGTACCTGGAGAAGGCAGTAGATTTTGGGTGGAAATACCCGTAGAAGTATATACCCAAAAGTGTCAGGTATTGGACGATGTAAAAGAGTTTATAAACGTAAAAACAGTAATTTACTCAAAAAACAAAAAAACACTCTTTCAACATGAATCACTTTTAAAATATGCCAACGTATTTGGCATGGATGTTGAAATAGTTGATAATTTAGATGCAGACTCCCAAGTGCTTATTTTTGTTCACGAAAATGCTGATAAAGAATTTATAAAAAAAGTTGTAAATTCCGATAAAAAATATATAGCGTTGATGAGTAGACTCAATGATGAATACGATAAATATCCCCATATTGTGCCTATGTGTTTTCCTCTTTATTGTTCAAAAATAAAAGCAACGTTTTCAGACCTTATCAATCCGGACTTCTCTTCCCCCTACGCAGAGATAAGTGGCAGAAAATTTATAGGTCACATTCTTATCGCTGAAGATAATGAAGCAAATCAAGAACTGATTAAAATCTTACTGATGAAATATGGTCTGAGTTTTGATTTGGCAACGAATGGTTTAGAAGCAGTTTCTTTATATGAAAACAATAATTATGATTTGATTTTGATGGATGAACAAATGCCTGTCATGGACGGAAACGAATCTGTGCAAAAAATATTGAAATATGAAAAGAAAAAAGGATTGCAACATACTCCTGTTGCTGCTTTAACGGCGAATGTTATAAAGGGGGCAAAGGAGCGTGGATTATCAAGCGGATTTGACTCATTTTTGGGCAAACCGATTATCCTAAAAGAGCTGGAAAGAGTATTTCAGACATATTTGATAGAAAGTTTTGAAACTGAGGTTACTGTTGAAGAAGAGAATACCAAACAAGGAAAGATAGAAGGTCTTGACGCTAAAAAGCTTGCTGATGAGCTCATGTTGAATGAAGAGGAACTGGTTATGCTTTTGAGCTTGTTTTTGAAAAAAATGAAAATTGCCATCCCGGAACTTGAAAATGCAATCAATGAAAAAGATTATAAAAAAATAGCATTAATTGCTCATAACGTAAAAGGTTCAAGTGCGAATTTTAGAATGGAATCTGTACAGCAGGATGCAAATGAGATAGAAAAAATGGCTAAAAATAAGAATAGCAACTATGATTTTGAAAGTGCGTTTGAAAATATAAGAAAAAAGGTTCAAGAGATAAAAATCTCTTAGACACCTGCTTATGTCATATTTTTGGACTGTTCATAATTCTGTGTCAGCATTCAGTAGTTGCAAAATTGTAGCATATAGATAATAATGAGATAACTGTAAAATCTCAATTAAAAAAAGAAGCTCGCAATAGATAAAGAATAAGGAGCCGGGTATTGCTAAAAAAATCAAAGCGATTATTTCAGATGGAAAATCATTTTGTGAAAAATCAAATCCAAAAGGCACATGCTGCACAGAAGATATAACAAGCTTTTTAAAAGAGTATGGCATTGATTTTAACGAAACCGGAAAAACGACTTTTAGTCTTAACCCAAATCCATCCAATTATTTTGAGCATTTTTGATACCCATATAGAGTAGTTTCAGCAGACTATATTTATAAATAAAGCTATACATGCATTGCGGAGTTGCGATAACCTTAGAATTATTCTTCTATATAGTATCCTATGCCGGATGCATTTTTAATGATGTCGGTTTCGAGTTTATTTCTAAGTCTCCACACTAAAGTTCTCACGCTGTTTTCAGTGGCTCCGCTCTCATCCCAAACATAATTCATAGCTTGCTCAAAACTCACGACAAGCCCTAGTTGAGCCACAAGAAGTCTTAAAAAAGCGTTTTCTTTTTTTGTGAGTTTTATTTTTTTGCTTTTGTAAAATGTCTCACAAATGCTTATATCGAGATGATAGTCGCTTCCAAAGGGAACTATAGGCTTGTCTGTTGTTCTTTTTGAATACAAAAGTTTTTCAAGATTTAACTTATCTACTTTTAAGTTGGTCAAATCATTTTTTCTGCTATTTTCAACTTCATATTTAAATAATGCCATTTGAATGGTGGCATGAAGTGAACTTGGATCAAAAGGTTTGACGATATATCCGTAAGGTTCGGTTAGTTTTGCCTGAGAGATAATGTCGTCGTCACTATACGAAGTAAGAAATATAAATGGAATATTGTGTTTGTTGCGAATCGTTTTCGCAAGCTCAATCCCATCATTGCTCTCTTGTAAAGAGATATCTATGATAATGATGTCGGGCTTATATGTAATAATATTACTTTTTGCCTGCGTCGCATTATCGCACATTGCTACAACATTGTAGCCTTGTTTTTGCAGTGACATATTTAAGTTCAGCGCAGTAATTTCGTCATCTTCTACTATTAAAATATTTTTATTTCCCATTGTTAAACCCCAGTATCAAAAAAATATAATTATTTTGTGATACAAATATGAGTTAAATTATAATATAACTTTTTATTATTTACAAGAAAAATCTAACTGATGTGATAACTTTGTTACAAAACTATACGAAAAATAAAAAATATTTTTAAGTTAATTCTTTTACGTACTATTTATTTTTCAAAACTGAATTTGATGGATATAAAACTTTACCGCAAGGCACTACTAAAGATGAAGTTTTTAAATGTACATCCTGATCATCAAAAAAGATGTGCGCTTTAAAAGATTTCAGTATTTTGCTTTTTTCTATGCCTCCGAGAAAAAATGCTTCATCAACATAAATTCCCCAATGTCGAAGTGTTTTAATTACTCTTAAATCTGAGGGTGAACTTCTTGCTGTTACAATGGCAATTCTCACAGGGGAAAATTCCATTTTCATAGGCAGCCTTTCTTGAAGTTTTGCCAGTTTTCTTAAAAATGAAGCGAAAGGACCTTCATTCATTGGTATATTTTGAGATTTGTCTTCATTTTCATGAAAGGCTTTTAAACCGTCTTTTTTATAAACAAGTTCGCTTGTCTCATCAAAAAGAACGGCATCACCGTCAAAAGCGATTCTAACCTGTCCCTGCGATATATCACATTTATATTCCGGTGGCGTGGAGAGTATTGCTGAAGCACATACTCTGTTGTCTATCACTTTTTGCGCATCCTCTTCATTTGTCGTCAAAAACAAATCAACGTCAAATGCTTCAAGATAATCCGCACTGGATTCTCCTGCCGTAAAAGCGGAGCGGGTAATATCGAGTTTATATTGTCTGATTGTATTTAATACGCGTACTCCAGTATCCGGAGAGTTTCTGGACATGATGACCACTTCCACTAAGGGAGCATCACCCTCTTTTTGATATCTGTTTAAACCAAGCAGAGCATTGACAAGGGGAAAACCAATCCCTTCATTTAAGGTTTTGTCCTCATTTTTAAGCATATAATCTCTATAAATTTGTATAGCTTCGTCGGGATCTTTTCTGTACGCTTCTTTAAACAGTTTATCCGCTTCAGATAAATCAAAAAGGGCTGTTGCAGATATCCCTATAACCAATGTATTTTCCAAGTTTAATGCCAAAACTAAACTCCCCTAGATAAATTTAAATGCCGAGATGTGGACAAGTAACGGCTTTTATTATATCATTTTGCACAAGAAAAGTTTGAGTTAACCGGAGATTTATCTATGTCTTATTCTGTTTATATTTTACAATGCAGTGACGGAACACTCTATACGGGCATTGCAAAAGATGTGGACAAAAGAATAAAAGAGCATAACTCATCGGATAAAGGTGCAAAATATACAAAAATGCGCAGACCTGTCAAGCTTATGTATACTGAAGATTTAGAAGATAGAAGCAGTGCTTCCAAGCGGGAATATGCTATAAAGCAACTTACACGAAAAGAAAAAAAGGTTTTAATAAACGATGAAGATATATGTTGACGGGGATGCTTTTGCAAATTTACTCAAGCCGATTCTCCTGCGTTCTATTGAAAGGCTTTCTCTTGAGACGGTTGTTGTGTCTAATAAAAAAATTAACATCGGCAAATCAAAACACATCACTTACCTGATTGTAGATGCCGGTGCCGATGAGGCCGATAACCGTATAGTCGAGATGGTTCAAGAGGGTGATTTAGTAATTACGGCAGATATTCCCCTCGCAGACAGAGTTATCAGTAAAAATGCACATGCCATAGACCAGAGGGGCGAACTTTACAGCGTCGATAACATAAAGCAGTATCTTGCAATGAGAAACCTGATGGAAAAGATTCGAGACAGCGGAGAGATGACGCGGGGACCGACTGCCTTTTCACAAAAAGATGCGCATGAGTTTGCAAACCAACTTCACAAGTTTTTGACGAAATATTGTTAAGATTTTTTACTTGCAAGATATACTTTTTCAAATTCATCTTTATTGATTGGTTTTGAAAAATAATAGCCTTGTAAAATATCACACTGCTGCTCTAGTAAAAACTCTTTTTGATATAACTCTTCAACGCCTTCTGCCACAATAGTCAGGTTAAGATTTTTAGCAATATCGAGGATGGTTTTTACCATTTTTCTGCCTTGTTCTGAATCTTTTAATTCACCAATGAAGGATTTATCAATTTTTAACTCATGCAAAGGTATTTGACGCAGATAACTCAGTGACGAATATCCTGTTCCAAAGTCATCCATAGAAAAACGAATGCCAAGATTTTCCAACAAATACATGTTGCTCACAAGTCTTTTTATATCCTCAGCCGCACTTGTCTCCGTCATCTCAAATACAAGTTTTGAACATAAATCTTTGTTTAAATATTTTGAAGAAAGCTTCTTAACATCATCAATAAAAGTATTGTGAAACACTTGTCTCATACTGATATTAATCGACAATTGTTTTAAATGAATACCTTTTTCATTCCAGCTTTTTAAAGTTTTAAAAGATTCTTCTAAAATAAAATAACCAATCTCTACGATTAAACCGGTATGTTCGGCTATTAAAATAAACTCATCAGGCGGTACATTTCCAAGCTCACTGCTGTGCCAGCGAGCCAGTACTTCACAACCGATTATTTCATCATGTGCATCTACTTGCATTTGGTATTTTAAGGATATTTCATTTTTTTCCAATGCAAAATGGAGCAATCTTTCTATTTCAAGCTTATATTCCACTTTGTGAGAGAGTTCGTCATTAAACAGAATTACACCGTCTCTTCCTTGTGATTTTGCCTCATACATTGCGATATCCGCTTCTTTGATAAATATACCGGCTTTCATTTTTGGTTTATTTACAATACTCACCCCGATGCTTGCACTTATATATAAATGATGCCCTTGTACGATATAGCTCTCTTTGATAATATTTAAAAGCTGTTGTGAAAAAGTGACCGCAGCGTGAAGGCATTCTTCTTTTGTAGCAAAATAAGAACTTAAAATACAAAACTCATCCCCGCCAAGTCGTGACACAAAGTTATGGTGTTTTTTAGACACGTTTTGCATGCGAGCAGCAACTTCACAAAGAAGCATATCTCCGATATCATGTCCAAGCGTGTCATTGATTGTTTTAAAATGGTCTAAATCTATCAGCAAAAGATAAGTGTATTTTTTACCATTATCGTTATTTTTAATAGAATCTTCTAAGAGCTCTATGAAATAACGGCGATTTCCAAGTTTGGTAAGATAATCATGGTAGGCTTGAAATTTACTTTTGGCTAAATAATTGTAGGTATTGTTTGAAGCATAAAGAAGCACACCGCTGAGAACAATTGTAAAAAATGCTAAGAGATAGGCATATAATTCATGAATGAGAAAGAAGTAAATAGTTAAAGGAAGCATTAAGCTTACAACGGTGATGATTGCCAGTTTTTTTTGTGAGGCCAAAATTGTTGCAGCAACAACTGAACTTCCAAGTTGTGTTGCTATGGCTATATAATGCAATTCTATGGAATCTTTAGATGTATAAATAATAAACATAATCGTCCATAAAGAGAAATAGGAATATAAAAAATAATTTAATTTATAAATCCACAATTTTTTTTCATGGATGCTCAAATGATAATGGGAGTATTCTCTGTGGATTTTATAGCCAAATAAAGAAACAATCAATAAGAGGAGGTACCATGACAGTTCCAGAAAATAGGATGAATGGAACCACCCCATATAGACGAAACCAGGTCCTGTTCCAACAAAAAGAGCTATAAGTACTAAGAGTTGTTTGTGTATAAAACTATAAGAATGCATGGTATTGAGCATCTGTCCTCCATCTTGCAGGTAAGAATATATTATAACAAATAAAAAACACAAAAAATCAGCTAAATATCAAGAGAGAGATTCATAATGAAACTATTTATTTATATGGTGGGTATGCTTTTTATTTTTTCAAGTGCAGAGTGCAATGAAATGAAATATACGAATTTGAAAGTATTAACTTGAAATACTTTGCGTGATTAAGAAGAAAAAATTATAGTAGGAAAAGGTACGGAAATGCCTTTTAGCGAACAGTATTATAAGTTTAAAGAAGACGGAACCCATCTTTGCAAACGGTGTGATGCCAGGCTTTATAAATTTTCTTCAAAATTTCACAGCGGATGCCGATGGAAGAAGAGTAGAGATAGTCTGCGCAAACTGTGAGGCACATTTAGGGCACGTCTTTGAAGGGGAAGGTTATACTCTAAAAAATATCAGACATTGTGTAAACTCAGTATCTTTAAATTTTAAACCAAAGAATGTTTGCGAGTATAAAAAAGCGTATTTTGCAGGCGGCTGTTTCTGGGGCATGGAATATCACTTTGAAAACTTGGCAGGTGTGAAATCTGTTGTCTCTGGCAAAGGAGCGCAATATCTCTCAGCCGTCTTCAGCTCAGATAAGCAAGAAAAAAAGCAGCCTTATTCTCATGCGTATGTAAAAAGATTTTAATTCCACATGCCGCGTTGAATCGGTGCGTTGTTCCTCGAGATAAAAGATGTTTTGCAAGAAGAATGCGTAAATAATAAAAAATGCTATTTTATTGCTATATTTTATCAGTATAATGCAAAAAAATTTTCCGGGGTAAATATTGAGCAAAAAAGTAGTAATTATTGGTGGCGGTTACGGCGGCTTGCGAGCTATTGAATTTTTAGCCAAATATAAAGATATTCATATAACTTTGATAGACAAAAATCCGTATCATTATCTTCAAACCGAAGCCTATGGCTACATTGCAGGTAGATTTGATATTCATGATATTGCTATAGATTTAGATAAATGGTGCAGCGGTTTTAAAAATAAAGTCAATTTTGTGTATGAAAAAGCCACCTTCATTGATTACGAAAAACAAACAGTAGAGATATCCGAGGGGCAAATAGCGTATGACTATTTAGTTATAGCTACGGGTGCTCAAACGAATTTCTTTTCATTTATTGAGGGACTTAGGGAAAACAGTTACGGTGTTAAAAATTTGCGAAGAGCCTACAATTTTAGAAAAGAGTTTGAAGATTTAATATATAAAAAATTACAAAATGAAGAATTTAAAGATGAAAGTGATATTAATCTTGCTATAGGCGGAGCAGGGTTGAGCGGGGTTGAGGTAGCCGCAGAGATGGCAAATGTCATACAAATCTATAGCAAAACCATAGGGGAACGGGCAAAAGCGATAAAGATATATCTTATTGACGCAAGTGATACCATCCTGCCGGGAATGAGCCCGTACATTGTTACTAATACAAAAAAAAGGTTAGAAAAGCTTGGCGTAAAGATTTTAACAAGTGCCTTTATAGACAAACTGGATAAAACTTTTATTTATTTTAAAAACGGGGAAAAACTACATTACCATTTTATGATTTTTACGGGGGGAATAAAAGCTTCCAATTTAAACAATACGGTAGATAATGAAAAAAATAGAATCAATCAATTTATAGCAAATGAAGAACTTAACATCCATAACAGTAAAAATATATTCGCTATCGGTGACTGTGTCGAGATGCGAGATATAAAGGGAAATATACTTCCTCCAACAGCGCAAACAGCCGAAAAAAGTGCAGAGTATGTCGCAAAAACAATCCGAAAAAGAATCGACTCCCAGAGCACAAAACCTTTTGATGCAAATGTGAGCGGCATGTTCATTGCTCTTGGCGGTCAATATGCGGTCGGCGAAATGTTTCAATGTATCAAAGTTAAAGGCTATTGGGCGTATTTGTTAAAAAAAGCAATCACGTACGCATATTACCTTGGTCTTCATCTGCGCATCAACACAGGGTACAAAAACAGAATAAAAGATATGTCCCTCAACGATTGAAAGATAGAGAATTAGGTACGCTTTTTCTTTTTCTTTGCTTTTGTCCTGCTAGGGCGGCTGTATTGTAATAAAGTTTCCGAGAGTTCTTTGAGTCGCGCTATTACCTTGGCATTGACGCAAGAGGAAGGAAACTTCCCTTGAGAGTCGGCTTCTCCCGCTTCAACACCGGTAAGGACTGATATCCCTTCATTGATTGTTTTTACGCCGTAGATGGCAAATTTTCCCTCTGTTACGGCTTGGATGATTTCTTTTTTTAACATAAGATGTTGGATGTTGGCATGTGGAATAATAACTCCATAAAAACTCTCCGGATTCTTACGCATGCAGATATCAAAAAAACCTTCGATTTTTTCATTGACTCCGCCAATGGCTTGTATCTCGCCAAACTGATTTACAGAACCCGTAACAGCGAAATTTTGTTTGATGGGTATATTTGAAAGAGAAGAAAGCAGGGCGTAGAGTTCTGTTGATGAAGCACTATCGCCCTCAATCATCCCATAAGACTGCTCAAACACCAAAGATGCAGAGAGGCTCAGAGGCATATCAGAAGCATAGGTTGAACCTAGATATGAACTCAGAATCATTACCCCTTTGGAGTGCAGGGGACCGCCAAGCTCAACCTTACGTTCGATGTCTATTATCTCACCTTTGCCTATGCGCGTTCTGGCGGTTATGCGTGATGCAAGACCGAAGTTATGCCCTCCCATAGAGATATAGGTTAATGCATTTATCTGACCAACCGCACTGCCGCTGATATTAATCATTATCGTGCCTTCGTCTATCTGCTCATAAAGCTTCATTTGAATTCGATTCATACGTTGTATGCGTGTTTCAAGAACTTTATTGATATCGCTTTTTTCTATGAGGGTGCGTTCCTCTTTTTTAGACCAGTAATCTGCCTCTTTGAGAAGGTCTGAAAGTGTTCTGAGATGGGTAGAAAACTTTAGAGAATGGGAAACTTCACGTGAACTTTGTTCAATAACCCTCCCGAGTGCCTCTGGTGTGAGGGGAAACAGCTTGTGACGTTTGGCAAGGCTTCCTATCATGCGGGCAAAAAGATGGATATTGTCATTATTACGGGGAATCTCATCTTCAAAATCAGCATTTACTTTAAACAACTCTTTAAAATCAGGGTCGTAGTGGTATAAAAGATAATATAAAATCCGTTCCCCGATGAGCACAATTTTAATATTAAGCGGAATCGGCTCGGGTTCGAGTGTGGTTGTACTGACAAAAGAATACTGTTGGGCAAGAGATTCAATGCGTATCTCTTTGGCTCTTAAAACTCTTTTGAGTTCTTCGTAGGCAAAGGGTTGCATAAGCAATTTTCTTGCGTCTAAAATAAGATATCCCCCATTTGCTTTATGCAAAGCACCGGGTTTTATCATGGTAAAGTCCGTGACAAGAGTTCCAATCTGCGTCGTATGCTCAATCGTTCCAATAAGGTTTTGATGAATAGGGTTGTCCTCAAAAATTACAGGCGCTTTCGTGTTTTCTTCGTGAGAGATAAAAAGGTTGACATTGTAGCGGTTGAAAGAGGGAGTATAAAACTCTTGCATAAAGGGAGGCACATTTCCAATCTCCTCAGGCTTGGCTAAAAAATCATGCACATTCCGAATGACATCGTTTTGTAAAGCATCTAGATAATCTATAATCTTGTTTACATCGGTATATTTTTTTCGAAGCTCATCAATGGGTACTTCTACTGCTTCTTGAGTTGTTTTGTGCGCGAGTGTTTTGAGTTCTTTTTGCTCGGATTTATTTAATATGCTGACATTGCGCAGATTTTCTTTGACTATGAGTTCAAATTCACTCATATTACGCTCAAGTTCATCTTTCTTTTTACCTGTAATTGCATTGTACTCTGTTGCTGAAAGTATTTTACCGTCCATAAGAGGCGCAAAAGTTACTCGGCTGCTTGACGTGGCATTCATGGCAATTTCGCGTTTCTTTGCTTCTTCTCGTAGATAATTAAAAATGTCGGATTGTTTATTAATATATTTTTGGTAAATAAGTTCCCGTTCATTGTGGTAATCGTTACCGTCAAAAACACTCGGAAGTATTACTTTGAGAAGTTCAATGAGTTCATATATGTCATTTTTGAATTGAGAAGCTTTTCCCGTAGGAAGTTCGAGGGCAATAGGTTTTCTCTGGTCTTTAAAATTATAGATGTAGCACCAGTCTTGCGGCGATACTTCATTTTTAGCTTTTATCTGCAAGAAGCTTTCCACCGTAGAAAATTTTCCGCTCCCTGAAGGTCCCATTGCAAAGAGATTATAGCCGTCTTGTCGAATGTTCGCAGCAAACTCAACTGCCTCAAGGGCACTCTCCTGACCAACAGGCTGTTCAAGCAACTCTAACTCATCTGTCGTAGTAAACGATAAAAGTGAAATGTCACACGGCCGGTAGAGCTGCGATATGTGTAAACAATCAAGCATAGTGTTCCTTTGAAATTCTTTAGCGTGCCCCATGATAAATGAAATGAGCTTATTAGCTAATTAAAGGGTGCAAAAAGCTTGGCATGTGGAAAAAAACTTCTTTTGTCTTTTTGTTTGCAGAGTCCTTTAGAGGGACTCCGCATCTTTTTCTTTGGTGCTCCAGATAAAGATGAGCGGGATAAAGAGCAAGGTTAAAAAAGTTCCGACAATAAGACCGCCGATAGCAACTGCTCCAAGGGGTGCGAGTCTTTCCAAACCTATGGCGCTTCCAAGTGCGACAGGAATCATCCCTGCGGTAACCGCAAAAGCTGTCATAAGAACAGGCCTTGTTCTGATTTTGATAGATTCAAGCATCGCTTCGCGTTTGTTGAGACCCTCTTTCATTCTCTGCAATGCAAAATGGATAAGTAAAATCGCATTATTTACTATCACTCCGCTGAGAAGAATAAAACCCATCATCGCCGGCATCGAGGTATGATAATTTAAAATCAGCATCAGCCAAGAAGCGCCTATGACGGTAAGGGGAATAGATACGAGTATCATCAAGGATATTTTTACGGAGTTAAAAAGCGTAATAAGTGTAATGAAAATTAACACAATGGCAAAAGCAATGGCTCCTATCATCCTTTTAGCTGAATTTTCAAACTGCTTTATGTCTCCTGTTTGCTCCATTGTAACGCTTGACGGAAGGGCGATATCGGATGCATGTTCTTCAAAAGAACTCATTATGTGAGATATTGCCGCTTTTTCTCTATAACCGTATATATTGAGTGTGTATTCTAAGCCCTCTCTTGTTATAAGCGTAGGCTCAACAAGTTTTTTCACTTTTGCTAATTTTTTAAGTTCAACAAAACCTGTTTTTGTAGATATTTTTGTGCTGAGTATCTCTTCAATGTTTTGTCTTTGAGACTGATTGACCCAAACTCGTATAAGATAATCGGAGCTGTTTTCTCTTATATACGATGAAGCAAGTCCGCCGCGAAGCAAGGTTTGAACCTGAGATAATATTTCCGCACTGCTAATATTGTAACTATGGGCTGTTTTTTCATCTATCCCAAGGTCATAAACAATTTTATCCACATGCCAAGTTCTGGAGACTGAAACTATTCCTCGTGTTTTATACATGGCTTCTTCAACCATATCTCCGGCAGTTAATAAATCATTTATATTTTCGCTGTAAAGCGTCACATCGAGGTTGGCTCGAATACTCGCTAGAGCAGTAGCCCCATAATCAACCACTTCAAACTGTTTGATATTTTCAACTTTGGCTATCTCTTGTCTTAGATTTTTTTCTATATCCCAGATACTTGCTTCTCTTTTGTATCTGTCGACGTATGTGGCCACGATGAGTATATTGTCAAGACCGCTTCCGCTCCCGATGCTGAGAACTCCTGCTTCGCTTCCGATAGAGCTTGAGATTCTGAGTATTTTTCCATGCTTGTTTAAGATGGCATCCACTTGTTTTATAATCTCTTGACTTTTTGAAATAGGTAAATTTGAGTCCACTTTTATGGCAATTTTGACACCGCCTGTATCCATAGGCGGCATAAGTTCCCGTCCAACCGTCGGCATAATCCCTTTGATGCTTGTAAAAAATAAAAACAATAAAACGAGAAAATATAAAAATGCGATTTTTTTACTTTCTAATGCCATTTTTACACTATTTGTAAAAAAGTTTTGCACAAAATCCGTCACACGTCCAAAATATTTATGAAAAAACTCTTCAGATGTCAAAATATATTTGTTATCTATTGCAAGGATTTTGAGAGATAACAAAGGAACAGCGGTAATCGAGATGATATAAGAAGCAAACAGTGCCAAGAGCAGGGTGCCTACAAGCGGCTGAAAAACCGTTTGCGGATATCCGCCTACAAAAAGCATAGGTGCCAGAGCAATCATGGTCGTAATAGTTCCGGACAAATCGGCAAACATAATCTCTTTTGTTCCGCTAAAAACAGCTTTGTGAATATCGTCATGAAGCTCTTTATAATGCCTTTGGATATTTTCCATAACAACAACCGTATCATCAAGCAATAGGCCAAGGGCAAGGATGATGGCCGTGAGCGTCACGACGTTAAATTCTATCCCTACTATCCACATCAGGGCGATTGTGGCTGCGTAAACAATTGGAATGGTTAGCAAAACAACCAAGACCTGTCTAAAACTTGCAAGAAAGAAAAAGACAACGATGGTTGACATAATAATCGCATCGCGAAGGGATTCAAACATATTGTTTGTGCTTTGTACGATTGTGTCTTTTTGCGTGTCGCTTACTTCAAAGTTTATGTTTTGATATTTCTTTTTTAAAAGTTCTATCTCTTTTTCAACATTCTGAATTGTTTTAACGATATCATCACTTTCCCCTCGCTGAATACTTAAAGCAATGGAGGCCTTGGAATTTCCAAAATACTCGGCACTGTTTTCATAATGGCTCAGCGATATATTGGCGATGTCGCCCAATTGTATGGCTTGCGTGATTTGTATATTTTTTAAAGCTTCGATGCTGTCTTTTTTAAGGGATGCTTTTAAAAGGTATCTTGATTTTTCGTTATTGATAAATCCGGCTGCAAAATCTTGATTGTTTGCCGAGATGCTTGCGATAACTTGTGCTAGATTAAGGTTGAGCAATTCAAGTTTTTTCTTGTCTATCATCACTTGAATCTCTTTTTTATAGCCGCCGAAAATTTCAACATTGCTCACTCCGTCTACTTTTAAAAGTTTATGTTTGAGCTTTGTTTCTGCTAATTCCCGAATGTTTTCTAAAGAGAGTGTGTCATTTTTTGCAGAGAGTGCCATGGTGATAATAGGCGCGGTTGCAGAGGTGATTTTTATGATTTGCGGCGAAAGAATGGTGCTTGGAAGTTTGCTTTTTGTTTTCTCAAGCGCATTACTTACATCATTTGCCGCTGCGTCTATATCTTTGGAATATTCAAATTCGGCATTGATAACACTTACTTCATCGATGGTTGTTGAGTACACTCTTCTTACTTTATCGAGCGTGTAAAGCTCTTCTTCAACATTGACGGCAATATTGGTAGCCATAGACTTCGCAGAAGAGCCGTTTTGAACAATGACGACGGCAATCTGCGGATAATTTGAATCGGGGAAAAGCTTATGGTTTATTTTTGTGTACCCCATGATTCCCAAAAATATAAACAGAGTTAAAAATGAAAATACAAAAGAGGGACGATTTAAGATTACCTCTATAAAACTATTGGATTTCATTATCTGTCTCTATTATATTTACTTCACTGTATTGAGGAAGAATGGAAAGTTTGGTTTGTGAAGCAATGGCGATTTTTTCAGGTACACATGGGAATATTATACTTTGATTCTCTTGAGTGAGTAAAACTTTTACATTTAAAAATTCAAATCTATTCTTATTGTAGACTACTATTTTTGTCTCAAAGTTATCATGTAAAATGGCTCTGTTATCAACAACACACCCCTCTATTTTGTTTATCATTATTTCTATATCGATATTTTCCCCATTGACGCTCGGTATGTTTTTACTAAGGGATACCTCCGCAACTTTGAGAGCATTCTGTGCATCGTTGTAAATAGTATTGATTTCGCCAATCTCTTCATGATTTAAAAAAACTTTCAAACCTTTTTTGATTTTTTTATCGACAAAAGAAAAGGTGAGCTTTTTATCCCTGCTGTTTAGTTTTATAATGGGTTTATTCGCTACGGCTAAATCACCCATATTTGTGATAAGCTCCGATACAATTCCTTCAAAAGGGGCTTTGATGTGAAGATATTCCAGCTGCGAGACAAGTGCATCTATCTTTTTTTGAGTGCTGAGCAAAGAAGCTTTTGAAGTCAAAAGAGAAACATTGCTTAAGTCAAGCTGCTCTTTGGAGATTGCTTTGTTTTCATAAAGTTTTTGGTTTGTAGCAAATACTCGACTTTTATATTCAAACTCTTTTTGCGCGGCGGTTTGAGAGCTTTTTAATGAGTCAATATTTGTTACAATTTCGCTGTCGTCTATTGTGAGGAGAAGCGCTCCTTTTTTTACATAATCACCCTCAGAGACTTTTATATTTTTTATATATCCGCTGAGCTTTGAAGATACGTTGATGCTTTTGTCCGCTTTGACATTCGCAAGATAGTTTTGTTTTTCTATCAGGTGTGAATTCTCGGCATGTGCAAGTGTTACTGAAAGAGCCGGTTTTATTGCCGTGGGCATATTTGCCACCTCCGCTTTTTTTGCAATCAAAAACTTTCCTGCCGCTAGAGCGATTATTAAAAACAGAGCTATTGCAAGCACCTTTTTGTTAAAAATTTTACGCATTATAAATTTCCTTTTTCAAGTATGTATTCAATATAATAAACCGCTTTTTGGTAGTTGTATTTTGAATCTATCATCTGTGCTTTTGCCATCTCTTTTTGTGCATTTATGAAGAGTAAATCATTTATGGATGCCACTTCATTGTCGTATCTTATTTTTTCTATCGCAGCAGTTTTTGCTAAAAGTTCATATTTTGCATTTGTGCTCTTGTAGATTGCTATGGATTCATTGAGTTTTGCAAAGGATGAAGTTATCTCTTTTTGTATCTCTCTTTTTAAATCATCTTTTTTGATTTTATTTTGCAATTTTTCAAGTTTTGTAGATTCCAACTCGGAGCTGTGGGCACCAAAATCATAAAGGCTGTATTGCACTTTTAAACCAATCTGCCAAATTTCTTGGTTGTTAAAATCACCTTCGTTTGGATTTTTTGCATCGTTAAAACCAAAATTTTGCCCATAATAGCCATGGAGCGATACTTGCGGAAATAAGTAAGATTTTTTAATATCTACTTTTTTATCCATTATGTTTAGATTCAACTCTTGTACTTTTAATCTCTCGAGAGTGTCTATGTTTTCTGCTTCATATTCTTGCTTGGATATCTCAATGCTTATATCTTCAAGTTCATCTATATCTTGATTAATAAAATATTTTAACGATGCTTTTAAAATATCGATATTTGCCAATAATGTTTGTTGATTTGCTTTAATACTTTCCAAATCACTCATAGTTTTGAGCTCATCTATGTAGGCTTTTCGTCCAAGTTCCACTTCTTGATTGATTATAGAAGCGAAATCGCTTTGAACTTTGAGATAATTATTGACTGATTTTAATTGCTCATTAAGTGACAAAAGAGATGCGTATATGTTTTTAACATTATAAATGATTTGCTCTTGGCTGAGTTTTTCAATGATTAAAGCGCTGTTTTTTTGGAGATTTTCAATTTCAATGTTTTTTGTCTGCGCAAAACCTGTAAAAAGAGCAACCGAATAGTTTAGACCTACACTAAAAAGATTGTCCGTTGTTGCTATGGAAGGTGAAATGGAACTCGGAGTGAGCGGGGCTAAAGTTCTTGGAAGATTATATTTATCGAAACTTCCGACCAAACTCAATTCTCCATAGTGAAGAGCTTCTTTTTGATGCACATGCAACTCTTTTATGTTTTTGTTCAGAGCAATCTCTTGGAGTTTTGTCGAGTTTTTGATTGCTAAATCTACACTCTCATCAAGTGTTAATGCTGCTAAAAAGATAGCAGAAAGAGAAAAAATGCTAAGTATTTTAATCATAGTGTTTCCCCGTGTTTCAGAGAGTTTAAAATCATGGCGGCTATCTTCTCAGCAGCTTTTAAAATGCTAAAATCAACCGTAGTCTGCGCCTCTGAATCTATCTCGTTTTGGATTTTATGGCGTACTTTTTGAGTGTTAATCAAAAATGACAATGAACCGACGACCATCATTTGTATGAGTACAGGTTCTACGCAATGAAATACTTTTTTCTCGGTACCTGTTTGTATGATTAAAGTGAGTATTTTGAAAATTCTAAGCATCTGCTTGAGTGCCAAAGTCGGCATGTTCTCACCTCCGTTGGACATCTCTCTCATTAACAGGGAAGATACATTTTTATTTTTATTCAACTCTTTTGCAAACGTAACAATATACGCATGAAGTTTTTGTTCAACATCTTCATATTGAGCGATGTTTTTTTCGATAGCCTCGGCAACACCTTGTAAATTGTTTTGTAAAATGGACTCATAGAGCGCATTTTTGTCTTTAAAATGGTAGTAAATTGCCGCTTTTGTAATATAACAAGGTTTTGTAATATCGTCAATCGAAGTCGCTGCATAGCCGTTTTTCGCAAAAAGTTCTTGGGCTGTTTGGATGATTAACTCTTTTTTTGTCAAAGTATTCTCCTAAATGAACGTTAAGTATTCTAACTCAACAAAAATATATTGTCAATATGCAGAATGTAAATACGTGTTTTTGGGAGTCTTCTATAACATTGAGTAAATATGCCCATTATGTTAAAAAGAAAGAGAAACAATTGAACAAAAAGTTGAGTTAAATAAAGAATTAAAAAACAAAATTAAAGCATTAAAATAGATTGAAATTTCAATTAGATTGATTTTTATGCAAAAATATATCAAAATATCTCAATTAATTACAAACGAGACCTAATTTATGTTAATAGAATTTAAAGTAAAAAATTATAGATCTATCAAAAATGAACAAGTTTTTACAATGGCTAAATCTAGTACAAAAGAACTAGAAGATACTAATATATTTTTGACTCCAGAAAAGAAAAAACCAATAAAACTACTTCGCAGTGCTACTCTATATGGAGCTAATGCTGTAGGAAAAAGCAATTTACTTAAAGCCATGAATGTTATGAAGAGAATTGTATTGAATTCTGATTCAAAAATTAAAAGAGGTACTAAATTACCGGTCACTCCTTTTTTACTTGATAGCGAGACATATGATGAACCTACGGAGTTGGAAGTTATATTTATATCCAAAGAGGTGCGATATCAATATGGTTTTGTTTTAAACAATAAAATGATTTTAGAAGAGTGGCTTTATGCATTCCCAGAAGGAATAGCTCAAACTTGGTTTGAGAGAAATTATAATGAAGAAACACAAATAAATGATTGGTATTTTGGCTCAAAATTAACAGGTAATAAAAAGATTTGGAGCGAATCAACTCGTGATAATGCACTGTTCTTATCAACGGCAATTCAGCTAAACAGTGAACAATTAAAGCCTGTGTATGATTGGTTTAATGATATTTTTCATATTTTAGATAGTACTGCCAGGTTAGACCCAAGTTTTACTTATGAGTTATATCAACAAGAGAAGTATAGAACTGAAATCAATAAGTTTTTGGCTATTGCAGATTTAGATATAGAAGAATTGAAAATCACTGAAGAAGAGTTTGATTTATCAAAACTTCCCTCTGATATACCAGATGAGCTAAAAACTAAAATCTCTGAAGATATGAAAGACAAGAAGACGCTTGATGTTGCATCTTTACATAAAAGTATTCAAGGAAATGATGTTTATTTTGATTTCAATGAAGAGTCTGATGGAACTAAAAAGTTTTTAGCCTTTATTGGTCCATGGATAGATACATTAGAAAATGGTTATGTCCTTGTAATAGACGAACTTCATGACAACTTCCATCCTCTGATGGTTAGATTTCTTATTGAATTATTTCACAGTAAAGAGCTAAATACAAAAAATGCTCAGTTGATTTTTACATCTCATGAAACATCGGTAATGACACAAGAAATTTTTAGAAGAGATCAAATTTGGTTTTGTGAAAAGAAAAATAAAGCAACTGAACTTTTTTCATTGGTTGAATTCAAAGCACGAAAAGGAGTGACTGATATAGAAAAAAGTTACCTCAGCGGTAGGTATGGAGCCTTACCATATTTTTAATTCTGTTGTGAAGCATCATTTCCCATAAGTTTATTAATTCAGAATTTATATCGTTTATGGTTTCAATTTTTAATGGATTTTTAGCAAAAAACACACTCAGTCATCATCCAAATACTTCAATATAATGCTTATGCTCTGGAAAAAGAGAAACAATTTCTTTAGAGAATTTAGATTTACCACCAACCCGACCAATGGGACTTTTTAATGTAGTGGTTTTTTGTACAATATTTTTATTCATAATGTAATAGTTAAAATATAAAGTAACTATATTATAAACATAAAAAAGTGTTTGTCAAATTTATTTTAAAGTTCCCTACTTCGTAATTCTAAAACAATCATAAGATATGTTTGTATAAACTCTTTAACGCCTTGCTCAAAATTTGGTTTACTTTTTTTAAGTTTTTTTGCATCTTTTTCGAGTTTGTCAAGAAGCAGCATAAGCTGTGCAATATCCATTGCAAACTCTTCACCAAATACTTTAGAACACTCTAAGATAAAATCTTGCGTGAATTGATCTAAATTATGACGGAGTTTTAGGATGTCAAATATAAACGCTGGAAGAATATGTAATTTTTGTAGGGTATTAAACGGTTTAGGAGTGTTTGCTAAAGCAAATAGTGAGTCTATCATATTCATATATTCATCAACAAGATTGTCTCTTCTTGCACCGACTGTATCAAGTTGTGTGAATTCTTCATATGTTGTTAAAACGCTATCGATAAGTTTTTCATATAACTCTGTATAGCTGACTCTAAGTGTACCAAGTACAGGGTGTTTTTGCATCAGAGCATCTACAACACTACTCTTTGGAGGTAATGGAATGTGTGCGTATTGTGCAAATAGGTACATAGTAACTTCAAAGAGATTTATATCTAATTTATTTTGTCCAATCTCATCCTGAAATGTTTTGAGAAGTTTTTTAGAGAGCACTAAATTTTTATTTATCGCATGTTTTTCACTTATAAAATTATCTAGTAAGGCACTTTTGGCAAATGTATCTTTTTGCGGATATTTAGCAGTTTGCATCTCAATCAGTCCAAGCGGTAAAAAAAGTCTCTCAAGAAGCCTCGTCTCTGCAATGAATGTAAAAATATCAAGCTTATCTTTTTCTCCATAATTAAGAACTTCTAAATCATCAATGCTATCTTCTATGATTGGATACATGTCAAGAAGCAGGGCTGTATAAACTTCTGCTGTTCGAAAGTCTCTTTCTTTATCTCTTAAAAGCTGTAGCATAATGAGTGAAGAGTTGTGGACACACATCGCTTCTTGATGCCTATCAAAATAGCCGATATTCATACCTAACATAATATTAAAGAGGATTATATACTGCTCATGAGGAGTCAAAGATAGAAATTCATTCCCTTTTTTAGTGAGCAATAATTTCCCTTTTTGCACTTTAATTAGCTTTAAACTTTCAGCGACAACTCGTGCCATATTCGCACTGAGATTTTCTTCTTCATAAAATCTGCTCTGAACGCTTAAAAATCGTTGGTCTGATATAGTAGCAGCTACTTTAACTATACTTTTTACTACTTTTGTGGGCAAAAATCCATTTTTTGTGAGTGTTAAACCTTTTAAATCAATACTTTGGAGTAATACATTTATACCTTTGAGTAAGGGTGCTTCAAACTTTTCTAAAGTAAAAAACTCATTATTTAGTTTTATGCCTATATTTTGTAAATTCTTTAAGCTCTCTGGATACATTGACATACCTATATGTTTATTTGAATCTGTATATGATGCACATTATACAGATATCCTACTAAATATTCCAGCCACGACATCTACAGTCCATCAATTTCAAATCATCTTGTATATATATTCCTTTTAAATTATAATTTGTATCGAACTCATATATTGAAAGTTCTTATATATTATATAGAAAATTAAAGTTTTTTAAGGTTAATTTAAAATTTGCATTTAGGCGCGGTGTAGCCGAAGAAATATTGATGTTGGAATTTGTGTGATGAACTCGAAAATGTAATGATTTAATTATTGAAAAACTCTGGAGTTGGAAATAGGTTGGAAACAAATTTTGATTTGATTTCTTAAATGTGGGGGGAATAAAAGTTAAACAAAGCCCTAAAATAAGGGTTTTATTAATGGCTCCGAATACTGGATTCGAACCAGTGACCAAGTGATTAACAGTCACCTACTCTACCGCTGAGCTAATTCGGAATATGATAAAAAGTTGTAAGTTTCAAATAAATGGCTCCGAATACTGGATTCGAACCAGTGACCAAGTGATTAACAGTCACCTACTCTACCGCTGAGCTAATTCGGAATATTTATTGAGCCGAAATTATACTTTATGAGTTTTAAAAAGTCAAGTTTTTA
>JAHJJX010000003.1 GCA_018822665.1 bacterium
ATTATTAATTATAAAATTTATAGAAGATAAATTTGATTCATCACAATTGTACAATTCATCAATAACAGTTTGTACATTATTATATATAGATATATTTTGAAATTTTAAATCTTTTATAATCCTTTTAATGCATTCATGACTTGGTCTAGTTTTAATTTTTCCAAAAAATAATTTACTTTTCGTATGTACTTCAAAATCAAAACCATTATTTAATGGAGCAGGTCTTTTTAAATAAATAATTTCTCCTTTAACATCTTCTACACAATAAACAACTCTTGTAGCTAAATCACCTTTGCCTTTACCTGCATTTTCTGATTTAAACAAATCTATTATTTTATCTCTTAACTCTTTTCGGTCTTTATTGAAATTGTTTGTATGGTTATGATTCAGACAACCAACTTGGTTAATGTGTATAAAATTATCTCTTATTTCCTTACATACCATTAAAATTCCTCGCTAAAACTTCGCTAATTTTTCCACGCCCACTGCTTTTACTGTTTATAAATCTATTAGCTTGTATATCTTTAAGAAAAAATTCTTTATATAAATTTTTTATAAACTCCGTATCAGAATTTGAGTGCGCTACAAAAACACTTTTTTCGTCAAGCTTTTTAAAAACTTCAAAAAGTTCTATCTGCTCTTTTTCTAAAAATGTATTTTCGCTATATGCCGTAAAGCTAGATGTCGGTGTTAGTGGATAGTATGGAGGGTCAAAATATACAAAATCATCTTTTGTGACATGTCGCATTACATCTTTGTATGAGCTATTTAAAATGGTTGCGTTTTGAAGAGCTTCACTAGCACTGTAAATAACAAGCTCATCACAAATATTTGGATTTTTATAACTTCCCATCGGAACATTGTGATAACCTTTACTATTCACTCTATAAAGTCCATTAAAGCAAGTTTTGTTCAGATAAATAAATCTTGTAGCTCTAAAGACATCACTCTTTTTCAAGAAGTTTTCTTCTCTGTCTAAAGCTCGAACTTCATAATAAAACTCTTTGGAATGTTTTTCTTTAAATTCTTTTAGATTTTTTATAAGTTCAGATGGATTTTTTTTTACAACATTATAAGCATTGATAAGTTCTGCATTAATATCAAAGAGATAAACATTTTTATCTTTTAAAAGCCCAAGTGAGTAGAGTTCAAAAAACAAAGCTCCGCCACCGACAAAAGGCTCAAAATAGTTGTTAAACTCTTTTGGAATCAGTGGAATTATTTGAGAAAGCAGCCCTCTTTTACCGCCAACCCATTTTACAAAAGGCTGATACTTTGTAAAACCAGATTGTTTTTGTGGTGCGGTCATTTTTGTTTCCTATTAAATTTTATTAACTCGGAGTATATAAACATATAATTAGATAATTAAGTTATATGACAAAATGTCATATATTTCACCCCTTCACCCTCTCTATTCTCTGAGCTTCTTGCGCTTTATAAAGCTCTGCGCACCCTTTTGAGAGTTCGCGGATTTTTAGTATGTAATTTTGTCTCTCTGTTTGTGAAATTGCTTTTCTCGCATCAAGCACATTAAAAGTGTTTGCGGCAGACATACATAAATCATATGCAGGAAGCGGTAATCCGGCTTCGATGGTTCTGAGACACTCTTTGCTTTTTGCGTTGAATTCTGCAAAAAGCATCTCCACGTCTGCGACTTCAAAATTGTATTTGCTAAATTCTATTTCGCTTTCTTTGTGAACATCTTTATAGTAAGTCGTCCCGTATTCGTTTACATTCCAAACAATATCAAAAACATTATCCACACCTTGAAGGTACATCGCAAGTCGCTCTGTTCCGTACGTTATCTCAACCGCAACAGGGTTACATTCTATGCCGCCGACTTGCTGAAAATAGGTAAATTGAGTCACTTCCATACCGTTTAACCAAACTTCCCATCCAAGTCCCCAAGCCCCTAGCGTCGGTGATTCCCAGTTATCTTCCACAAAACGGATATCATGTTCTGAGACACGAAGACCAAGATACTCTAATGATTTTAGATAAAGCTCTTGAATGTTGTCCGGAGATGGTTTTATAAGTGCCTGAAACTGGTAATAGCTTCCAAGACGGTTTGGATTTTCACCGTATCTTCCATCTGTCGGGCGACGGCTTGGCGCAACGTAAGCAACCGACCAAGGCTGAGAGTCTAATGAGCGTAAAAATGTAGCGGGGTGGAAAGTTCCGGCTCCTGCCGGAATGTCATAAGGCTGTACAATATTGCACCCCTGTTTCATCCAAAAATCTTGTAGTTTTAGTAACATTTCGCTAAAAGTTATCATCCCCTGCCTCTTTGTAAAATTTCGTAATTATAGCTTTCGCTTACTTGTTTCTTAATAAATGTAGGGGTATAATAGCCAAAAATCGCAAGGTGCTTGGATGGCAAATTACATATATTTTATTACTGTTTTTTTCTTTCTCGTCGGGTGTAGTTCATCTGAAAAAACCTCGCAGGATGACGAACCTGCAGAGGTTCCACATGCCAAGTCTTCCATACCGATGTTAGGCATTTTAATTGGCTACAACAACATCAAAGTTACTTCAAGTGACGGAGTGTGGAGTATGAAGCTCTTTGGAAAAAATTTGCACGAACTCAACCATTATTATATAGAGGTGAGCAACTCAAATTTTGAATTTGAAAAAGCAACCGAAACTAACGGAGTGGCAAACGATGGCATTGTCAGAATAGTTCTAAATAAAAACCATCCCGATACCGACATAAACTCCCTTTTATTTGAGTCAAATGTTTATCCTGATTTAAAAGCGGCTCTTGAGCAAGTGGACGATGACATTGATTTTTCAAACTACGATACTGACGCAAACGGATACATCACTCCCGATGAGCTTTTACTCACTTTTATTATTGCAGGATATGAAGATGCGTATGAAGGCTACCATGTCCAAAACGGAATTTGGGCACATCAATACTGCATGACATCCTCAAGCAATATTCCTACGCTTGACGCTGTCACGCTCATGGCTTGCTCAAAAGATGGAAACTTTGCCCTTTTTGGGGAAAAACATGATAACGACTTTCGCTACACGCATGACGCGACCATTGGAATCATTGCCCATGAGCTGGGGCACTCCGCTTTTAATCTTCCTGACCTTTATAATACTACGGGAGATTACGGTGGCATCGGCTATTTTGGACTTATGGGAGCAGGAACCTGGGCGATGCAAAGTTCTGATGCATTTCCTGGAAATACTCCCTCTCATCTGAGCGCTTGGAGCAAGGTTTATAACGGCTGGGTGACTCCGACGCAAGAAACCGGAACAAGCACTTTAAATGAAACATCCTCAAGCAATTACAATGTCATTAAAATCCCCATTGACGCAACAAATTACTACCTTTTAGAAAACAGAAATAACAGCGGCTACGATAGAGGGCTTTTCTCTTTAACCGGAACTTTTGACGGGGGAATGGCTTTATGGCGCATCAATGAGGCAAAACTAAGCACCTATTACATTGAGAGCAATCTTGTCAATGCAGATACAAACAACAAAGGGGTAGATTTAGTTGAAGCGGCCAATGCAACGCTTGATACGACGGCTTTCGCTCCGGGGGATGAGAAAGCACTCTTTTATTATGAGAATGTGGCAAGCTTCGAAACTCTTATTACGGATGTGTCTTCAAGAAGTTCGCAGATGACATTAAACATAAAATAAAGGAAAATCTATGAAATTTTTATTGATATTTTCGCTCTTTGTTTGCCAGCTTTTTTCAGCACAAGCCTATGGCAAACTCCGAGAGTTTCAAAATGCGGACGGAACAACCTTTAAAGCCAAGGCATGTGGAAATCAGCACCTAAACTGGCTGCAAACGCAAGACGGGGAAATTGTAAAACACAATCCTAAAAGCAGAAATTTTGAATATGCCCACATAAAAAATAATACTCTTGAAGCTTCCGGTGAAAGATACGAAAAAAACAATTCCAAAAGAAGCAAAACGCTCAAAGATGCTAAGAAGCTAAATAATGAAGAAGTCTACAAACTTTGGAATGAGAAGCAACGAGGGGCTCATAAAAGAAAAGATGACTTAAATAATTAAGTTTTTAAACCATTTTGCAAATAATATCACCTATATTTTTCCCAAGAGAAGCCGCAACCACAGAACATTTTACTTTAAGTAAAAAGCAGATTTTCTCTCTATGGGATGGGCTCATGCACTCGTAATTTCCCATCCCTTTAGATATAACCAAATCAGCCCTGTCAAAAAGTTCTTGTGCTTGTGCAAATGCACGATTGTACATAAAACCGGGGGTATTTACTCCGCTGTCAACAAGCTTGCATAGTTTGTCAAAGCCTGCTTCTTTGGCCTCTTTTACGGTTACATCATTGATGATTGGTCTTCCTCGGACCATGTAAGAATACTCGGCATGTGGAAACAGCTCTTTGAGAGTTTCTATAAACAAATAATCAAAAATATGCTCTCCCGCATTATCCCCGATTATTAAAACATTGTTGGCATGTGGAAGTTGATTTTGAAATGCAATAAAATCATTATGTGCAAATTCAGTATCAAAAATTTTCTCCAGCTCTTCTTGTAAATCAAATTCAACTGCAGCAGCCAAATCGATAACATTTCCGGCTACCGCTATTTTTGTAGCAGTTAGGAGTTTATTCTGCGATAATGAAAGTTTTTCTTTTAAAAAAGGGATGAAAGAGAGAGCTTTTTTCGTAGAAAGTTCTTTTACTTCATCATAAAGATCCGTTTTATTTGCGAGCTCTGCCATTTTTTCATAAACATCAGAAGCAATTTCCGGAGGGGAGTTTGAAAACGAAAAATCGTTGCTCATTGACTCAACTGTTGAAGTTAACTCTTTACTAAGCTCTTGCGAAGCACGAATGGCATTGGCAACTTTAACGCTTTGATTGATTATACAAGCAACACAGGCTTCTTCTATTTTCACTTAGCCGTATGCTCTTCTATGGCTTTATTCCACATGAGTTTGTATTTTCTTCTCATAAATTCAACTTCTTGCTGAGAGAGCTTGAGCTGGGTTGTCAAAGTATCGATAGTTTTTCTATCTTCATCGTAAAGTTCCTGCAGTGAGCCTAAAGCCTCTTTTAAAAAAGCATTTTCATTTTTTATGGAAACGATAGTTTCATCTTTGGCGTCAAGCACTTTTTCATGCAGATTAATGATAGTGCCTATCGTTTTTTCTACAAACTGAGGTTGCACTACCATTTCATGAGTGTTATGAGTGGACAAGGTTCTTAGCTGAACGGGAACAACCTCTTGAGCCCCTTTGGAGGGGTCAATCAGTCGCATTCCATTTTCAAGCTTTACAGTGAGCTTACCCTTTTTTACTAAATCTTCAATAGAAAATAAATCCAGTCCGGTTAATTCACTATATTCTTCATAACTCATCCACTTCATCTTTACTCCATTACATAGAAAAGGTTTTTAAATCTTAATTATTGTCTCTATTTCTAAGGAATCCATCTCAACGTTTTTAGCTTTTGCTATACGATCTTCTTTAAGCTTTACCGCCAACTCTTCATTGTCAAGTGCCAATATCTGCATAGCCAAATACGCAGAGTTGATTGCTCCCGCTTTTCCTATTGCCACTGTAGCAACAGGCATTCCAGCCGGCATTTGAACAGTAGAGAGAAGTGCATCTATACCATTAAGTGCTGAAGCACTCATTGGAACACCGATGATTGGTTTCACAGTTTTAGAAGACAAAACACCGGCCAAGTGTGCAGCCATTCCTGCAGCAGCAATAAATACTTGCGCACCTTTTTTCTCAGCTGTTTGTATATATTCTTTCGTTCTCTCCGGTGAACGGTGCGCAGAAGAGATAACCAATTCATAACTGACGCCAAAAGCCTCCAGCGTGTCTGAACAAGACTTCATTACCTCAAAATCACTTTTACTTCCAATTACAATAGATACAAACTTCATCTAATTTACTTCCTTATTTTTAATGGGGAGAATTATAACATATACCTTAATGTTTATTATACTTCCATTTTTTTAATAGCTTAAATTCATCTTCTTCAAGCAAACCATCCTCGAGCATTTTTGACAATACTTCAACTCTTTTTTTTTCATTATCAACACTTTCTTTATTTTTTAATAATGCGTCATCCATTTTTGCCTGATTATTTTTGGTATACTCTTTTGCATGTCGAGAGGAAATAACATAAGAAATAACAGACATGAAAATGATAACAGCCGCAAATAAGGAAGCTTCCACATAAATGCTCTCCAAATAATCCTCAGAAGCATTAAGCTCTAAAGATACAAATAAAAGCGCAAGAACAAAAATATATTTATTCATTTTATTTCTTTGGGTATGTGCCCATATCTTCATGAGCAGGAATTCTAAAAAAAGTATATGAAGGAAATTTTGTCGGCAAGACGATAGGATTTACGTTTCCGCTATGCACTTCATCCCAAACTTTTTTATTTTGAGCAAGAAGCTGTTTGAATTTTAAATAAAATCGACCCCCTTTCTCGTAGGTTGTTCCTATCTCATTGTCTACCGATTCTATTTGAGAGCCAAGCGGTGCTACAACTTCTAATTCGTCATTTGGCAAAGTTTTGTATTTGCATAAAAAATGACTTCCCTCTTCATCTACAACACCGCTTACCTGATGCGTTCCAAGCTGCATAGTAAAATCAAGACTTTGCGTATCGTGCTTCTCAAAAGGCCTTGAAATCAGGTACGCATCCGTGTAACCGCGATTTTGTAAAGATTGCAGTTCATACTGGTATTTTTCTACATCATTTACACCCTCATAATAATCATCAATTGCCATTCTATAAGCCTTGGCCGTTGTTGCGGCATAGTAGGCTGTTTTTGTTCTTCCCTCAATTTTAACGGAATCCACAACGCCGCTGTCTAATATCTCTTTTATATGTGAACCGAGATTTAAATCTTTTGAGTTCATGATGTAAGTGCCGATTCCCTCTTCTTCTTCAAGTTTGAAGAGTGTTCCTGTTTCAGGATTTGCAGCATAAATCTCATACGGAAACCTGCAATCATTCGCACAGCTTCCACGGTTTGGAACCCTTCCGCTTTGAAGTGTTGAAATCAAACATCTTCCGCTGTACGCAAAGCACATCGAGCCATGCACAAAAACTTCCAATTCCAAATCAGGAAGTTCTTTTTTTATTTCTTTAAGGTCTTTGAGCGAAATTTCTCTGGCTGTGATTATACGAACGGCACCCATATCATAATAAACTTTTGCATCAAGCACATTCATAACATTTGCTTGTGTGGAAAGGTGAAGCGGAATTTGAGGCGCTAATTCATGAGCCAATTTTAATACACCGGGAGTCGCAACTATAAAAGCATCAGGTTTAAGCTCCGCCATCGCTAAAATATGTTTCTTCAGTAAAGAAAGCTGAGAATTAAACGGAAATCCATTGATGGTTGCATAAACTTTTTTGCCCCTTGCGTGCGCATAGTCTATCCCCTCTTTGAACTCTTCCATGCTAAACTCTTTGCCGGAGCGTATACGAAGAGAGAAATGGCTCACCCCGCCATACACGGCATCAGCGCCGAAATCAAGTGCTATTTTAAGTTTTTCTAAAGTTCCTGCGGGGGAGAGTAGTTCTACTTTTTGCATAATATATTCTCATCTGTGTACTTTAAGCATTTAAGCTTAAAGTTAAATTTTTTAGAATTTTATCGAAGAAGAGTTGGCATGTGGATTAAAACTTTAAACTATTTATTTTCCAAATTGCTCTAATAATGCCTCGATATCATCTGTTGAAGCAATTTCATTGGAAACATCACCGGGTAGATGTTTGGCAGATGAGGCTCTTTTGCCATCGTCCACTTTACCTTCAAACAGTCTGTTCATATATTTAGACAGAGCGCGCATCACATTGATTACTCTCTCAATCTTTTGACGATGAATATCTTGATATTGCATAATATCCATCACACTCATAATTGAATTACCGCTGTTTTGAAGAGTCTCTAAGCTCTCATTTGCATCATTGAAAGCTTCTTCGTTTTTTTCTAACTGTGTTTGAAATGCCTGCACTTCAGGAAATTTTGTACTTAAGGTTTTAAACAACTCAATATTGCTAGACAATACATCGACGACCTTTTGTATATTTTCCTCTTCTTTCATTAATTCAGAACTAATTCCATCAATAATGTCAAAAATTTGCGTAGCCTTTTCTTCGCTCTCTTTTGCTACATCATCAAGCTGATGCACCATTTTATTTTCACTCGTTGCCGGAAGCGGCAAATCACACTCATCTTCATTTGTGTCCGCCACGGTTATCTCTTCTTCATCCACTTCCGGTGACAATTCATCCGCCTCAATACCACTTTCAACATCGTCCATATCGCCGTTCATTAAAGCATCTAATTCTTCTTGAGTCATTAAAATCTCCATCTGGTACAATTAGCTAAATTTATTTTTTGTCACTATAATAACATAAAATATATAAATGTGAGAATGTTTCAATGATAGTAGATTTACACAACCACACCTCTCTTTGCAATCATGCAGAGGGCGAAATTTTTGAATATATCGAAAAAGCGATACAGAGCGGTGTAAAATATTTTGGTTTCTCCGATCATGCCCCGATGGATTATGACCCGAAATATCGTATGCGTTTTGATGAGATGCAAAAGTATGAGAAGGATGTATTGCAAGCAAAAGAAAAATATAAAAACAAAATTGAGATTTTACTCGCTTATGAAGTCGATTATCTCCAAGGTCACATGGATGAAAGAATTTTAAATGCAAAAGTTGACTATCTCATCGGTTCCGTCCATTTTATAGGCAATTGGGGGTTTGACAATCCTGAATTCATCGGAAGATACGAACATGAAGACATTGATGAGATTTGGCAAAAATATTTTGATGCCGTACAAGAGATGGCGGAGAGTAAATTGTTTGATGTAGTCGGGCATCTGGACTTGATAAAAGTTTTTAAATTTATGCCAAAGAAAAATATAAACCTTATCGCAAAAGAAGCTCTTCTTGCCATCAAAAATTCAGATATGGTTTTAGAGATAAATGTTGCAGGATACAGAAAACCAATCGGTGAAGCATACCCCTCTTTTTCACTCTTAAAACAGGCTTACGAACTTGATATCCCAATCACTTTCGGCTCGGATGCCCATAAACCGGAGCAAGTCGGATTGTTCAGTGATGAAGCGCTGCAAATGGCAAAAAGTGTAGGTTATACACAATGTGCCATTTACAAAAAGAGAAAAAGAGAATTTATCAGCTTTTAGTATTCACCAGCCACATTGAAAAAATATTGAGGTAATTCCAAAAAGATTCTATATACTCAGGAGTGATTCCTTCATCAACCAAAGGCTCCAGAAGAGGAATGTACAAAGCAAGCCAACTGCGGCGACTTGCTTCATCAATTCTAAAAGGAGCATGTCGTCCAACCATTTGATGTTCACCCCTGCTTTGTGTGAAATAATCCGGCCCGCCGCAAATCTCTATTAAAAAATCAGCCGCGTGTTTTTGAGCTTCCGCGAAATCATCTTCATCATTTACTGGAAATAAAAAGGCTATATCACTTGTTTTAATTAACTCATAATGCTCGTTTACTAATTTTCTGAATTTCTCCTCTCCAACTTCATAAAGGAACCCCGGATGCGGTTTGGCTACAGGCGGTCTAACACCGATTTCTCCACCACTAATTGTAAGTTTCATTGCACAACCTTTATTGTTTTTAGCAATTTTATAAAAATATTTGTTATATTCCTATAAAATGCACAAATATTTATCATAAGCAGCTTCAAATGAATGTATCGCCAAATTTTTCTCCCTCTATAAAGTTGATGAAACCGTATTTTATTCTGTCTGGATTTTTTTATCTGCTGAGCATGTTCCTTCTTTTATTGATAAATCCACATGCCCCATTAAGTGATTTCAGCATTGTTGGCTGGGTCCATCTTTATATGCTTGGGTTTATAATGATGGCAATCTTTTCTGCCATGGCACAACTCGGACCGATAGTTGTAGAAACAAAACACCATAATGTCAATGTATTTAAATATATATGGATTTTTCTTAGTGTAGGACTTCTTTTAATGCTTGGCGGTTTTTATATAAATATCGGATTTTTAGCTTTTGGCGGTTTTTTTGTTTTCATTGCTATGAGTATGTATGCTGTGGAATTTTTGCTAACACTTAAAAATTCAAAAAGAAAAACGAGCATAACCAATGCAATGAAGATGAGCAGTTTATTTTTACTCATCGGAATCATTAGTGGCTTGACAATCTCCTTTGGATTCATGGGCATTATAGATATCAATCCGCATCTCTTGCTGAAAATGCATACTTTTGGACTTATAGTAGGATTTGTCATACTGCTTATCATGGGAATTTCAATTATCTTAATCCCTATGTTTGGTTATTCAAAACGAATTAGCGACAATGAATTTTCAAATAGCTTTCTTACCCTCAGTGCAGGTGTAGGCATTATGTTGCTCTCCCCGTTTTTTTTGACTCCGTTCTTGGAAAATATATCGTTTATATTAACTTTTTTGGCAATTGCGCTTTATTTGTATCAGTTGTATAAAATGAGCACTTCAAGAGCAAAAATCGTACACGATATTTGGGCAAAATCCATGTATGTGGGTTTTGTCTCTTTTGTTATCTCTTTTGTTTTGCTCACAGGCAATCTGGCTTTTGAGAATGAAACTGTTTTGAAGCTTGGCATGTGGATAATGTTAGTTGGATTTTTTGGTTTTTTGATTATGGGTAATTTTTATAAAATCATCCCCTTTTTAGTTTGGTTTCAAGTTTATTCACCCCTCATAGAACAAAGACCCGTACCTATGCTTTATGAGCTGTTGCCTGAAAAATTATCTCGTTATCAATGGTTCTATTCAACCCTCGGATTGATTCTTTCATCCATAGGTATTCTAATACACGAAGCCCAAATTTTTTATGCGGGCGCGGCCTTTTTAGCTGTTGGCGCAGTGATGTTTTTCATGGCTATTAATAAAATGCTCAAAATAGATTAATAAAGCGTTATTAAAGATTACACTTGTATAATACTTTCATTATTAATATTACTAAAAGGAACCGTAATGGGAAAATATATAGAATTGACTGGTGCAGATTTTGAAGCAACTTTAGCTGAAGGTGTGGCTTTAGTAGATTTTTGGGCGCCTTGGTGTGGACCATGTCGTATGATTGCCCCGGTAGTTGAAGAATTAGCGAATGACTATGATGGAAAAGCTAAAATCTGTAAGGTAAATACTGATGAAGAGCAAGATATTGCTGTTAAGTTTGGTATCCGTTCTATCCCTACTATCATGTTTTTCAAAAATGGAGAAATGGTAGATCAAGTTGTTGGGGCACAATCCAAACAAGCTCTGGCTGAAAAAATAGACGCTCTTTTAGCGTAATCTCTACAAGGAATGGTGTAGTGGCAGGAAAAGGGGGCAAAAGTCTCTTTTCCCTCTCTACTCTTCTTGCTTCATTTTTTGGTGCGGCTATGATAGCGGCAGCCTTTGCTTACTTTAACTACAAATTTTCGGAGTATAAATTTATTGACTTCAGAGAATGGGTCTTCTACGAAAAAAATGATATTTTCAAACCGACTAAAGATAAATACGTAGTGGTTTTTTATAGCTCAAAAGAAAAAGACACGATGGAACAATTAGCACAAACAAACCTCAATCTTCCTCTTCTGGCAATTGATTACTATAACGAAGTAAGAGAAAATACGAAACATACCACTTTTTTACGCAGTGGAACAAAAAATTCTTTAAGTTTCATTCAAAGGTTCAATATCTACGAATCCCCATCTATTTTTTTTATAAAGAAATCAAAAGACTCTCTTTATAAACAAGATAGTATGATACGAAAATTAGATAACTTAAATGAATTAACACAACAAATTGAAAAATTATAACTTAGGAGCAGATGTATGTTAGATTGCGCAATAATTGGTGGTGGACCTGCTGGCTTAACTGCCGGGCTTTATACGACTCGCGGCGGTTTAGAAAATGTAACAATGTACGAAAAAGGTATGCCGGGCGGTCAAATTACTCAGAGTTCCGAGATAGAAAACTATCCTGGAGTCACGGGAGAAATCACCGGTATGGATTTGATGATTCCATGGCCGGAACAATGTCAAAAATTTGGTCTTAAGCATGACATGGTAGAAGTAAAACGCGTAAGCAAAGATGGGGATATTTTTAAAATTCATAGAGCTGACGGCAAGGTAGATGAAGCGCGAAGCGTTATTATTGGAACAGGTTCCTCCCCTCGTCGGGCAGGTTTTAAAGGCGAAAATGAATTCTTCGGAAAAGGCGTAAGCACGTGCGCAACATGTGACGGTTTTTTTTATAAAAGAAAAGAAGTTGCCGTTGTCGGCGGCGGAGACACAGCTTTAGAAGAAGCGCTTTATTTAGCTAAAATATGTGCTAAAGTTTATCTGATTCACAGACGTGATACTTTCCGTTCAGCTCCAAATACTGTTGCGAGAATAAAAAGAACTGAGAATATAGAATTGGTATTGAACTCTGTTCCGGATGAAGTGTACGGTGACAAAATGGGTGTTACCGGTCTTCGCGTAAAAAATAACAATGGTGAAATGCGTGATATTGCCGTTCCGGGCGTATTTACCTTTGTTGGAAATGACGTTAACAACCAAACGCTTATCCAAGAAGATGGCAGTTTTCTTTGCGACATGAATGAATCTGGAGAAGTAATAGTCGATATCACTATGAAAACATCGGTTCCTGGTCTTTATGCAACCGGAGATATGAGAATAAATGCTCCCAAACAAGTTGTGTGTGCCGCAGGAGATGGTGCTGTTGCCGCATTACAGGCAATCTCGTATGTTGATGAATTACTAAACCATTAAGGATATAAAAATGATTAAAGTTGGTGTTTTTGGTGCAAGCGGCAGAGTAGGAAAACTTTTATTGGAAGAATTAAAAAATACTCCGGATATGAGTCTTAGTTGTGTTTATGTTCGTAATGATCTTGATTTTTCAATAGATCCGTCTGTTTTGGTGACCGCAGATATGCGTTCATTTTTAAAGTCTTGTGATATTGTCGTAGATTTCTCACTGCCTGAAGCTTGTGAAATTCTTTTAGAAGAAGCCGTAAAAACACCTAGACCTTTAGTTATCGGAACAACCGGACTAAATACCCATCAACTTAATTTACTCAAAAATGCAAGTGAGCTTATGCCTATCTTGTATGCTACAAATATGTCTCTAGGCGTTGCTTTACTCAGTAAACTTGTAAATCTTGCGGCAGCAAGATTAGATGGTTTTGACATTGAAATAGTTGAGATGCACCACAAACATAAAAAAGATGCACCAAGCGGTACCGCACTCACCCTCGCAGAATCTGCGGCATCAGGTCGCGGACTTGACCTTGATAAAGTGAGAGTAAGCGGAAGAGATGGAAATATTGGGGAGAGAACTAAAGATGAAATCTCGGTTATGGCTCTTCGCGGGGGAGATATTGTAGGCCGTCACACAGTCGGTTTTTACAATGATGGCGAATTTATAGAACTCAATCATACTGCAACATCAAGAAGCACCTTTAGTAAGGGTGCAATACGAGCAGCCTCTTGGCTGGTTACTCAAAAGGCTGGTTTATACTCCATTTCTGATTGTTTAGAGTTATAATAACCTCTCTTTTACTTTGACTTGAGTATAATTCGCAAATTATTTTATGAAGTCTTTATAAGGAAATTGTTTTGCTAGAAAATATTAATGAAAAATGTGCCGTTGTAGGTATCTATGGGCATAAAGAGGCTTCTAAATTAGCTTATTTTTCTCTTCATGCACTTCAGCATCGCGGACAAGAAGCAGCGGGAATAAGTTCTTCAGATGGAGTAAAACTTCATACTATTAAAGACCGCGGTCTTGTGATGAAAGTTTTTAATGAAGAAAAACTTGCCACTCTAAGCGGAACAAATGCAATTGGCCATACCCGTTATTCTACCGCCGGCGATGATTCTATATTGGATGCGCAACCTGTTTTTGCCCGATATGATTTAGGTGAGATGGCAATAGTACATAACGGCAATCTTACAAACGCTCAAGAAGTCAGAGACAAACTTATAAAAAAAGGTGCAATTTTCCAAACCTATATGGATACGGAAAACCTTATTCATCTTATTGCAAAAAGTGAAAAAGAAAAACTTATAGACAGAATCATAGATGCAGTACACAAAATAGAGGGTGCTTTTTCATTAGTATTCTTAAGTAGAACAAAAATGTTTGCAATGAGAGACCGCCATGGTTTTAGACCACTGAGTCTTGGCAGAATTGCAAATGGCGGTTATGTAGTAGCGAGTGAGACCTGTGCTTTTGATTTAATTGGCGCAGAATTTATCCGTGATGTTGAACCAGGCGAACTTCTTATATTTGAAAGAGACAAAGCACCTATATCTATAAAAGTTTTTGAACCGACTCCTAAAAAATGCATATTTGAATACGTTTATTTTTCCAGACCTGATTCAAAAGTATTCGGTCAAAGTGTTTATCAAATGAGAAAAAACATGGGTGCGGAACTTTCAAAAATCAGACCTGTTGAAGCTGATATGGTGATACCTGTTCCAGATGGTGGCGTTCCTTCTGCTATTGGATATTCACAAGCGAGCGGAATTCCTTACGAGATGGGAATTATGAGAAATCATTATATAGGTAGAACCTTTATTGAACCGACGCAAGAGATGAGAGATTTAAAAGTAAAAATGAAACTCTCTCCTATGACGGATACAATCAAAGGCAAAAGAATTATAGTCATTGATGATTCTATTGTTCGTGGAACAACTTCAAGAAGAATTGTAAAAATGCTTAAAGAAGCTGGGGCTACTGAAGTTCATATGAGAATTTCCAGCCCTCCTACAACAGACCCCTGCTTTTATGGAGTAGATACGCCGGATAAAGATAAGCTTATTGCTGCAAATATGACGACAGATGAAATCTGTCAATTCATTGAAGCGGACTCTTTAGCTTATCTTGATTCTGCTGCACTCCTTAGAAGTGTAAATGCACAAACAGATGACTATTGTACAGCTTGCTTTACTGGCGAATATATAGTTTAGTTAAGGATTTTTTTGGAACAAATTTACACTTTTGGCAATTATCTTCATAATAAATATGCCTGTAAAGTTTACAAAGTCGGTATAAATATATCCGGTTTCACATGTCCAAATATAGATGGAACAGTCGCAAAGGGCGGCTGTACATTCTGCGAAAATGATTCCTTCAGTGCAAGTACCGGTCAGGCACAGTCGCTCAAAGGCTTTCACCTCAATTTAAAATCAAAAGAAAATCCATATCTGCAAAAACAACTTGAGCAGCTTGAACTTCAGTTTAATGCAATAAGTAAGCGACAAGCCAAAGAGTACGGCGCTAAAAAATTTCTTGTTTATTTTCAGTCTTTTACAAATACTTATGCTCCCTTTGAAACACTCAAAGCCCTTTATGACAAAGCTCTGTCATTTCCTGATGTTATAGGACTTAGCATAGGCACGCGCTCAGACAGCATAACAGAAGAAACCCTTGACTACTTGGCATGTCTCAATAAAAACAAAGAGATATGGATTGAGTTTGGCATTCAATCAGTCTATGATGAAACTTTAGAAAAGATAAACAGAGGACATAACAGTGCCAATGTAAAAGAGTGGATTTTAAAATCAAAAGAAAAGGGGCTGAATGTTTGCGGTCATCTTATCTTTGGTTTACCTGATGAAAACAAAGATATGATGCTCGAGACCTCTAAACAGGCTTATGAATGGGGTATTGACTCTGTAAAATATCATCCTCTGTATGTCGTCAAAAAAACAGCTCTTGCAAATGATTTTATTAAAGGGGTATTCACTCCAATCAGCGAAGAGGAATATTTGGATATTTTAGTAAAATCTTTGAAAATGAAACCAAAAATGGTATCTGTTCAAAGAGTTACGGCAGGAATTAACGACAGTTCCCTGCTCGCTCCAGAATGGTGCAGAGATAAAAACATTCAAATCAAAAATATCAATAAAACACTTAAGCAATTAGGTTTAAAATACTAAAAATCAGCGTCCCGTTACTGAGCCGAAATGTGCAACACTTCTAAAATAAGGCGGGTAATCAAAATAAACTCTAAACGACTCAGCTTCTCCCGGTCTTAAATTCTTTGCCACTACAAATTTCTTTGTAATCGATTGAGGCTTGTACAGAATATTTGAACCGCCAAAAAAATCGGCAAAACCACTTGGACTGAAAAAAGAGCCCGCTTTTACATTGCCCGTTGCATGCCCCTTGTTAACAAGCTTTATCTCAAAAACAACTTCCCCTATATCGTAATTGCCTTCATTTTTTACAATTCCCGTATACACTATTTTTTCAATACCGAGCAATCTTTTATTTTCCATTTTGTAAAGTTTTACAATCTTCGTATATTTATCCACAGCCATTATTCCAAAGCCAAGCATAAGTGCAGCAACCAAAGTAACAGAAAATATCATCGGTATAAGCAATTTTTTATTAGGCTGTTTAAATGCAGCTACAATACTCAACGCAAGTATTAAAAGAATGATCCCGACAACCAGATAGTGCCAAACATTAAATAAAGTAATCATTTGCAATTCGCTCCTAAAGAAATATTATAATCTTTTGCATAACTAAAAGGTTCAACTATTATCTTAAACTCTCTTGTCTCACCTCGCAATACATCACTTTCTAAAATCGACATATTTACAAAGGGGTTAAAAGGAAAAATCAAATCCTTGATAGCATTGCCACTTACTTTGTAAGCATTCGCAGTTATTACACAACTTTGAAAGTCAAATTTTGATTCATTTGTCAAAGTGCCTTTAACAACAACTGCTTGTGTAAAATTTAACTTCATTTGACTTGTTAGATTGACACTGTTTTTAAAAAGATATTCGTGCATTTTGATATATCCGAGTGTTGGACCTAAAAATAGCAATGCAAAAGAAAAAAGCACCAAAAATATTGAAAGGCCTACTTTTCTGCGGACTACTATTCCTAAAATAATAAAAAGTATAAAAAGTACGAAGACACTGCCAAAAAGAATATAATCGTATAGGATTAAATTATGAATAAAAGCAGTAAGTTTTTCTTTCATGATTCTCTAGAATTTTTCTCAACAATTCCACTCATATTAAAACGACGGGATAGTTCTTGTTTAATACGATCAGGTGAGATGTTTTTAGCAGCAAGAGCAACCAATACATGGTATGTTAAGTCTGCGGCTTCATAAATCATTTCGGCTTCATCATCATCCTTGTAAGCGAAACTAAACTCTCCGGCTTCTTCAACAATTTTTTTCAAAATTGTATTGTCACCTTTGGAAAATAATTTTGCAGTCCACGAAGAAGCGGGGTCTGCATTTTTTCTTTCTTGTATGGTGTGATAAAGAGTATCTATAACACCATACATTGCTTGGGAATCAACTTGAACTTCTGAATTTATTTCACCACTCTGAAGTTCTGTAAAAAAACATGAGCGTCGACCGGTATGACAAGCAACCCCCTCTTGAATCACTTTAATCAAAAGAGTGTCGTTATCGCAATCAATGTTGAAGGAGTGAATTTTTTGAATATGTCCGCTGCTCTCACCTTTTTTCCATATACGTTTTTTTGAGCGGGAAAAATAATGTGCTACTTTTGTAGTAAGCGAAAGTTCTAAAGCTTCTTTATTCATATAAGCCATCATTAAAACTTCATTATTTTGCACATCTTGAACCACGACCGGTAAAAGATTACTCTTTTGCCAGTCAATTCTATTTAATATTGCTTGCATTGTATTACTTATTCAGATGCCGCTGTCGTTGTTCTTTGTTTTGCATCTTTCATGTCAACCCAAATATTTGGAGTTGAACCGCCAGGTGTTAAAAATATTTTTGCATCTTTGTTTTCACGAAGAGCATCATTAAATGCACCCTGCACTTTCAATTGCTCAAGTTGTAAAAGCTGAGGAGTCAAAGATTTTGAAATCAGGTAATTCGCTTTTGATTTCGCATCCGCTTCAATCGTTACTGCATCTGCAATACCTTGAGCTTCAATTCTAGCTTTTTGTGCCATACCTTCAGCCTCTGCCGCACGTTTGAATGCTTCTTGTTTCACACGCTCAACATCTTGTTCTGCTTTTTGAACCTCTTGTTTAGCGATTTGTACTCTCTCGATTTGGTCTTTTACTTTTTGAGGCAAAATTATTTCACGAAGCTGCACGGACTGAAGTTCTGCCGGAGTATTTTTAAGTCCTGCCACACTCTCTCTAATATCTGTCTCAATAGCAACCGCAATTGCATTTCTCATTTGAGGAAGCGATTCTGCATCATATTTACCGACAACGTTGCGGACAACATCACGCACTACAGGGTTGATAATTTTATCTTCCCAGCTAAATCCCCAGTTTGAAATAGTCTGAGCTGCAAACTGTGAGTTAAGTCTATACTGAACGGTAAGTTCAATAGAAACAGGCAAACCGCGCTTGTCAAGTACCGTAATTGAAGGCTTGACATTAATACCTGCTGCATTGCCTCCACTCGCTTCTATTGCCGAAGCATAGTTAATAATACGAACTTTTGTATCTACCGTATACACTTTTTGAATCACCGGAATAATAAAGTGAAGCCCCGGAAGAAGTGCTTGGTCTTGATACTTACCGTTTGTACTCAAAATACCTCTTTCACCCTCTTGGATGATTGTAAAAGGTTTTGCTAAAACTAAAAGAACAACAATGGCAATTAAAAAATATATTAAACCTGCTTTTCCACCAAAATTAAAATCTATCTTTGGCATTTGAGGACCATTTCCGCCACCTGAGCCGCCGCTAGACTTTTTTCCAAAACTGCTGTCTTCACTCTTCTTCTTGTTAAAGTAGTCATTCATATCTGATGCCATTTAATATCCTTAATTTTTATATATGGTTAAATATATGTTAAATAATGTTCAAAATCTTTATTTCGACCAAACACTATATCAAAGTATGCACTTTGAATTTTTTCTGTCATCTCTCCACGAGTACCAGCACCGATTTCTCTTGCATCAATTATACGAACAGGTGTTATCTCCGCTGCCGTTCCGGTTAAAAATGCTTCATCTGCAATATAAACCTCTTCTCTTGAAATGCGACGACGAAGAACTTCTATGCCAAAATATTCGGCAAGCTCTATTACTGTTTTTTGAGTTATGGACTCAAGAGAGTTATCATTTGGAGGGGTAATTAATTTACCGTCTTTAACCATAAAAAAGCTGGCTCCGCTTGCCTCTGCCACATAACCTTGGTCGTCAAGCAAAAGTGCTTCATCATAACCGCAATCTATGGCTTCATACTTAGCCATTTGTGAGTTTAAATAATTTGCCGTTGCTTTTGCTTTGCCCATATTTGAAGTATTAGAAGGTCGAGTCATAGAAGCAATTTTAAGTTTAATTCCTTTTCGCATCCCCTCTTCACCAAGGTAAGCGCCCCACTCCCAAGCGGCCATGACAGTCTCAACCGGAGCTTCTTTATGGTAAACGCCCATAACTCCGTAACCTAAAAATGCAAATGGACGAAGATAAACATTGTCCCCTTTAAACTCATTTCTTCTAATAAGTTCTATCTGAGCTTGATTCATCTCTTCAATACTATATGGTATGTTCATAATGGTCATTTTTGCAGATTCTTTTAATCTTTTTGTGTGATCATTTAAACGAAAAATTGCATAACCCTTTGCGGTTTTATATGCTTTTGTTCCTTCAATTACACCATTTCCATAGTGTATCGTGTGTGAAAGTACATGGGTTTTAGCATCATCCCAAGCTACAAACTTACCATTCATCCAAATATATTTGGCAGCATTCATTCAAAGTCTCCAATAATCATCGCGTTAAAATTTTTGTATTTTATCTAAAATGATGTTTATATTGCATTAACTCTTAGAGGAAAAACTTTAGACTTACGAGGAACAGCTACGCTTGATGTTTTTCAACATACATGTGTTTAGACTATTCCATGAGAGACAAAGAGTAAATTATCCCGCAGATAAATTTAAGTAATGAATTCATTTTATATGTTACTAATCTGTCACCAACTGGAAATATTGAAGTAATAAACTTTTTTTAAAATGCCACAAATTTTTCAACGGAGTTTATTACATGAAATTAAATACAAAGATAGTTCTTAGCGCTTTAGCGGCAACAATGATATCGTTCACAGGCTGTGGTGACAGCGGAAGCTCAACACCGCCGGCTACAGTTATACCCGATACAAATACTACGGATATAAATACAACCGACACAAATACTACGATAGTAAATTTTGCAAGTCATCCGACATATCTTACGTATGATACAGCTAATGTAGATACAACTACTTTATCTGGAGATATCACAACAGATACTACTCTAAAAAGCGGTAAACAGTACAAAGTTGACGGTTTAGTAAAAGTTAAAAATGGTGCGACTTTAACAATCGAACCGGGAACAGTAGTGTTTGGAGATACAACGGGTGATGACTTTATCGTTATTACTAAAGGTTCTAAAATCATGGCAGAAGGTACAGCGACA
>JAHJJX010000026.1 GCA_018822665.1 bacterium
GTTTTTTGTGCTCTTGAAAAATTTTATACTGATGGTAAAAAAGAACTCTTGCAACGCTATAAAAAGAGTCAAAATATCGGTTATAGTATTTTGAGTTACTTGTACTTTAAAAAAGCCGTGGGAGGCGAAACATCGACAATATCTATGAAGCGCTCCCTTTTAGAAAAGATTTTGCCTCTTGATATTGAAACGGACTGGATTACAAGGGCAGATGAGTGTCTTAATTGGGGCTCTTCCATCTGCGGTGCAAAAAAATATTATTTCCACGAACCGCTTATAGAGTATAGAGTTCATGATAAAAATGCCTATTGCGGAAATAGTTTTGAGCAAAATTATTTATACAGCTACCAAAGAATAAATATTGAAAATAGATTTTTCAATTATCTATTAAAAAAATATAAAATTGATGAAAAAAGCTTATTGAAATCTAACATTACTATTAAAATTATAAATTTGTCGCTTCTGGAATACCAATCTGCCCAAATCAAAACATTTAAAATGTTTAAAATGTATGCGAGGTTAGTTTTACAATCCAATCTCAATTTCTTCAAAAAAATACAGAATATAAAACGCTTGTTTTTCCTCTATTTGAGTTTGAAAAAATAGCTTCTTCTCTCAAGAAGATTTTTTTAAACTACTTATTTTTTCTAATACAAATTCTGCTCTAGCCTTGTCTGTATGGTACTTTTCAACTTTAGCTCTGGCATTTTTTGCGATTTGCTCCCTCTCTTGTTCGTGTTTTAGATAATATTCACACAACTCCACCAAATCACTCAAATCATCTTTGCAATACACAATATCTTCTTTATCAACAAAAGGCGGCTCAATTTTAATATTTAATCTCTGAGATATAATAAAACACCCCATCGCTGCGAGCTCCCATAAACGAACTGTGTCCCAGCCGCCGCCTCTGAAATTTAAACCTATTTTTGCACTGTGAATCTCTTGAAGATAAAACTGCCCTTTGCGTTTGTATTTCTTCATTATCTGATTTCTTACCGTTCCGTTGCTTTTGCAATCAAATTTATCTTGGAGCAAATCCAATGCGTCACTTCGTATTTTGGCTGTTTCAACCGCCCAAAAAGCAACATCGTATTTATATTCATGCTTTAATTTCGGTATCAAATCATAATTAAAACTCATTGGCAAAGCAAAAACATTGGGTGCATACTCTTCATCTAAAACATATTCTCTTTTAAATATCAAATCAAATGGTTTTTTGGCAAGAATCTTCTCATAAACATCTCGTCCTCCAAGCCTGTCTAAATCGCCGGCTAACTTTGGAAAGTCCCCTCCGTCTATAAATACTCTTGGAATATTTTCATCAATAGTATCCATAATTTCAAAATATTTTTTTAATGTGTAGGGATTACAGGCTGCAACAATCACAACATCAAATTTTTTATTCAATTGGGATTGAATGGATTTGCCGAGATTGGAGATGCTAAACTTGCTTAAATTTTTCGGATATGCTCTGTGATTGAGGTGTGTTCTTACATTCCAAGGATATTGGGTAATATTTTGCGCTCCGACAACTTTACATAAACCTGAATATAAAAATTCTTGTAAATAGTCTGATTTTGGTATATTGATAAATAAAATTTTCATTACAGTTCTGCCTTCCATTCAATGTTTTCTCTGACAACTTTAGCAGGATTCCCCACAGCGATGGAGTGAGGAGGCACATCTTTGACAACGGTAGAGTTAATTCCTATCACGCAGCCGCTTCCGATGTGAACACCTTTTAAAATAGTCACATTATCCCCAATCCATGTATGTTTTTCAATGACGATATCTTTTGCAGGATTGATTCTTACCTTATCCTGAAAAATAGGATGTCCATCCGACGTCATCACTTTAACATTTCTGGAAAGTCCGCAATCTTCTTGAATAATTAATTGGATTCCCTCTTCTTTTGCACTCAAATAACAGTTATCGCCTATCATGCTTTTTTTGCCAATTTCAATTGTGCAATTATTCCCCATAATTTCTAAAATTACATTTCGCAAGATTGCTTTATCGGAGATGATTAATCTATTTTCGCGACCGCGTACAGTGATGGAGCAGTTAACAATCTTCGCGTTTTTTGAGATATCCAAAAAAGTACTTTTGTCAACTCTGATTTTATTTCTCATCTTATGTATGAAACTAAATGTATTCAATATATTTTCCCCTTCAATCGCACAATATTTTATAAAGCTTTTCAAACTGCTTTTTGCTCTCAAACACCTCATTTGCTTTCATTTTTCCAGACCTTGCCAGTGCATTTCTCAGCGTCTCATCTTCTGCTAAAAGCTTAATTTTCTCGGCCAAATCATCACTGTCACGTTTATTAAACAGCAGTCCGGTTTGATGGTCGTCTATTATCTCCAACGGCCCTGCATTATTTGTCCCGATAACGCAGATTCCACATGCCATCGCTTCAATCAAAACCAAACCGAAAGTCTCTCTGTCAGTTGCCAAAACAAGCGTGTCACAAAGCTGCATCAGCTTTTGAGCTTCTCTTGTAAAACCGGTAAAAATAATCTTTTGTTCAAGATTCTCTTGCTTGACACCCTCTTTTAAACTTTGCAGATACTCATCATTCATAGCATGACCGACGATAAGCGCCTGAACATTTACACCCTCTCCAAGAAGTTTTTTCACGGCTTCTATGACTAAATACTGCCCTTTTCCATCTTCTATGCGCCCAACGATTCCGACGGTAAAAACATCACTCA